>RZYM01000006.1 GCA_009930305.1 Bacteroidia bacterium
ACAAATTTTTGTATCCATTTTTGTAACTTGTTCAAATATCTTACAATCAGTATATTAAGTACATTTTAGATACAAAGATACAGAGTTACAAAAAAAATCCGACAAATTCACTTCATTATTTTATTTATCAAAATTTCGGAGCTTGCGCATAAATAGTTTCCATTAGTTGTGGATCGGCGTGATTTGCATATCGAGTTGTCATTGCAAGGTCGTGATGGTCCGCTGCTTGCATTACTGACAACGGATCAATTCCGCATTTAAGCATATTATTTATACCGGTATCCCGCAAACTGTACAATTGCATTTCCGCCGGCAAATTAATAGCTTTTCGCATTTTATCCCAATTAGAAGTAAATATCTTACGTGTTACATGATTCTTGCCTGGCTTCATTTTATTTGTTCCAAACAAATAGAAATCGGATGGGTAAGTGTCAATACCTATTTGTAAAAGATCATCCAATATCTGTTCGTTGATAGGTGCATAACGTCCGTTATGTGTTTTTGCGTTTTCTGCTGGTATATATATTCGTTTTTCTTTAAGAGATATGTCACAAATACGTATCAATGTTATTTCGTTAGGTCGGATCAGCGACGTAAAAACTAAATGGCACACACATAGCATTGCCTTGTTATTTTCTCGATAATATTCGGTTATTGTCTGTCTGTAATCGGACGGTATTAATACTCTTTTTTTGGTCGGATTGCGTTTTGGTTTTATGTTTTCAAATGGATTTTCCTTGATGTAACATTTTTCTTTTGCCCAACTAAAAAAAGCACGTGCTAATTTAAGGTTATTATTCCACGCCCTTGCCTCTACTTTTCGTTCATTATATACATAGTCCATATAACGAATAGCGAGAACCTTGTTAAAAAGCGACGCATATACGTCCGGACAATTTTTGTCGCACCAACTTTTAAAGATACGGCAAAATGAAGCGTATGATCGCATCGTATTTTCACGCAGTTCCCGTTGTTTTTCGGTTATATATTCCGCTATAACATCGTTGAGTTTGGTGTATAACCGGATGTTTTCAGTCTGAACAAACGGCGACCATCCACCGTAAAGTTTTGCGTTAAGGTTGTAGACGATCTCCATTGCTGCTACCTTGAACTCTTTTACAGACATATAACGCCGTTTTAGGACGTTTAGCTTTATTTGCTTACGTTTCAACTCTTTGGTTTGCGGTTGAAGTGCGTAATATTCAATATGCCAGCCGATCGAAGTTTTCTTTAAAACGGCTGCTCTGTATTGACTTTTGTATAATGCGGAAATTTGAGTGTTGGGCATTTTTTTTTACACGTTTCGTATGATTCGACGCGTAAAAAATCGTGATGCGCTTTTGATGCGAATAAATCAGTATTTTATTGTAAGTTACTGATTATTAAGTTTGTGGAGATTATCGGACTTGAACCGATCACCTTAACACTGCCAGTGTTACGCTCTAGCCAGATGAGCTAAACCCCCTACTACGCTGCAAAGATAAGTCAAATAAATAAAACTCAAATAAGTTTTATTTAAAAATCATTGCTTTAGCGATTGATGCTGCAACATTTGCTCCCTTTGCGTGCTCTACTATCTTTAAACCGAAAGCAAGAGTTACGCCGGGGCCTGCAGCTGTTATAATGTTTCCATCTTCAACTAAAGTTGTTGATTGTATTTCAGCACCATCTAAATATTGCTCAAAACCTGGGTAAGAAATAGCTTTTCTTCCACGTAAAAATCCAAGTTTGCCATAAATTGACGGAGCAGCACAAATGGCAGCAAGATTTTTGCCTTCGTTAAAATGTTTCTTCAATGCAAGTGATAAACCTGCATGAGCTTCTAAATTTTTAGTTCCAGGCATGCCACCCGGAAGTATTAGAAAGTCTGCATCAGCCATATTAATATCTTCAAACAAAACATCAGCTTTGATTGTTACTCCATGAGCACCATCAACAAGCAAATTTTTAGTTATAGACACTGTTTTTAAAGGCATATCTGCACGTCTTAAAACATCAATCACAGAAACGGCTTCTGTCTCTTCAAAACCTGTAGCTAAAAATAGATAATTCATATTTTAATGTTTTTTGAAATATTTCCCTATATACGGCAAAGAGTGTAAAGGTAAATCCTTTTTAACCATATAAACAACAAACAACGATAATAAAAGTGTATTAATCAAATAGTTAAGCCATGCATACCCATTCTTTGCCAAAATACTAATACCATATAGTACCATAGCTAATACAAAATATTTAAGCATCGCCACTAAATCATAATTTACAGGCATATATTTTTGACCTAAAAAGTATGATACTAACATCATACATAAATAGGCACATAATGATGCGTATGCAGCACCTATATATCCAATGCGTGGCACCAATACCCATATCAATGTTATGGTAATGGCACAACCCATAAAAGACATATATGCACCATACATTGTCTTGTCGGTTAATTTATACCACATCGAAAGATTAAAGTATACACCCTGAAATATATATGATAATAATACTATAGGAACTACTTTCAAGCCTTCCCAGTAACTTTCACCAATAATTAATTTAAGTATATCGAGATAAAACATCATCCCTAAAAATATTAATAATGATGTTATAAAATAATATTTCATTATATCGGCATAAGATTGTCTACTGTCTGCATTTTTATTTTTTGCAAAAACAAATGGTTCATAAGCATAGCGAAAGGCTTGCGTAAACATCATCATAACCATAGCTATTTTAAAACAAGCTCCGTATATTCCTAACTGAGTTTGAGCGTACATCTTATCTTCAAACAAGTACGGGAAAAGTATTTTATCAATGGTTTGATTCGCAATGCCTACAATACCTAATAAAAGCAATGGCAAAGAATATGCAAGCATACGTTTCAGCAATTGGATATCGAAATTAAATTTACCTACAAATACATAAGGCAGCAATGCTATTGTAACAGTTGTTGTTGATATTAAATTAGCTACAAAAACATAACCTACACCATATTCAGGACGATAAAACCAATCTATTAATGATGGCGCAACGGTCATTATGTAAGGGCATCCTATAAGGAAAAAGATATTCATTAAAATATTGACGAATATCATAAGTAGTTTTAGTCCTGCAAATACATAAGGTCTTTTCTTGTAGCGAAGATAAGCAAAGGGAATACTACCGAAGGCATCCATAGCTACAACTATTGCCAGCATCATTATGTATTCAGGATTCAAAGCATAACCCATCGCAATTGCTATTGAATCTGAAAAAACAAAGCATGATATTACAAAAATGGCTGAAGTAACAAACAAACTAATTAAAGTAGTAGCATATACTGTTTGTGGATTGTCCGAACCTTTATTCATGAAACGGAATAGACCGGTTTCCATTCCATAAGTCAAAATGACCAGTATCAAAGCAGTGTAAGCATATAAGTTTGTTACAACTCCATATTCTGCCGGACTTGCTAAAACATGAGTGTACAATGGTACCAAACACCAATTAAGAAACTTTCCTAATATGCTGCTTACACCATAGACTGCTGTTTCTTTTGCTAATGATTTAAATTCTGTCACTTCAATAAAGTTTAAAACAAATCTGACATATCTGACATCTTTTTCTTTCCTAAATGACGATACGCTAATTCAGTTACCTCACGACCTCTTGGAGTTCTTTTAATAAAACCTTCTTTGATTAAAAACGGTTCGTAAACATCTTCAATTGTACCTGCATCCTCACCTAAAGCTGTAGATATGGTTGTGATTCCAACAGGTCCTCCACCAAACTTATCAATTAAAGTATTCAGTATTTTATTATCAATTTCATCAAGTCCGTAGGTATCAATATTTAAGGCTTCCAATGCATAACAAGCTATCTCTTTTGTTATTTTGCCCGTACCTTTAACTTGTGCAAAATCGCGTACACGTCTTAATAAAGCATTTGCAATACGTGGAGTTCCCCTACTTCTACGAGCTATCTCAACGGCAGCATCCTCATAACATTCTGTATCTAAAATATTTGAAGACCTTTTTATGATGCCTGTTAAAACTTCAGCATCATAGTATTCGAGATGACAATTAATACCGAAACGAGCTCTTAGCGGACTTGTAAGCAATCCACTACGTGTTGTTGCACCTATTAATGTAAACGGATTAAGATTGATTTGTACAGAACGAGCACTTGGACCTTTATCAATCATTATATCTATCCTATAATCTTCCATTGCTGAGTATAAATACTCTTCAACAATAGGACTTAAACGATGAATTTCATCAATAAAAAGTACATCGTTAGGTTCTAGGTTAGTTAGTAATCCGGCTAAGTCTCCGGGTTTATCTAAAACAGGCCCTGAAGTTAATTTAAAGCCGACCCCTAATTCGTTAGATATAATGTTTGACAATGTAGTTTTACCTAAACCCGGAGGTCCATGCAAAAGCACATGATCAAGCGGTTCGCCACGCAACCTTGCTGCTTGAACAAAAATTTTAAGATTCTCGACTACTTTATTCTGACCCTTAAAATCAGCAAAGGCCATTGGACGTAAGATATTTTCAAAATCTCCGCCGTTTTCGTCAGTCTGAACCTTTCTTATATCGAAATCTTCTTCCATACTAGTTAGTTAAAGAGAAAAATAATTTTTCAAGATCTCGACCATCTAGTTCTGAAGTTTTCATATCAGCAACTAATTCTCCTTTTCTTAAAACTAAAAATCTATTGCAAACAGCAGTAACTTCTTGCATAATGTGCGTGCTAAAAAGAACTGTGCGATCTTTACCGAAATCTTTTATAAGTTCTCTTATTTCTATTACCTGATTCGGATCCAAACCTGTTGTAGGCTCGTCAAGTACAAGTACTTTCGGATTATGAATCATTGCCTGAGCTAAACCCACACGTTGTCTATATCCCTTAGAAAGATGACAAATACGCTTTTTATATTCGTTAGTCAATCCGGTTCTTTCTATCATCTCATCAACACGTTCGGATGCAAGTTTCGAATTCATCTTATATAGTCCTGCCACAAAATACAAATATTCCTTTACATACATGTCAACATATAATGGATTATTCTCAGGTAAGTATCCCATAAGAGCTTGAGTTTTACTTGGATACAGCAAAACATCAATATCCTCTAAGGTAATGCGACCACCATCGGGTTGTAGGCATCCGGTTAATATCTTCATAGTTGTTGATTTTCCGGCTCCGTTTGGACCCAAAAAGCCAACTATTTCTCCATCTCCAATAGAAAAAGAAAGATCTTTCAGTACTTGTTGAGTACCGTAGCGCTTGTTTAGATATGCAACAGATAAACTCATATAAGGTGCAAAGGTAAATAATATTTTGTACCTTTGTCTCCCCAAATACTTAAATTATGGCAAAAACAGAAATATCTACATTAGGTGAATTCGGTTTAATCAAACATTTAACACAAAAAATCAAATTAAATGATGCTACCAGCATTAAAGGTGTTGGAGATGATGCTGCAGTAATGGATTATAGCGGCGCAAAAAAACGCGTTTTAGTAACTACTGACTTACTACTCGAAGGCATACATTTTGACCTAAGCTATGTGCCACTAAAACATTTGGGTTATAAGTCTGCTATGGTTAATTTTTCTGATATTTATGCAATGAACGGATGCCCGAAGCAGATTACAGTATCCATAGGTATTTCAAAACGCTTCTCGGTCGAAGATATGGAAGATTTATATGATGGTATTCTCCTAGCATGTCAACGTCACAATGTCGATTTAGTTGGAGGTGACACATCTGCATCTGTAACAGGACTCACAATAAGTATTACATGTATAGGCGAAGCTGAAGAATCGAAAATTGTATATCGTAACGGTGCAAAAAATACCGATTTAATTTGTGTTTCAGGTAATCTTGGTGCTGCTTACATGGGACTACAACTATTAGAACGCGAAAAATCATTATTTGACAAAACAGTAGAAGCTGCTCAACCCGATTTTTCAGGCAAAGAATACATTCTAGAACGTCAATTGAAACCTGAAGCCAGACGCGATATAATTGATAAATTAAATAAAGCCGATATACTCCCAACATCAATGATGGATATTTCTGACGGATTATCATCAGAATTACTGCATATATGTTCGGAAAGTGGCGTAGGATGCCGTGTTTATGAAGATAAAATACCTATAGACTACGGAACTGCAGTTATGGCTGAAGAATTAAACATGAATCTTGTTACTGCTGCCTTAAATGGCGGTGAGGATTATGAATTATTATTTACAGTTCCTTTAGCAAGTCACGAAGATATCAATAAAATTGAAGGAATAAAAGTCATTGGATACATTTCTGATGCTTCAGAAGGTTCTGTTTTAGTTACACGCGACGGCAACGAAATTACCCTTAAAGCACAAGGTTGGAATCCACTGATGTAAGATAGCCAAACTAAAAAAACTTTTGCATCATATCATAATTATTCATTTTTTTTACTAACTTTGCCGCGCTTTGTCAGAAGGACAAGTGTGATGGGAATTAGGTCACTTAATCACTTAATGTAACGTATGACCAATATTTTAGTAACACAAAATTATTTATCATGAAAGTATTTGAATTAAGCGGAACTCCAAGAACCGATTTAGGCAAAAAAGCTTGCAAAACAATGCGCAAAGAAGATTTAATTCCTTGCGTTATTTATGGTGGAAAAGAAAACATCAATTTTACAGTAACAAAATCTGCTATTCGTAAATTAATTTACACTCCTGAAATTTTCGAAGTTAAATTAACTATCGGCAAGCAAACTTTGAAAGCTATATTGAAAGACATTCAATATCATCCTGTATCTGACAATATTTTACACATTGACTTCTTAGAAGTAGACGACAAAAAACCTATCACATTCCGTGTTCCTATCAAAACTGAAGGATTAGCTATCGGTGTACGTGCCGGTGGTAAATTATCATTGGAAATGCGTAAATTGAAAATCAAAGCATTATGCAAAGATATTCCTTCATCATTAACAATAAATGTTGAGAACTTAGAAATAGGCAAATCTATCAAAGCAGGCGAATTGTCATTCCCTAACATCAAAATCGTTGATAATAAAGAAAGCTTAATAGTATGTGTTAAATCAACACGTGCAGCTAAAGATGCTGCTACAACAACTGAAGGAGCTGCTGCTTCTAAATAGTAATAAAGCACATTACACAAAGTGAAGTACTTAATTGTAGGATTGGGTAATATCGGTTCTGAATATCAAGAGACCCGCCACAACATAGGATTTATGATATTGGATGCCTTTGCAAAGGCATCCAATGTTTTTTTTACAGAGAAGCGCTATGGTTCTACTGCCGAATGCAGAATTAAGAATCAAACTCTCCTCCTGCTAAAGCCATCAACATTCATGAATCTGAGTGGAACAGCTATTCGTTATTGGCTAAAAGAAGAAAATATAGATTTAGATCATTTACTTGTTCTTGTTGATGACATTGCCCTACCCTTTGGCACTTTAAGACTTAAACCTAAGGGAAGTGATGCAGGACATAACGGTTTAAAAAACATTCAAGAATTAATAGGCACTGAAGCTTATGCACGCTTAAAATTCGGCATAGGTAACGATTTCCCAAAAGGTAAACAAATAGAATACGTGCTTGGTAAATTTTCGACCGAACAACAAGAAAAATTTAACGAACGAATCGACCTTGCCGTTGAAATGATTCGTAGTTTCTGCTTAGCCGGCATGCAAACTACTATGAACCAATACAACAACAAATAAAAATCGATGAAAGAAGAAGTACGAATTGATAAATGGTTGTGGGCAATGCGTTTATTTAAAACCAGAAGCATTGCTGCTGATGCCTGTAAAAAAGGCAAAATAATGATATCCGGACAAAATATCAAACCATCACGCACTATAAAAGTCGGAGATATCATTCAGATAAGAAAATCACCTATTATATATTCATTTCGCGTTTTAGCACTAACCGAAAACCGTTTAGGAGCTAAATTAGTGCCCGAATATATGGAAAACGTTACCACTTCCGACCAATACGAATTATTAGAAACAACAAAAATAAGTGGTTTCATTAACCGCGACAAAGGTACTGGACGTCCAACGAAAAAAGAAAGGCGCGATTTAGACGAATTTTTATCAGATACCTTCTTTGATGATGAAATTGATTAATTAAATTTTATTACTACTTTTGTAAGATTGTATCAATGTTTAGCATACACTAATAAAACAATAAATAATGAAAGGAATTGTACTCGCAGGCGGATCGGGCACACGCCTATATCCGATAACAAAAAGCATTTCGAAACAGATTATTCCTGTTTACGACAAGCCAATGATTTATTATCCCATATCGATACTTTTATTAGCAGGTATCAAGGAAATTTTAATCATTTCAACTCCACAAGACATACACTTGTATGAAAATCTTTTAGGTGACGGATCTGCTTTAGGCGTCCATTTTGAATATGCGATACAACCTTCACCCGATGGTTTGGCACAAGCATTTATTATCGGCGAAGAATTTATTGGCAAAGAGACTGTTTGCATGGTGCTTGGCGACAATATTTTCTATGGATACAATTTATCAAATATGCTGCAATCGGCTGCCACACTAAAAGATGGAGCCACTGTATTCGGATACTATGTAAATGATCCTGAACGCTATGGAGTAGCAGAATTTGACAAAGACGGTAAAGTTTTGTCACTAGAAGAAAAACCGGCTAAGCCAAAATCTAATTTTGCCGTTACAGGTTTGTATTTTTATGGAAACGATGTTGTAGAAAAAGCCAAAGGCTTGAAACCATCAGCACGTGGCGAATTAGAAATCACCGACCTTAACCGCCTTTATTTAAACGAAGGCAGATTAAACGTTAAATTAATGGGCAGAGGTGTTGCATGGCTTGATACCGGCACACACGACAGTTTGCTCGAAGCATCTAATTTTATATCTACAATCCAAAATCGTCAAGGCTTGCAGGTAGCATGTCTCGAAGAAATTGTATATAAATACGGATACATAAACCGCGATCAACTGCTTAAATTAGCCGAACCGCTTAAAAAGAATTATTACGGTCAATATTTAATAAAGATCGCGAACGAACAACATATTTACTGATGAATTGGTGAAGGGTGAGCGATGAAGGGTGAAAGGTGATGGGTGAAGGGTTATTAACCAATTAAACAAATAAACATTCAACATAAACAAATGGAAGTAATCGAAACAAGTATTCCCGGATTATTAGTTTTAAAACCTAAAATCTTTGGTGATTCACGCGGATATTTCTGCGAAACTTACAACAAAAAAAACTACGAAGCATTAGGTATCAAACAAAACTTTTGTCAAGACAATTTATCCAAATCAAGTTATGGTGTAATTAGAGGATTACATTATCAATTACAACCTGAAAGTCAAGCAAAATTAGTATCGGTAGTTATTGGTGAAGTTTATGATGTAGCAGTCGATATAAGGAAAGGTTCCCCTACCTATGGAAAATGGTTTGGAGTTAGACTTGATGCCGAAACCAAAACACAATTTTTTATTCCTCAAGGTTTTGCTCACGGATTTTCCGTTTTAAGCGAAACAGCAGTCTTTACATATAAATGCGATAATCTTTATAATACGGCATTAGAAGGTGGCATTCAGTTTGATGATCCCGCATTAGGAATCGATTGGATGATACCTGCCGACAAACGCATTATTTCTGATAAAGACACAAAACATCCATTACTAAAGGATATACAAACAAACTTCGTATTTTAATTATGAAAAACATATTAGTAACAGGAGCATACGGTCAATTGGGTAACGAGATGCGTATTTTTTCTGCCAATTATCCACAATACGGATTTATATTTACAGATGTTGATACATTGGATATCTGTGATTTAGAAGCAATTGAGAAGATAGTTTCAAGCAATAATATAGCATATATCATAAATTGTGCTGCATACACCGCTGTAGATAAAGCAGAAGATAACGAAGAATTATGCCGAAAACTTAATGCTGATGCTCCCGAAAACTTAGGTAAAGCAGCTGATAAATACAAGGCAGGCGTTATTCACGTGTCTACCGACTATGTTTTTGATGGCTCTTCAAATCGTCCATACTCAGAAGATATGAAAACATGTCCGGCATCTGTTTACGGTAAAACAAAACGCGAAGGAGAAGAAAAACTAATGGCAGTATGCCAAAAATCGTTCGTTATTAGAACAGCATGGTTGTATTCCGAATTTGGAAACAATTTTGTAAAAACTATGATAAAACTTGGTAAAGAACGCGACACATTATCGGTTGTGTTCGACCAAATAGGAACTCCAACCTACGCAGCCGACCTTGCCAAAGCCATATTACAAATAATGGATTATGCCATTAACAATGAAAACGACAATAAATACGGCATCTATCATTATACAAACGAAGGCGTATGCAGTTGGTTCGATTTTACTTTAAAGATTCACGAACTCAGCAATATTACAAGCTGCAAAGTGTCTCCTATCGAAAGTAAAGACTACCCGGTAAAAGCACCACGTCCGTATTACAGTGTATTGAATAAGAGCAAAATAAAACAAACATTCGGCATCGCTATTCCACATTGGGAAGATGGCCTTAAACGTTGCATTGAAGGATTAATTTAGTGTCAGAAGAAACATACATATTAGAAACAGCAGATCCTATTTTGTTTTGCGGAGTTAATAATGCAAATATTCATTTGCTAAAAGTACTATTTCCAAAAATCAGAATTATTGCACGCGGTAATGTCATAAAAGCCATGGGTGATGATGCAGATGTTGCAGATTTCATAAAGAAACTTAGCCTTATAGAGCAACATATAACCAGATTCAACACCATTAATGATGCTGTTATAATTGACCTTGTAAAAGGGAAAGAACCACTTGTAATCAATACTGACAATCTTATTTTGTATGGTTTAAACGGGAAAGCTATTACTGCACGTACCGAAAATCAACAAAAATTGGTTAAAGCCTTTACAAATCACGATTTAATGTTTGCAGTAGGTCCTGCAGGATCTGGCAAAACATACACTGCTATTGCATTGGCTGTAAGCGCTTTAAAGAACAAACAAGTACGCAAAATAATATTAAGCCGTCCGGCTGTTGAAGCAGGCGAAAAGTTAGGTTTCTTGCCAGGTGATATGAAAGACAAGATTGACCCTTACTTACAACCATTATATGATGCATTAGAAGATATGATTCCTCCTTTTAAGCTAAAAGAATACTTAGAAACACATGTTATTCAAATTGCTCCACTGGCTTTTATGAGAGGAAGAACATTGAGTGATGCCGTAATCATATTAGATGAAGCACAAAACACTACATCTCAACAAATTAAGATGTTTTTAACAAGGCTTGGTTTTAATTCTAAAATGATTGTAACCGGAGATATCACCCAAATAGACTTACCTAATGCAAAGCAATCGGGACTTATAGATGCAATGCATATTCTTAAAGATGTAAAAGGCATTGCACATATCGAATTTGATAAGCAAGATATAGTAAGACACAAATTAGTAAGTCGAATAGTTGAAGCCTACGAAAAGCGAACAGAACAAAACTAATAATTAAAATAAACATCATGAATGCACTAACTGCAACCAACTTTAATTTTAAAGGACAAACAAATGTTTATCACGGCAAGGTACGTGATGTATACAGTATCAATAATGATACACTTATAATGGTAGCAACAGACCGTATATCAGCGTTCGATGTAGTACTACCAAAGGGTATTCCTTTTAAAGGACAAATGTTGAATCAAATTGCAGCAAGATTCTTAGACGAAACTGCAGATATCGTACCTAATTGGAAGATTTCAACTCCCGACCCGATGGTTACTGTTGGACATCGCTGCGAAGGCTATCCAGTAGAAATGATTGTACGCGGATATTTATGTGGCAGCGCATGGCGTGCATATAAAAGTGGAGTTCGCGAGATATGTGGAGTTAAGATACCTGAGGGCATGAAAGAAAATCAAAAATTCCCGACACCAATTATCACTCCTACTACAAAAGCAGAAATCGGAATGCATGACGAAGATATTTCAAAAGAAGAAATTATCAAGCAAAATTTGGTTTCGGCTGCAGAATATGAACAACTCGAAAAATACACATTAGCTCTATTTGCAAGAGGAACAGAAATTGCAGCAAAACGTGGTTTGATTTTGGTTGATACAAAATACGAATTTGGTAAAAGCAAAGGCAAAATCTATTTGATGGACGAAATCCATACACCCGATTCATCACGTTATTTTTATGCAGAAGGATACCAAGAACGTTTTGAAAAAGGCGAAGCACAAAAACAACTATCTAAAGAGTTTGTTCGCGAATGGCTTATGGATAATGGATTTCAAGGTAAAACAGGACAAAAAGTTCCTGAAATGACAGATGAAATAGTAAAGAGCATCAGCGACAGATACCTTGAACTATTTGAGCATATCACCGGCGAAAAATTTGAGAAAGCAGAATCAGAAGACATTCTTAAACGTATAGAAAGTAATTTGAATAAAGCTGGCTTTTAATAATTTCAACACACAAGCATATATTATGCCTAAGAACATATCTGACATACGAAATATAATTAATGGTTCATTAGACAAACAATTACTTGGACGAGCATTAGCACAATTACAACTACTTGTAACTAAGGCTGATAGCGAACGCTTGGAAGAAATCAAAAACACCTATCGTTTTTTATTGCAATACTTGTTTGATGGTGTTGAAGACCCCGATCGTATCGATATTTTTCGCCGTCTAATAAAAGAAACTTATGAACTTACAGATGACGTATGTGCAGGATATATGACTACGGCATATAGCGAAAATTCGTGCTTTTCGAAATTGTGGAATGTTAAGCGTTTTACCGACGAACAAATTAAATATTGCAGCGAACTAAATTCTGACGGAGACAAAATCGATACCGCATTAGCAGTAGCTGCAATAACACTTAATTGCTTACGTATATTTGACGAGCATAAAGTGCTGTGTTTAGCCGATTTTTGCGACAACAAACATCAAACAACAGCTTTACGCGCATTAACAGGACTTGTAATATGCCTTACAATACATCAAAAAAGACTGCAATTCTATCCTGCTATAAATAACAGACTCAACTTGTTATTCGACAACAAAGAAACCGTTAATCAGACACAAGTAATTGTAAAACAACTTATTCGCAGTAAAGAAACCGAACGTATCACCAAAGATATTAGCGAAAACATCATCCCTAAAATAGCGAAACTTGCGCCTAACATCCGCAAGCAGATGGACGAAAGCAACTTCGATTCTGAAGATTTTGAAGAGAAAAATGCTAACCTTCAAGATATAATAGCAAATAGTGAAATTTCAGAAAAAATGAGAGTTTATTCAGAATTGCAAATGGAAGGTTCCGATATAAACATGAGCACCTTTTCGCAACTAAAAAGTTTCCCTTTTTTCAATCAAATAGAAAATTGGTTTATTCCATTCTATAAAGAGCATCCGGCAGTAAGCCAATTATTTGAAGAGCAAACCGACAATAATAAATCTTTAGTTTCATTTTTAACTGACGACAATTTTTTATGCGATTCCGATAAATACTCGTTTTGCATAAACTTGAATATGATTCCTGAAACATACAGAAAATCAATGAGTAATCAGCTACGTATGGAAAGCGAGCAAATGAAGGATGATGTAATACATCCCGACAAGTCTGCATCCACCACTAATCGCTATATTCAAGACTTATATCGTTTCTTTAAATTATACAGAGATAAAAAAGATTTTGAAGATATCTTTACTTACAAATTCGACATACACAAAGCACCATTTTTCAGACTAATAAATCCTGAGAATGAATTTTTGCCCGAATTATCAGATTACTTTTTTACAAAAGAACAATACGATAATGCCTTATCAGCATATCTAAAATTAGAAACATTCTCCGAACCTAATGCCGATTTATATAAAAAAATAGGATTCTGTTATCAAAAAACATTATTTTATACTCAGGCTATTTCGTACTACGAAAAAGCCGATTTAATAGAATCAGATCAATTAGGAACATTACGTAAATTAGCATATTGCCACAGAAAATCAGGACATTACAAAGAAGCATTAGACTATTACATTCAAATTGACAAACAAGAGCCTAATAATTTGAATACTATTTTCAATATGGGTATGTGTAGTGCAGAATTGCGACTATACGATAGTGCTTTAAACTACTTTTATAAAATAGATTTCTTAAATCCTGACAAGAAGCAATCTGTTAATTATCAACTATATTGTGGTCATTGTTTGTGGGCAACAGGCAAACGTAAAGAAGCAGTCAATTGCTATCGCTTGTTTTCGCCATTCTCAAAATTAGACGAAGCATTACACTTAGCTCCGGTCGATTTTACAGAGCAGGATATTACCTTTATTATCGATTACTTAAGGTACAATAATGCTGAAACAGACCAGCAAAATCCATAACTAAGGCGATGCCTATATGGATAATTATTCCACCCCAAATGTGGCGAGTTTGATAAGCTAATGCTCCTAAAATATATCCTCCGAATATAGATGATATAGCCTCACCCAAAGGCTTGCCGAAATGTATTGTGCAATACATTACTGCCATAGGTACAACTGCGCTACGTCCAACAATAGCAGCCATTCCAACAACCAAGCATCCTCTAAATATCCATTCGGTGCCTACATAATGGAAACAATATGCTATGCTATTAATAATCGCCAATTCAGAATCACTCATACCAAAAGCACCCTGATATTGCCATGGTTTAAATAATGGATACATATATTGGAATTCGCTTGTATATGATGCTGCAATAACAAATGGTATTAAAGCCAATAAACACAATAAATACGTAGAAACATGTTGATGCGATGCAGATATACCATACAAATTTTCCAAATGCCTATCAAAGGTCAGTTTCGCCAAAACAATAAAAGGCAGTGGCATAAATGTCGTTTTAAGATAAAAAAGTAAATGCTTAATATAAGCACCTTCAGTCGAAGTTAACCCTACAAATTCATAATCATAATAAGAATAGAAGCCGATTGTTATACTAAAAAGCATTATGAAAAATGTCGATTTTAGATAAAACCAAGGATTTTTCAGAACCTTATAATCTTTCTTGATAAGTAAAAACGGGATAGCTGCAATAAAATATACTGATATATAAAACACTGTATACCAAAGCATTGAAGTACCTTCCCAATAAGTGGGATTCAAACAAGTATAATAAAAATGATAGTGCGTATTTAAGAACAGCATTGCTAAAAGTAATACTGCAGCATAAGTATAGGCTTTCCAATTAAAATCTTTCTTTACGAAATCAATAAAATCCGGTACAAGTTTCATATTCTATCTAAAACCAAGCTAATTAATTCTTTCATTTTCTGTGAATAATTTCCGATAAAACTTTTGCCATATCTGTTAGCGATAATCAAGCAAATAGTTAGGGCTTCATGACCCATTAATGCTGCCATGCCCGCAAGTACAGAACCCTCCATTTCGTAATTAGTAATCTTTTCGCCATTGAATTCAAATTGCATAATTTTTTTATTCAAATTTACATCATCCAAATTCAAACGCAATGTTCTACCCTGAGGTCCATAAAAGCCACTCGAAGCTATAGTATTACCCAATACCATATCGGTTGATGCAATACGAGTAAGTAATTTCTCGGAGTTTTTAACGCAATAAGGAGCAGCATGACGTTTCGAAAAATTAGTATAATCAACAAAAGCCTTTTCAAACTGCATATCGCAAACTTTGGTACTATCTGCGTAGAAATTAATCACACCATCAAAACCTATTGAACGTTTGGATGCCACAAAAGTACCTTCAGGCACATTAGCCTGCAATCCGCCTGAAGTCCCTACCCTTACCAAAGTCAATTTCTTAAACACATCTTTATTAACACGTTTCTTCAAATCAATATTTACAAGAGCATCAAGTTCATTCATCACAATATCCAAATTACCACAACCAATTCCTGTAGATAATACGCTGATGCGCTTATTCCGATACATTCCGGTAATAGTTCTAAACTCACGATTTTGCACCTCGCACTCAATGCTGTCAAAATATGAAGCTATAACATCAGTTCTAGCCATATCCCCAACCAATATCACCTTATCAGACAATTGCTCAGGTTTCAGATGCAAGTGAAACACACTCCCATCCTGATTTAAAATCAATTCAGATGCTTCGTACATATGGGTTATGGGTTAAGGGTTATCGTGTAATGTGTAATTGTGTATAATCCAATGTTGAAATGATCAATAATGCGTTGTAGGGGCGAATTGCATTCGCCCTTCAAATTCGACACGCAATACATATAGATTCAAATAGCAAGTGCGAAATTACGAATATTTTTGAATAAAGCTGATGTGTAGTGTGTAATTTTTAGGTTAAGGGCGTGTAATCGTGTAATGTGTAGAGGCGAACTGCATTCGCCCGTGGGATTCGCATTGTGTTGCGGCTATTCACCCCTTAACCCTTCACCCTTCACCCTAAACATATGCACTTCGTGCCTACCGTGGCTTCGCCCCGGACCCCAGTTCATTTTCTTTGTCTTGTCCAAAGAAAACGAACCAAAAGAAAAGCGCTTTTTCCGCTGCAAATTATTGCTAAAAATTGCCTTCTGCAATCTAAAACTGCTATGCGCCCTACGGGACGCAGTTTTTGACGATTGCATCAGTCTAATTTTTTATACGCAATAATTTTCTAGGCGGTCCTAACGAGTAGTGCTCGTCACATTACACGCCCCTTCACCCTTCACCCTTCACACTACACATTACACATTACACACTACACATTACACATTACACACTACACATTACACATTACACACTACACATTACACGCCCCCTAACCCTTAACCCTTCACCCCTTCACCCTTCACCCTACACATTACACATTACACCCTACACATTACACACTACACACTACACATTACACATTACACACTACACATTACACATTCAACGTCTGCATTTCGAATGTGAAGGGCATTTAAACAAATTGAATAAGAAAACATGGAATAAATTTGCTATATCATCAATAATTGTTACCTTTGCACATATAACTATAATTATTCTTATATTTATATGCGTATTTGATAGTTAAATATAAAGATAATTATATTAAAATACACAACATGGAAAAGCTTTACGAATATTCAATTCCGGAACTTGTTCACTTATTAGGTGAACGCTTCAAAGATTATCGTATGAGAATGCAAATGACACAAAAAGAGATGGCAGAACATACCGGATTGACGATTACAACCATCCATAAATTTGAAAATGGTATAACAAACAACATGTCACTTGGCACGTTTTTATTGTTACTCAAAGGCATTGATCAAATAGAAAGTCTGAATGAATTGCTGCCGGAGTTACCAATATCTCCATATCTTATTAAAAAAGAAAAGAAAGTACAACGAATTAGGCATAAGAAATCATGATAACATCATTGAAGGTATATATTTGGGATGAAGAAATTGGACGTTTGCTTTGGGATAAAAATAGACGATTACCTTATTTTGAGTACAATCCAACTTTTATTATGCGAGGTCCAGATATATCTCCTTTTGTTCATCCAATAAACAGTAGTGGCAGCAGAATGCCAATTTATGGCAATAAAGATGAGAAATATCAAAATCTACCGGCTTTTCTGGCAGACTCACTACCTGATTCATGGGGAAATCAATTATTTGAACAATGGCGCGTACAAAGCAAAATATCAAATTCAGAAGTAACGCCTCTCGAGAAATTATCATTCATTGGAAAGCGAGGAATGGGAGCGCTTGAATATATTCCTGAGGTCGAAAAAATGGTATCAAAAGAAAAAATTGTTTTGACAAACTTAATAGATCTTGCACACCGCATCTATCAAGATAGAGAAAATGTAGTTATTAGAGCAGACGAATCACTTACAATCAAATCCTTAATTGCAGTGGGAACCTCGGCAGGTGGTCGTCAGCCTAAGGCTATCATTGCCATTAACAAAGAATCAGGCGAAATTCGTTCAGGACAAATTAATAACATGGACGGATATGATTACTACATTCTCAAGTTCAACGATCCTGAACGGAGTTTTTCTGAGTTAGAAATGACATATTACGAAATGGCGAAGTTGGCAGGCATTGATATGATGGAATGTAGACTACTAGAAGTTGGAGGTACACAACATTTTTTAACTCGTCGTTTTGACAGAGAAGATGGAGGTAAATTACACACTCAAACACTTGCCGCATTATCGCCGGGTTGCGATTCTTACGAAAAACTTTTACAAGTTTGTAGAAAAATGAGATTAAGCGAAACGGTTTGTGAAGAAGTTTTCAGACGTATGGTTTTCAATATAATTACTAACAACACCGACGACCATGACAAAAATTTTTCTTTCATAATGAACAGAAAAGGAAAATGGAAACTATCTCCTGCCTACGACATTACATTTATATTTAACAAAGGCGGATACCAGCCACAAAAAAGCAGATGCCTTATGGCTCGCGGCAAAGTTATAGATATATCACGCAATGATGTACTGGATTTTGCAAGTGATAATGGCATTCGTAGACCAAATTCTATCATAAATGACGTGATAAATGCAGCAAAGCAATTTCGAGCTATTGCGTTAAAATATAATGTAAATGAGCAGTGGTTAGGACTCGTAGAATCATGCATCAACGACAATCTTAAAGAATGGGGAAAACTTCCCGATTCGAATAATCATATTAATTATATATGGCATAATCATAATATTTCAGATTTAAGAATTGAGCAAGTATACAAAGGTAATTATCATCTATTGGCAAATGTCGACAATAAAGAAATGAAATTTATCTTTCGGAAAGGAACACCTGAATTTATCATGATAACAAAATATGGCATATCACAACTGCCTGAAACTTTATTAAAAAAGTTAGCTGAAGACTATTTATTTAATAAACTTTGAGCAAATAAAGATACGTTGCATGCAAGTCAACTTCCAGCGTTAATCTGCAAGCTAATTATATCTGCTTTTTCCGAAAAAATAAGTACTTTTGCAAGATATATCCGAGAATCATGGAAAATACAAACAAAGATACGGCCGTTTTACTGTTACATTGCCCTGACCGACAAGGCATATTAGCTTCTGTAACAGACTTTATCAATGTCAACAAAGGAAATATTATCTATTTAGACCAATATGTTGATGCTATACAGAAAGCATTCTTTATGCGTGTAGAATGGGAATTGGAAAACTTTCAAATTCCTAAAGAAAAAATTAAAGAATACTTTGATACACTTATGGCTAAAAAGTATAGCATGGATTTCCAATTATACTTACATGCGCAGAAACCTCGAATGGCAATATTTGTATCTAAACAATCACATTGTTTGTACGATTTATTAGCACATTATGAAGCAGGCGATTGGAATGTAGAGATTCCTCTGATCATTAGTAATCATCCTGATATGGAACATGTTGCTAAAAAGTTCAATATACCATACTATTGTTTCCCTATAACCAAAGAAACAAAAGAAGAACAAGAAGTGAAAGAATTGGCACTACTTAAGGAAAACAATATATCATTTTTAGTATTGGCAAGATATATGCAGGTGATATCGCCGGACTTTATTCGTGCATATCCCGAAAAGATAATAAACATACATCACTCATTTTTGCCTGCTTTTGTAGGAGCACGTCCATATCATGCAGCATACGAACGCGGTGTAAAAATCATTGGAGCAACAAGCCACTACATAACTGAAGAGCTTGATGCAGGACCAATTATCAAACAAGATGTAACACGTATATCACACAAAGATACTGTCGAAAACTTGATGCGTAAAGGTCAGGATTTGGAAAAAATAGTATTATCACGTGCAGTAGAGAAACACATCGAACATAAAATATTGGTATATAAAAACAAAACCATAGTATTTGGATGATAATATGAACATAGCCATAGTAAAATACAATGCAGGCAATATTTATTCGGTACAACACGCATTAAGACGTTTGGGTATCGAACCTGTAGTAACTGACGATGTTCAAATTTTACGTTCGGCAGATAAGGTTATATTTCCGGGAGTCGGTGAAGCATCAACCACAATGTCGTATCTTCAAAACAAAGGATTAGACAAAGTAATCAGTTCACTCACCCAACCTGTACTTGGTATATGTTTAGGAATGCAACTAATGTGTGCATATTCGGAAGAAGGCGGTAAAACACCTTGTTTAGGCATATTTGATGCACCGGTTAAATTGTTTATCCCACAAAACAGAGAAAAAATTCCACACATGGGGTGGAATCAGATATACAATTTAAAATCGCCTTTATTTGACGGTACTAATGAAAACGATTTTGTTTATTTTGTTCATAGTTACTATGTTCCGTTTTGCAAGGATACCATTGCAACTTGTGATTACATTGAACCTTTTAGCGCTGCTATGCATAAAAACAATTTTTACGCTACTCAATTTCACCCGGAAAAGAGTGGCAGCATAGGTAGCAAAATTTTAGAGCATTTCTTGGCATTATGATACAATTAATACCAGCAATAGATATAATCGATGGCAAATGTGTACGTTTGTCGCAGGGCAAGTACGACCAAAAAAAAGTCTATAACGAAAATGTCTTGGAAGTTGCCAAAGAATTTGAAGCACATGGCATTACCCGTCTGCATTTAGTCGATTTAGACGGAGCAAAGGCCAAACATATAGTCAATTATAAAGTCCTCGAAAATATAGCATCCAATACAAATTTATGTATAGATTTTGGAGGTGGATTAAAAACTGACGAAGACCTAAAAATTGCATTCGAATGTGGAGCATCAATGGTTACCGGAGGTAGTATAGCGATAAAAAATGCAGCAACATTCATTTCATGGATAAATACTTATGGCAAAGACAAAATCATATTGGGAGCTGATGTAAAAGGCGAAACAATAGCATTAAATGGTTGGACAGAAGAAAGCGAATGCAAACTGATGCCATTCTTAAACAGCTATATACAAAAAGGAATTGATAAAGTTATTTGTACAGATATTGCAAAAGACGGTATGTTAGAAGGTCCGTCAATAGATTTGTACAAAAAGATTTTATCAAAACATAAAGATTTATATTTAATCGCAAGCGGCGGCGTTAGTAGCATGGAAGACATTGCAACATTAGAGTCTGCAGGCTTACCGGCTGTTATATTTGGGAAAGCCATATATGAAGGACGCATCAGCTTGAAACAACTTGAATCATCAATAATACAAAAACACATAATAATATGTTAGCCAAACGTATTATACCCTGTTTAGATGTTAAAGACGGCAAAACCGTTAAAGGCATTAATTTTGTAAACTTTAGAGATGCAGGAGACCCTGTTGAGTTAGGCGCGAAATACAGCGAGGACGGAGCAGACGAATTGGTTTTTCTCGACATTACAGCATCACACGAAGGTCGTAAAACCTTTGTCGATATGGTTAAACGTGTAGCTGCAAATATAAGTATACCTTTTACAGTAGGCGGTGGCATAAACGAATTGTCTGATGTAGAACGTTTACTCAATGCAGGTGCCGATAAGGTTTCTGTCAATTCAGCTGCAATACGCAATCCGCAACTTATCAACGACATAGCTCGTAATTTCGGATCACAAGTTTGTGTTGCTGCAATTGATGCAAAATACGATGATGGAGTATGGACTTGCTACTTAAACGGGGGTCGAATTCCAACCGAAAGGAGTCTTTTTGAATGGGCAAAAGAAGCACAAGACAGAGGAGCCGGCGAAATCTTATTTACCAGCATGAGCCACGACGGCGTTAAAACAGGCTATCCTAACGATGCCTTATCAACATTAGCCGACATTCTTAAAATACCTGTAATTGCATCAGGTGGAGCCGGTACAAAAGAGCACTTTAAAGATGCTTTTTTAATAGGCAAGGCAGATGCAGCATTAGCAGCCAGCGTATTTCATTTCGGGGAAATTAAAATACCCGAACTAAAAGAATATTTACGAAATAACAATATACCTATAAGATGAAATTAGATTTTGCAAAACAAGGCGGACTAATTCCCGCAATTATCCAAGACAATGTTACTAACAAAGTATTAATGTTAGGATACATGAATGAAGAATCGTTAGCAAAAACTGAAGAAATTGGTAAAGTAACTTTTTTCAGTCGTAGCAAACAACGTTTATGGACTAAAGGCGAACAAAGTGGCAATTTTTTAAATGTTGTATCAATTAAAGAAGATTGCGACAGTGATACACTATTAATCAAGGTCAATCCTAAAGGTCCTGTATGCCACACCGGCAGCGACACTTGCTTCGACGAAGTAAACGGAATGGAAGACTTGATGTTCTTGAAACATTTGCAAGATTACATTGACAAACGCTACAAAGAAATGCCTGAAGGTTCGTACACCACATCATTATTTAAAGATGGTGTAAATCGTATGGCACAAAAAGTAGGAGAAGAAGCAATCGAAACTGTTATTGAAGCCACAAATGGTAACAATAGCAGATTAATTTACGAAGCATCAGACCTCATATATCACCTTATAGTATTACTTACATCAAAAGGTTTACGCATCGAAGACTTAGCAATAGATTTAAAAAAACGTCACAAAAAAACAAGCAATGAATACCCTCATCAAGTATAAAAATGTTGACATTTATCAAAAAGAACAATTAATTCTTAAAAATGTCAATCTCGAAATAGGTAAAGGCGAGTTCTATTACCTTATCGGTAAGGTAGGTTCAGGAAAGAGTAGTCTTCTAAAGACTATGTATGCTGAATTGCCAATAGAAAATGGCGAAGCAAATATATTTGAATACAATCTTATTGACATTCGCAACAAAGACATTCCACATTTACGCAGACAAATAGGAATTATCTTTCAAGACTTTCAATTATTAATTGATAGGACTGTAAAAGAGAATCTATTGTTTGTACTAAGGGCTACCGACTGGAAAGACAAGGACGATATGGATAAACGTATTGAAGAAGTATTGTCTGAAGTTGGTATGAGTACCAAAGGATACAAAATGCCACACGAGTTATCAGGTGGAGAACAACAACGTATAGTTATTGCTCGTGCTTTACTTAATAAGCCTAAACTTATTTTAGCTGATGAACCAACCGGAAATCTCGACCCTCAAGCCGGTAAAGATTTAGTTGAATTATTGCAAAAAATATGTCATTCAGATAGCGGTACAACTATTATTATGGCAACACACAATCTCGGTTGGCTTGACTCCTACCCCGGCAAAGTGCTTAGCATTGACAACGACACTCTAACCGAAACAGAGTAAATTGTATTGAATCATTAAAACAACAAAGCTTGCATCTCAAAGAAATGCAAGCTTTGTTTGTATATATATTATGGTTCGTAATACTAAAATCAGTGAATGTCCATACTTATAAATTAATTAAGTAGATAATTACTTAAATTGATATTGATAATCCGGATTTTCACGCATTATATGTTCACTTTGCGGGTAATTTTCAACAAACCATACAAGAAACGAAGTAACGTCAATTGTATTTGCTAATAACTTAGCACGCTTATCTTGCCATTCAGACTTATTATATCCATTTTTAAAAATACTGATGGCTTTTTCTATTGCTGACAATTGATCATTTGGTGATTCAGTAAAATTAAAACATAAGCCATATTTATCAGCTATATCTCTTGTATAGTACCTACCCGTATTATCAATGTAAATTCCCGGAACTCCTAAAACTGCGCCCTCGGTCACCATTGTCGCACTTTCACCAAATACTAATGAAGAATAAGCTAGTACATGATGTATCTTTTCCGGAGATGTTGGTAATTTGTACTTCTTCAGTTGTTCAGGTAGATCTGATTCTGAAGAAATAAATACTTTAGAATATTTACTTAACTCTTCAACAACATGTAATTTATTTTCGTACGATATACCGGTATGTCCTATATCATGCGTTGCATTCCACGACACAAAGCGCATTACTACATAAGGTTCGCCTTCTTCAATTCCTAAATCTTTAATAATTGATTTATTCGGAGTAAATTGATTCTGATGTAAATATAATAATTCATTATAACCCATATATTTCAAAACATTAGAAGAATGTATTGGATGATCATAATCCGAAGTTAAAATTGTATTTGTTACAGATTCATATAAACGAATCTGTTCCATATTAAATGTATCTTCAAAAGCAATACTTGTTTTACGCAATACAAAAGCAGCATGCGCTGCTGTAATTGAGCCATGACTTAAAAAAACATCAGGTTTAAACTTTAAAGCAATATATATTTCCTTTAAATCAAATAGTAAAGTATTAATAATTTTGCCTATTACAGATTTTGATTTTTTTCCAAAAGATATAAAATTGAACCCTTCTGCAGTTAATAATTGAATTTCAAATTCTTTATCTCTACATGTAAACAGAACAGAATGCCCTTTAGTCTGCATTATATGCGCAAAACGTTTAAACATGTGTACATGCGCTGGATGACCTATGTCAATAAGTATATTCATTTTAATTTCTTTAATATCTTAACACCTATCTTACCTGTCTCATACATAATTGGTTTACAAATATGTATATATCTTCCTTGTTCTAATAATTCTCCACCAAATTTAGCTTTAAATTCGCGAACTCCATATCCATCATTCGGTTTTCCCGCACCCATCATATCAAATTTTGTCATGTTATGGGTTGATGCATATTCAATTGCACCCCATGTTGCCAAAGTTGATGGATACACATTTTTTATTTCACGATCTAAACCGCAAACGAACCATTCATATAAGGTTCTTCCTATTAATTCTGTACATACGCTGCCTCCTAAAATGCGACCTGCATATTTTACTAAGAAAAATTTACCTTCTTCTTGATAAAATAAATTTTTGAAAAACTCGTATGGGAACAATGGAGTTTTAACCTTTGATTTATATAAGCCAAATAGCAAATCGTAATATTCCTTTATTTCATCTTCGTTTGTAGCCATCACAACTTCTGCACCTTCTTTCTTCGATATTTTAACGTCTCTACGTTTTGTGCTGCTTAATTGTTTTAAAGATGATTCCAAATCAAGCGTTTTTACGTGGAAATTTAAATGTTCTTCATACTTGAAGCCTGATTCAATAAACTCAGGTTTAAAATATGAATAATCGTTATAATTGCGTATTTCAATATAAATAGCTTTACTTTTCAAATCTCTTATCACATATTTTAATAGAGCCTTTGTTGCTTCTTTCGGGCATTCATTAGAAAGTAAAGCACCTCCGGGTATTATTGCTCTTCTCGACAAAAAATGTTTAATTTTTCCTCCGTCTGCAATTATATATCCTTGTACTACTCCCAGTAGTTTATCATTATCGGTGATACCATAAACAAATGGCTCTAAAAACGACAAGGTTTTATAAAATCTGTAACAAGCAGGCGTTTGAAAATATGATGCTACTGCCGACTTATTAACTAAATCGTTCCATTTATCATCTTCAATTTCCGTTATTACTTTAATCATGAGTACACTTATGTTTACTATTGTTGAATCATTTTAATATATTCTCATATATACTAATTAGGCTTTTGGCAACACTCTCGTTATCTAAACCTAAGTCAATTATACGTTGCCTCCCTTGAGTTTTACCATTAAAATTTATTGCCAATTTTAATTTTTCAGCAATATCCTCCGGACTACGCTCTGCTATATAACAACCATCTATTCCACTCGTAATTTCCTTCACATCACCAACATCTACACTAACAATAGGACAACCACAAGCCATAGCTTCTTTTATTACTTGAGGAGAACCTTCTGTAAATGATGTCATTATAATACAATCGGCTGCATTAAGCAGCAAATTCACTTCATTCTTTGTATAAGCTTTTAATTCAATTAAACGAATCCCCGGCATCAAAGATACTGCCTCTTTTGCCAAAGCTGAGTTTTTAACTGCATTATCAAATGCACCTGAAAAAACAATTATTTTATCAGAATCAGACAAATTCATTTGTTTTCTCGCATCAGCCTTTTTAAGGCTTACAATAGTTTGTAAATCAACACCACATGGCTGCAAATTAAATTTCTTTTTTGCTTTAGCCAATGATACATTTTTAGGCGATACAAAAACATTAAACGCAGATAAGCACATTGCTATTTTTGAAAACACTCTCACACTTGGAACATTGATATCACTTCCATGATATGTAACAACTACCGGTACCGACCGCTGTAAGCATGCCAATAATCCTGATAAACCATAATGCGCATGAATAATATCCGGCTTAAACTGCTTAATTTTATTTTTTAAACTACTTAAATTTTTCAAATAACCATTTATACCTGAACCATTAACACCAAAATATTCGATAGTATGTCCTAATGCAATAATTGAGTTTGCCTGCTCAATAATAAATGGAGCATAATAAGTTTTCTTAATACTAGCTACAATTAATATTCTCATACTAAACCCCTTCCTGCTAATTTAAACCAGTTCCAACCTATCACTGCCACAAAAATAAAAATAAGCCAATACGTATAATATCGTTTGTATTTATTGGTCATTTGAGACATACCATAAGCAGCAAATATCAGCACAAACGGAATCGTTGGTAAATGGAATCTTTCTGATTGTGCAAACTCACTAAATACCAAAATGCCAATATACCCAACAACAAAACTAAGTAATAAGATATGTTCGCGCCATTGCTTTCTAAATACTAATAAAAATATACCTAAAATAGTAAAAAACGAAATAATATTCTTTACAAAATTATTTCCATTAATCATTTGTTGATCTTGTTGAATACCTCCCGGATCAATCATTGTTGGAAACGGAATAGTAAAAATTAGAGGAGCGAACACAGCAGCACCTGCATATTTAGCAAATTTATTACCGCCTTCTCTTTCTGATCTCCACTCCATACTAATTTCTTGTTGAGATTCTTTTTTTTCCCAAATTTCCATAACCTCGGACATAATACTACCACCCATAAAAAACACCACCGCAATCACAACCCAACTACCTACCAATAGTTTTTTCTTTTTCCCAACCATTTTTGATGGTGATAACATAAGAGCAGTTATCAGTGAGAATAAGGCAGCAGCTCCTAATACAGTTCTAAAAAAGAATAAACTGCCGGCTAATAATATAGCAACTAAAATATTACCAAAATTAAATTTTTTACTTACTAACAAATAGTCAGCACGTTCCATAAATGCTACGGTAATAAACACCATTTCTGTTTCCTTTAAGTGCATACCACAATAGTATATTAAATGCGGCATAAACACGCACATTACTGCAGCCATACGACCTGTGGAATAGCCAAAATGGCGTGATGCGATTTTATATATCAACACACATGCTATTGCACTATACAAAGCTTTTAATAAACGGGCTACCATTATAGAATCATCAGTTAGCCAATATATTACACTCAAATATGTTGGATAACCCAAATCAGATACTCCTGTTGATGATTTTATATAATTTACAAAATAATTCCAACCAATATTAACGAAATCAGATGCAGTTTCATGATATCCATACGAATCTGCAGTACCATATTCAAATGGTTTGCCGGTTTCTATTGTATAAAAATAATAAGAAAATAATACATATATAACACGAATTATTAATGCTGTTACAAAAATTTTATTTACAAATGCTTTTTCACTAAGTTTTTTCCATGCTATACTATCTTGATTTGAGAAATGAAAGAACACACAAACCTCAACCATACCAAACAGCATAAATATAAATGATGTTTGGTTACCCATAAATAGCACTGATACTGCAATTAACGCAATAAAATAAAGCACTATGGCATTTTTTGTAAAAAATTTAGGTATATAATCTAACACATTATTTAAATATTAATTTTTTTGATAAACCGAATATAAATTATCAATATGCTGTTTTATACTAAACCTATCACGTACTTTACTTGCAATAATATCATTTGATTGTAGCTTATTATTTTTTACACTCGACATAAATTTAATATATAAGTCTTTTGCATCTTTGGTCCTATATAATGTAGCCCATTCACCATTATGCGTAATTTCTTTCATAACTTCGTAATCATTAACAAAAACAGGTATACCAAAAGCCATAGCCTCAACCGCAGCTATACCAAATGTATCATGGTCTGTACTATAAACAAATGCATTCATGCGTTTTAATATAGCAGGAACATCAGCTCTCGCGCCTAGGAAATGCACATAATCATTTAAATTATACTTATTACAATATTCAACACATTTATCATATAAAATAGATTCCGCTTCATTTTTTCTGCCTACAAAATAAAAGTCGAACTTTACACTTGTTTCTTTTAATAAGTGAAGAAATTTACAAATTGTGTAATGATTACGTACACTCACGAAATTCCCAACCATACATAGTTTCAAACTGTCATTATCATAATTAGGCAAATTCGGATCCGGATAGTCAAAATCTAATTTTTCAAAATTAATTCCATTATAAACAACTGCAGTTTTTGTATTGTCAATTTTATATTTACTTACATAGTAATCACGCTCATATTTACTGACGAAAATATTTTTTACGGCTAACTTTAAACTTAATTTTAAGATAAAACGAGCATACTTACTTGCCCCATAATCATAACCATGAAAAGTTTGTACAACCTTAGTTGATAATCCTATTGTTGCAATACCTGCATACAATGTATCAATGCACTGTTGCGAATGAACTATTGAAACATTATTGCTTTTAATAAATTGCCTTAAACGCCACAAGTATAATGGATCAAAAGGGAATTTAGGCGATATTTTATAAAATGGTTTACCTGAATTATAAAAATCATCTTTATATGGTCCATCTTTACGATGAACACCAACAAAGTCAAAATTAGCCTTATCTCCATTATTGAATAAATCAAGTAGTAATGTTTCAGTACCACCACGACTTAAAGACCCGAGTAAATATGCTACTTTCATATAAGGAACCGAATTAATGTCAAAATTGTTTTCATTCCATAATTTGTATTTGTATTCAGGTAAATACTTTTTCCATTAAGCAATGCATATATTTGCAAGTTCGGGCATTTTACCACGTCCAAACCAACAGTAATGTATTATTTTAGGTATCATGTTCATTTAATCAGATTGATAAAAAATGATGCAATGCGTGATGAAGCTAAGCCATCTCCGTAAGGATTTTCAGCCCTTGCCATATTGTAATATAATGACTCTTTATTATCTAATAAATTAGATACACCATTTATTATTTTGTTTTTATCTGTTCCAACAAGCAAAACAGTTCCGGCATCAACTGCCTCGGGCCTTTCGGTAGTATCGCGCATAACTAATACTGGTTTTCCAAGACCTGGTGCTTCTTCTTGTACACCACCACTATCGGTCAATAACAAATATGATTTCTCCATTAAAAAAACGAATGGTAAATACGACAATGGTTCAATTAAAAACACATTTGTGGTCGCATCTCCCAATATTTCATTTACCGGCTTCCTAACATTTGGATTAAGATGCATAGGATATACAAAATCCACATTAGGATATGTTTGTGCTAATTCTTTTATTGCATGACATATATTCAAAAAACCATCTCCAAAATTTTCTCTTCTATGCCCTGTAATTAACACCAAACGTTTAGCATTATTCAAACTAGAAACATCATATCCTTTATCTAACAATTCTTGTTGTAACGAAATAGCAAGACCATTATCATTCGCAATCTTATTTACTACCCAATGTAATGCATCAATAACAGTATTACCTGTAACTATTATTTTATCATCAGATACATTTTCAGCTTTCAAGTTTTGCTTAGCAAGTGAAGTTGGAGCAAAATTATATGTAGCTATTCGTCCTGTAATCAAACGATTCATTTCTTCAGGCCATGGACTATAAATATTACCGGTACGTAAGCCTGCCTCTATATGTACAACGGGTATTTGCTGATAAAATGCGGCCAATGCTGATGCTGTTGATGTTGTTGTATCTCCATGTACAAATACTATATCAGGATTTACTTTCTTAAGTACATCTCTCATACCAATTAATATACGAGATGTAATATCATATAAATCCTGGTTCGGTTGCATAATGTTTAAATCATAATCAGGCTTAATATCAAACAGATTTAATACCTGATCTAACATCTCTCTATGCTGTCCGGTAACACAAACAATTGTTTCGAATTGTTGTGGATATTTTTTAAATTCCAATACTAACGGAGCCATTTTTATAGCTTCAGGACGAGTTCCAAATACAAGCAGAAGTTTTTTCATAATAAATATAGATAATTGTTATAAATAGCGATTAAATTTATTTCTAATACCCCAATATAACAATACAATTAAAGCAATGAATGAGCAACACTGAAAATAGAATAATTTATAATCCAAAATGCTAATAACCTCTGTTATGAGAGTTTTTTATGTACAATAACCAACAATATAATTTAGGCGATAAATTAATTATAGATATTTTACGAGATATACGTTTTGATATATGATATTTCGAAAGCGGATAAATTTTACGTTGTTTGAGTTCTTTAAGATATTTATTCTTATCCTCATAAAAGTCTGAAATTACACAACTAAAAACAGATACAACAGTAGTGCTTATCATTCCTCTATGCCAACGATTATCATTTATTGTTCGCATCTGACTTTGCAATGAATCAATCAATAATAACTTATCTGATAATACCTTCAATTTTTTTTCTTTTGTTGTACTTTTAGTTATTGAACCTTCTCGTAACAAATAGTTATACGCTATTAAATTTGTAGAAGATACACGCTTTGCTTGTAATAACATTCGCGGTGTCCATTCTGTGTCTTCAAAATAAATGCCATATTTGAAGTAATTTGTTTTATCAATTAGCAATTGTCTATTAATAATAAATTGCCAGGCATAACAACCATAACCTAATCTATCATTTAAGAATGCCTCCCCATTAGTTACAATGTTCGAATAATCAACAAAGGGTTTATAATCTTTATAAGGCTCAAATATTTGGTAATTATCATTGACATTCTGATAATTATAACGCAATACATCCAGATTATATCGTTCTATTTTGTCTAACAATATTCCTAAAACATTAGGCTCTAAATAATCATCAGAATCGACAAATTGTATATATTGACCTTTTGCGATATCAATACCTTTGTTGCGAGCATCGCTTAAACCACCATTAGTTTTGTGTATTACAACAATGTTAGAATATTGCGAAGCATACTTATCCGCTATTAAACCACTATCGTCAGTAGAACCATCATCAACAATTATTATTTCGTATTTAGATAAGTCAATATTCTGCAACAATAAACTATCCAAACACTTTGATAAATACTTAGATACATTATAAACTGGTACTATGATTGATAACAACATTTTTTACAATTTTATTTTCTTTAAAATTTTATCTATTCCGCGTATAATTAATAATGATTTGAATTTTGATGTTTTTCGTAAATACCAATGTAAAATTTTTATTATCCAAGAACGAGGATCTGATATATTCACCAGTTTAATAAAATCTTTAGTCCAAATATCTAATTTAGCGACATCTTTTATATTAGAATTTGCTATGCGAATAATTATATAATCATCAAACCAAAACTTAATATTAGTGCAATTTACTTTATCCCACAAGTCAAAATTATCATAGGCTAACATATCGTTTGTTATGATTTGTGTTTCTAATTTTTTATTGTAGGAATAGTTGCGAGATAAAGAAACAGGATCTCGATGATTCATGCTCCAATCTACAAATTGATAAAACCGGCATTTACTTTCTATCCTAGCAGGGTTTAGGTATGCTAAATGTAATATTCTAAAATCTTTTACATAATAAATCTGTTTTTCCTCTATAGGATAGGGTATTCTCATCGAATGCATATTTCTTACATAATTTTGATGTGGTTCTTTCCCATCATCATGAAACAACCATGGATAAAACACAGAATCACCATAGGTTTTTTTATTGGATGATAATTCTGCCCATTTAAAATAAAACACATCACCAGGCTTTGATGTTATAATCCGTTTCCAATCATTTGTTCCAAATGTATTTGCGGCAAGTATCTCATCTGCATCTAATCCCCATAAAAGTGTATCTCGTCCGGCTGCCACTTCGCGTGCTTTGGCAATCAACATGGTTTGTCTTTCCGATTCATTGAAATTAGGATTAGTGTTATCTATTACAACAACAGTAGGGAATTGCTCGTACAATTCCCTACTCCCATCAGTTGACATCTGATCTGCTATTATTATATAATCCGTCCATTGACTAGTGGCAGTCAAGAATGCCGGCAACACCCACGCCTCATTACGAACAGGGGTCATTACGATTTGAAGAGGTTTATTCATATATGAAGATATTTTTTTGTCAAATTTTTCAAATTCATTATTCGCGTAGCCCACAAAGTGCCAAACAATTTCTTCAGCCGTTTTTCACCTTTACTCTCTATATGCCATGATCCTGCAAAATGATGAATACAATAGGTATTCTCAGTTATAGTAATTGAACCATCTACATATGATTTAGGACAGAAGTAATCCTTGGGAAACACTGCTAATTCGTCATTTATTATTTGGAATTGATTGTTTGGAACAAATCCTTTAACCAATGCATGTTCGGTTATTATTTGCACATTTGGTCGTATATCAAATCTTCCATTTTTCTTTATAAAAGAACGATTTTCATAATATTTTAATTCATCACACGCCCATGTGCTACCTTTTTCTCCTGCCATAATTCCAGTAGGTATAGCCTCCTGTACTTCAAAACCAGAGAATGCAGGATACTTTAAAAACTTATCTATAGGTCTTATAATCTCTACATCAGTATCCATATAGATACCTCCATAGTTATATATTGCCCATAAACGGACTACATCTGTCACAAATGCATACTTACGATTATCATATGCTTCACGAGCAAAGCGATACATATCAAGGTCAAACGTTTCCTCATTCCATAGACGCAACTCATAATCAGGAATATGTTTTTTCCAACTATCGATGCAATTTTTTGCCGATTCTGGCATATCTTTACCACCAAACCAACAGTAATGGATTATTTTTGGTATTCTGTTCATGTCAATATTATTTTTCATAAAATTTCTTTTAACGAATATTTAAATGTAAATATGCTTTGGCATTATCTTGTAATTGAAGTAAGCGTTGGTCGAATTTATTAAAAGAATAGGGCATCTTTATGTGTACTTCTTTTTTTATTAAATAATCTTTTATATCAAAATATTCATCTAGTTGTTCTAAACGGAAATTTTGACATATAGGATCATCATCTGTAAAACGTATACAATTAAAAAATGGAGTATGAAATATTAAAGAGAATATCGTTCCGTGGTACGAATTTGTAAATACAACTTCAGCATTATCTATCAACCATAACCATTCTCTTGGACCTGCATAACTGACATTTTTCATCCATTGATAATCTTCTTTATTAAAAGATATACCTATAACCTGTAAGCATCTGTTGTATGCGTATTCTTCCACATATTTTTTATATTCCCTATCGGTGCGTAAAAAATAACAGAATATATATGGCTTTCGAATGTCACTTATAGATTTGGCAATTGAGCGATAATCTGATGCATTTAAAAGTAACGTCGGGTCAATATGTACAGAAGAATTAATGCCCAGAGTATTAAGGACTCTCTTCCCTTCCTCTTCTCTTACAGAAATAGAGTTAAATGATGACAAATACTGCTTGTAGATAATAGATTGCTCTTGGGACATTTTATTACCACCTAGGCTGACAGCATAAGAAATTTTATTAATTTTATCAGTAATAAAATTCTGCAAGAATATTGGATCTAAAACAATAGGACTCCATATTTGGTCACTACCGCTTATAATTGTAGTGTAACGTTTACAATAATTTGATATATTATATTCTGTGCAATAATCATTTAGCTGTAAATAACTGCGACGAAACTTGTAAGTTCGATTTGAAAACTTTGGTATATTAATATCAAAGAACTCCAAAAGGATAGCTATCAAAAACTTTATTAATCGCTTTATTCTCTTCTTAATTGGTTGATGCAACAAACTACGTTCCCACTGTGGTACATACGGAATTATCTCAACATTATAATCTTGTTTATGCAAAAATGTCTTAAGTGCATAGGCTTGTAAGGCACTTCCATAATTCCCATGGTTATACCATGTTAAGATTCCAATTCTTATATCTTTGTTCAATTCTATCATGTTTTTTTTGCACATTTATTGTATATACCTAATCTTTTCTTAATTTTTTTACACTTTCTTATAATTATGGTTGGAATAGTATCTCTATCAATAACATGTTTTGCTCCTTTAAAAGAAAATAATCTAAACCATCTAAAGTAACGTTTCCATTTGTTCGGAATAGGATTCAATCCATTAGCACTTCTATTGTAGTACAGAATATCTTCTTTCTTCTCAGAACATAAAATAAATTTCTCCGCTAAGAGATTAATAATAGTATATCCTTTATTAGAATGAATAAGAATAATTGAAGTACCCTTATTGTCGTACATCTTGGGATTGAATTCATCAACACCCCAATAATCGGCTAAAGTAATGTCAGAATTTCGATGAAAAGTACGAAAATGACAATTATAACAAGATAGACGCAAATATACACTATGACCAAATCCCTTGTAATAAGGATTATTAATTAAACCAACGCTCTGAGTTGCAGAGGATGTTTTCAAAGTAAACATTTCGGACATCCAGCCATTGGTTTTATCTCTCATGTTAATATCAATAATTTTTTCATCTTTCAAATAGCACTCTAAATAACTTCTCCATACTTTAGGACTAGGAACACCATGGCAAATCAAATCTACCTGAAGCAATTTTGGATAATCTCCACCTAAAAAGGCGTTCAAACCAGCTAATTGACATGGAGTACCCGAATATAACACCCATCTATCTTGTTGTAAAAACTTTTTGGCTTGCTCATAAGTGACACCAACTTTACTTTGCACATATTTGCTGCGCATAAATGCTCTAACACCATCCAAATCTTCGGCATAATCGTGCATAACTTCCCAGTTTTCATCCCATCGCGCACCAAAAACAACTCCGTCTTGTTCTATTATCCATTTTGCCAACGCATAAAAAGCACCACCAGAAGATGATTGCATACGGATGTTTTCGTTTTTATTGATTGCCGAGTATGCTTGTGTTTTGAACTCTGTGGAAATTGGTTTAGGATTTATTATCGGACAAGTCTTTTCGCACTTATGACACTCTATACAGGCTATTATATCAATCTGCGGTTGCAAAAAGCCTTCTTTATCTTGCATCATTTGGATACACGCTTTAGGACATACGGAAACGCATGCCCCACAACCAGTACAAATAGAGGGATCGGCTAGACAAATAGTTTTTTGTTTCATTTTTGTTCTTAACATGTACTCATCTTTACACTTGCTTTACTACGAAACTTTTTTTCATTTAAATATGTATTTAAACTGAAATTATATTGGTAAACATCATTTGTGAATATTGCAAATTATAATGAGTTAAATAACATAACTACTTAATTTTCGTATAAAAATCATACAATCGTGGACACAAAAAACGCAATCGCATCGAAAATTTTTGTTGCGAAAAATCAATTTGTGATAAAACTCGTTTTAGTTCCGGATTATGTGTATTTTCTAGCGCATAAGGAAACAAACGATATAAACATTGTAAATCAAAGTATTTACGAAAATCCACATTATCCTTACGATGTTTTGCATATTTGTCAATATAATAAGGCAAATGAATGTTTAACGGAAACGTATTGTTACAGGCCCTATTTTCTGCATCAACACGATAGTATGACAACGTTTTATCCTCATAAGCACAAGGAAATTCTAACATTAAACGATACCATAAATCAATATCTTCACCAAAAATAATACGATTATCAAAACCTCCTACTTTTTCAAAAGCGGTTTTCGATATACCTACCGCTCCTGTCCAATATGGACTGCCATATTGCCAAGGATTATAAATAATACCTCTGAAGTTTTTATAATAAATTGCATGAATTAATTCAGTATTTTTTTGTTTACCATTTTGGGTAATAAATCCGTGATTCATACCCCAAATTCCTGCTTGAGGAAAATCATCCATTAGTTTTACTAATGTTTCCAAATAAGTTGGTTCCCAATAATCATCGGCATCAATAAAGGCAATCCTATCATATTTTGCGGCTTCAATACTTTCATTACGAGCAGGTGTAACGCCTTTTCTGTTTACTTGCATTAAAACTCTTAAACGAGGCTCTTCTGTAGCATTTTTTTTAATTATTTCAGTACTGCCATCAGTAGACCATCCTTCAACCACAACTATTTCAAAATCTTGGTATGTCTGATTTTGAATACATTTAATTGTATTAGCAATACTTTTAGCCTTATTGTATAATGGAATTACTATCGAAATCATAATTAGCAATCACCTCCTAAAATTTTAATGATACAATGGTCTAGCACCATATGTAAATCTTCAGTAATTTGCATATCATTAATAGGAATATGTACGCCGTATTTTGACATTTGTTTTAACTTGCCACCATTATATCCTGACAATCCAATTGTTATTCCGTTATTTTGATTTGCCCATTCTATGGCTTTAATTACATTTTTAGAATTTCCAGATCCTGAGATGCCAATAACTAAATCTCCTTCGTTAAAATAATTTTTTAATGGCTCTACAAACACATCATCATACGAAACATCATTAGCATAAGCCATCATAGTTGGAAAGTTATCATTTAAACATATCAATTTAAATCTTTTTTCTTTCCCATAAGATAGCCCTTTATTAAAATCACATACAAAATGTGATGCAGTTGCTGCCGAACCTCCGTTACCCATAATAAATATCTGTTTGCTATTTTCATAAGCATCCATTAAAATATTCATTAATTGATTTACTTCATCTAAACTAATGGCATCAATAGTATTCTTTAGCCTTGAAAAATATTGCTGTATATCAGGAATATAGTTTACTTTTCCCATTTTTTTTGTTTTTAAATTATTCTGCTATGTAAATTATTTTAGAACCTGAATTATCAAACTTAAATGGTAACTCTTTATTGCCTGACATTTTTTGTCTAAACTCTTCCTGCTTATTTTGTGGACAATAAAACAATAAAAAGCCACTACCTCCTGCACCTAATAATTTGCCACCTAATGCTCCTGCCTTGATTCCTTTTTCATACAAGTCATTAATATCTTGATTTGATATTCCTTGTGACAAAGATTGCTTCAAAATCCAACCTTCATGTAAGATTTTTCCAAATTCATCTATTTTATTTTGTTGCAAAACATCCTTTAAAACAAATGACATTTCTACCATTTGATGAACTATGTTGCGTTTTGCTTCAGAACTCATTTCTTTATTTTGATTCTTAAGGATATCGCTTGCCGAACGAGTTTGTCCTGTATATATCATTATCAAATTATTCTCTAACTGCTTTTTTGCATCTGGGTCCATAATTATTTTTTCAACATCAACAGACTCATCTCCATTAAAACGAATAAAGTTCAAACCTCCGTAAGCAGCTGCATATTGATCTTGTTTACCAATTGGTTCACCGAGTCTTTCTATTTCTATCTCGCAAGCTGTCTTTGCCAAATACTCAGCAGATACATAATGACGTTTATAAGCATGCAGAACATTTAGCAAGCTAACTGTAAATGAGCTACTAGAGCCAAGACCTGTACCGGCAGGTACATCTGCCATTGATGCAATGTCCAAACCAGATAAGTTAAGCATTGACAAACATTCTCTAAAAATAGGATGTTGTATGTCAAATACATTATTAACCAATTCGGTTTTTGAATATTTCAATAAGGTTTGATCTGGATAAAAGAACTCATGAACAGCCAAATAAACATATTTATCTATTGAGGTGCTAAGAACTGCACCTTGTTGGTGGTGATAAAAACTTGGCAAATCAGAACCACCACCGGCAAATGAAATACGTAAAGGGGTACGAGATATTATCATATATTTTATAATTGTAATAATTTAATATATAACAAGACAATTTACAAAGCTAATTCTTTAACAGCATTAAGCAAAGCATTTGGCACATTTGTTTCAATCAAAATACTGCTTTTAACATTCGCAGAATTACCCGCCTGAATATCTTGAGGCCTATCACCTATCATAAAAGATTCAGACATATCAATATTAAAATCTTCAGCTGCTTTCAAAAGCATTCCCGGTTTTGGTTTTCTACAATTACAATCTATTTTATATTCAACACGCTCTTCTGGATAACCCTTATCCGGATGGTGAGGACAAAAATATATTGAATCTAAGTATGCGTGTTTTTCTCCCAAAAGTGTTTCCATTCTATTGTGAATGTTCTGTAACTCTTCAAAAGAACATAGATTCCGCGCTATTACAGGCTGATTTGTAACGACAATTGCTAAATAACCTGATTTATTAATCAAAGATATTGCATCTGCAGCACCATCTATTAATTCTAATTGCTCAACTTTATGCAACAAATCAATTTCTTTACTTATTACCCCATCTCTATCTAAAAACACTGCAGGACGTTTATATTTTCTATTTAAACGCTTAACCTTACCTGATACAACATCGGCTGTTACATGTTCCCATCTATCAGGTGTACCCATATCTTTTATATATTCGGGAGATACATAAGCCGCTAATTTCTCATTAGCATCCAACAAACGTGGAAACAGCTCTTTTTCCATGGCACATTTACCTTCTGGTATATAGTCAATACATTTTTTATCCATCACGTATAAAGCTGCATTAACTAGATTGCGGTACATAAGCAATTCATCGTGAGGTTTAAATATAAATTTCTTTATAATACCATTAAAATCTGTTTCAACCAAATCCGAATCATAAGGATGATCGTTAGGATGCAAAAACAATGTTGCGGATGCTTCGTGCTCTACATGAAATTTCATCATTTCGGTCATGTCGAAATCCATTATGGTATCACCATAAAACACAAAAAAAGTCTCCGCCAGAATCTCTTTTACAAAAGGCAGAGCACCGGCCGTCCCCATAGGTGCATCTTCTAAATAATACTCTATATTGACACCCCATTTCTCGCCGTTTCCAAAATATCTTTTGATCTGATCACCTAAATGACCAATCATAAAAAGAATATTCTTATAACCATATCGTTTGGCTAATTCTATCTGGTACTCAACAACAGGCTTACCTGCTATAGGAATCATTGATTTTGGAATATCTGATGCAATTGATGCTATTCTTGTTCCTTTTCCGCCTGCTATTATAACAACTTGAGCTTGCATTATTTATTTTTGAGTTTTAAACGATATTCTGTAATAAGATATAAGATATATGCGATACAATACGGCATATTAAATAAGTATTTATATTTTGACGGCAAAACCGAATAATCTAACTTTTTTGCAGCAACTTTTGCATCATTGCGCTGAGACTTATCATTAAAATAAATATCTTTTATATTTACTGCACACCACCTGATAATAAAATTGTAAAATACGGAATTATTTTTGTATGGTAAGTACTTATCACTATAATATGGCAAAAAATATTTTAGAGTCCTTTTTCTATTCATTGCTCGATTATCGGCATCGTACTGATAAAAAGACATATACCTATCATAAAACGCGACAGGAAAATTTGCAATAATCCGATACCACATATCAATATCTTCGCTGTATTTTAAACGTTCATCAAACATTCCGGTATGGTCAAAAATTGATTTTCTAATTACTACAGAAGACGAACAAAACAAATCTGAAATGCGTCCCTTCTTTTCCGGCATCTCAAAATAATCTTCCACTATGCCTCTAAAACCCTTTGGTAAACCTGTAGGCAATTCGCGAATCAATTTTCCTTCATATATTTCAGCAAAATTAATGCCCCATAATGCTGCTTGCGGAAAGTCCTCGATTAATTTACTTGCTTCTGATAAAAAGTCCTTATCCCAATAATCATCTGCATCTAATAGAGCAATATATTCATATTTTGAATTTTTAATACCTACATTTCGTGCAGAACAAACTCCCCCATTCTCTTTTTGTATTAGATTAATGCGTTTATCATCAATTTGTTTCACCACATCCGCTCCACCATCAGTACTACCATCGTCAACAACAATTATTTCAAATGTATTATAACTTTGGGCAATGATACTTTTTAAAGTATTTACTATACTTTTTTCTTTATTGTATAAAGGAATGATTATTGAAAACATATTTTGACAATTCGTTTAATATTTCGTATCAATTGTAATAACTTTTTATTGAGAGAAAATAAAACAAAAGACGCTTGTAAACTTTTAGCAACACTAGGAACACCATATATATACCATTGTAACATATCTTGGTAATAATTTTTTGTTTCAACGGACTTATTCAGTATATACAGCTCTTTGGCTATATTGATTCCATTTAGTCGTTGTTTGTTTTCGTTTAATAAACTTGCCATCCCTCCTTGGTGCATCAACCGTACACCGCCATTAAAAGCAAATAAATACCCTTTACCTGCTAGCAATAGGTGATAAATTTGGTGCATATCGCGGTAATATTGGTACTGAAAATACAAAGTAGGATCAAAACTATCTTTTCTAAAAACCATAGTTAATGGCTGGGTTATCCACGACTGAAAAAACATGGGTATGGTTACATCTATACCTTTAGTATTTGTATCTAGAAAAAGATGTTCACAATTATCTTCTTTGTGTTCGTTTGTGAGTACATTTATGTGTGTACACCGATGAAAAGTAACACTATATTCAGGATGTAGTTCCAAAAAATCTACTTGTTTTTGTAGCTTTAATGGGTCAGTCCAATAATCGTCGCCTTCGCAAAAAGCAATGTATTTGCCCCGAGCAGCCAATATGGCACGGCGTTCGTTAGCCACAGCACCTACATTCGATTCTGACGTTATCAAACGAATTAAGTCTGGATATTGCTCCGCATACCGCTGGCAAATAGCACGAGTACCATCAGTACTACAATCTTCAGCAATAATCAATTCTATGGGGAAATTGACTTGCTGCATCAAAACACCTTCTATCGTTTTAGCAATAAAAGGTTCATGGTTGTAGGTTATGGTTACTACACTTAAAAGTTTTTCTTTCATATTATTCCCAAGAAATATTTCTTTTAATAACAACCGCAGGATTACCTACCACTAATGAATTGGCAGGAATATTTTTAGTGACTACACTACCGGCACCAATAACAGAACCATCGCCAATTGTTACACCTTTTAATATAATTACATTTAAACCAATCCAAACATGATCACCAATACGAATTGGTGCTGTATTATTTTTTTTACATCCACCTTCATTCTTGATATAATGAATATCCGAATCTTGAATTCGAACATTATCTGAAATTATAGTATTAGCACCAATTTCTATGTAATTATAGCATTCAATTTGGGATTGAGTATTTATAAATCCATTACCTTTTAAAACCAACCTTGCATTTTGTGCCACGTATATACTGGCACCCTGATATAAGGAAAAATTATTCCCAACTAACAAATGTGCATGTTCATCCAACCTCAATTCGCTACAATAATCTTTTCTTTTAATACCAAAATGTGATTTATTGACTTCAAGTGTTCCTTTTTTGATATCTAACTTAGCGGAATCAGCTATTTGTATAATGCTATTAGCATAAATAAAAAAATGCATCCTTTTAGACACCGCACATTTATAATTCCAATAAAGTGTTTTTAAGACATCCGTTTTAAAAAGTAATTTAAGTCTATTGTAAATCTTCTTTATCATAATATAACAGATAATACACTTTTTTATATTAGGCTATATTGCTTTAACATTTTCCGAGTTCCTTCTTTGCCATTGTGCATTAACACATCGATGATAGACAAATTAGGTATAAATTCAGGAGCAAACTGTGGATATGGTACTATCTGCGTCTGCACAAAACTGAGTGCAATGCCATGTTGTGCAAATATCTGTTTATTATACAAGTCTTGTCCACCAATGGCATTATAATACTCCGTTGCTTGAAGATTTTTACAAATATTCAGCACCTTATCTTGCCCTTTCAAAGTACACTCTTTTTCTAATTCAGACGACAACACTAATTTTGTTCCTATTTCCCAATAATCCAACAAAACTTGATAACTATGTAGCAGGAATTTACCCAACGATTTTTCATCATAAGTAAAAATAGTATGCAATAGTGGCATTATTTCATGAAAATAAGGCGCTTTAGCATAGGCACTTTGCAACATACGTTCAAATTTCTTAAAATCATCGCCAATCTCTACCTCGTTGAACAACTTATTAGGACTTGCACCTTTAAGTATAATGGTAAACATCTTTTTCTCACCACCAATAATGATATTATTACGACTCACCCAACCGCCCTTAATATACTGCACATCATCATAAACAACATACGTATCCACAGCAGCCATTGCTTGAAAATAACCGATGTACGGCATAAAATATGGTTGCATAATGGCAAGTTTCATAATATTTGCGTTTAGTGTTTAGCGTTGAACGTTTAGTGTTGAATAGCTGTGCTTGAGGGCACTTAATTTATTGGCAATTTTATCAATCTGAATTTGTAATTCATCTAATTGCGGTTGCTGTATATAACCCAAATCTACAGCGATCTGAAATTGACAAAATGTTTCTAATAAGGAACCGTATGCTATTTCGATAAAACGTTCTTTTTCCTTGTTCGACGCACGAGATGTTCCTTCTACAATATTTGAAACAATTGAAACAGCAGCCCGTTGCAATTGTGAACACAATCCATATTTTTCTTTTTCAGAAAAAGTTGAAGTTAACAAATAAACCTGTCGAACATAAATCCGTGCATCTTGATATACTTCCAACTTTTCAAAACCATATTTTTTCGCCATAGACACTAAACGTTACACATTAAACATTAAACATTAAACATTAAACACTCAACATTACACACTAAACATTCAACAATTCTATCGCTTCAATCACCCGCTTCACATCCCCCTCAGTCAACTCTGTATGTATAGGCAAACAAATAACACTATCTGCCATACGAACTGAAACGGGCAGGTTTTCAGGACGAGAAGACTCCAAATCCTTGTAAGTGGAAAATGTACTGATTAAAGGATAAAAATAGCGACGTCCTAATATGTTTTTGGCTTTCATCTTAAAATATAATTCATCGCGTGTCATACCGTATTTTTCGGCATCTACAAAAATGGGGAAATAAGCATAATTATGTCTTACCCCTTCTATATCATTCATAAAGGAAATGCCGGGAATGTTTTTCAAAGCATTTCTATATTGTTGCACAATCTTTTTACGTATCTCTATGGCATTATCAACTTGTTTAAGATTTAATAAACCATACGCAGACCTTACTTCATCAATTTTACCATTAATACCCGGTCCTACAACAGTGGTTTCATCTTCAAAACCAAAGTTTTTAAGATAATCTATTCGTTTCTTTGTTTCAGCATCATTACAAACCAAAGCTCCACCTTCAATTGTATTATATACTTTAGTAGCATGAAAACTTAAGGTACTCATATCGCCGGCAGTCAAGACACTTTTACCATTTTGTTTTACTCCAAAAGCATGAGCCGCATCATATATTATCTTCAAACCGTGTTTATCAGCTATGGCTTGAATCGCATCCATATCACAAGGTGTACCATAAACGTGTACAGGCATTATTGCTGTGGTTTGTGGCGTAATAGCGGCTTCAATTTTATTTGGGTCAATATTACAGGTAATTGGATCAATATCAACAAAAACAGGTTTGATACCGTTCCACCATAATGAATGAGTAGTAGCAACAAAACTATAAGGTGTAGTAATAACTTCTCCTTTTATTCCCAATGCTTGCAAAGCTGTAATAAGAGGTAAAGTACCATTGGTGAAAATACTAATATATTTTACACCCAAATAGTCACACAGAGCTTCTTCCAATTGCTGATGGAACTGCCCCATATTGGTAATCCACTTACTATCCCATATTTTTTGTAAATAGGGAATAAATTCTTCAAGAGGTGGAAGCAGCGGCGAGGTTACAGTGATTTGTTTTTTATTAGAATCAGACATTATCAGCGTTTTTTTGTTGTAATTACTAAGTTATATATCAATTTACGCATGCACTTTGTATTTAAATGGAAATGAATCAAGCACAACAAAGCGATACGAGATACAAATAAACGAATTTTTTCGCATTTATCCAATTGAGATTTTTGACAACAATGATATAAAAATACATCTAAACCATTAAGTGAGTTTTTTGCAGTATCAGAGATTTTTATTCCCTGTCTTATTTGATTTACTAACAGCAAGATTTCGTATGGTTTGCACTTTATTTGCATATCCGCAAAATCAGGTACCACAGCAGAAATATATATCTGTAGATTCCACAAAACAGTTATGTCATTCAATTTCATTGAAGTAGTTACTGCATCCGGATGTTTCATATAAATATAATCGCAGGCATCTACGCATACAATTGGTCCAAATAACAAATGATGATAAGTTATTATAGAATCAACATAGCGTTTGCCATATAAAGCAGTAGGATCTGAATTAGGATTTCGTCTTTGAATGAATGCTTGATTTAGAATAAAGTAGTCTCCTTTTATAAATTCTTCAGCTGAAATAATGCGTCCATCATCAAAACGCGATTGAGGTCCCCATTCTCTACCAGTTTCTATAGGATCTCCTTCTTTTAATATCCATACATTTTGCATACATAAGCTGCACTCAGGATGTTTCTCCAACATTTCAACTTGACGTTGATATATGTGCGAGCCTTCTATAAAATAATCATCAGCGTCAGCATGAGCAATGTATTTGCCCGTTGTTAATTTGTAACCATTGCATCGATTGTATCCGCTACGTTGCGAATTATTAGCCGGATTACAAACATCAGAATTACATTGCGATGCCTTAATTATATTAGGAAACCTGATCTCATATTCTTTAGCTAATTCAAATGTACCATCATCAGATCTATCATCACTTAAAATAATTTCATACTCAAAAGGAATGTTTTGAGCAAGCACACTATCAACGCATCGTTTTAATTCTGAGCGTTGATTGTGAGAAATTATTATGATTGATAATATAATCGGTTGACTAGTCATGTGTAATTATTAACTCTATTTTAACACGATATATATTCTATCGCAAATTGGTAAAGGCTTTTTCCATTGTTTCTTGTTCCTGGCGAGAAATATGTTGTTCGCAGGCAATAGATTTCCAATTGGACACACTTGATTTTACATGTTGAATGATTAATTTGCCTTCACTTTGATTGATACGAAACCATTCCGATACACTCAGCAACAAATCGAAATCTAATGAATTGTCGCTCTCATTGATATTTAGTTTCAGGCCCATGGCATCAGGTTGTGGATTAAGGTCGTAGGCCGGAGACAACCGCCAACCAGTTTTAGTGAGTAAAAATGCATGATTTCGTAAATGGTCATCTGCATTTGAAATGGCGATGTTAAACGCAATACGTGTAAACAGTTGTTTTAAATCTTCGTTTGGTTGTGAACCAAAACGCATAATAAACTCGGCAAGGTGTAAATAGCTTACACCAGTAGAAGCGTCATCACCATCTTTATATCCTAACAAAGTCATAGCTGATGCCATATGAATACGCTTTGCCTGAATACGATCAAAACGCTTAGACAGAAAAGTTGGATATCTACTACTGAGTAAAACCAACTTCGTATCAGGCACCTCTATTCCACAACATTTAGCCAATATATTTGCCACATATTCCCAAGTTGATATGTTTACTTCATCATGTGTACTTGGAAACTTCGCTACCCATAGTTCATTATTTTCATCTAGTACATTCGCCTTAGGTCTAGCGCCGCCTAAAGAAGAACCTGGTGCAAGCAACAGTTTAATCCATCTATCAGACTGTATCGACTCATCTGTTTCTAATTGCTGAGAAGCATACTCTAAGTCCCTTAAAGCCGCCATAGGTGGAGTTGATAATGCAGCATCGTTATCAAGAAAGTGTCCATTTGGGTCTAATTTAAAACGCAAACCACCCATACGAGCATCATCAAATACGCCTAAAAGGAAGTCTGATTCTCCTAAAGTGTGTGGTAATCTTTGCTCATTTCGGGCAACTATTGCTTCACGGCGTTTGAGTAACATACGTCCCCAACGATCAGGAGAAGAATCTAAAAAAACGCCAAAATTAGGCGTATTATCTTTTACATATTGAGGACCTCCAAAAGGCAAGATATTTGGGTCAAGATAAAATGAACTGTGATTTGTTATCCACGCTTTGTCATATTCAAACCCAAACAACTCTTTGCCTCGCAACCATTGGACATGCAATATACCCACTAACGTGGGTTCGCTTAATCCTACCCAATCAGCATACACAAAGATATCTTGGTTACTTTTCATGGTTACTTTATCAGTTTTGCATCCTGTAATTTTCGACCAAGCGTATCTTCTGCTCCAATTTGTTTGAGTTGATAATCTAATCCTAAAACAAAAAGCACTTTAAGGTAAGCACCGATGGCAACACCCTGATCTCCTTTCTCCACCTTAACAAGTGTAGAACGTGCTATACCAGCACGTTCAGAGATTTGCTCTGTAGATAAATTTCTACGCAAACGAGCCAACTGAATATTGCCACCCACTTCTTGTAAGGTACGCTCCTGGCTTGGCAATAATATCGTTTTATGTTTTCCCATGAGTTGCTGTATTGTTTGCATGTGCGTACAAAAATAGGCTATTCTGTTTGAAAATACAAACAATTTAATAATATTATATCGTTAAATCGGAATATTTTATCACCTCACATGCCCAAAAGGAATGTTTTGAGCAAGTACTCTATCAACGCATCGTTTCAGTTCGGAGCGTTGATAGTGGGAAATTATTATGATGGAAAGAAGTGGAATTTCCATGTCAACTGAACTTAGCATTAATTATTTCTTTCATAAAATTTACACCTCCAATTTTAATTGATTTTGGTAAATATTTTAATGCATGGGCTTTACTGACTTTATACAAATTAAACCAAGCCCTAAAATACCAATAATATATTGATTTTTCAAATGGGAATCGTTGGCTTACAATTTCTACATTTTTACCTTCTTCTAGAAAACGGACAATAAGAGACTCTTTAGTTCTACTTTTTATAAGAGATGTATCAGATTCTGTTATACAATAAATTGGAAGATTAGATGCACAACACGATTGAGCATAATAAGCAACCCAACTCATAAAAACCACATCGTTACCCCATCTCACTTCATTAAAAGTCAAATTGTGTGTTTTTATAAAATTCATATTAAAAAATTTTTTTACATCTCCAGAATATAAAAGAGCCAGAGTAAAATCACCTGTGTTCAAGGCAACTTCTATCCGATTATTCAATTCATCCCCACGTGTTGATTCTTTCCCATCAGATAATCTAATAGCTGTACCCTTAAAGAATACTACATCGTAAGTTGTATCTGCAAATTCATCCATTGCCTGGCTTAAGCAGGGATTAAAATAATCATCTGCGCCAATAATTGTTAACCATTTGCCTTTAACATGAGGTAACCCCACATTACGAGCATAGCCAGCACCTTTGCCCTCTTTTGTTAAATGAATTTCAACCATTGGGTTATCTTTACCCGGGAAATTATTAAAATCAACAATTTCAGGATCACTATTATCATCTACCACAATAATTTGCACATCATCGCGTAAGGGTACCGAATTAATACATTTTTGTAATAACAATGGTTGATTTTTATGAGGTATAAGTATCGAATAATTAATCATATATGTAATTTGTAGTTGATTTAATAATAAAATGAATTAGGTTAATTACTAATTGGGGTTGTAATCATATTTATTCTAAAACTTTTTTATATATCTCATATTCTTTCTGAACTATTTTGGTCCATGTACAATTTCCGGGGTATGGCTGAGTAATAGGTGTTTCTAAAACAGATACGACTTTGTCTGCGAAATCATCAACAAATGTTTCAGATATATCAACACAAAAATCTTTACCTAATAATTCAATAATTCCCCCAACATTTGATCCTACAGCATTAGCTCCACATGCTAATGATTCCAAAATAACCAAAGGCAAACCCTCATTTTTACTCGGCAAAATAAAAACATCTGTTAGATTCAAAAAATCAGAAATTTCAGATGGTGTTTTTCTACCCCATAATACACAATCTAATTTATAGTTTTCAATTTTATGTTGAATTTCAATTTTCAAAGGTCCATCTCCTATTATCCAAAATTCAATTCGATCTTTATATTCTTTGCTTATTTTTAAAAATATATCCGGAAGTAAATCTGCATTTTTTATAGGCAGAAAATTTCCAACAAAAGTTACTATTTTTTTATTTTGAGGGTTATATTTTGATTTTAAATCTTCAAGTTTTGCGTTATCATATTTGTAAAAACAAGAATTAATGCCATTATATATAACAACCTTTTCACCTTTCAATGTTAATTTGTCAGATTCTCTCAATAAAGAATTGCTGACAAAAAAATTACAATTTGCATTTTCAATCGCTGATATTGTTTTAGTTATTGCAAATTCATCTATAAATGGTCTTGAATGTATATCAGAGCCATGCCATGTAACAAAATATGGTATCCCATATTTCTGTTTCACATTATCAGCAATAATAGCAGCATCATTAAAATGTGCTATAATTGCATCGTAATTTTTAAAATACTTAGACAGGGTTTTATGCCATTCCCAATCTAATAATCTATATTTTTTTTTACTATAATAATTCTTAAGAAGGCGACGTAACCCTCTAATATTAGTATAGTATTCTATTTTAGTTATAATTTTAACTTTTTTGTTATCTATTATTTTTTCTGAAAGAATATGATTGCTGTAAAAAAAACTTTTTAATGATAATTTGCGATATGATGAGGATATAAGAAAGTAGTCAATGTCATAATTATGCTTTAAACTTAGCAATTCGCCCCTGCTTAATGCAATGCCCGTGATGCCTTGTTTTGATGTTCCACCACCTGATATAATAATTGCGATTTTCATTATTTAATTATATACTAAAGTGCGCATTAATAAGTGGAGTATAACCCCTACCTTCTTTTAAATTAATGCCTTCTGCATAAAAAGAGTTGTTTATTACTGATATTTGAATAGCTCCATTCATAGAATCACAAGTGTCCTTAGAGGCAGTTGATCCTAAGTCTATTTTATACGTTAAATTATATATATTAGGACGTACATTTAAATGTGGGATCTCTAAACTAAACGTACCATTTTTAAGTTCTGTAAAATCACAATTCATTTCATCTGATACCCACATAATAGTTTCGATTCCAAAATTATCGGTCAATTTACACGTTGCTATCATTTTTGAAAAATCGACAATTTCACTAGTTTCAATCTGAAACACTATACGTAAATAATCACCAACAAATGTATCCTCAATAATATTGCCCTCTTGGTTTTTCAAGGTAATATTTTTTACTAAAATTTTCCCATTGCCAAATCTATCTAAACGTTCGGCAATTGCCACTCTATTACTTTCTTGATTAATTGACAAATATTTTGCAATTGCAGCTTCTGCAGTTCCAGTAAACGAAACCATACCATTTTCAAGCACTATACCATTCTTACATAAGTTTTTGATCGATGACATATTATGGCTAACGAATAAAACGGTGCGTCCGGCTTGTCGTGATATTTCTTGCATCTTACCTATGGCTTTTTTTTGAAATTCAGCATCACCTACTGCAAGAACCTCATCTACAACCAATATTTCGGGGTCAAGATGCGCTGCTATTGCAAAACCGAGACGAACAGTCATTCCACTTGAGTAACGTTTTGTTGGAGTATCAATATAACGTTCAACACCTGCAAAATTAATTATTTCTTCTAGTTTTCGAGTAATTTCAGGTCTATTCATACCAAGAATAGCCCCATTCATATAGATATTTTCACGCCCTGTAAGTTCAGGATGGAAACCCGTACCGACTTCGAGTAATGATGCTATACGACCTTTTGCTCGAATTGTACCTGTAGTAGGAGTTGTAACTCTCGACAATAATTTTAGTAATGTACTTTTACCAGCTCCGTTTTTACCAATGATACCAAGCACATCTCCTTGTTCAACTTTAAAATCAATATCTTTTAGAGCCCAAACATATTCGCTCTCTGCTTTCTTAGATCTATCATTTACTGACCCAATTTTAAGATAAGGGTCTTCTTTATGCAATACATTCATAGCCCACCAACGATTTAGGTCATTGCCTAAAGTGCGTGTACTTACCAATCCGAGGCGGTATTGTTTACTGATATTGTTAAATTCTATGGCTGTCATAATTATGTAATCGTGTAATGTGTAATGTGTAGTGTGTAATCACACCGTATCCATGAAACTTCTTTGTACTTTATTGAATAGCACAATACCTATTGAAAGTACTACTAGCATAAAGCAAAAGCTATATCCTAACATATTCCACGAGAACTCACCGGTTCCTAATGTTCCGTATTTAAATGTTTCAACTATAGGAGTTACCGGATTAAGTTGCATTAGCAATTTAATTTTGCCTTCGGGGATAGAACTTAAGGGATAAATTACAGGTGTGCCGTACATCCATAATTGCACAATAAATGTAAATAGAATAGTTAAATCTCTATACTTAGTGGTAAGAGATGATATGATAATACCAAAACCTAATGCTAAGCCGGCTATCATTATTACAAGTAAGGGAAACAAACTCAATGCCCAATTAGGCTCAACAGGCGTTCCTATTGCAAGAAAATAAATATATACAATTACGAATAGTAAAATTTGTATTCCTAATTTAACCAAGCCTGATACTATCGTCGATAATGGTGCTACTAAACGAGGAAAATATACTTTTCCAAAAATACCTTGATTGCTTATAAAGGTCGAAGATGTTTTATTTAAACAGTCGGCGAAATATTGCCAAAGACAAATACCAGCTAAGTAAAACAAAGGCTGTGGTAGCCCATCAGTACTAATGCCGGCTATGCCGCCGAACACTACCATATACATAATTGTTGTTATTGCCGGTTGTATAACGAACCATAACGGACCAAGAATGGTTTGCTTATACATCGTTATGATGTCTCTTTTAACATACATCATAAACAAATCGCGGTATCTCCACAATTCTTTAAAATCAACCTCCCATAATTTATTATGAGGTTTAATAATAGTTGTCCAAGTTTTATCTGAGGTCATATAAATTATTTATTTTCAAAAAGCATAAAGATTATTCACAATTTTCCCAACCAATAATATCATAATTCAAAGAAAAATACTGTTTAATTGCATTATTTTTCCAACAAGTTTTACCTTCACTTATTCCATATAGCATATATGGGAAATAATATTCCTCAATCATTGCTGAAGGTTTAATATATTTAACCATAGCATTTCTAAGTTTAGCGTATGATGATAATTCCTGTTTAATTTTAAATGGTTTTACAATAGCTATACCTTTAAATCCTTGGTTTTCTAATTGAATTAATTTTTCGTTTCTTAAATTGACGTCATTGTAATATTGTTTTGCTCTGGCAAAATCCAAATTGCAACAATATATAGACAGTATTATCAAACAACATAATGAGATCACAATCAATGTATCAATCAATTTATTTGATATATTATATCTATTACCTATTATAATACCAACAAATAAGAATACTGCTACAATAATAAAAGACATATAAGAGAATGACCTTAAGGGAGCATACCAATTCATAACTGCTACACACGGTGCTATTGCAATCATAATAAATGCCAACAAACAAACAGCGATAATTACATAAAACTTCCATGTAATTTTATAATGCGACAATATTGTTTGCCCATTTCTTTTCATTATATAACCAATATATAGGGATATAGGAAATAATATTATGAAATATGCAGACTTAGATGATAGTCTCCATATAAAAATAAAAGAAGCAAATATTTCTTTGTAGATTAATTCACTAAAAGAAAAGATTCTATCATGATTTACACCATTAAGTCTTACCTCATTACCGGGAGCAAACAACATGAATAAAAAACCAACAAATATAATTATGAGGCATATCATTAATCGCAAATTTTTCTTATTATTAAGCATAATTTTTAGAGAACGACACTTATACCATCTCCAAATAAATACAATGACGTATAATAATATAACCAACGGAGTAAATGTTTCTGCTATTCCACTTAAATATATTGACAAAATAACGATAAAGATCCATGTATATACATTATTGTTTTTGTTAGCAAATAAAAGATAGCTTAATAAGATTACAGCCCATATACAAAAGATGTATGAAAAACAACAAATCCAATATAGTGTACTAAATTCAAGCAATGACATCAAACCAATATTTGTAAATAAAACAGAAAATGTTATTTTGCGAAATGCAGATATGTTTGGAACTAAATAATTAATCCAGATATAGAGACTAAGATACCCAAAAACTAAATTAACGATAAAGAAAATTGAATAAAAATTAGTATAAATCGCAAATTTTGTAAGTAAACCACTCACAAAAAATGCACTAAATCGTCCTTGCCAATTCATATATAAATCAGCAACATATTTCCATATTGATTTTGTTCCTAAATCAGCAACAAAACCATAGTCATCCAATGACAATACATTGTATGCTGATAGATATGACAAATATATTGTCGAAGATGTTGCTGCAATAATTAATAATATGTCAATTAATACTTTCTTTTTCATATAATCTCACAAATTAATTTAACATCCTCTTCAGTCAAATCATAATACATTGGCAGACGTACCAAACAATCAGCAAATTTGTCGCAATTAGGTAAATCGCGTCCATCATGTTTATTCTGATAATATGTGCTGCTGTGCAAACTCAAGTAATGGAATACAGCTAATATATCGTTGTCTTTAAGTTTTTTAATTAATGCAGTACGCTCTTCTAAATTATTGCATACCAAATAAAACATGTGCGCATTGTTAGTGGCATAAGATGGCAAATCCGGTAATGAAAACATACCCTTATCTGCTAATGGTTCTAGCAATCTGTAGTAGGTATTCCATAACTGCTTGCGCTTATCTTGAATAATATCAAGATGCTCTACTTGAGCCCACAAAAAAGCAGCTATAACCTCACTCGGTAAAAAAGAAGAGCCTGTATCAACCCAACCATATTTATTAACTTCTCCCCTAAAAAATTCTGCTCTGTTTGTTCCCTTTTCCCAAATAATTTCAGCACGGCGGATAAAACGTTCATCATTTATCGCCAACATTCCACCTTCACCCGAAATAATGTTCTTTGTTTCGTGAAATGAAAATGCAGCTAAATGCCCGATCGAACCTAATGCTTTTTTCTCTCCTGTTTTTGGCGAAATATAGTATGAATCAATCGCTTGTGCAGCATCTTCAACAACCAATAAATTATGGCGATTAGCGACGTCCATAATCTTATCCATATCGCAAGCTACACCTGCATAATGCACAGGTACAATAACTTTCGTTTTGGGCGTGATTAAAGCCTCTATTTTATCGGCATCAATATTGGGATTGTTTTTATAGCTATCTGCAAATACAATTTTCGCTCCGGCACGCACAAATGCCAATGCAGATGATACGAATGTATAACTTGGAACAATTACTTCATCACCCGGCTGAATGTTGCAAAGAATAGCAGTCATTTCAAGTGCATCCGTACAACTTGTTGTAAGTAAGCACTTTCTAAAACCGTAACAATCTTCAAAATACTTTTGGCATTTCTTGGTAAAATCGCCATTACCTGACAATTTTCCTTTGAAAACCGCCTGATACATATAATGCGCTTCTTTACCGGTAAGATACGGAAGATTAAAAGGAATATGATGTGTCATAGTTGAGTTGTAAAATCATTCATGTTTTGTAAATATTGGAGTAATAGGTATTTTAACTAGTCGCACCTGCACACAATCAAAATATTTTGCAAAGATAAAGAAACAAATGCAAATACTAATGAATAATGTTATAATTTAGGTATTATACATGCTTTTACCTTACGAAAATTAACAAAAAAGGAGATTTTGTGTAATAACACTTTCACTTTTTAAACAAATTCTCTTTGATTCTTAGTGAACATGCCGCCATGTCAAAAAAAAATACAGTTTATATGGATTTTGTGATTTTCCATCTCCCAACTCTCTGACGACTTTTACGATCTTCGTCTAACAGTGTTTTGACTTCTTCATTTTCTTTTCTTAATTAATACCTAATTAAGAATCTTTATATTTGTTGGGAAGCATACAGAGAAATTATAATATCATAATTTTGCAAATTTAATTATAATTAAATTCAAATGGGAATTGATAAAACAAAAACATTATAAAGAATAGATTTTGAAAATTCAAATAAGTTATTTTGTTGTTTTTTTGTTGTCACACTTGTTAATTTGAACTATATGCCTTATTCACTAGAGCGTTCAATATAACAATTAGAACACACTTAAATAAAAAACACCACCACCCCTACCATTATTACAGCTATTGCAATAACTTTTTGTTTGTTAATCTTTTCGTTAAAGAAGAATAATGCGAGAGTTGGAACGAATAAATAGCTTAATGACTCTATAATGGAGACTTCTTTTACCAACACGCCTCTTCTCATAGCAAAGATATTGACAAAAAGAGATACAAACATTAAGCCATAGCCACCTATCACTTTCCAATTCAAATATTCTAATAGAAACGAGTTATGCTCAGCTTTCGAGCTACTTTTTAGCAACATTTGTGAAAAAGAAGCTATTAATACACTTATAACAACTAATAAGTAATACATAATTTCTATTTATTATTCTGCCATAATATGTACAAGTATCATGCTTTTGCAAATAATGCTATGCCAATAATGATAATTGTTCCACCAATAATATTATTCAATGTTATGCCCTCACCAAAGATAAGAGCCGAAAACATAAGTACAAAAATAAGACTTGTACCCTTAAACATATACGCAGTAGTAAGCTCAATGCGTTTAAGTACCTGCTGCCATATTACTGCGTAAATTCCTAATATCACAACAATTGCCGCAACTCCACCAAAAAATGTTACACTCAAGAACTCTTGCTGCGAAGTAAACTTAGTTGCAATAGATACTGAGGCATAAAAAAAATTTACAAGAAGTAAAATAACAACTGAATTTATATTTATTTTGCTATTATGATGATATGTCATACACATTGATTTATTATATCACAAGTTCTTTGTGCTTGCTCCTCGGTATAATGAAAATCATTAAACAAATTAATTATTTTATTATGTAAACTAACAGATTGAACATGGATATCATTATTAAACAATATATTGCATGGTTTGTAATGTGAACTTGCATATAATCCATTTTCAAAGAGTTTATTTAATATTTCAATCTTATTTTCTACAATAATATTAAATCGCCAATTTTGAAAAGAATCGTCTAAAATAATGTTCTGCGGCAATATTTGTTTATAGATATTATTTATTCTGGTTTTATGAGCAATTGTAGCAATAATTTTGTTTATAACTATTGATTTATATTCATTTATGTTATCAATAGAATTTGTATTAAGCCAACCTTGAGGGACTTGTTTGATCTTTACACCACTATGAAATGCCCTTTTATAATAATTTTCTATATCAAAATCTATAAATTTTGCTTCAGCTTTTTCTATTAATTTATTAATGTAAGCATAACCACCATACCCTAATTCTATTTGCTTAGCATATCCTGTACTATATAAAACCAAGTCAACATTATTATTAATTAATTCATCAAAGTTTGGTAAACACAAACATTTATCGTCAATTATTTTACAATCAGGTTGTATTAATTTTATTTTATTGAAAAGCAGATCTGTTTCGTAAACATGTCCGTATGTTCTGACAAATACTATTCCCGCACACTTTGTTTTACTAAGTTGATCAATAATAATATCTTCATCTATGCATAAGGTATATTTATTTATATCAACAAAACGAAATGGGATTTGCGCAAGATTAAAAGTTAATGGAACTATAGGGCATACGTTAGCAGGAATTAAATATAAGCCAGGATAAGACTTAATAAAGCTATATAATATAGCTGCAGCTCTTTGTGCAAATAGAATCATTAATGTTTATTTTCAAAATTAACAATTTCACGAATAACATATTGCGGTGCATTATTCTGATTTATGTAAATACGACCTACATACTCACCCAACATCCCTAATAAAAACATCAACATTCCACCAATAAAAAGTATAACAGACATTAACGAAGCATATCCTGAAGGCACATCATTTGAAATCAATCGCATAAGAACAATATATATTCCATACACTACACCTATTCCAGCGACAACAAACCCTAACATAGTGGACATTCTTAATGGCTTAACTGAAAATGCAGTAAAACCATTCATCCATAATTTTATTAATCTGAATAATGAATATCCAGACTGACCATCTATTCTTTTTCTATGTTTAACAACAACTCCGCCTATCCGTTTAGTTGTTCTAAATATTAAACCACTAATATAAGCGTAACAATTATTAAATTTGATTATTTCTTCTATTACATACTTTCTTACTACAAAAAAACTTGTTGGGTTTAGATCTTTAGGTCTATCAAGTAATATTTCACCCATTTTACGATTAATATTACTGCCTATCCGTCTATACCATTTTTGCATTGTATGCTCATAGCATCCATATACAATATCAAAATCACCATTTTCTAACTTGTCAATTAATTGCCATAACTCATCTATAGGACTCTGACCATCATCATCTAACGATACTATAATATCGCCTGTAGCATATCTGTAACCTGCAAGTAAAGCAGATTGTTGCCCGAAGTTCTTTGCGAAACAAATTGCTTTTATTTTTGAATTAGCACATAAATTTCTAATAACATGCCATACATTATCTTTTGAAAAATCATTCACAAGAATAATTTCGTAATCATAATTATCACGCTGTGAAACCATCATAATAATTTCTTTTACAACTTTTTCGATGGTTTTCTCTGAATTATAGCATGGTATAACAAAGCTAAGTTTTTTCATATTATAACGTCATAGGTTCCTGACCTGTTTTAATGAAATGATAATTTTTATATAATTTGATTTTCCATTCTATTTTATAATCTTCATACATGTTTATTAAGTCTGTATATTGCGGATTCCACTGAAGCCTTTTTTTTGCTTTAGATATGTCATATATATAACCCCTACTCAGTCCTTGCTTTTCCGGAAATAATAAAATTTCTGATTTTTTATTTGTTTTAAAAACTTCCGCAATTGCATTTGCTTCATCAAACTGTGAATATCCAACGCCACTGGCAATATTAAATACTCCTTTAGTCTCATTACTATTTATTGCACACTCAAAAGCACTTAAAACATCTTTAATATAAACGTGATCTCTTTTTTTACTTTGATCGCCCCATACTTCAATAGGTAAACCTTTTAATGCATTCTCAAAATAAATTTCTAAAGCACTTTTATGGTATGTTCCGTCAATATCTAAATGACCTAATATTTCGCCATAACCACGAACACCGGTAAGGCGTAAAGCTATGCCATTCATTCCAAAATCTTTGTTAAAATAATCAACAAAATTTTCTGCTGCTATTTTTGATATAATATATGGTGAATGGTCGCCTCTAAACGAAATCGTATCATTTTCTGATATAACAAGTTTTTGAACATCATTATACACTTTGTGAGATGATGCCAAAACAAACTTTTTGATGTCATTTTTTTTGCAATATTCAAGCAATTTATATACACCTATTGTGTTAATTTCAAAAAATTTAGATACCGGGGTTTCATGTTCAGCCAAGCATGCGGATAAATCAACAATTACATCAATATTTAATGGTAATGATTTAAAAGAATCAACATCATTAATATCAAAATACTGATGTTTAACATTTTGCGTATCAAAAAAATCAAAAACTTTTTTTGAACGCCCCAAAGCTAAGACATCATATCCTTTTTTTTGCAAATACGGACACAAATATCTGCCAACGTAACCTGTTGCTCCTATTATTGCTATCATATTTTAACTTTTTTATTCGATTGATATATGAAATAACCACTTCTTTCTGCACTACACGTAATATTTTTAAGTTCTTCGTTTGAGATTTCGGCTTTTATAATTTGAGGATGTGATTGATAATTAAGTATATACGGTTTTACATATTCCGTTTCTTTGCATAAGAAATAAACGCCCGAATATGATTTACGATTTAAGATAGGCACATTAAATTTATTTAAGGCGACTTCGATAACTCCTTTCAAAAAATCATAACCTGTAGATAATTGTACAAGATCTGAACCTATAAAATCACCTCCCATACGTGCGCCTAATTCTATTATAAAAATTTCACCATCAGCTGTTATCTTATATTCGGTATGAGATGCTCCGTTAGTTATTCCTAATGCATTTAAAGCCTTTACAGTAATCGCATTAATCTCTGTTTTTATAGCATCAGACAAATTTGATGGCTGATGATGCTCTAATTCTACAAAATGAGGTGCTTCTGTTGTAACCTTATCTGTAATTGCCAATGGATAATGTTGCCCTTTATAACTGATAAATTCAACGCTGATTTCTCGACCATCAACAAACTGCTCTACCATTGCTTGTTTTAAAAAAGAATCAGAAAGGGCTTGATTAATAGCTATTCTAAGTTCGGCATTATTATTAACCTTTGAAACTCCCATACTGCCAGAACGATCAACAGGTTTAACAATTAAAGGAAACTTTAAATCTTTGTCTTTTAAATCGGTATAAGATGTAATCTTTTGAAACCAAGGACATGGAACATCAGCCTTATAAAAAGCTTCGCGCATTAAAGCTTTATTATTTGCCCTAACTGCAGCATCATAATTATTACCTATAATCCCCATATTATTAGCGACGTATGCAACAGTTGGTGCAGCAACATCCGAAGCAATTGTACATATACCATCTATCTTTTCGGATATACAGATTGCTAATATTTCTTCCTTCTCAATAATAGAAATAGGATAAAATTTATCGACCACTTCTGCGCATACGGCCCCTTCTTTCCATGCAAAACAAATGGTATATATACCCATTTCTTTAGCTTTTAAAACCAAAGGTTCTTGTAAGTAGCCGGCTCCTATAATTGCAAGTTTTTTCATTAAAATATATTACCATATATCTAAAAAACTACCTTTCTGCACGCATTGGATTCTGTATAAAATCTTGATTACTATACCCCTATACCCTCGTAATAAAATCCGAGATTTTCTAATTCTTGCTTATCATAAATATTGCGACCATCAATTATAATTGGCGTACGCATTGTTTTAAGCAATACCTGCCAACTTGGCAACCTGAATTCTTGCCATTCTGTTACCAAACAAATTGCATCAACATTTAATGCTGCATCATATATATCGGAAGCAAATGTCAGGTTTTTGTCTGTGATGTTTATTTCCTTTACAACAGGATCGAATACCCTAAGCTTACAACCCGCTTCCAACAACTTATTAATCAAAACTACTGATGGGGCCTCGCGCATGTCATCTGTATTTGGCTTAAATGTAAGCCCCCATATTGCGACTGCCTTATCATTCAAATTATTATTAAACTTATTCGCAAGTTTCTGGTATAAGATAGACTTTTGATTATCATTAACCTCTTCAACAGCATTTAGCAATTGCATATTGTAGCCGTTTTGCTGTGCAGTTTTAATAAGAGCCTTTACATCCTTAGGGAAGCAAGAGCCACCGTATCCACAACCTGCATACAAAAACTTACTACCTATACGAGGATCGCTACCTATACCTCGTCTTACATTATTTATATCAGCCCCTACCAATTCACAAAGATTTGCAATATCGTTCATAAAACTAATACGAGTAGCCAACATCGAATTTGCAGCATATTTAGTCATTTCGGCTGATGGTATATCCATAAATATTACTCGGAAATTATTTAGTAGAAATGGTTTATAAAGCCTGCTCATAATCTCCTTTGCAGTATCACTCTCAACGCCAACAACCACTCTGTCGGGGCTCATAAAATCTTTAATTGCAGCGCCCTCCTTTAAAAATTCGGGGTTGGAAGCAACATCGAATGTAAGTTTTGAATTACGTTTATCTAATTCTGCTTGTATAGCTTGCCTTACTTTTTTTGATGTGCCAACAGGTACTGTACTTTTTGTAACAAGCAATATGTGCTTGTTCATATTTTTACCTACAGTGCGTGCTACTTCTAATACATATTTAAGATCTGCACTGCCGTCTTCATCAGGTGGAGTACCTACAGCACTGAATACCACTTCTACTGTATTCAGCACCTCTGTTAAATCTGTAGTAAAACTTAGTCGACCGGCAGATACATTTCTTAGTACAATTTCTTCTAATCCTGGTTCAAATATGGGTATTTCGCCTTGCTTTAAAGCATTTATTTTATTTGCATCAACATCAACACAAGTAACGTTGGTACCCATTTCGGCGAAACAAGCACCACTTACCAAACCTACATATCCTGTACCTACTATTGCTATGTTCATATTTTATCGTGTAATTGTTTAATCGTTTAATGTTTAATGTGTAATGTGTAATGTGTAATGTGTAATGTGTAATGTGTAATGTGTAATTGTGTAATCGTTTAATGTGTAATGTGTAATTGTGTAATCGTTTAATGTGTAATGTTTAATGTGTAATGTGTAATGTTTATTTTGTTGTGCTGCGTTTTATGTAACTGCGTTTCAGTGCACATAATTTATTTGCTATTTTGTCTATATAATTTTGTTGTAATTCGTCTATTTGAATTTTAGTAATATAACTTAAATCCATTGCAACTTGAAATTGACAAAAGGTTTCAAGTAATGAGCCATAAGCAATTTCTATAAAACGTAACTTCTCTTTATCTGATTCACGAGAAGTACCCTCTACAATATTTGATACAACAGAGACTGCAGCTCTTTGTAATTGTGTACATAAAGCATAACGTTCTTTATCAGGGAACATCGCAGTCAAAATATAAACCTGACCAACATACGACCGCGCATCTTTATAAACCTCTAAATGCTCAAAACTATACTGTTTCGCCATACACACTACACATTACACATTACAACCTCGCATCCACCAAATCCCTTGGCACAAAGGCTTTAACATCGTATATTACAGCTCCTTGATCTTTATATTTTTTAAAATCAAAATTCAGAAATTCATCATGAGATACAGCAGCTATAATAGCCTGATATTTTTTAGCGGGATTAATGCCATCCAACAAATCGATGCCGAATTCTTCTTTTACAGCATGTTTATCTGCCATTGGATCATAAATATCTACATTAACTCCAAAATCGAGTAATTCTTTGTAAATATCAACTACCTTAGTATTACGCATATCGGGGCAATTCTCTTTAAATGTAATTCCTAGAATTAAGACATTTGCATTCTTTATTTTATGATCAGCTTGTATCATCAATTTAAGTGCGCGTTGGGCTATAAATTTAGCTATGCTATTGTTTACTCTACGACCCGACAATATTACTTCGGGTTCGTAGCCCAATGATTTTGCCTTGTGAGCCAAATAATATGGATCTACACTTATACAATGTCCACCAACCAGCCCGGGACGATATTTTTTAAAATTCCATTTTGTACCTGCAGCTTCAATTACATCGTTGGTATCAATACCTATACGATCGAAAATAAGAGCCAATTCGTTCATGAACGAAATATTTATGTCGCGTTGCGTATTTTCAATAGCTTTTGCTGCTTCTGCAACCTTCATACTAGGTGCTTTATGTGTACCGGCAGTTATAACCGAACAATACAAGTTATCTACAATATCGGCTATTTCGGGAGTAGAACCTGATGTTATTTTCTTAATTGTAGTAAGTGTATTCTCTTTATCTCCGGGATTTATACGCTCAGGAGAATATCCACAGAAAAAATCTTGATTAAACTTAAGACCGGATTGTTTTTCGAGTACCGGAACACAATCCTCTTCAGTACAACCGGGATATACTGTAGATTCGTAAATTACAATATCACCTTTTTTCAAAACTTGACCTAACATTGCAGATGCCTTTAATAAAGGAGTAAGGTCCGGATTATTAAATTCATCAATAGGAGTTGGTACTGATACTATAAATGTATTAAAATATTTTAATTTCTCGGGATAACAAGCAAAACTTAAGCCTATTCCACTATCCGATTGATATAAATCGGTAGCTTCTTTCATAGCTTTTAAGTTGGCTTCGAGAGTATGGTCCTTACCCTCTTGCAATTCGGCTATACGAGAGGCATTTACATCAAAGCCTAAGACTCTATATTTTTTACCAAACTCAATAGCTAATGGTAAACCTACATAACCTAAACCGATTACCGCAATTTTTCGTTCCATAAATTTTATAATTAAAATTCTTCTTCTGTTTTATCAAAATAATTCACATATTGACTATGTGGACTCTTTGATTTATCGTAATAATAATAGCCTCCTTTTTTACCATAACTTGCATAACTATCGTAATAACGAGAATATTCGAGCTTCTTTAGATTAACATCATTAAAAATTAAGCCGACATTATGCACATTGTTAGCCTCAAGTTGAGCCATGGTTCTTTTATAAAAAGATTTATTAGTCTGTTCGGCACGTACCGCATACAAGATAATATCAACATACTCTATTATAGCATAAGCATCTGTTACTAAGCCTATTGGAGATGTGTCAAAAACTATATAATCGTATGTTTCTTTTAAAATGGATATAAGATTATGCATGTTATCCGACTTAATAAGCTCACCTGGATTTGGAGGTACTATACCTACAGGCAGAATATCAAATTTATAATCAGGATGCTTGACTATAGCTTCGTCTAAACTTATTTGGTTAGCTAAATAACTACTTATACCCTTATTTGCAGACAAGTAAAGTTCTGTATTAATACTTGGTTTACGCATATCCAAATCGACCAATATTGTTTTACGGCCTGTCATGGCAAATACTCCTGCAATATTTGCAGAAATATAACTTTTACCATCGCCTGACTGAGATGATGTTACCATAACGGATATTCCTTTTGACTTACCCGATAGGAACTCTATTCGAGTACGAATAACTCTAAATGCTTCAGTTATCGCAGATTTAGGATATTTATCGACTATTACAGGTACTTTTTTATCTGTATGCCTAATTACACCTAATAATTGATATCTTTTAGGAGCCATAGAAACGACTTCGGACTCAGTACGAATATATGGCACCATTAACTCACGCAATACTATAATTGCAATAGGAACTAATAAGCCTATTGCTAAAAACATAGTGTATGCCTTGTTCTTTTCACCTGCATTTGTCATGGATGCAAGCCTAGCTTTGTCCAATATAATATTGTCAGGAGAATTTGACGCCTTTTGAATTTGAGCATCAGCACGTTTTTGAACTAAGAAGGTATAATAATCGTCATTAATTTTAAACTTACGCTGAATATTAAGTAATTGCTGCTCCTTGTATGGTAATTCTTGCATACCTGCACTAAGTTTCTGTAAACGATTTTGCATGTCTGCCTTTTGAATATCCAAACCAACCCGAATATTTTTTAAAGCCTCATACATTTGTTCTTTAACGGCATCAATATCGCGAGTATATTTTGCATATAACGGACTCTTAACCCCAATTTCTTTACGCTTTAACTGCATCTCTGTAAATTGACTTACAAGAGATGATAAATTAGCATCACTCACACCCAAATTAGCAGGAGTTATAATTGTACCTTCTTCTACATTACTTTTTAAATAATTAGTAAGATAATTAAGATATGACTCTTTAAGACGCAATTCCGTTTGCATGACATCTAATTGGGTATATTGACTCATAAGATTAGAGCCACCTACAGATGCTACAACAAAATTGTTGGCTTTATAATCTTTTAAACGCCCTTCTGATATACGAAGAGAATCGGATATAGTTGACAATTGTTCATCTATGAATTCTATGGTTTTGATAGCAGCATCATTTTTACGACTAAGATTATCAGCAAGAAATTCTTCGCACAAGCCATTCAAAAAGTCACAATCTCGCTGCGGAACGGTACCTTTAACTGAAGCTTGCACAACAGATGCTCCTGTCATAAGAAAATCGAAAGATAACCTAGATGAATATGCCAGCGCAAGATTTTCGAGATTAAACAAATTAAAGCATATATCAAAATTACGGCGATAAAATGCAGATTTATCTATTTGTATAAAAAATAATGAATTTTGAATTGGAATGCCGTATGTACCATTTATTTTAACCTCAGGAAGTTGTTTCGTTCCGGAAGCTGTAATCTCGAAATTGTTATTACCAAGGTCTTGAATAGTAAATTCACGCTCGTATGCTTGAGGTGATACAAAGGTTTTTGTTATTACAATAGGTGCAGCCTTATATAAATTTGTGGATTTAAACCGGCCTTTAGTATAATAATCAATAGTAAGTTCGGGTTGCTTGGATATAACACGAGATATCAGCTCATAAGAACCAAACATAATAACCTGATTGTTTACATTACGATAGCCTCTTTCAACACTAAAGCCTTGCATTAATGCAGCTTGCGCCCCCATATAACCCTTATTCTCTTCAATAATAACTAAAGCCGATGATTTATAATTCGGTTGCCAACTGCGATTTTTTACATAAGCTATACTCATAAATATAACTAATGATATAACAAATAAATACCACGATTTAATAAAGCGAATTACCCACAGCATTATGTCGAACTTCTGACCGCCACCATCATCATCACTAAAACCACTTGATTGTGGTGTATACTGATTTTGTGTATATTGTTGATTATTATCCATGGATATATTTATATTTAAAAACTTAAGCCTAAATTTATTACACTTACAAGAAATCCTATTGATGTACTAAAAGTTCCTAATGTTGATGAATAATCTTGTACCTTAAAGAAATCTCCCTTAATGGAAGATACATAAATAACATCATTTGGCTGCACATAATAAAATTCAGAGCCAATAATGGAAACTGTACGCATGTCGAATTCTTTAATAAAAGGTTTCCCTCCTTCTGGATTCGGGCGAATAATGCGTACATGTTTCCTATCTCCGTTTTTAAAAAAATCACCGGAAAGCGAAATAGCCTGAAATATATTTAATTTTTCTTTGTATAATTGATATGCACCACGACCGCCCTCGCCTACTATATAGAAATTGTCGTTAGCAAGAGCGACTTTAACCATAGCATCCGGAGCAAAGTCTTTAAGTCGAGCCTCTATTTGCTTGGCAGCCTCTCTTATAGTTAAACCGGCAACATTAATTTGCGATACAAAGGGTAAATCAATTGTTCCGTCATCATAAACTCTATAGTTGTACGAATTAGAACCGGAACTTTCAGAATTAGAAATATTAAAAATCGCTGTAGCTTCTTCATTAACACTAATAAGACGTATTATTAATTCGTCATTAGGCTGAATTTTATAATAACTGTATTCTGCCTTCTCGTATTGAGGCAGTTTGAGGTCTTCTTGCAAATAAGTATTGCTTTTATTTGTTATGCAAGAGTTTGCTGCTAACAATAAAACAATGACTGCAAGATAGTTTATTATTTTGTGGTTGTTGCAGGTAAACATAAGCGAACTATGCTCCATATTAATAAACCAAAGGATATTGTTGTAGTTGTAACTCCAAGTGCAGTAAGGAATGAATTAATCCTAAAGAACTGACCATTGAAAGCTTTAACATAAATAATATCGTTTGGCTGGATATAATAAAATTCGGAACCTATAATATCTTTACTACGCAAATCAAACTCTTTCATAGAGGTTTCGCCATTTTGTTGTTGACGAAGTATCTTCACTCTTTTACGATCTGAAAACTGTCCTAAGTCTCCACCAACTGCCAATGCCTCAAATATAGTCATTTTTTCTTTAACTATTTTGTAACGTGCAGCCTTAGTTTCGGTAAGTAAATTAAAGTAACTATTTACCAAACGTACCTCAACAGAACAATCTTTTATATAGCTACGCAATGTGTCTTCGAGAGCAATTTTAATTTGCCTGGTTGTTTTACCTGCTACAGGTATGGTACCAACGTATGGAAAATCGATAGTTCCATCTTCGTAAACGGTATAAGTATATAAACCTTTAGAAGAGCCAGATGAAGAATTAGATGAAGATGAAGTTGACGAATTGAATATTTTTTTTGATTCGGGATCAAGGGTAATTACGCGGATATTTAATTCGTCACTATTTTGTATTAAATAGTCGGCAGGAGTATATATCTCAGGATATGAAGCAATGCCTTTATCCGGATCTTGCAAATAGTGAGTTTTTCTTGGAGTTACACACGAAAAACATAAAATGCACAATAAAATAAAGCAAACAGTGTAGATTTTCTTCATTCCAAACAATTTAGCGCGGCAAATATACTACAAAATCACTTATACAACAAAAAAACATAGGACATGTATGGTCAATATTGACATATTGCATTAAAAAAATGCAATATGTCAATATAAAATTAACTATCTACATCTTCCTGACTGCATTATATAATTATGCAATTCGTTGTTAAATTCATCAGCTTGCAACAAATCTTCAAAAGAAATGTGCATACGGTAACGCCAACTATGTTTTGAATTTGAAGGTACATTAATACGTTCATCTTGAGGATTCTCTCGGCGAACAGCCGGATTAATACTAAACAAGTCTTGTATTTGGAATATTGCCCACATTGCAGGAGAATACAAATGTTGTACTAATACATCTCTACAAATCCACCATTCTGCAAAATAAGGAGCTTGACCCCAGTGTCCTAATTGTTGGTTGTAAAAGCGCTGAGTTAAATCACGTTTTTCTTCCCACCAACCACGAATTGTACTCATATCGTGAGTAGATGGTGTAACTACAGAAAGATATTGTGCATCAGCAGGATGGAAAAATTCTATAGTATCAATTTTAGGAGCACGCTGGATTTCTAAACTTAAGATTCCTAATTCGTGCATCACCGTAGTTACGCAATCGGCCATCATACCAAGGTCTTCACCACAAATCATCATATTGGTACTACGCTTAATTGCAGGTAGTTTACGAAGTGCAGAATATTTCCAATGTCCATCTTGACGGCGGAAAAAATAATCTACATAAAGTTCTTCAATCTTACGCTTTGTATCGTCATCAAGATAGCGGAATGAGCTAAGAACCTGCATACCGTAACGTGGGTAATATTGGGTACCGTTAGAGCCTTTAACCTCAAAAAACAACACATTTGATATTAAATCGAATAAGCCCCATTTAATTTTTTCGGTAATCTGATGTTTTTCATACATCATACGTACTTTCTTTTGTGTATCACAAATAGGTTTAAGACGTAAAATCCAGCCATCAATAATATCAATGCAATTTGTTTTAACCCAAGCAGCATCGTCTCCAAATACTTCCCATAGTACTGAATCTGTTATAAAAGGCATACAGAAACGATTATAATCGAAGCGAATACCTTTAGAACCAAATTCATTTACGTGAACCGGTATTGAAGGATTTAAGTAGCCCATAATACCTTCTTCTTGCTCCATTGGAATTTGCCAAATACGGAAGAAGCCAAGTATGTGGTCGATACGGAATGTGTCGAAATAATTGCTCATCTGACGGAAACGCTTTTTCCACCAATCAAAATCGGTAGCTTCCATTTTTTCCCAATTATAAGTAGGTAATTCCCAATTTTGTCCCTTTACGGCAAACATATCCGGTGGTGCACCTGCTTGCATGTCCATATTGAATAATTCGGGCGATACCCAAGTGTCAGCGCTATTACGATTAACTCCAATTGGAATATCTCCTTTTAATATTATACCGTTTTTATGTGCATAATCTGCAGCTTCTTTAAGTTGAATATGCAAATGGAATTGTATAAAGTAATTAAGCCCGATTTCGTCAGGATATTCTGCTTGAATTTTTGCAAGTTTTTCAGGACTGAAAGTTGAATACTCGCCCCAGTTAGAATAATCGGAAGTGCCGTATAGATCGCGCAAACAACAAAAAGCAGCATAAGCTTCCAACCAATATTTATTTTCTTCAAAATAAGTAATAAATGCTTTATTTACGGCAAATTTGTCTTTATTATCGGCATACAAAGCTTTTGCGTATGCTAATTTATAATTAATTACTTCCATGAAATCTACTAATGGAAGAGCATTCAGACTTTCTTGTTTTGCCTTGTACTCTTTCATTAAAGGATTTGAAGGAGATAATTTACCCATTTTTGGCAAATTCAAATATAAAGGACTAAGACCAAAGGCTGTAATTGCGGCATAAGGCAATACGTCTGCATCGGTATGAGTACCTATAGTATCATTTAATGGTAATACTTGTATTAATTTTAAACCTACTTTTGCTGACCAATCAATAAGTAATTTCATATCGGCAAAATCGCCTACACCAAAACTACTTTTGGTGCGAATACTGAATACAGGAATTCCAACACCGGCACCATGGAATTGCTTGTTATCGAAATTTGCAAAGGATGCAGAAATTATAGATTGTGTTTTAGGTTCGTGCTTAATTTCAGCATATCTGTCGGGGCCATTTTCAAAATATTTAAAACTTTTATCCTCAAGGTCGTATACTGCAAATTTGTAGCTAACTGAGTTCTTTGTTTCTTTACTTAAATCGACCTTTGCAGTCCACCATGGAGACTCCTCATTAGACATAAGCAGTGCTTTAGTAGTGTTCCAAGAGCCTAAGGCTTTGGCATCACCAACCATACAAAGGGCTTCACCTTGTTTAAGCATTGGAGCTTTTACTTTGAAGATTTGTGTATGTTTTTTGGGTTGCTTTGTTTCTACTGCTATGTAATTATCGCGAAACAGGACATTTTGGAAAGGAGATGTCATAAACACGTTTTCGATAGCAGAAGGTGCATTCCAAGTATCAACCAAATACAAATCGTTAACTTCGGTAGGATTAATCTTAACGGTTCTGAAATCGCCCCACTCGTAGCTGTCTATACCATTTACATCTTTAAGAACATATTTATATGTAAATTCTAATGGTGCAGAACTTTTGATTTCTAAGTCGTAAGTCCAATCTTCGCGCCATTGAAAATTCATGAGTACTGATTTTTTGGAATCATTTTCTCCTAATTGAGGTAATGAGCCAATGATTGCCATATTTTGCCCCCAATGCGTAAAATAGCTGATTTTAAAATGTAATTTCATAAGTAATGTATTTTGTTTAAAGGGTTTATATTGTTTTAAAAATCGGTACCGAATATATTATCCGAATCATCTGATATCTCAACTTGAGATTTACAATCGTAAAGCTGTAATATTTCGCTTGGTATATTAAATGAAGCATCCTCTGAATATCCTAATGTTTTATCTGCATAAACTTTTTTCATATACAAAGCCCATATTGGCAATGCCATTGATGCCCCTTGACCTTCGGACATATTATCGAAGTGAATAGAACGATCTTCGCCTCCTACCCATGCGCCGTTTACTAATTGGGGAGTGATGCCTATAAACCAACCATCAGAATTATTCTGTGTTGTTCCGGTTTTACCTCCTATTTGACCCTTAAAGCCGTAACGATAACGTAAGCGAACACCGGTACCTTCGTTAATAACCGATTGCAGCATTATAAGCATCTCGTATGATGTATTTTCGTTTATTATTTCGGTAGTACGAGGCGAAAAGTTTGATATAATATTTCCTTTATTATCTCTAATATTGGTAACATAAATAGGCTCTACACGTATACCTCTGTTTACAAAAGTAGTATATGCTCCAACCATCTCTTTTACAGACACTTCGGCAGGACCTAAGCAAAGAGAAACTACAGGATCCAATTGACTTAAAATACCAAAAGAGTGCATCAAATTAACTAATGATTGAGGGCTATATTCTTTAATAAGATACGCAGATATCCAGTTGTTTGAATTTGCCAATCCCCATCTAAGAGTTACCATCTCGCCAATACGTTTTTTTAAAGAATTACGAGGTTGCCATACACCACCACTTGGCAAGTAGAATGTAGGTTGTATATTAGGAACCTTATCACATGGTTGCGAGCCTTCTTCCATGGCAAGAGTGTACAAAAACGGTTTAATTGTTGACCCTACCTGACGTTTCCCTTGGGTAACCATATCGTATTGGAATTCGGCAAAATTAGGACCTCCTACGTATGCCTTAACATGACCGCTTATAGGATCCATAGACATAAAACCACAACGTAAAAAATACTTATCCCAACGAATTGAGTCGAGCGGTGTCATAATGGTATCTACATCGTTTTTGCCATCAAACACACGCATTTGAACAGGAGTATTGAAAATTTTATCAATTTGGGAGGCTGATACATTTGCTTGTTTTAGTTTGAGATAACGTTCTGATTGATGTTTTGAACGTTCCATAATGCCCTTGATTTCGTCTTGTGATACTAAGCGAGAAAAAGGCGCATACGACTTCTTTTTCTTTTCTTTAAAGAATGCAGGTTGCAAATTTTCTGTTACATGCTCACGAACAGCATCTTCTGCATATTGTTGCATACGCGAATCAATAGTCGTATAGATGCGTAATCCGTCTGTATAAATATTATATGGTGAGCCATCGGGTTTACGATTTTTTTTACACCAACCATATAAAGGATTAGTAACCCATGCGATTGAATCTTCGTAATATTTTTGATATTGCCATGATGCATAATTTTTGCGTTTAGGCTCGCTTGCAGTCAAAATTTGACGTAAAAATTCTCTGAAGTATGGGGCAAGACCAGCCTTGTGATCAGCTTTCTTAAAATCTAATTTAATAGGTATTTGTTGTAATGAATCTCGTTGCTCGGCAGTAATGTAATTATTATTTTCCATTTGCGACAAGACTGTATTTCGTCTGCCTTGAGTGCGTTCAACATACCTATTAGGATTAAAATATGATGGATTTTTACACATTCCGACCAACATTGCAGATTGCTCTATGTTGAGTTTATCGGGAGTTGTATTAAAATAAATTTGAGATGCCGATTTAATACCCACTGCATTGTTCAAAAAGTCGAACTGATTAAGGTACATGGCTATAATTTCTTCTTTAGTATAATACTTTTCGAGTTTTGCAGCTATAACCCATTCAATTGGTTTTTGTAAGGCTCTTTGAAAGATACTTTCGGCAGTTGGCGAATATAACAATTTTGCCAATTGTTGGGTAATTGTACTACCACCACCTGCACTTTTAATGCCTAATACACCTCTAAAAACTACAGAACGCATCAAAGATTTAAAATCTATACCGGAATGTTTATAAAAACGAGCGTCTTCAGTAGAAATTAAAGCTTGTACCATATACGGAGATATGTCGGCATAAGCAACTGCAACTCTATTGTCTTTACCATAGAAATAGCGCCCCAACAGAACACCGTCTGATGTATATAACTCTGTGGCAAATTTATTTTTAGGGTTCTGTAATTCTTCGATATCGGGTATGTAACCTATTACTCCATAAGAGATTAGAGTAAACATAAGTACTGCTAAAATTACAGCTGATGCAAAGATTATCCAAATAGCCTTAATCCAAGGAGCATTGTTTTTTGTATGTTGCTTTGTGACCATTTTTTCAAATTTCGGAAATATTCCACAAATATATAAAATTTAGTTGGAAGTAATAGCTGTATTTGTACGCTTTATTTATAAACTTTTGTATGTCAATTATTTTTAATACCTTTGCAACGATTTTAGAATTTGTTTATGCGCTTGGGAAGATAAACAGATTCTTCTAAGGGGTAAATAAATTATAAAGAGATGCGGCGGACACGGTTCATAGTCCCTACCTTCAATAGCCGCACAGAAAAATTTTCATGAAAACATTTGAAGAGTTAGGCCTACAGGCCTCCATTCTCGAGAGTATTTCGGAACTCGGGTTTGAGCATCCTTCTCCTATTCAGGAAGAAGTTATTCCGTATTTATTGGCAAACACAGGCGACGTTGTTGGACTTGCACAAACAGGAACAGGTAAAACAGCTGCATTCGGATTGCCTATGTTGCAATTAGTTGATTCAAATTCGAGGAGTACTCAGGGTTTGATATTAGCTCCTACTCGCGAATTATGCGTTCAGATAGCCACAGAAATGGGTCGTTATGGCGCAAAAATGCCTAACACACGTATTGTTGCGGTGTATGGAGGTGAAGATATTCGCAAACAATTAAAAGAATTAGACAGAACACCGCAAATTTTAGTTGCCACTCCGGGACGTCTACTTGATTTGATTAAGCGTAAAAAAATATCTTTAGATAAGATATCGCTGCTCGTTTTGGACGAAGCTGACGAAATGCTTAATATGGGATTTTTGGACGATATCACAGAAATTATCGAACAGACATCAGACGAACGTCATACTTTGTTATTTTCCGCAACTATGCCACGCGAAATTGCATCAATCGCAAGTCGTTATATGCATAATGCTAAAGAAATTTCGGTAGGTAAACGTAATGAGGCTGCTAAAAATGTAGAACATAATTACGTTTTGACCAAACAGACATGTCGTTATGAGGTATTAAAACGCATTTTAGATTTTAATCCTGATATATATGGTATAGTATTTTGCCGTACAAGACAAGAAACTAAGGATGTTGCAGAAAAATTGATGGTTGACGGATATAGTGCCGATGCTTTGCATGGTGATTTATCGCAAGCTCAGCGTGATTCTGTTATGAGTAAATTTAGAATTAGAAATCTACAAATATTAGTTGCTACTGACGTTGCTGCACGTGGTTTGGATGTAAACGATCTTACACACGTAATACATTACAATTTACCTGACGACCGCGATACTTATACACATAGGAGTGGTAGAACAGGACGTGTAAACAAATCCGGTATTTCTATTGCTTTGATAACTCCAAGAGAAAAAGGCGCAATCCGCCCTATTGAGAAGGAAATAAACAGAACATTTACACAGATGGATATTCCATCGGGACTTGAAGTATGTCAACGTCAAGTATTGCATTTAGCTGAACGTATGCAACAAGTAGAAGTTGATGAAAAACTTCAGAAATATCTTCCGAATATACTTGAATTGCTTAAAGATATGTCGAAAGAGGAAGTTATAAGCCGATTTATTTCTTTAGAATTTAATCGTTTTCTTGAGTATTATAAAAATGCTCCTGACTTGAACTCAATGATGAAACGCGAAGCCGTTTCGGGTGACGGGGATTTCAAAAAGAGCAGACGAGATGTGCGTAGAATAGACAAAGGTAATACTATTCGTTTAAAAATAGATAAAGGTAGAAAAGATGGTTTTGAACCGAAACGTTTACTCGGTTTAATTAATGATGTAACTAACGATAAGAGTATAAATATCGGTGATATTGATGTAAGCCCTAAATTCACATTCTTTGATGTGGATAAAAGTCAGTTATCGCGTTTAATTGATGCTTTTGCAAACAATCCAAAAGCTAAAGGTGTTCAAATAAATGAGGTAAAAGGAGAACAAAAATCATCATCGGGAAGATCTTCCGGCGGTGACAGAGGCGAAAGAAGAAGTGACAGTAGACGTAACAGCGGTTCGAGAGATTCAAGAGACGGACAATCTTTTGGAAGAAGACGCGAAAGAGTTGAAGACAGACGACCAAGTGAACATTCAACAAGCTCTTCGCAAAAAGAAGATAGAGTAAGTAAGCGTAAACGTTGGTAATTCAATAAACACAAAAAAGGAGGTTAAAGCCTCCTTTTTTTGTATGTGCAATTACAATTAATTATTTATTCATCAAGCCTTTACCTGCCAATAAAGTATTACGCATCAAGGAGCAAATAGTCATCGGTCCGACTCCTCCCGGTACAGGTGTAATAAAACTGCATTTTGGTGCAACTTCGTCAAACTTAACATCACCTTTCAATTTAAAGCCGCTTTTTGTTTCGGTTGATGATACACGGGATGTACCTACATCAACAATAACAGCTCCCGGTTTAACCATATCGGCGGTTAAAAATTCAGGTTTACCTAATGCTGCTATTATGATATCAGCATTTAAGCATATTTCTTTAAGATTTTGTGTTCTACTATGACAAACAGTTACTGTTGCATCCATACCTTTTTGCATCATTAAAGATGCTACAGGTTTGCCAACTATATTACTACGTCCTATTACTACACAAGATTTACCTGAGGTTTCTATTTTATAACGCTTTAATAACTCAACGATTCCTGCAGGAGTTGCTGATACAAAGCATGGTAAACCGATTGACATACGACCTACATTAATCGGATGGAATCCGTCAACATCTTTGCGATAATCTACTGCTTCTATAACTTTTTGCTCATTAATATGTTTTGGTAATGGCAATTGTACAATAAAACCATCAACGCTAGCATCATTATTAAGTTCACTGATTTTTTTCAACAGTTCGGCCTCTGTAACATCATTTTCATAACGAATAAGAGTAGATTTAAAGCCGCATTGCTCGCAAGCTTTTACTTTATGGGCTACATAAGTTTCGCTACCTCCGTCATGTCCAACCAAAATTGCAGCAAGATGTGGACGTTTGCCTCCATTTGCCACTATTTGATTTACTTCTTCCGCAATTTCTTGCTTAATTTGATCTGCTATTGCTTTTCCGTCGATTAGTTGCATTTTTTACCTCCTCTTCATAGGCATTTTGCCCGATTGTACCATACGCATCATTTTGCGCATATCTTCAAATTGTTTCAATAAACGATTTAAATCTTGAATGTTTGTACCACTTCCTTTACATATACGTTGTTTACGGCTACCATTAAGCACTTGCGGATTCTTACGTTCGTAAGGTGTCATGGATTGTATTATGGCTTCAACATGCTTAAATGCATCGTCTTTAATATCTACATCTTTAATTGCTTTTCCAACTCCTGGTATCATGGATGCCAAATCTTTAAGATTGCCCATCTTCTTGATTTGCTGTATCTGACTCATAAAGTCTTCAAAATCAAATTGATTTTTAGCAATTTTCTTAGATACTCGTCTTGCCTCTTCTTCGTCGTATTGCTCTTGAGCTTTTTCTACCAATGATACTATATCGCCCATACCCAAGATACGATCTGCCATACGATTAGGATGGAAATAGTCAATGGCATCAAGTTTTTCGCCTATACCTACAAATTTGATTGGCTTTTCTACTACCGAACGGATAGACAATGCTGCACCACCACGGGTATCACCATCTAATTTGGTAAGTACAACACCTGTAAAATCGAGTCGGTCATTAAATTCTTTTGCTGTATTTACGGCATCCTGACCTGTCATTGCATCAACAACAAACAAGATTTCTTGAGGCTGTATTGATGCTTTTATAGCTGCTATTTCTTGCATCATCTGTTCGTCAACAGCTAAACGGCCTGCTGTATCTACGATTACTATGTCATGGCCATTTTTATTCGCGAAACTGATGGCATTTTCTGCTATTTTAACAGCACTTTTATTGTCGGGTTCGGAATATACCGGAACGTTAATCTGAGTTCCTAATACCTTTAATTGTTCGATAGCTGCAGGACGATATACGTCGCAAGCAACCATTAAAGGATTTTTCCCTTTTTTAGACTTTAATAAATTGGCTAATTTGCCTGTAAAAGTAGTTTTACCTGAACCTTGTAAACCTGACATAAGAATAATAGCAGGCGATCCTTTAGTATTAATGTCGACATTGGTGCCACCCATTAATAATGCTAGTTCATCATGTACAACCTTAACCATTAACTCATTGGGTTTTAAGGATGTAAGTACATCCATACCCATGGCTTTGGTTTTAACTTGTTCGGTGAAGGTCTTTGCTGTTTTGAAATTTACATCGGCATCAAGTAATGCTTTACGAACATCTTTTAATGTTTCAGCAACATTGATTTCCGTAATTTTTCCTTGTCCTTTTAGTATCTTAAAAGACCGCTCTAACCTTTCGCTTAAACTTTCAAACATATAGTAATTTTTGCTTTTTTATTAAAAATAAGAACTGCCGTCGAAACAGTGCGTGCAAATTTTTTCTTTAGGCAGACCAATTGCTTTAACCAAGGCATCAACAGTATTGAAACGTAATGAATTAAGCCCGAATCTTTGGCGAATAACTTCAACCATTTGTTTGTGTTTCTCGGAATTTGGATCAACGTATTCTTGTAAATTTTTATCGTGCTGTCCTTCGAGATTCTCAATGATTGAACGTGTTATAAGTTCCAAATCGTTTTGAGTTGCTGAGAAATTAAGATATCTGCATGAGTATACTAATGGAGGACAAGCTATACGCATGTGTATTTCTTTAGCTCCATAAGCGTACATCATTTCTACATTACCTCTAAGTTGTGTCCCTCTTACTATTGAATCATCACAAAATACGACTTTCTTACCTGTTAGCATCTGACGATTAGGCAATATTTTCATTTTTGCAACTAAGTTACGCATTGATTGTTGAGAAGGTGTAAAACTACGAGGCCATGTAGGAGTATATTTTAATATGCCTCTTTTATATGGAATACCTTTACCTATTGCATATCCTATTGCGTGTCCGACACCTGAATCAGGAATGCCGCATGCAAAATCTGCTTCGGTATCGGTATCTGCTTTACCCAAAGCTTCGCCTAATGAATTACGTACTACATCAACATTTATGCCTTCGTAATCACAACTTGGAAATCCGAAGTAAACCCAGAAAAATGAGCATACTTGCATTTTATCGTTAGGTTTACGGACTTGTTTCCAACCGTTTTCGGTAATCTGAATTATTTCACCGGGACCGACAAAGTAATCAATATCATAATCAAGATTAGGGAAAGCGTTTGGTTCGCTTGATACTGCATAAGCAGAATCTTTTTTACCTATAATTACCGGAGTTCGTCCTAATTTGTCACGAATTGCAAATAAGCCTTCTTCGGATAAAATAAGTAGCGAACATGAACCTTTAATGGCAGCAAACATTTTTTCAACACCGTCGGTTATTGTTTTGCCTTCGCATATAAGTGTTGCTATTAATTCTGTTTGATTGGTTTTTCCCGAACTGAGTTCTGTGAAGTGATGATTACGCTCTAACAACTGTTTTTCGATTTCTTCCATGTTGTCAATTCGCGCTACAGTAACAATTGCAAAACGCCCTAAATGGGAATTGATTATTATTGGCTGAGCATCGGTATCGCTAATCACTCCTATTCCGGAGGTTGCTCCATCGAATTTTGAAAGTCCCGCTTCAAATTTCGATCTAAAATATGAACCCTCGATGTTGTGAATAGACCTTGTCAGTCCGTTTGTTGTACTGTATGTCGCCATTCCGGCGCGTTTGGTACCTAGATGCGAATTATAATCTGTACCATAAAATAAATCGGGAACGCAGTTCCCTTTTGAAATTGTGCCAAAGAAGCCACCCATAATTAAGGTTTTTTTGTTGCGCACAAAATTACATAAAAAAGTTTATTCTGCAATTCGATAAAGTATTAAAATACATACTTTATTTATTGTGTATATTTTAGATTCTTTCTAACAACATATACTTCATGTTTTTACCTTTTGGGGTGCATCAACCCCAAACCCCGACATACTTTTTTGTATCAACAAAAAAGTATGCAAAAAAAATCAGGCTAGTGACTGCCGATCTCAAAAAACTTAACGGCTTGTTCACTAAAAACCAGAAACTCATCGACTGCGTCGATTCAAACAGCTGTTTTTTTAACGCTCACTTCACCTATTTTTTGGTTCTTCAGTCAATGCCTGTCTTAAGACCTAATGAGTATGGCTTTACTCAATCAGACCGCCTAGTAAATTATTGCGTATAAAAAATCAGACTGATGCAATCGTCAAAAATTGTGTCCCGAAAGGCGCATAGCAGTTTTAGTGACGTGCGCCCCAAAAGTTGGACAATTAATTAAATATTAACTTTTATAGTAGTGAGTTCGGTATTGCACCGGGCTCATTCCTTTTAATCTCAATTTTATTCTGTTATTGTTGTACCAGCAAATATATTTTCTTAATTCGACTTCAAAATCATCAATAGATTCGAAGTTATTAACATACAGAAGTTCATTCTTCATAAGACCAAAGAAATTCTCCATCATAGCGTTGTCAAGACAATTTCCTTTGCGTGACATACTTTGGATAATACCGTATTTCTTAAGTGTTTCCTGATATGTGGTATGCTGATAATGCCATCCTTGGTCGGAGTGTATTATAAGCCCGTCCAATTTGGAGTTTTTCTTAAATGCGTGTCTAAGCATTGTTATAACCATCTTTAAATCAGGACTATTTGATATTGTGTACGATATAATTTTACCGTTATACATATCCAATATTGGTGACAGATATATCTTTTTGTCTTTTATGGCAACCTGAACTTATTGTTTGCTGCGGCGATACGCTCACTCATTTGGAATCAATAACCAAAGCGAAAAAGCTTGTTGCTGACGCTTCGGAATTTTTATGCCCGAATGGAAAGTTAATTTTATCGTTCCGGAATTATTCAATAGAACTGGAAGATACTCAACGATTTATCCTGTAAAAAGTGATGCTACCCGAATATTGACCTGCGTATTGGAATATTTTGAGAATAAAGTACGGGTAACCGATTTATTAAATGAATTTGAGGATGGGCAGTGGGAACAAAAAGTAAGTTCATATTTTAAAATCAGACTTTCAAAAGAAGCAGTCATAAAAATGCCGGAAAATTTGGGTTTGAAAATTCAGTACAACAAAACTGAAAAAGGAATAATCAACCTGGTTGTACAAAAATAAAGCGCCATTATTCAATACTTTTTGGTGTTTTTTTTATCTTTTAATGATTTTATCGGAAAGGGAACAACCTATTTTTATTACTTAATTTTAAAAAATAAAATTATGGCAAAAGTAGGAAAAAATATCGTAACCACAGATCTTAGTGACAAACTGGGCAATCTCATCGTCTTTCACAATCGTGGCAAAAGCTCCTAAAAAGAAACAAACCAAGTGGAGCAAAGCACAGGAACTATATCGTTTATAATTTCAGGAAAGCTTCCTGTATGAATTTGTTACCACCAAGTGTAAGAGATAGACAACGACATAGAAAAATTGAAAAGTAAACCATTGTGAAAGGTAAGAAAAACAAAACATTGACAAGACAAATGAGCCGACACTCAATCCGACCAGATGCTTTTATTTTTCACCCACCGCACATTCTTTAAACAATTTCCGACCTACATTGCACACATTGACAAAGCCCCAAAAGTTCACACTAAAATCAAAGCTTTGTCAAAGAGTGCAATTTAACCACCCTTAAAAATTTATTGTTAAATATTTGGTAGAATGAAAACCGTTTCGTTATTTTGCGAAATGATTAAATGAATTATTTGTAATACTTAAATTAACTAAAAATGGACATTAAAATTCTGGGCACAGGTTGTCCAAAGTGTAAAACACTTGAAAAAATGGTAAATGAAGTCGTTAGTGAAAACATGTTTGACGCTCGAATAAGCAAAGTGGAAGATATTGTGCAAATTATGAATTATGGTGTTATGGGAACACCTGCATTAGTAATTAATGAAAAGGTGGCTATTAGTGGACGAGTTCCATCAAAGGACGAAATCAAAAAAATAATTGAAAAACACATCAATGGCTAAGAAAATTGAATTTTCAGAAGATGTTTTAGAGATTGCTAAATTTGCCAAAGCAATGAGCCATCCTGTGAGAGTTTACATTTTAATGAAACTCTCTGAAATGGATGCGTGTTGCTATAGTGGTAATCTAATAGAAGAACTTCCTATTGGGCGGTCTGCATTATCACAACATTTAAAAGAGCTAAAATTTGCAGGTTTAATTCAGGGTGAAATCGAAGCTCCATATATTAAATACTGTATTAATCGTGAAAATTTTGAAAAAGCAAAAATTATGTGTCACAATTTCTTCGGGAAAGAGATTAAGAACAAGTCAAATAATTGAAAAGTAAATGTATGAAAGAAAAAATTCTTATTTTATTTATTGCAACTTCGGTTTTTGTTGCATGTAATCAAAGTTCACAAAAGACTAAAAATGAACAGGTGAAAAACGAAATCACACAAAACCCTAACCTTAAACTTCAAATTTATTATTTTCATGCAACTCATCGTTGCCCAACCTGTAATAGTATTGAAGCTAATATAAATCAAGTTTTAGAAAATAATTTTAAAAACGAAATTGAACAAGGCATAATAAACTTTACTGTTTTAAATGTTGAAGATGCAGAAAATAAAGGGTTAGCTGAAAAATATCAGGCTACTGGTGCGGCACTTCATTTAGTTAATATAGAAAACGGAACGGGAAAAGATAATGACCTTACAAAATATGCCTTTTCATATTCTCGCAAACAACCTGATGTGTTTCTAAAAGGAATGAATGATACAATAAACTACTTTATAAAATAAATACAATGGAGTTTTTACAAAATATTTTAGACGATAGTAATTTTTCGATATTATCGGCATTTATTTTAGGGCTTATGACTGCCGTAAGTCCTTGTCCTTTAGCCACTAATATCACGGCAATTGCGTTTATTGGAAAGAATATTGAAAACAAAAGTAAAGTATTTATTAATGGGCTTTTTTATACCATAGGAAGAGCAATCACTTATGTGGTGCTGGGAATGATTTTATTTTTGGGTGCAAGCAAATTTCATATTGCCTCTTTTTTACAAAACAATGGTGAGAAGTTTTTAGGACCATTATTGTTGATTATCGGAATTTTTATGCTGGATTTTATTAAAATAAAATTTCCAGGACTTGGCAAAATCACCGACAAATTTCAAAATAGTGAAAAACAAGGTAGTGGCATGAGTGCACTTCTCATGGGTATAGTTTTTGCTTTAGCTTTTTGCCCGTATAGTGGTGTGTTATATTTCGGGATGTTGATACCAATGACCATATCTAGTTCTTCTGGACTATTATTACCTTTGGTTTTTGCTATTGCCACAGGTTTACCTGTGATTATTTTTGCCTACTTAATTGCTTTTACTTTGTCGGGTGTAGGTAAATTATACAATGGATTGAAAGTTTTTGAATTGTGGTTTCGTAGAGTGGTGTCAGCCATATTTATTATAGTTGGTTTGTACTATATCTACATTTTCTATCTTTAACAGTTATTTAACTATTTTTTTTTGCTAAATCATTCCGTTATTTTGCGAAATGATAAAATGTGATTATATGGAAACAAAAAAAGAAATCAAAATCCTAATTTGGATTGCAATAATTTTTGGAGTAGCGTTTTTCTTGCCAATTGAAAGTGCAAGATTTAATACGGCTATAGAAGCCACTTTTGACCTTGTCAAATGGTATGCCAGAGAACATGTAATATTATGTTTGTTGCCTGCTTTTTTTATTGCAGGAGTTATATCAATATTTGTTAGTCAAGGGGCTGTTTTACGCTACTTCGGGGCTAATGCTAAAAAGTGGTTGGCGTATACCGTTGCAGCTGTTTCAGGAACAATATTAGCGGTTTGTAGTTGTACCATTTTGCCGTTATTTTCAAGCATTCACAAACGTGGAGCTGGCTTAGGTCCTGCTATTGCCTTTTTATATTCAGGTCCTGCCATCAATATTTTAGCCATTATTTTAACAGCTAGGATTTTAGGTTTCGAAATGGGAGTCGCCAGAACCATTGGTGCCGTTTTTTTTAGCGTTATCATAGGCTTAATAATGTCGTTTATTTATAGGAAAGAAGAAAAAACAAAGAAAGAAGAACAAATGAATATTCAATTGCCTCCCGAAAAACGACCAATATGGCAAACATCGTTTCATTTCTTCACACTTGTTCTTATTCTTGTTTTTGCTAATTGGGGAAAACCAGGCGTTGATGATGTTTCCAGTGCATGGTATTATTTGTGGGCTTACAAATGGTATATAACTGGATTTTTTGGTTTACTGCTTGGATATTCATTAATACGCATTTTAAAAATTAAATGGCAATGGGTTTTGACCGCTGTTGTTGCAACTGCCGTATCTGCTTTATTATCATCAAACTTTATTGACAATGCAAAACTGGTTCCGCTTGTTCCAATGATGGTAGGGATTGCATCACTGGCAATCATTACGTTGAAGGATAAACAAGACGATGAGAACCGGGAATGGACAATTTCTTCTTGGGGATTTGCAAAGCAAATATTACCATTACTTGCCATTGGAGTAGTAACAGCAGGATTCTTACTTGGCTCAACACACGATGGGCAGACTATTGCAGGGGTAATCCCTAACGAATGGATACAATGGCTAGTGGGTGGAAACTCCATATTTTCAAATTTCTTTGCATCAATAGTGGGCACATTTATGTATTTTGCAACACTTACCGAAGTTCCCATTTTACAAGGTTTAATTGCATCAGGTATGGGTAAAGGTCCTGCATTGGCTTTGTTATTGGCTGGCCCTTCTTTGTCATTGCCTAATATGTTAGTCATTCGTGGTGTGCTTGGTACTCAAAAAACAGTTGTCTATGTGAGTTTAGTTGTTGTAATGGCAACTATTTCAGGATTGATTTATGGAAGTCTTTTTTAAAATAGATTTGTAATGAAAAAAATAATAGTGTTTTTTTTTATAATTTACCCTTTTTATTTAATTCAATCTCAAGAAATTAAAAGGGTTACAAGTCTGGAGGCTAATTTGTTATTGAAAGATTACAATTCTAATGCAATGGTAATTATTGATGGTCGTGATAGTGCTAAATTTTATACCGGTCATCTAAAAGGTGCAATTTACATTGATGCCTTTGATAGTCTAGCGTTAAAAAGCCTCAATCGTTATCTTGATAAAGAGATGATTTTTGTGTATTGTACCACGAATAATCGTTCGACACTAATTATTGAAAGGCTTGAACAACTCAATTATCATGGACAAATAGTAAACATGACTGATGGTGTTACAGGTTGGAAACAAAACGGGTATGATTTGGAATTAATGCCTGTAAATGTACTTCATCAACAGGGCAGTGATGAAAAACAAGTCAAACCTTTTGAACCGCAAGGCAAACTCATCATTCAGGTGTTTGGGAATTTTGATTATAATGCAACTCAAGATGCACAAAAACAATATGGCTTTTGGTTTGGTCGTGCTCACTTTGGCTATGAATATCAATTTAGCAAACACTTTTCTGGCAAAATAATTATTGATGCTGGTCGTCCTACATCAGTTGGGCAAATTGAAGTTCGTGACACAACCGGACTTAACTTAAATACATCAAACGCATCCAAAGAAGGTAGTTATTATACTATGACCTTGAAATTCGCATCATTGGAATGGAATCCTAATGAACATATTAAAATTCAAGCCGGTGGGGTATTGCAGAATCATTATATGACGCAAGAGAGGTTTTGGGGCTATCGGTATGTAGCTCCAACTTTTCAAGACAAATATTATGGAATTCCAAGTTCAGACTTAGGAATAATCGGTTATTTCAAAATTAATGACCAATTGGGCGTTGATGTAGCCCTAACCAATGGTGAAGGTTTCCGTTTTGATCAAGACGCTTATGGTGATGTTAAGATAGCTACTGGTGTTGATTATTGCCCAATAAGAGGTTTGCAAACTCGTTTCTATTATGATTATACACAATCAAATAATCCTTTAAAACCAGCGAATCAACAACTTTTTTCAGTTTTTGCGGGTTATAAATTAAAAGATAAATTTAGAGTCGGAGGAGAATTTAATTATCGCATGAATCATTTAAATGTGGCTAATCATGACTTGTTTGGCTATTCTGTTTTTGGTACTTACGGAGTGAATAAACGGATGGAATTGTTTGCACGTTTTGATTATTTACAAGCCAATACTTTAAATAATAATCTTCATAATTGGTATTTTCAAAATACTGGGAAAGCCTATATTTCAGGAATACATTATAAAGCAACAGATGGGGTAAATATTTCACTAAACTATCAGGGCTGGCAGCCTGACGATACTTCAATAAATTTTCAACATCACATTGTATTGAGTTTTGAGTACAAACTTTAAAAAATAATAGAAAAATGGAGAATCAAGAAAACGAATCATGTTTATGTGGGGTAAGCGAATATATAGTTTTAGCTTGTTCTGGCGCTTGTGACTTAGGACAAATTACCGACAGTGTTGCCCGAAAACTTCGGGACAATGGCGTTCGAAAAATGAATTGTCTGGCTGTGATTGGTGCTGGTATCGAAAAGTCAATTGAGGATTTTAAGAAGAAAAATGTATTAGTACTAGATGGTTGTCCTATTGATTGCGGCAAACGAATTTTAGACAATGCAGGGTTTTCAGATTACAAGTATCTGCGGATAACAGACCTTGGTTTTAAGAAAGGACAAACGCTTGTTACTGAAGAGGTAATAAAAAAAGTGTATGATACGGCAGAATTAATTTATTAGCCAACGCATTTGTTTTAAAATGGTTAGCACAAGGATTATCCAATAAAGAAATTGCTGATAAATTAAACCTCAGCATCCATACAGTCAATACCCACCGCAAAAACATTATGGATAAAACAGGCGTTAGAAGTCTTGCCGGACTTACAATTTACGCCGTTTCTAAAGGAATTATCACTCTCGATTAATTTCCTTATCCCTTCTTTTTGCTATTAACCCATCACTTTTTCATCACTTTTAGCGATTGTTTGTGTTTCTTTTTTCTCCTTATTTTGTACTTTAATTTAATCAAAATAAAAAAAGAAAAATGAAACCATTAAAAAGTTTAGTATTCGCAATCGTTCCCTTAGCCTTTGGGGGTGTTTTATTTACTTCATGTGAAAAAGATAAACCAAATGACCCAACCCCAACCGTAAGTAATTTTGTAAGTTTAGAAAATCCTTATTTAATATGTGCCAATAGAAATCCGGGGGGTGTTGGTTTTGATTTTGAATACAAAGGAGAAAAGGGAGGAGCAAACAATATGGATTCCCTTACAGTTACTGACTTTGAGTATGATTTAAAAATTAGAACAATTAAAGCGGAGAAACCAGACGGAACTCTTGCCGGCATACCTTTTATTCAATTACATGAATCGGTACAAGCTGTAAACTATTCAGCTATTGATATAACATGCAAGGGCTATTCAGCTTTTCAGAATTTAAATAGTACAAATATTCAGAACTACACATTACAGTCCGATAACTCAAGTTTTAATTTGATATCTGTTTCGACAGGAACAACCGGGAGTCCTCTTTTACAAAATCTCAATCAAGAATTAAATAAACTGGTTATCGGTCAAAGATGGAAAGAAACAGCAAACAATAGCACTGCTGACGACGAAGTTATTTGGATAATTAAAACCCGTGAAGGTAATATTGTTAAATTAATTGTAACTCAATTCCCTGCAAATCCGGCTCCTACTTCTACCGGATATATTAAAATTGAATGGGCTTTTGTTCAATAAGGTGAAGCAAAGTGATGTTAAAAAAAATATCAATATTTTTGGTTTTTGGGTTTATTATAGTTGTTAGCACCAATTCTGTTCTTGCTCAGTCTTACTCTATATTACAAGGATTTGTATATAGTGAAACCGACCAAAAACCAATTGCATTTGCCAACATTTCAGTAAAAAACACACCAACCGGAACAATAACCGATGCTTTGGGGCAGTTTAAAATAAGTATTGCTCCAGAAAAACAAACTGTCATCATTGTAAGCCATATAAACTATGATAAAAAAGAAATTATCGTTTCTGACAGTTTGTTTTCCAGCAATATTAAAATATATCTTTTCCCAAAAGCGGTACAACTTTCTGAAGTAGTTGTGTCGGCAGGTTTATACGAGCAATCGTTGGAAAAACTAACAACTTCCGCAAATATTATTTCTCACAGAGAAATTGTAGATAACATGAATTCCAATATGATTGACATGGTTGCTTCAACACCTGGATTTACGCAGGTTTGGGAATATCACTCCCCCATAATTTTGCGTGGTCTAAATTCAAACCGACTAATTATAATGAAGGATGGCAACCAGCGCATTGGTACTTTCCCGGGGGGATATTTTGGTCAGGATATGAATATTTACGATACAAAGAAAGTTGAAATTATTAAAGGTCCTGCTTCAGTTATCTATGGCAGTGGCGCTATTTCGGGCATTATCAATGTAATTAGTAACGAACCATTTGGCGACAACAAAAACAGCATTCAGCTACATTCAGGGTACGGAAGCAACAATAATGAGTTTTTAGAAATGATTAAACTTTGTCATAAAAAAGAGAAGTTTGGAATTTCAATGAATGCGAAATACCGGAAAACTGATAATATGGTTTATGGCAATGGCGAAATTGCCGAAAATAGTAATGTCGAAGATAGGGATATTGCAATAAATACAGGTTATAAATTTTCAGAAAAACATAAAATTATCCTAAATGCTAATTATCACTATGGCGATTGGGGCAAACCCAGAGGTTTTAATGGCCCGACAAAGCGATTTACAGAAGTAAGAAACAAAGAAGAAAATATACATACTGATATCGCTTACACATATTCTCCCAAAAAATTTGTTGAATCGGTAAATCTGAATTTGTATTATGATAATGGTTGGCGCGATTATTATCAGTATAAATATAGTACGGTAAGTGGTAATTTATCTTCGCTTGACTTAGTTCATTATAAAGACAATTATGGAGGTGGAAGGTTTTATACAATTCTGAATATTGCTAAAAATGATAAAATAACAGCTGGCATTGATGGTTATATTTTTCGCTTAGATAACCCTACAGAAGTATTTGATTATTACAATCATACACAAGGACAAATTGCAGGTTATTCGAATGCAGGACAACAAAATATTGGAATATTTATAAGTAATGAATGGAACATAGGCAAGAAAATCAGAATTGTTTCGGGCATTCGTTATGATATAGCCGAAGTGGTGGAAGGACAAAGCTCGGGAAATACAGAAAGAACTGAAAACAGAGATGCTGTTAGTGGCAATGCAGGAATGGTTTATTCGTTAAATGAAAACACTCATTTTTCGTTTAATGCAGGTAGGGCTTTTCGTATGCCAACTACCGAAGAACTTTTTACAACAATAATAAGTTGCAAAGGCATAAAAATTGGGAATCCAGACTTGTTGCCTGAATATAGCTGGAATTTTGATGTGGGTTTTAGGGGTTCAGCAATAAATCAAAAACTAAAATATGAATTTGCTCTTTTCTATAATTTGCTGGAAGGTTTTATAAATGAAGCACCGGTTGCAAACAACCCTGACGTAGATTTTACTTATAAAAACACCGATGCAAGACTAATGGGTGGTGAGGTGTCGTCATCTTATAGTTTCAAAAATGTTTTTAAACCTTCAAATACATTAAATGTTGGTTTTGGTGCTGCCTATGTGTACGGAATTGATATGTCGAATAACAACAATGACCCATTGTTTGGTATGCCTCCTTTCAAAATAACAGGCGAAATTGATTATCATGGGTTAGTCAATAAAAAATGGCTTACAGGTTATTCACTCAAATTTGAAACTGAGTATGCTGCTGCTCAAAACAGAATAGCATCAATACCTGAAGGAACCGAGGGTGGTCCGTGGGGTTACATTCCATCTGACCCACATACCGTTTTTAACTTTTCAGCAGGGTTAAATTCAAATTCTTTACCAGGTTCTCCAAAATTACGTTTCATTGTGAAAAATATTTTCGACACAGATTATCAGCCATTCGGTTCTTACATTCCTGCAATGGGAAGAAATTTTAAAATTTTACTTTCGTTTAACTTTTAAAAAATAAAAATCATGAATAAGATTATTTTAATTTTCGTATTCGCAGTAGTATTGATTCTTGCTAATGCCTGTGATCAAAAAAACAGCAAGCAAGTAACCCAAACAGACAAAACTGAAAACATTAGAAGCTATTTATCTGTCGATGAGGTATTTTCAAAAGGCGATTCTTTGGCAAACAAAACAGTTTATGTTGAAGGCATAATTGAACATGTATGCAAAAACACATGGAAACGCTTCAAAATAATTGATGAAACAGGAAAACATGAACTAAAAATTGAATTGAGCGATAAAACTCCCTCTATTGATGCCTCCATAATGGGTAAAAAAGCAAAAATAATAGGTAAATTAATCCCCATACAAATGGATGAAAAAATAGTACAACAATGGGAAAAGAAAATGAAGGAAAACCATAAAGGCGAAGAAAATACAGAGCATTATAAAGAAGAATTGGCAACTATTCAAAACATTCATAATCAAATAACCTCAGGGGAAATTCCGTATTACACTATGTATTCGGTAAAAACAGAAAGTTATGAATTGGAATAGAAAGAAAATACAACGCTGGTTACGTATTTTACACAGGGATATTGGATATTTTGCGGTGGGCATAACATTGGTTTATGCCCTTTCCGGTTTTTTCTTGTCGCATAAAAACATTTTCCCTGCAACAAAAACTGTAAAATATGAGATTGAACTTCCCAAAAACCTTAACGGTAGAAAAATTGAATTTTACTGGAATGCAAACACATCTGTAAAACTCAATCATTATAAAGAGTCCGAAAACGGAATCCGACTATTTGTAGAAGGCGGAAACGGATATTATGATAAAACAAGTGGCAAGACTTCTTACGAGATTTATAAAAAACATCCAATTATCAGTTTTTTAAATCAACTACACAGTAATCAGAAAGAAGGATGGATACACATCGCTGATAGTTATGTTTTTGTATTAGTCTTTCTATCTATTTCGGGCTTATTTATGGTCAATGGGAAAAACAGTTTTTTAAAACGAGGAGTTTGGTTAATGATTTTAGGAATCATTTTAGTTTTGCTGTTTATTTATGTCAATTAACCAAATTTTATCCCTTCTTTTCGCTATTAGCCCATAATTCTTTCATCACTTTTAGCGATTGTACCCCTTTTAATATAGTAGTTACTTTGTCATCAGTTTTTAACTCAATAAAACAGATGGCAGATGAACAAAATTTTATCTTTTCTTAAATTCCAATTATTACGATTTATTTCCTTATTATTCGCTCTATTAGTAATATCTAATGTTCTAAAAGCACAAACAACCCTTTCTGGAATAGTAAAAGATGCCAACGATAATACTCCTTTAATTGGTGCATCGGTTTTTGTTGAATCTTTAAATGTAGGAGGAATCACTGATAGTAACGGAAAGTATTCACTTCAAATGGCGGTTGGCATAATTGAAGGGCTGGTTACTTTTGGTTTGGCTACCGAATCATCAAACGGTTTTTATACCTATAATCCAAGTACAGGAGAGGCAAGCTCATCTGCGGTTGTTACAACCGAGGGTTATCCTTATTCATTTGTAAGCTTCGAATAATATGAACACGTTTTCAAAACTACAAACTTACATGTCCGGTAGGAAAGCTCTCTTGCCGGTATTTGAATTAATATAGAAGCATTAGTCCATTGGTAATTTAAAAAGATCACTTCCGTGAGAATATCTGACAAACTTTTAGGAAACAACCGCGAACATATCCCCAACCGGGCATTCCGTTTAATGGCTTTTGTAATGAAGGTAATGGACATTATGGGCTATTACGACAAGAATTTTAAAACATTGGGCTTACAAAAAGGGCAAACAGTGATTGATTATGGTTGTGGCCCGGCACGATATACCCTAAGGATAGCCAAAGCCATTGGCAAAAACGGACAATTAATTGCTACGGATATTCATCCGCTTGCCATCAAACGGGTGGCGCGCAAAATTAAGAAATATGGGTTATCCAATACCAAAGCAGTTTTGTCAAAGGGATATTCCTGCCCGTTGAATGAACATATTGCCGACGTAGTGTTAGCCTTGGATATGTTTCACATGATACAGGACACCAATGCCTTGCTCAAGGAATTTGCCCGATTGGTTAAGCCCTCGGGGGTGGTTATTATCGAAGACGGTCATCAGCCACGAGAACAAACCAAAGCAAAAATAATCAGCAGCGGTTTCTTTAAAATAATTGAAGAAACCAAAGAGCATGTAAAATGTAAAGTCTTGAATAATAATTTTAAAAATTAAATATATGGCACAATTAGTTTTAATCCGTCACGGGGAATCCGTTTGGAACAAAAAGAATGTTTTTACAGGTTGGGTCGATGTTCCGCTGTCTTCCAATGGCATTATTGAAGCAATTAAGGCAGGCAAACAATTATCCAAACTCTCCTTCGATATGGTCTTCACCTCGGTGCAGGTACGGGCCATTGAAACCGCAATGTTAGTGCTGGCGCAGAACAAAAGCGATAAAACACCTGTAGTAATCCATTCTGAAGGTAAGATGAAAGATCGGACAACTATTTACAGTGAAGTCATGAAAAACAGCATTATCCCTGTTTATCAAGATTGGCACCTGAACGAGCGTTATTATGGTGAACTACAGGGAAAAAATAAATCCGAAACCGCCAAAGAATACGGCGATGAACAAGTTCACCAATGGCGCAGGAGTTACGATGTACCACCTCCTGCGGGTGAATGTTTAAAGGACACAGCCGAACGTACCGTCCCTTTCTTCAAAGAACATATTCTGCCCCAACTTGAACAAGGAAAGAATGTGTTAGTATCGGCTCATGGCAACAGTTTACGCTCCATAGTGATGCATATTGAGAACCTGACCAAAGAACAAGTCTTAAACCTGGAAATACCAACGGGCAAACCGCTCTTTTATGAAATGAAAGAACAAAAATTGACACAAAAATGAAAATAGAAAAAATAAACAACTGGTTTGAAAAACTGGCCATAGGTACTATCAAAAAACGCTGGCTGGTTATTGGTTCATTTATAGCCATTATTGCTATTTCGGTAATTGGGCTTAAACAGATAGTGGTAGAGTCGTCATACGATGGCTATTTCCTCGAAGACGATCCCATGCTGGTGCAGTCCGACAAGTTCAAGGAAATATTCGGAAACGATAATTTCGTGGCGGTACTAACCGAATGCGACAATTCGTTCTCCAAACAATCGTTGGAGCTTATCCGCGAACTATCTAACGAATTGATGGACAGTCTGTCGTATTCCGAAAAGGTAACTTCGCTCACCAATATAGAGTTTATGACCGGAACAGAGGACGGAATGACTATTGAGCAAATAGTCCCTGAGGTAATCCCGTCTGATAAGGCTTCGCTCGATAGCATCCGGCTCAAAGCGTTCAGCAAACCCAATATTGCTCAAAAATTAGTCTCCAAAGATGGCCGTTTAACTTGGATATTGCTAAAATTAAGAGCTTTCCCTGAAGATTCTGTTTGGAAAAAAACTTCGTCAAAAGGTCCCGATTATGTTACCGGATTAGAAGCTGGCCGTATCATTTCAAAAGCTAAATATAAAGCGATTAATCCCAGGGCTACCGGTATGCCTTACCTGAACTATAGCAAACAAGTGTGGATGGGCAAAGAAGCCGGGCGCGTAATGATGCTGGCTTTTATACTTGCCATTTTTGTTTTGGCTTTGATTACAAAATCATTCCGGGGCGTTGTCGTACCATTGCTTACATCTATCGGCTCTATTGTAATAGTATATGGTTTTACAGGCTTCATTGGGTATAAAATTGACAGCGGAATGACCTCTATTCCTGTTCTTTTATCCTTTGCCATTGCCATTGCTTACAATATCCATATTTACTCGTTTTTCAGGAAACAGATGTTGTTGCACGGGCAACGCAAGCAGGCCATTGTTGAAACGGTTAAAGATATGGGCTGGCCTTTGTTTTTCTCGGCACTTACCACCATTGCCGGATTGCTCACATTCCTCATTATTCCTATGAAACCGCTTCGTTTCGTGGGAATGGCTACTTCATCATGTGTGCTTTTCTCGTTTTTAATAGTTCTTTTTTTAATGCCTTCTTTATTAAGTTTTGGCAAAAACAAAAAGCCGCATCCTGAAGTAGAAAAAAAAGGAGGGAAATGGTTCGACCGCAAAATGATGGCTTTTGGAGTATGGACATTGAACCATACAAAATCAATACTGATAATTTTTTCTGTTGTTACATTGGCTTGCATCTGGGGTATGACAAAGGTTGAGACAGCCTTTGATGCCGAAAAAACGATGGGGCGAAAAGTGCCTTATGTAAATAGCATTCTTGAAATTGGCGAATCGGAACTCGGGTCGATGTATTCGTATGATTTTATGGTAGAGTTTCCCGAAAACGACTTGGCAAAGAAACCTGAAAACCTCAAAAAATTAGAGCAATTAGCAGCTTTTGTCGATAGTTTGCCTTTAACCAAACGCACCACCTCGATACTTGATATTTTAAAAGATTTGAACCAGACTTTAAACGAAAACAATGCAGCAAACTATGTCATCCCCAACGATGAAAACCAAATAGCACAAATGCTGCTGCTGTACGAAAACGCAGGTGGCACAGAAAGCCAGTATTGGATTGACTACGATTACAAGCGACTAAGGTTAATGATTGAAATAAGCTCATTTAATTCAGGTGAACTGGAGAAAGACCTCGCAATAATACAACATAAAGCAGAAGACCTTTTTCCCGGAGCAAATGTAACAGCGGTAGGTAGCATTCCGCAATTTACCGCCATGATGCAATATGTGGTTCGGGGGCAAATACAGTCGTTTATGATTGCCATACTGATTGTTGCCCTATTGCTTTCCATTGTGTTTGGAAGCATCCGGCTCGGACTAATCGGTATGATACCCAACATTGCCCCGGCATTGGTTGTGGGCGGAATTATGGGTTTTTTAGATATTCCTTTGGATATGATGACTGCAACAATAATGCCTATGATTCTGGGGCTTGCGGTGGACGATACCATTCATTTTATTAATCACAGTCATTTGGAATTCAATCGCACCCAAAATTATGCCGAATCTATAAAACGGACATTTGGAGTGGTTGGTGTAGCAATTATACTTTCAACTGTGGTTATTTCGGCCAATTTCATTGTTTATGCAACCTCTATCTCAAAATCATTTATCCATTTGGGAGTTCTGGCTGTTGCCGGAATGGTGGCTGCCCTATTAGCCGATTTGTTTATTACTCCAGTGTTGATTAAATCCTTCAAGATATTCGGAAAAGAAAATAATAAAATATAGACGTATGAATACAATTAAAAAAATTACCGGGCTCATGGCTGTATGCCTTTGCTCGGTAGCCTTACAAGCTCAATCGTTAAGTGGTCGCGACATTGCTTTGAAAGTGAAAAATCGTCCCGATGGCGATACCCGTTCGTCGGAAATGACCATGCAATTAGTTAATAAAAACGGTAGCACGCGCGAGCGGAAAATCCAAAGTTATTCAATGGATATTGGTAAAGACAAGAAAACCATCATGTTTTTTCTCTACCCCGGCGATGTAAAAGGCACCGGTTTTCTTACCTGGGATTACGATGATGTGTCCAAAACAGACGATAAATGGCTCTACCTGCCCGCAATGAAAAAAACTCGTCGCATCAGCGGTTCATCATCCAAAACCGACTATTTCATGGGCAGCGATTTTACTTACGACGATATGGGCAGCCGTAATGTGGACGAAGACGAACATAAACTGCTGAAAGAAGAAGTGGTGGACGGGCATAAATGTTGGGTACTGGAATCAACCCCAAAAACTCAAGGAGAACTTTACAGCCGAAAAGTTGCCTGGGTTCGTCAAGATTGCCTTATAGCCCTAAAGGTGGAATATTACGACAAACTAAACAAGTTGCACCGAAAACTTGAGATGTCGGATATAGAACAAGTGGATGGTTTTTTGGTGGCAAAAAAAATGCACATGACCAATGTACAAACGAATCACCAAACCATCCTGACCATTTCAAATCCGAAGTATAATTTAAAAATTGACCAGTCGGCATTTACGGTGGCAAAACTGGAAAAAGGTAGTTTATAATGAAGCAGATCCTTTGTTTTTTAATGTTTTTATTTTCAGCACTAACTGTTTGGTCGCAGGCAGATAGTAGCAGCATAACCTTTAAGTACAATGGCTTTGTTGATAGTTATCATGCCCTGCGTAGTCAATCACCCAACGATTGGATGAGTTCGCGTACTCGTTTACGCTCCGAACTTACTGTTGATAAGGGAAACACCTCCATGTTTGTATCTTTCAATGCGATATACAACAGCATTTTGGAAGATAAAACAGGATTGTTTTTGCGTGAGGCATTCTTCAGGTATAATACAGAAAAGTGGGACTTAAAAGTCGGACGGCAAATTATAACTTGGGGCGTTGCCGATGGTATTCGGGTTACCGACCTGGTTTCGCCCATGGATTACACCGAATTCCTTGCCCAGGATTACGATGACATTCGTATCCCCGAAAACGGCTTCCGATTAAAATACCTGCACCCGAAATTCAATGTGGAAGGTGTGTTTATTCCCGTTGCAGAGTTTTTTCAGCTTCCTTTGAGTGCGGAAAACCCGTGGTCGGTTATGTCTTCGATTACGATGCCTTATTCATTAAATATGAATGATATCCCTGCAAAGAAACTGTCTAATGCAGAGTTTGGAGGGCGAATTTCATTTTTTCTGAGTGGTATTGATGTGTCGCTATCAGCCTTACATACATGGAATAAAATGCCTGTAATAAACAAATCCCTATCTGTCAATAGTGATAGCTTGTATATGAAAGCTCACTACGAACGATTAGATATGATTGGAGCCGATATGTCAGTTCCCCTTGGCAAATTTGTAATTCGTGCCGAAGTTGCTGCCTATTTGGGCGAACTACAGGAGTTGGATATGCCGGTTAATTTGGATGCTACAATCCGAAAAAACACCTACAACGGGCTGTTAGGCTTGGATTTTTATCCCGGCAATGACTGGACAGTGATGGTTCAGTATTATCATAAATACATTAGCGATTACGATGAAATAATATCTGTAAAAAAGAACTCGGGACTGGTTACCTTTAATATTTCTAAAAAACTATTACAAACAACCATGACATTGAGCAGTTTCACTTATTATGATATTACCTACAATAGTTTTTATAACCGCACATCAGTTGACTATGCACTTACAGATCAAATTCATCTGACAGGTGGCTACGATTGGTTTCATGGCGAAAAGGGTTCGTTTGCCATGTATAAAAACAATTCGGAATACTTTGTGAAATTCAAATACAGCTTTTAAAAAATTATTAAATATGAGTACATTATCAAAATTTCAAACCTACATGACCGGACGAAAAGCTTTACTTCCGTTGGCGTTGGTACTTTCGGTACTGAGTTCGTTTGCGGGGATGGCACCATTTATTTTAATCTGGTTTATCGTTCGCGAGTTTATTACCGCAGGGGCATCATCGCAAGCCCTTGTACAAACGTATGCCTGGTGGGCGGCAGGATTGGCAGTTGCTAGCATTATTATTTATTTTATGGCCTTATCCTCATCGCACCTTGCCGCCTTTCGGGTCGAGTGCAACATGCGCCGCTATGCCATGAAAAAAGTAGTGAATATGCCACTCGGTTTTTTCGATAACAATACCAGCGGTCGTATTCGAAAAGTTATTGACGACAATGCCGGCATCACACACAGTTTTTTGGCACACCAAATGCCTGACCTTGCAGGCAGTGTGGTGATGCCGCTTACAGTCATCGTGATGGTTTTTGTTTTCGATTGGCATTTAGGGCTTGCGTGCATGGTTCCGTTAATTATATCCATGTTTTTGATGAAATCAATGATGGGAAAAAAATCACAGGATTTTACACGAAATTATATGGATGCGCTCGAACGCATGAATACCGAAGCGGTAGAATATGTGCGAGGTATCCCGGTGGTGAAAGTATTTCAACAAACCGTGTTTTCGTTCAAAAACTTCCACAAAAGCATTGAAGAATATAAGGATTTGGTTATCCAATGCACCAAATTATGGCAACTCCCTATGTCGGTTTACACGGTTGTTATCAACGGGTTCACATTCTTTTTGGTACCTGCTGCTATTTTGCTTATTGGACATACAGGCAATTACGGCACGGTCATTCTCAACATGTTTCTTTACATCCTGGTTACACCGGTTTTCTCACACTGCATTATGCGGAGTATGTATATCAGTCAAGCCATGGGGCAAGCAAAAGAAGCCATCGACCGTCTCGAAAACCTCACGGCAACCGCAACACTCCCTGAACCTAAAAACCTGCATAAAATCAAAACATCCGATATTTCTTTCCACCATGTATCGTTCAGTTACCCTGGAGCCAACAAAAAAGCGGTTGACAGCGTAACATTCAATATTCAGCCCGGACAAACCGTAGCGTTGGTGGGTGCTTCGGGTGGAGGTAAAACTACCATTGCCCGCCTTGTTCCCCGTTTCTGGGATGCCAATGAAGGCGAAGTCTGCATTGGTGGCATAAATGTAAAAAACATTACCCACAATGATTTAATGAAGCACATCTCATTCGTATTCCAAAATACGCGCTTATTTAAAACTTCATTGTTGGAAAACATCAGATACGGCAATCCAAATGCCTCTCTGGATGAGGTGAACCGCGCCGTTGATTTGGCACAGTGCCGCGAAATAATCGACCGATTGCCCAATGGTTTGAACACGATGATTGGCACAGAAGGCACATACCTTTCGGGAGGCGAACAGCAGCGTATCGCTTTGGCAAGGGCGTTCCTGAAAAATGCGCCCATCGTTGTGCTTGATGAAGCCACAGCTTTTACCGATCCCGAAAACGAACACCTTATTCAACAAGCATTAAAGAAACTTGCTAAAGGCAAAACCGTGCTGATGATTGCGCACCGTTTGACAAGTATAGTGGGTGCCGATAACATATTGGTCATCAACGAAGGGAAAATTGCAGAACAAGGAACACACAACGAATTAATCAATAAAAAAGGCATTTACACCCATATGTGGAACGAATACAAACAATCGGTCAAATGGACCATTAGAAAGGAGGCTTGTCATGCTTAAATCAATAGAAAGAACGTTCGCCATTTCAGAAAAAGGGGCTAAAGATTTTGCAAGAGGAACTATATGGACTATGCTGCTCAATATTTCATTAATGCTTCCGGCTGTGTTTATCTTCCTCTTTCTGGAACAATATTTAAACAAAACACTGAATCCGGCGTTCGAAATTACGCACGGTCTGTGGTATTACATCTTCCTTGGGCTTGGCTTTATGGCAATCATGTTTGTTATCGCGATGTTCCAGTATAGCAGCACCTATTTCACGGTTTATAAGGAAAGTGCCAATCGACGTATTTCATTGGCTGAAAAACTACGAAAGCTGCCAATGGCTTTCTTTGGCGAAAAAAACCTCTCGGATTTGACATCAACCATTATGAATGATAACACCGATTTGGAGCATACCTTTTCACATGCCGTACCGCAATTGTTTGCCTCTATTATTAGCATTGTACTAATTTTCATCGGGTTGTTTTTTTACAACTGGCAATTATCTATAGCCTTGTTCTGGGTGGTTCCGTTTGCCACTGCTATATTATTGATAGCCAAACGAAAAATAGACAAAGAGAACAATATAGGCTATCAGAACAAACGTAATGTGAGTGAAAAAATACAGGAAGGGTTGGACACCGTGCAGGAAATCAAATCCTACAATCAGGAAAAAGCGTTTATAAAAGAGCTAAACGACACAGTCGATGTGTACGAGAAACAATTAATTAACAGTGAATTACTTACCGGTATGGTTGTAAATTCATCTGCGGCATTCTTAAAACTCGGACTTGCAAGTGTAATCATTCTTGGGGCAACTATGGTGGCATCGGGCACTATTGGTCTGTTCGTCTATTTAATTTTCCTAATGATTTCGGCAAGTATATATAACCCCATCAGCGAAGTCTTTAATAATTTGGCTGCCCTGCTCTATCTCAATGTCCGCATCAACCGTATGAACGAAATGCAGGTCATGCCCATACAACAGGGAAAAACCGAATTTAGCCCTGAAAACTATGATATCGAATTCAAAAATGTTGATTTCTCCTACGAAGAAGGAAAACAGGTACTGCAAAATGTTTCCTTTACGGCAAAGCAAGGTGAAATAACCGCACTTGTAGGCCCGTCGGGAGGAGGGAAAAGTACTTCGGCAAAATTGGCAGCCCGTTTCTGGGATATCCAAAAAGGGAAAATTACCCTTGGAGGGCAAAATATTAGCGAAATAGAACCGGAAACCTTATTGAAACATTATTCAATCGTTTTTCAGGATGTCCTATTATTCAACACTTCCATCAAAGACAACATCCGCATTGGAAAGCGTGATGCAACTGACGAGGAAATTATGAATGTGGCAAAACTTGCACAATGCGATGAGTTTATCAGCAAAATGCCGCAAGGTTATAACACCATTATAGGCGAAAACGGTGAAACTCTTTCGGGCGGCGAACGCCAGCGTATTTCCATTGCCCGCGCCTTGCTGAAAGATGCGCCCATTGTGTTACTTGACGAAGCAACCGCCTCGCTCGATGTGGAAAACGAAACTAAAATACAGGCAGCCATTTCGGAACTGGTTAAGGATAAAACAGTAATTATCATAGCACATCGTATGCGCACCATTGCCAATGCCAATAAAATTGTGGTGTTAGAAAATGGCTGTGTTGCAGAAACAGGTTCACCCCAAGACCTCAAAAAACAAAACGGCATTTTCGCAAAAATGGTACAAAGACAAATGAATAAGGAAACCATATTACAATAGAAACAATACCTATGAAAATTGATTTTTTGCTTGAATATAATCCAGTACTGCTTGCATTGTTTGCGACTTTATTCACTTGGGGTGTAACAGCTCTTGGTGCGTCGATGGTTTTTTTCTTTAAAAACATCAATAAGAAAGTATTGAATTCAATGCTTGGTTTTGCAGCGGGAGTAATGATTGCAGCCAGCTTTTGGTCGCTTCTTAAACCTGCAATTGAAATGGCTGAAGAAAGCGGTGGTTTGCCTTGGATGCCCGCACTGATTGGATTTTTAAGCGGTGGAGCTTTTTTATTACTTGTTGATAAACTATTACCACACTTGCACATGGGGCTATCTATAGATAAAGCCGAAGGGGTTAAAACATCATGGCAAAGAAGTGTTTTGCTTGTTTTGGCAATTACCCTGCATAACATACCCGAAGGACTTGCTGTAGGTGTTGCTTTTGGGGCACTTGCCAATAATCCTGATACGGGAATGCTTGCCGGAGCAGTTGCATTGGCCATAGGAATTGGATTACAGAATTTTCCCGAAGGTGCAGCCGTGTCTATACCTTTGAGAAGAGAGGGGTTTTCAAGATTAAAAGCATTTAATTACGGTCAAATGTCTGGAATTGTAGAACCGATTGCCGGAGTAATTGGAGCATATCTTGTACTTACAATCACCCCTTTGTTACCTTATGCCTTGTCGTTTGCAGCAGGGGCAATGATTTTTGTCGTGGTCGAGGAACTAATACCCGAGGCACAGACCGGAAACGAAACCGATTTTTCAACCATTGGAGCTATGTTGGGCTTTGCTACTATGATGTTTCTCGATGTTGCATTGGGATGAAAAAATGAGGAAGAATGACCAATAATCAAAACATATTTCTTTTATTTTTATTCTGCATCATGCTTATTCAGATGGTTGGATTTAGTTTTTTCTTAAAGAGAAAGAATATCTCAATGGCTGGTATTTCTCCTATTCATCCTGTTTTGTTTAAAACAGCTAAAGCTGCTATGATGCTATGTTGGGTCGCTTTATTTGTACAAGCAACCGAAATTTATACTATTTCAACATTCAGTCAAAATGACTTGTTAACTACGATTGCAATTGTTTTTTGGGGTATTGGAGTACTTTTACAATTACTATCGTATATAAATCTTGGTAAAAATCTCAAATTTGGCATCCCCAATAGCGAAGAACAAAAACAGCTAACACTCAAAACAAAGGGAATTTACCGCATCAGTCGAAACCCTATGTATGTTGGCTTTTACCTGATGACGTTAGGCTCCTGCTTTTATGTGCTTAATCCGGAGGTTTGGATGTTTGCTTTGTTTTCGATAATAGTACATCATTGCATTGTATTAAAAGAAGAAGCTTTTTTAAAGAAAACATTTGGAAATGAATGGTTAGAATACGCTAAACAAGTAAGGAGATATTTATAAACTATAATAGTAGCATGGTCGAATTAAAAGATTCAATAGAAATTAGAACATCTGTGAATTCACTTTACAAATGGTTTTTAAAGTTAGATGATAATTTTGTCAAATGGCATCCTAATCACAAAGCTTTTAATTTCCTTTCGGGAGGAACGGAGGTTGGCGATAAGATCTATTTTGAAGAAAAAGTAAACGGGGTACTGTATGCCATAAAGGGGGAAATTGTTGACCATACAAAAACAACTGATACTTTCAGCGTGGGATTCAAAACCTCTGCAGGATTAGGTCATATCTATTTTCTCGGAAATAAAACCGATACTGGTTGTGTGTTTACCCATATTGAGAGGTTTGGGCTATCAACTCCTATAATAGGCAATGTCATAAACTTTCTGTTATTTAAAGTGTTGGCACGCAAAAAAGCGAACTGGGATTTAATCCTTACCGATATGAGAAACGACAACAAAAATTTAAAAAAAATAATGGAGCGATAATGACGTGCACCCCAAAAAGGTAAAACAAGAAGTATAGCTTGCAAAAGATGCCCTGAGAAAATTACTCAATATTTATAAGAAAAATCATATCTTTGCACGCGATGCCAAAATCGAACTTTACATACTTATACATAACAAATTTTTGGGGAGTAATGAACGATAACTTCCTAAAAACAGTAGCATGTTTTATCGCAATTTCGTGGGTAGATATACAATGGCAATCATTAATTGTAAGCGCAGCTGCCGGCTCACTAGTACTACCCTACCTCATATTCTCACCACTAGCAGCCAGAATGACATCGATATGGAGTAAAAAGCGAATCGTCATATATTGTAAAATTGCAGAACCACTTATTATGGTAATTGCTGTTATCGGATATATGTATCAATCGGTATGGATAGTCATATTATCAATTTTACTAATGGGTTTACAAAGTGCGATTTATTCGCCTGCAAAATACAGCTTAATACGCGATATAGGTGGTAATGAAGGCATATCTACAGGCATGGGAGGGATGGAAGCAATTTCATTTATGGCGATGCTTGCCGGTATGGTAACTGCATCATTTTTAGTAGATATGATACCAATATCTACTATCTACATTTGCCTGTTTGCATTCTCTATATTAGGATTAATATTCAGTTTCGGTATAAAAGCAGAAGAAACACCCGAAAATAATATTTACCCCATTGAGCCTATATCATTTATCAGAACAATTCATAAAAAAGCACTCGAATACAAGGGACTTAATTCTATAATCTACACATTATCAGTATTTTGGTGGATAGCTGCATCACTACAAATAGGACTACTTATTTATTGCAAACAATGCCTTAATTTAAACTCCTTTGATACAGGTTTAATGCTATCATTAGCTGCCGTTGGTATCACAATAGGCTGTGTTAGTGCCGGATACATCAATAAGAAGCATCCACTATTATGGAGAATCCCTTTATTAGGATTAGCCTTGACAATCTTATTTATTGTAATGTTTGCGTGCAATTTAAAACCGATTCCGTTTACCATTGTTTTGTTTATAACCGCATTTACAGCAGGTTTGTTTAAGCTACCACTTGATACTGAAATTCAGAAACGCGTACAAGGCTCTACGTTAAACGTGATATTGGCATATTTTAATCAAGTGTCGTTTATTTTCATACTATTGGCATCTGTAACATTTTCGTTACTATGCATGTTTTTATCTCCAAAACACTTGTTCCTGATGCTTGCAATTATAAGTTTTTGCGCACCTATATACCTGATGATCAACTATAAATCACTAATATGCCATATCTTTAGAGATTTATTACATTTGAGATACGATATTAAAATTTCGGGAATTGAAAATTTGCAAACCGGAAACACTTTATTGGTAATGCCCAATCATCAAGCTGTAGTTGACCCAATGATTCTATTTGCAGAATTATACGACTATCAATTACGCCCAATGGTAGACGAAGCATACTTTAAAACTGCACTTACCAGACATGTATTAGGCTTATTTGATAGTATTGAAGTACCGGATTTAGGCAAAAATAGAAAAGGTGTAGAACAAGCTAAACAGTTGACAAATATTGCTCTTGATTCTTTAAAACGCAATTGGAATGTATTTTTTTACCCTTCAGGTCATATTACTTTAGATGGAGTTGAACATATAGGCAACAGACACCTTGCTTACGAAACATGTAAGGAACTACCTGAAAACACTACTGTTATAGGTATCAGAACTTACGGACTATGGGGAAGTATGTGGAGTAAATACAGCAAGAAGAAGACACCTAACTTGGCAATTAATTTAGTAAAAAGTATCGGGTTTATTATTTCCGGTATCGTTTTTGTGATAAAACGCAGACCTGTAACAATTAAGATTGAAATAATTACTGATAAAGTAATGGAATGGGCTAAGGGTGATAAACGAAGCTTTAACACCCAACTTGAAAATTATTACAATACTCCTATTTAGTTATTAACATTGCAAAGATTCTTAACGCTTGAAAGTTGATAATACTCAACTATTTTTTATCTTTGCACGGCGAAAATTCGCAACAGCATGAAAAATATACGAAACTTCTGCATTATTGCCCATATTGACCATGGTAAAAGTACTTTGGCAGATCGTTTGCTTGAGATGACTCAAACTGTTACCGGCAAAGACTTGCAAGCTCAGGTACTTGACAACATGGATTTGGAGCGCGAAAGAGGCATAACAATTAAAAGTCATGCTATCCAAATGGACTATAAATACAAAGGTGAAAAATATACTTTGAACTTAATAGACACTCCGGGACATGTTGATTTTTCGTATGAGGTTTCGCGTTCGATAGCTGCTTGTGAAGGAGCCCTCCTTATTATTGATGCTACACAAGGCATACAAGCTCAAACAATATCAAACTTATACATGGCCATAGAAAATGATTTGGAAATTATTCCGATTATGAATAAAATGGATATGGATAGTGCCATGCCGGAAGAGGTTGAAGATCAGATTGTTGAATTATTAGGATGCAAACCTGAAGACATCATTAGAGCAAGTGGTAAAACGGGTATAGGAGTAGCTGAAATATTAAATGCTATTGTTGAACGTATCAAACCACCTAAAGGAGATCCGGAAGCTCCACTCCAATGCTTGATATTTGATTCTGTTTTTAATTCATTTAGAGGTATTATTACTTATATAAAGGTCGTTAACGGCACTATGCACACAGGCGATCTTGTAAAGTTTGTAAATACAGGCAAACAATATTACGCTGACGAAATTGGTGTTCTGAAGTTAGAGATGGAACCTAAAGAAGAGTTGACATGTGGCAATGTAGGTTACATAATTTCAGGCATAAAGGTTTCGAAAGAAGTTCGTGTAGGTGATACAATTACACATGTAGAAGATCCTTGCGATTCTGTAATTGATGGCTTTGAAGAAGTAAAACCGATGGTATTCGCCGGTGTTTATCCAATAGATTCTGAAGATTTTGAGGATTTACGTTCATCAATGGAAAAATTGCAATTGAATGATGCGGCACTTACTTTTACACCCGAATCATCAGCAGCTTTAGGCTTCGGCTTTAGATGCGGATTCTTGGGTATGCTACACATGGAAATTGTACAAGAACGCTTAGAACGCGAATTTAATATGGATGTTATTACTACAATTCCTAACGTCCAATATAAAATATATACGAAAAAAGATGAGTTACTTGAAGTACATAATCCTTCGGGGATGCCTGATATTACACTTATTGATCGTATAGAAGAGCCTTATATTCGGGCATCAATAATTACAAGGACCGATTTCATAGGGCCTATTATGACACTCTGCCTTGGTAAACGTGGTGAATTGATAAAACAAGAATACGTTTCATCAAACAGAATAGAGTTATTATACGATATGCCCATGGGCGAAATTGTATTCGATTTTTATGACAAACTGAAATCAATTTCAAAAGGTTATGCATCATTCGATTATCATATAAACGGATTCCGTCCTTCAAAATTAGTAAAATTGGACATTCTACTGAATGGAGATCCTGTAGATGCTTTGTCATCTTTAACTCATACTGATAATGCTGTTATAATTGGACGAAGAATGTGTGAGAAGTTAAGAGAGTTGATTCCTCGTCAACAATTTGAAATTGCTATACAAGCAGCTATCGGAGCTAAAATAATAGCACGCGAGACAATAAAACCTGTAAGAAAAGATGTAACTGCAAAATGTTACGGAGGTGATATATCACGTAAACGCAAGTTACTTGAGAAACAGAAAAAAGGTAAAAAACGTATGAAACAGATTGGTTCTGTTGAAGTGCCTCAAAAAGCCTTTATGGAAGTACTTAAATTGGATTAAATATTAACTATTAACTTAAAAAAAATTTATGGAGACATCAGTTCCCGCATGGACACTCATTCCCTTTGGAATAATGTTAATGTGCATTGCAATCGCTCCTCTCTTCTTAGAAAAGACTTGGGAGAAGAATCTGAACAAGTTGATTGTATCACTTGTTTTAGGTTTACCTATTACGGCTTATATGATATACATAGGCCTTGGTGAAAAAGTTGCACATCAATTAATGTTTGATTATGTTCCGTTTATCATTTTACTTTGCTCTTTGTTTGTTGTAACAGGAGGTATTCACTTAAGCGGTGATATAGCTGCAAAACCTAAAATTAATACTCTATTTTTGGGTATTGGCTATATTTTAGCATCACTTATGGGTACAACAGGTGCTGCTATGCTTTTAATCAGACCTATTATTACAACAAATTCACAACGTAAATACAAAACACATACTATTTTGTTCTTTATTGCAGCTGTTGCTAACTGCGGTGGTTTATTAACTCCACTCGGCGATCCTCCACTATTCTTACTATATTTACGTGGTGCAGAATTTACATGGTTTTTAAACCTATTACCCGAATGGGCTTTTGTAGGAGCTTTATTATTAATTACTTACTTCTTAATGGATAGCTACTATTATAAGAAAGAAAATGCTGCTGATATCAAAAGAGACAATACTACAAAATCGCCTATTCGTATAAGCGGGAATGTAAATTTCTTGTACTTGTTAGGAATTGTATTATCAGTAGCATTCATCAATCCTGGTACAATTCCTGGAATGGCTGATCATGACGGATACACAGCTTCTATTGTAATGAAATATTTACGCGAAATTGTGTTAACTCTTATCATCATAGCATCTGTATTTACAACTAAAAAAGATATTCGCGCCGCAAATAACTATTCATGGTCTCCTATAATTGAAGTAGCTGCATTATTCTTAGGTATTTTTATAACTATGACTCCTGCATTATTGTTCTTACAAGAACATGCTGCAAGTTTAGGTTTGGACAAACCATGGCAATTCTATTATGCAACAGGTGCTTTAAGTTCTTTCCTTGATAACGCTCCTACAGCACTTGCATTTCATAGTGTAGCTAGCGGTTTACCTGAATCTATAGCAGCAACTAATGCCGGCATCGTTGATGGCTTGTTGAATTTTAACGGAAATGAAATATCATTTGTTGCGAAAATTCCTGAGACATTGCTAAAAGCCATTTCTATTGGTGCTGTATTTTTCGGTTCTATGACCTATATTGGTAACGGACCAAACTTTATGGTTAAAGCTATCGCTGAAGAGAACAAAATTTCAATGCCTAGTTTCTTCGGATATATGGTAAAATTCTCTTTGATAATTTTATTGCCAATTTATATTATAACACAATTGATTTTCTTTTAAATAATGAACGAATTAACTGCTTTAACAGCCATATCGCCCATTGACGGACGTTATCGTGGAAAAACAAATGTCTTAGCGGAATATTTTTCTGAATATGCCTTAATCCGCTATCGTGTAAAGGTAGAAGTGGAATATTTTATTGCTCTATGCGAATTACCATTACCACAACTTAAATCAATAAATAATAAGATATTTAACGATCTGAGAGATATTTACAAGAACTTTTCTGAGTCGGATGCACAATCAATAAAAGACATTGAAAAGGTTACTAATCACGACGTTAAAGCGGTCGAATATTTTTTAAAAGAGAAATTTGACAAACTTGGTTTGGCTGAATACAAAGAATTTATCCATTTGGGATTGACATCGCAAGACATAAATAACACTGCCTTGCCTTTGTCTGTAAAGAATTGTTTGGATAATGTATATTATCCTGCCATCCAAGAGTTAATTGACAAACTAAATTTGTTAGCTGAAACATGGAAAGATATTCCTATGTTGGCAAAGACACACGGACAACCTGCATCTCCTACCCGTTTGGGTAAGGAGATTAAGGTGTTCGCAATTAGACTTGAACAACAATTAAGTTTGCTTAAGTCAGTTCCTATTTCTGCAAAATTTGGCGGTGCAACGGGAAATTACAATGCACATCACGTTGCATACCCAAGTTACGATTGGAAACAATTTGGAGATAAGTTTGTAAGTAAAAAACTAGGATTACAAAGAGAAAGATGGACAACTCAAATATCTAACTATGATAATTTAGCTGCTCTTTGCGATGGTTTAAAACGAATCAACACTATTATAATTGATTTAGATCGAGATTTCTGGACATATATCTCAATGGAATACTTTAAGCAGACAATAAAAGCCGGTGAAGTTGGTTCATCTGCAATGCCACACAAAGTAAATCCTATTGATTTTGAGAATTCGGAAGGTAACTTAGGCTTATCAACTGCAATTTTAGAGCATTTGGCTCACAAATTACCTGTATCACGTTTACAACGTGACTTAACCGACTCTACTGTTATTAGAAACATGGGAGTACCTTTTGCTCACACATTGATTTCGATACAAAGCACAATGAAAGGTTTGGGTAAGTTAATTTTGAATGAATCTGCTTTAAAACGCGATTTGGAACATTGCTGGAATGTTGTTGCAGAAGCTATTCAAACGATTTTACGTAGAGAGGGATATCCAAAACCTTACGAAACATTGAAAGAATTAACTCGTACTAATAGTACAGTTACCGAAGAATCAATACATGCTTTTATTGAGACATTAAACGTATCTGAAAATGTAAAAGCTGAATTGAGACAAATAAGTCCGTTCAACTACACAGGAATGTAATTAAGTATTTTACAGCAAGCACTAACAACACAAGAAAGTGAAACAAACTTGGATATTATTAAAACGCTTTTTGCCGCCTTACAAAATTAATGCGGTGGGTGTTGTGTCTTATAGTATGCTATCGACCATACTTAGCTTGTTTTCTTTTGCAATAATCGTTCCTATTCTGGAAATTCTTTTTCAGACTCGTGAGGCCGTATATACATTGCAAAATATGGACAATGTACAGATAATGCAATTGTTTGATGTTTTAAAAAATAATCTATACTATTACATAACTCAATTTATTGGAGTTCATGGCCCGACATCAACACTAATTGTATTATCGATAGCTCTTATCATCATGACATTCTTAAAAGTTATTACTTTTTATGCAAGTGCCATGTCAATGTCAAAAATACAATCAGGCGTTTTGCGAGACTTACGTAACACCTTGTTTAGTAAGATTGTAAGTTTACCAATTGGATTTTTTAGCGAAGAACGTAAGGGCGATATCATGGCACGTATGAGTGTGGATGTAAACGATGTTGAAACGTCAATCATGAGTTCGCTTGACATGATAATAAAGAATCCTCTTATTATAATCATCTATTTGATTGTGATGTTTGTAATAAGTTGGGAATTATCTATTTTTGTAATAATAATGTTGCCTATTAGCGGTATTTTGATAGGACAAGTTGGTAAAAACCTAAAGAAAAGTTCTTTAGAATGTGCAGAACAAGGTGGAGCCTTAAACGCACAAGTTGAAGAAACATTAGGTGGTTTACGTATTGTAAAGGCATTTAATGCGGAAGCAAAAATAGAAGATAGATACAGAAAACTAACTAACAAGAATAGAGAAGCTATATTAAGAGTTTTGCGTCGCCAACAGTTGGCTCATCCAATGAGCGAATTTTTGGGAACGACTGTAATATCTATTGTTTTATGTTATGGAGGTAACTTGATTTTAAATACTAGTCACGCACCATTAACAGCTCCTGTATTCATATATTATATATTGTTGTTTTACAGTATTATTAACCCGATTAAAGAGTTATCTAAGGCTGCATATAGCATTCGTAAAGGTTCGGCATCGCTGCAACGTATTGATAAAATACTAGTTGCAAAAAACCCATTGACATGGCCGAAAAATTCAATTAAACTTGACGAATTTAAGCATCAAATAGAATATAAAAATGTTAGCTTTTCGTACCAAACGGAATTGGTACTTCGTAATGTTAATCTTACTATTGAAAAAGGTAAAAACATAGCATTAGTAGGTCCATCTGGTTCAGGCAAATCTACTTTAGTTGATTTATTACCACGTTTTTGGGATGTAAATGATGGAGAAATATTGATTGACGGCGTTAATATCAAACAAATGACTCTACACAATTTACGTTCACTTATGGGTAATGTAAATCAAGAAGCCATATTGTTTAATGATTCATTTTACAATAACATTACCTTTGGTGTTGAAAATGCTACAGAAGAAGATGTAATTAAAGCTGCTAAGATAGCAAATGCACACGACTTTATTACTGCCACAGAACAAGGATATAACACTAATATCGGGGATAGAGGGAGCAAATTATCAGGTGGACAACGTCAACGCATCAGCATAGCAAGAGCTATTTTAAAGAACCCTCCTATTTTAATCTTAGACGAAGCTACATCGGCCTTAGATACCGAATCGGAAAAACTTGTACAAGAGGCTTTAGAAAATCTAATGAAAAACCGTACAACAATTGTAATTGCACATCGCTTATCTACTATAAAAAATGCTGATGAGATATGCGTTATTGATAATGGTATGATTGCCGAAAGAGGTACACACGACGAGCTTATTGCTCTTAATGGCATCTATAAGAAGTTACAACAAGACCAAAGTTTGGAATAATTCGGATAGTAAATCAGTATTATCTTCGAGAGCATTACCAATTACAACAACATCTGCTCCTGCTTGAAAAACTTTCTTCATATCTTCTGCAGACCTTATTCCCCCACCGACAATTAAAGGAATGTTTATTGACTGCTTAACAGAGTTTATCATGTTATCAGGCACTCTTAATTGAGCACCACTACCAGCCTCTAAATAAATAGCTTTCTGACCTAAAAATTCGCCGGCAATTGCTGTTGCTACTGCAATATCAGGCTTAGTACGAGGTATTGGTTTCGTATTGCTTATATACTCAACACTTGTCATATTACCACTCTCAACCAATATATATCCAACCGGTATAACACTTATTCCGGAACGTTTAATATATGGAGCTGAGTTTACATGTTGAGATATTAAGTAATCAGGATTTCTGCCCGAAATAAGTGATAAATACAATAAAGCATCTGCTTTAGGACTAAACTGAGAAGCATTCCCCGGAAATAGTATTATAGGTATACTAACTGTTTTTTTTATTGACTCTATTGCTTTTTCTGTGGATTCAGATGTAATGCTGCCACCAACAAATATGTAGTCTGGAGTGTATTTAGGCAAGAGAGATAACAAATATGCAAACTTATCGCTCCCATAAGAGTCGGGATCGATAAGTATTGCTAATTGTTTTTTATTTAGTGAAAACACTATATCTATTTTTTATTTTGAATACGACGTAAAACGAAAGCAGAACGTGATGGTACATATAGCTTGATCCATTCTTTATCGATAACACCATCAGCCGGCATTGTAAAATGATGTATAGATTCGTCGCTTAAACCGAATCCACCAAATGATTTAGAATCTGTATTAAGTACCATCTCGTATTCACCTGGAGACACTAACATACCATAATCGGTATAAGAATTGTATGGATGAAAATTAAATACAAACAATAAATTGTCTCGACCAAAAGCCAATACCTGATCGTTTGAATTATCCCAATATTTATACAATGAAATCTCCTGGAATTTATCTCTTTCAACAATTAAATCAACCATAGCCGTATCAAACTTAGCTAATGCTTGATATAAATAATTAGGATTATCTACCAAATCCCACTGACGACGTGCATACTTATATGACCATCCATTTCCTTCTCTTGGGAAATCTATCCATTCCGGATGACCAAATTCATTACCCATGAAATTTAGGTAACCTCCGTTTATTGTCGATGCAGTAAGCAATCTAATCATTTTATGAAGTGCGATACCTCTATCTACCATATATGTTGTATCACCTTTTTGCATGTGCCAATACATATCAGCATCAATTAAACGGAATATTATAGTCTTATCACCTACTAATGCTTGATCGTGACTTTCTGCGTAACTAATTGTTTTTTCGTCACTTCTACGATTGGTAAGTTCCCAGAACAAATGTCCCGGTTTCCAATTTTCGTCTGTGTATTCTTTGATATATTTTATCCATAAATCAGGGATACCCATTGCCATACGATAATCAAAACCTATACCACCATCAACAAATTTGTTTGCTAATCCTGGCATTCCGCTCATTTCTTCTGCAATTGTAATGGCTGTAGGCTTTACTTCATGAATCAATTGATTTGCCAATGTAAGGTAACAAATGGCATCACCATCCTGATTTAAATTATAATAGTCTGCATAACCGCTAAATGCTTCTCCAAGCCCGTGACTCAAATATAACATTGATGTAACACCATCGAAACGGAATCCATCAAAATTGTATTCTTCGAGCCAGAATTTACAATTTGACAAAAGGAAATGCAAGACTTCATTTTTTCCATAATTGAAGCATAAAGAATCCCATGCAGGATGCTCACGACGAGAACCATCATGGAAGTACTGATAACCTGTGCCATCAAATCTACCTAAACCTTCAACTTCATTTTTAACTGCATGAGAATGAACAATATCCATAATCACGGAAATACCCATACCATGTGCAGTATCTATAAGTTCTTTCAACTCTTCAGGTGTTCCAAAACGTGATGATGCAGCGAAGAAACTTGATACATGGTATCCAAATGAGCCATAATAAGGATGCTCCTGAATAGCCATGATTTGAATACAATTGTATCCTGCCTTTTTTACACGTGGCAATACATATTCACGAAATTCGGAATATGTTCCTACTTTTTGTTCTGTTGTAGCCATACCTATATGACATTCGTATATCATTAAAGGATCGGTATTAGGCTTAAACTTTTTATTTTTAAAAGTGTATTGTTTTTCAGGATTCCATACTTGGGCACTGAATATTTTGGTTTCATTATCTTGTACTACACGTCTACACCAAGCTGGTATTCGCTCGCCTGCTCCTCCATTCCAACAAATGTAAAACTTATATAACTGTTCGTGTTGAATGCTTTTTTCAGGAAAAATGCCCTCAAAAACACCATTTGAAAGACGTTTAAGTTTATAAGCTTCCGTACGTTGCCATTGATTAAAATCTCCGATCAAGAATATGTCAGTTGCATTCGGAGCCCATTCTCTAACGACCCATCCGTCTGATGTTTTATGCATTCCGAAATACAGATAGCCGGAAGCAAAATCTGACAGACTTAATCGATGGCCTTGTGTCAATTCGTTTTCTTTATTCAACGCATATTGATAACGACCTACAATAGCCGACTGAAAAGGTTCCAACCATGGATCATGTTGTATGATCTTTAAATTTTCCATAATGTTTGGTTTTTTTTGGAGAGTAATTAGTGTAGTCTATTTAGTTGTGTTTTGATGTTCGTGACGTAACAAATCATTTACTGTTTTTACAGGATTAAATGTCTTTATAGGTACTTCTACAAAGATAGTATTCCAATCGCCCATACAGCCATTCCATAAGCCCGGAAGCTCCATTACTTTAACCGCTTGCCCTTCAAAATTCTTATTATATATCATTGCTGACTTTTTATCGGCATACTGTGTTAAATCAATTTTCTTGCCCTTATAATCAACCATTGAACAAACTATGTCAACCGGATTAAAATGAGTTGACGAATTAAACAAGTTCATTAAAGTAGGATTATCATATATCTGGTAATATTCTATGATTTGCAAAGAAGTAGTACCGTCTTCATTTTTAACCCAGCATGGCATACCGCCTTGTTCTTCTTCGTTTTTAACCATACCACACACTCTTAGTGGACGATTTAATTTACTTCTTAGATAATCACATTGTTCTTGACGTTTTAAACGCAAAATATTTTCGCGTTTAACGTTTAGAGTATTTTCGACATAATTAATAGCTTCAATCAATTTATCATCCGGCATTTCGTCTTTATCAAACAAGCGTAAGAAACGACTAATAATTTTTTGATTTGCCAATAAAATGCCTCCTAGGGCTTTCTTATAATGAGATGTTAGCTTTTTGAGCGAATCGGTAGCTTCGTTATCAATATTCTTAATAAATACAATATCGGCAGGTAAACTATTTAAATTTTCGAACAATGCGCCGTGACCTGCTTGTTGAAACATGATATTACCATTTGCATCTCTGAATGGCAAATTATCAGGAGTTACTACAATTGTATCAGTACTTGTTTTTTGACATGGTAATGTAACAAAAAATGACAAGCCTAATTTTTTTTCAATAGGATATTTAAATTCGCGTACATAATCTTGAATAGCTTCTTTATGTTCCTTTCTTACCGTAAAGCAAACATTTACAGTTCCTCCTTTTACACCTGATACCATTGCACTTTCAATCAAACTTTCTTGAATAGGTGTACGAGTATCCTCGAAAGATGCATAATACTTTACAATTTTCTTTGGTAAGTATTTTTGAATTACAACAAAACGATGCGATTTATCTGTGTGAAACTTAAATAATGCACTTGGTAAACTGCAAAAATTGAGTCCTTTTTCTGTCAAAATATATTCTACAATCAACTTATATTTACCTGCTTCGAGTAATTCTTGCAAGCCTTCTTTTTCTGTAGCCAAACAAAATTTATTTAGCTCTCCAAAAAATGCAAAACTAGGCAAATGCTTAAAAAAATTCTTCTCAAAATTGGTTTGAGGATCATCGTATGGAGCATTAAGAAAATTGATTAAATCGCGAAAGAAACGTCCTGCACAACCCGAAGCCGGAATAAAGTGAGCAACCGGTTTACCTTTTTCAAGATATGAATCCCAGACTGCGACATAAGCGTCTATTTCTGCATTAGTATATATTTGAATACCATCATCCAGAGTTGCAGTACGTAAAAGATTTGGCACCGGCACACCGTTCTTAAATATTGATAACTGTTCTTCAACCGATTCGGGTGTATGGCCGAGGCTTTTGATATATTGTTTATCTTCTTCTGTAAATACGTTCATCATTCACTACATTATAGATACAAAAATAAGATTTTTTAGCCGATTATTCAAATAAAAACACCTTATTTTTAGATTAGTGAATAATTAATTCAATTGTATGCTTTTATTACAAACAGACATCTTCCTTATTTGCCTGATTCGTTTAAAATGAGTACCTTTGCACTCTTATTAAAATTTATATACAAGCGATATGATTACTGTTTCCAATTTAGCAATTCAATTCGGTAAACGCATCTTATTTCAAGATGTAAATCTCAAATTTACTGCAGGGAATTGCTATGGTGTGATTGGAGCTAACGGAGCCGGAAAATCGACTTTCCTTCGTATGCTCAGTGGCGACTTGGATCCTACAAGAGGAATTATTTCTTTTGGATCGAACGAACGACTTTCTGTATTAAAACAAGACCACTTTGAATTTGATGAATATACGGTTATTGATACCGTTATGATGGGCCACGATCGTCTTTGGAAAGTCAAGGAAGAAAAAGATGCCATTTATGCAAAAGAAGATTTTAGTGAGGCTGACGGCATAAAAGCATCTGAATTAGAAGAAGCATTTGCCGAAATGGACGGATGGAATGCCGAAAGCAATGCAGCATCATTATTAAGCAGTTTAGGTATAAAAGAAAATAATCACTACACTCTAATGAAGGATATGAGCGGTAAAGAAAAAGTCCGTATCTTATTAGCACGTGCATTATTTGGAAAACCTGATAATCTATTATTAGATGAGCCTACTAACGACTTGGATATAGAAACTATCAGATGGTTAGAAGATTACTTAGCGAATTACGAAAATACAGTTCTTATAGTATCCCACGATAGGCACTTCCTTGATTCTGTTAGTACACATATCATAGATATTGACTATGGCAAAATACAGATGTTTACAGGTAACTATTCTTTCTGGTACGAATCAAGCCAGCTAGCATTGCGTCAGCAACAAATGCAAAACAAAAAAGCTGAAGAAAAGAAGAAAGAATTAGAAGAGTTTATTCGCCGGTTTAGTGCCAACGTTGCAAAATCTAAACAAGCAACAAGTAGACGCAAAATGTTGGATAAACTGAATATTGAAGAAATCAAGCCTTCTACTCGTAAATATCCCGGAATTATTTTCACTCCCGAAAGAGAACCCGGAAATATGATTCTGGAAGTTAAGGGCTTATCTAAAACTGTTGATGGCACAGTATTATTCAAAGATGTAAATTTTAATATTGAAAAAGACGATAAAATTGCATTTGTATCACGCGATCCACGTGCAATGACAGCTTTATTTGAAATTATTAATGGTAATGCTAAAGCAGATTCAGGAAGTTTCAATTGGGGTGTTACTATAACATACGCTTATTTACCGGTCGACAATTCTAACTTCTTCAATACTGATTTAAATTTGGTGGAATGGTTAGGACAATTTTCAAATGATACCACAGAATCATTTATTCGAGGATATTTGGGTAAAATGTTATTTGCCGGAGAAGAAATATTCAAAAAAGCTGGTGTATTATCAGGTGGAGAAAAAATGCGTTGCATGATTTCGCGAATTATGCTAAAGAATGCAAATGTTATGGTACTTGACTCTCCTGCCAACCACTTAGACCTTGAATCAATTCAAGCATTTAATAACTCGCTTAAGACATTTAAGGGCAATGTATTGTTATCATCACATGACCACGAATTTATAAATACAGTTTGTAACCGTATTATAGAATTAACTCCTAATGGCATTATAGATAAAGTAATGGATTACGATGATTATTTAGATGACGCTAACGTTAAGGCTCAACAAATAAAATTATATGGAATGTAAATCACATCTGACTAGTCCTAAATAAGCGTTACAGTTTTTACTGCTTATTTTAATAGGACAAAGTTAATGTTTTTTAGAAGATTGTTTCAGGACTAGTCCTGAAACAA
>RZYM01000028.1 GCA_009930305.1 Bacteroidia bacterium
TATTGTTCTAAATTTTCGCACATTCTAAATTTTTTTGCGATTGCTTTGAGTGTTCTTTTTTCTTCGCCACTTTGGGCGGTGTTGATTGCTTGTGTGATTACTTGCCTTTGTTGTGTCTGTGTGCTTGCTTTAATTAATTTATCAATTAAATTTTTTTGGGCGGTGTTTCCTGTGCTTGTCATCTCTTTACTCCTCCACTTCTAAAATACTAGCAATGTCATTTTTAAAATTTTCAAAAGCATCATATAAATTTATATTCTCATCATTTGGGTTAAAATAATATTCGATAATTTTCCATTGGTCTTCAGTGTATATTAACTCGTCATTAATTGCGTTGTCTAGTTCTTCGCTCGTATTTTCTTCCATACGGTCAAAAACATTTTCGGCTATTGCGATAATATTATTATCATAGTTAAAAAATTTTCTTGCTTGTTCTTTTTTTTCTTCGTTATACATTTTTTTACTCCTAACCTGCCCGCCGTTGTGGTCGGGGCTTGCGGTTATAAACTCATTTGACAAATTGTGTCAATTTTTTCGGCTGTTCTTTGTTCTCTTGCTTGTTCTTTTTCTTGTTCTTCTTGTTGTCGTTTTCTATCCCTGATTTTAAAAATAATTTTGTTTATTATTTTTAATCTCTCAAAGTCGCAACGAATGATGGCGTTTTGTTGTTCTTCTTTTAATTCTCTTAAACACATTTTTTTAAATTCCTTTTATTTGTTTTCTTGTTGCATTGCTAGAAGTTTGATATCATATAACTTGCTCAATTTTTTGTTAATTCTGTCTTGTTCTTCTGTGTTGCCGTGTGCTTGTTGCCTTTTCAATGTTAGCCTCGCGATTGCGTTGATAATTGCCTCAATGGTCATTTTGATGCCCTCCTTTTTTTTATTGATAACTAATTATAAAACATATAAATTTATATGTCAAACAAATTTATTAAATATTTTAATTTATTTTTATTTATTTTTTTGTCGTTTTTTTGTGGTTTGTTGTTCTATATTTCTGGTTGTTTTGTTGTTTTCTTTATTCTAATTGTTTCGTGTGTTGTCGTTGTGTTCTCATTATTATTATTGGCTTTATTGTTATAATTGCCGTTACTGCTATTGTCGCCGTTATCGTTTTAGTTGTCGTTAAAAACATTGTTATATTATTAAGCATTATTGTAATTGCTTTATTATATTATTTATAATTATGATTGTATTTATATTTATATTTGTTGTAGTTTTAGCATTATAATATTACAAATTATTATTATTATTATTATTATTGTTATAATCATAATAACTACATATTATCATTGTTGTAATCATAATAACTACATATTATCATTGTTGTAGAAAAAAAATAAAAAAATAATTTTTTTGTGATTGTGTTTTATAACGAACGATATGAAACGGCAAAGGGTTTTGATTTCTTTGTTTTTCCGCCACTTTGTGCATTATTGCGGGCTTTGTGTGGTTATTGTCAAACAACCGCCCCGCACACTATACAGGGAAAAAGAGCCCCACAGGGTCGTTACCTCCAACTGCTTCAAACAAAAATTTTTTTAGGATTAAGAGTTTAGTGACACAAAAGGTTGACAACAACGAAGAGGTATGATAGTATGGTGATAGGGAATGGTTCCGATAGGGGAATAAGGCGACCAACAGCCGAATGTTGCAATGAAAGTTGGTGTAGTTGCAGTGCCATTCCAAATGGGAGTGAAAGGTTTCGATTAATGTGTCCGTATGGAGCATTATTATCAGAGTTCAAATCTCTGCACTTCCGCCACTGATTCATTCCGCCACAAAGAATGACATTACTGAGTGTGGGACAATGGTTGTCCGATTGCTTTGGGAGCAAGATTATGGGTGTCCAATTCACTTCACTCAGACCAGACTGGGAAGTATGCACAAGAGAACTGGGTGTTGTAATCCGTAAATAACGGTAAACACAGGGGAGCATATGGGATTTGGAGTGGTTATCCAAATCAATAAAGGGAAATAACTCAGTTGGTTAGAGTGCCGTTCTTATACAGCGGTCGTAAGTTCGAATCTTACTTTCCCTACCACAAAAACAAAAAGGAAAACAAAATGAGAGCGATAAGCGAGATAAGAAAAGCGATGTATATGAACCAAGAAGAATTTGCGATTTCATTGGGGGTTAGTTCTAGTGCGGTGAAGAAGTGGGAGATGAGGGGGCAGGCGAAACGGCAACCGAGTTTGCGAAGTCAGAAGAAGATAATTGATTGGTGTGAGAAAAATGGGGTCGAGTGGCGAGATAGATAGATTTCTCTTTCCGAAACAAAAATGCGACAATAGGTCGCTAGCAATTATTGAAAAGGAGTGAGAATGTTAAAGATTAAAGATAATGTTAATTTAAAAGAACTTGAAAAGTTTGGGTTTGAAAAGGTAAGTCCAAGTTGGTATTCATTAATCCTTAGAGATAATACAGAAGAAAGCATATATATAGGTGTATCTTTATTTGCAAGACCAAGATGTATTCAGTTTGCTTATGGTTCAAAAGGTTTTGGTGGTATATCTTCATATACTTATGATTTAGATGTGATATTTGACTTAATTAAAGCAGGACTTATTGAAAAGGAGTAATTATGAAAATGATTAAAGAACCAATGATAGATAAAAATATAAAGTGTTGGTATTGTGATGGAGAATATGAAATAGACTACTCTGATATACAAAAGTTTAATTATCCAGAGGATTGTATTAGATATACTAAAGCAACTTGTTATTCTGCTAGTATATGTCCATACTGCAAAATGCAAAATAGAATAAAAAATAAAGATGGTAAATTTTTTGGAATTGAGGTATAAGTAGTGGCGAGAGGAAATTATAGTAAAGAGATAAATAAGTCAACGCAGGTTTTAGTTAAGTTCCGCAAGGACAAGAACTTATTTGACAATGAGAAAGAGATTTTGGGGCTTATGCAAGACCGACAGCAACTTTATTGGCTACAAGTTCATCAAGTGCTGGAAGATAAAAAAACGGAAGATAGCGAAAATGAGATACAACAACGGGTTAAAGAATTAGTGATTTACGATTTGCCGATTTGCGAGATAAAGATAAAGAACTTTCAAAGAATGCTTGATATATATACGAAACAAAAAAATGATACGCAACTCAATCTCTGCTACCAATACCTGCAAAGTTGGCTTGATTTGTATGAAAAAGATTATGCACTTGTGGCTTTTAGGAGTTTGGAGCATTATGCGAGATTTTGGGAGTGGGACTTTCGAGATAAGGACAAGGTTTTCAAGTATTCAATAGACCCAATGAATGATGGCGGATACACTGGTGTGAGTAAACCTTTTCTATACTACTTTAATCAAATGGTGTTGAAGAAGAAAATAAAAGTCATAACAAAGCAGATGATGACTGGGGGAGGAAAGACCGTATCTGATATGATTGCTATAACTTGGCTTTATGGGATAGACCAAGATAATGATGTGCTTAAAGTTCTCGGCAACCCAACCCTTGTGTTGAATACGACAAAGGGAATAGTTGATACGATGACAAAAAAACGGTATGCGATGGTGTTCCCTAAGTTCCAGAAATACTTTGCTGATGATATTGACCCAAAAACAATGTTTTCAATTTGCAGAATAAAAGATGGTGAGTTGACACTCGCAGATAGCAACAAGACTTTGAATTTAAAAGTTATATCAAAGGACACAAGTATTGATGGTATTCGTGTTCGCTACTTATTCCTTGATGATGTGTGTCGTTCAAAAGACGCAAACAACATAAAACAACACGATACTGATATAGCAAACTTTTGGAACTCTTGGTGGAAAAGAAATTATAATACTGATGATTTTTATATTGTGGCAGGTGGAACTGCTTATTCAATATATGACATACTTTCGACACTAAAAAGATATTACAGCAAAGGAAAAGTAAAGAAATCTCCGATAAATAAATATACGACAATGAGTTTAGATGAGAGTTCTGTGTTTATATCTATTCCGAAACTAGACCCTGATACTGATGAAAGCACATATCCACAAAAATTTCCGACCAAAGATGCCTGTGCGATTAGAGATAGAGATTATAGAATGTTTATGGCAATGGAGCAACAGCAACCGCTTGAGCCAGAGAATTCACCATTTTATTGGACAAATCTTAAAACTTATGAAACAATACCAGAAGAAAGGAGTGATAGTTGTTGGGCAAGTATTGACCCAGCGAGAATAGGTTTTGATAATGTTGCTATGTCAATTTTTGTAAAATGTGGGGATTTCCATTTCTTAAAAGATGTAATTTATAGGAATGTTCCAATGGAGAAAGTTCATAATTTGATAGTTGATAAGATAAAACAACATCATATTACGAAACTCTTGATAGAAAGAAATACTGATACATCGTTAAAGGTTTTATTGTCTAATTTATTGGATGCCGAAAATATACATTATTGTGAAATAATAGAGATATTCTCTTATATAAAGAAGGAAGAAAGAATATATAATACTGAAAATTCAATAAAATATGATTGTTTTTTCCCTTGTGAGAATTTATATCCAAGAAGTAGTGAAATGGGCAAATTTATGTTAGATATGATTTCATACCGTTATGATGGTAAAAATGAACACGATGATAGTATTGACTGTGTTAGTTTGTATGTTGGAGAGTTTATAAAGAACAAAGAAAAAAAGGTAAAGGCAAAGTTGTTGTATATTTAATCAAGAAACTGCATAAACATACAAAAATATATTTATAAAAATACAAATAAATGAATAATAATAAAAAAGTGTCATAAAAAGTTGACAAATAGAAAATGCATATGATAAAATAAAAAATGAGTAGGAGAATTAGATGAAATTACAGATACTCGTTCCTCAGTATAAAGAAACTGAAGAGATAATAAAGCCATTGTTAGACAGTATTGCACTGCAACAAAATGTGAACCTTACAAAAGATGTAGGAGTAATCATAGTAAATGATGGCACAGAAGTAAGACTAAGTGAAGATTTTTTGAAAAGTTATCCATTTGAAATAAAATACATTTTAAATGAGCATAAAGGTGTTTCATCAACAAGAAATTGTTGTTTAGACAATTCAAAAGCAGATTATATTTGTTTTTGTGATAGTGATGATATGTTTTATAATATGTGTGGATTGTGGATAATTTTAAGAGAAATAGAGTGTGGCGGGTTTGATTGCTTGATAAGTGATTTTATCGAAGAAGGAAGGATGCCAGATAAACAACCATTCTTTCTGACACGAGAAAACGACTGCACATTTGTTCACGGAAAGGTGTATAGAAGAAAGTATTTATTGAAAAATAATATACGATGGGCAGATGAATTGACAATACACGAAGATAGTTATTTCAATGTTCTTTGTCAAAAACTAACAAACAAAATAAAACATTGCACTACTCCATTTTACTTATGGAAGTGGCGAGATGATAGTATTTGTAGAAGAGATGCAAAGTATCTGCTTAAAACATATTATAAAATGCTTGATAGTAATACACTTTTAGTTCAAGAGTTTATAAACAGAGAAAAAATAGAATTTGCTAGATTTTATGCTACATCGATGATTTATGATTCATACTTTACAATGAATAAGGCAGAGTGGATAAATCAAGAAAACAAAGAGTATAGGGACAATACTGAAAAAAGATTTAAAGAATATTATTTGCGATTTAAGAAATTGTTTGAAGAAATTGATATGGCTACAAAGAGCAAAATAATCACAGGAATTAAAAATAGATTTTTTACAGAGGGTTTGTTTATGGAAAGCATAACATTTGAAGATTGGATAAACCACATAGTAAAATTATAGGAGTTTAAGTATGGCTCAGAAAATACAATGTCCAATATGTAAAGCAATTTTGATTGCAAATGAAGATTTGGTAATTGATGATAAGATTGAATTTGATTATGAAAAAATAAAAGAAACAGATAAAGAAGTAAAAATAATTAAATGTCATAATTGCAAAAGGCGAATTAAGTATTATATTGACAGATAAGTCGTTAAAATCATTGGTCTTTTTGACAGGCTCGTTGAGTTAGACCTTAAAGAAACAATGGGGCAAATAGCACAAGGTGGTGGTTATACACATTTCCACCACCCGAAAGTGCTTTTAATAGGCAACTGCAAAGCGGTGTCTAAAAGATGAGTGCGAAGATACTCCAAAAAGTATTTTTGCATTTTTTTTATTTTATGAAGGAGATATTAATGGCTAAGAAGTTTAGTTTTACTGGAATAAAACGAATTGAAATACCAAAGACTGATTTGGACTTTAATGTTGAAGATTTTGGTTTGTCTATTTTGGTTAAATATATGCCATCTATTCTTTCTACACATAAGCAAAATTCTGAAAAAATTGAATATTTATGGAATTATAAGAATGGGATACAAGATATACTTGAAAAACAAAGACCATTTCTTAAATCATTCTTAGCAAATAATATAGTTATTGAAAATCACGCATCAAGGCAAGTTGATTTTAAGACTGCTCTTGCGACAAGTGAGAGAAGAGATTATACAATAAAACCAGATGTAAAAAATTCAAAAGAAATACAAGATGATATAACATATTTTTATAGATATCAGACTGACACAAATTTTTATGGGAAAGACAAAGACCTTAAAGAGTGGATATTTACAACGGGTATAGGAATAACATATACTTGCCCAAGAACTGATATTATAACTCAAAAAGATGGAATATATAATTTCGCCACATTAGAAGATGGTTATGATATAAATAGCGAAGCCCCATTTGAATTTAATACACTTTCTCCGATAGATAATTTTGTTGTTTATTCTAGTTCTAGAAATAAGCAACCTTTATTTTGTGTGTCTATTGTGGAAGTTGAAAAAGATGAAACTGCGAATGTAACTACTATAAACAAACAAAAAGAAATACACATTGAAACTAGATATGCGAGTTTTATATTAAATAGCACAATGAGTTTTGGAAGTCTTAACAATTACAATCTAGAAAAAATTAAAATTCATAATTACTTGCCAATGATAGAATATTCAGCAAACATTTCAAGAATTGGGATTATTGAAAAAAACAAGGAACTTTTCGATAGTATAAATTCACTTGTTTCTACAATGCTTGATATCGTGGTAGATGGTTCTAATTTGATTTTGATATTTAAAAATACCGATGTTGATAAAAAAACTATTGAAAATATGAAAGATGCGGGTGCATTAATTATAAATGATAACCCTGCTAAGCAAAATTCAGTAGCAGATGTTGATACTTTAAAAATTTCAGTTCCTATTGATAGTTTTAATGTTTATTATGAACAGAGAATTAAGCAAGCAGATGATATTGTTGGAGTTGCAAGTCCTAGTGGGCAAGTTACAAGTGGTGGAGATACTGGGCAAGCGAGGTTGCTTGGTGGCGGGTGGAATAATGCATATACAATAATATTAAACGAAATAAACTCATTTTTAATCGGTGATTATGAAGAACTTAAACTTATATTATATATTTGTAATTTGTTTCCAGATAACCCAATTAATAAACTTAAAGCAAGTATGATTGATATTAAATATAGAATTAATCAAAATGATAACTTTTTGGTTAAGGCACAGGGAATTATGAATTTATATACTGTAAATATGCCAAAAGAAGAGATACTTAAAGCAAGCGGACTTTTTAGTGATGTAGGTGCGGTTGCGAAAAAGTGGCAAGAGAATGATGATATGGTAAATGAACAAAAGAATAAAACCACATCTATTTCCGAAACAAAACTTAATAATAACTCGCAAGAGTAATTATAGAGAGCATACTCTAAAATGTAGTTGGAGAAGAACTTAAAGGAGCATAAGATTGTGATAAATCACACGATAGAGAAAATCGTAAAAGAGCAGGGAGAAATTATGGAAGATACACAAGGTGTGCAAACACCAGATACTCAAACGGTAGAAAAAGTAGAGCCAGTAGCAAAAACACAAGAAAGCACTATTGATTATCCAAATGAGTATAAAAGGCTTTTGCTAGAAGTTGAAAAACAAAAAAAGTTTAAAGATGACTTTGCAAAAGAAAATGCTGAATACAAGAGAAAAGAAAGGGAAAAAATGAGTTCGGAAGAAAAGACCGCTCAAGAATATACTGAACTTGTAGAAAGCAAAAAGGCACTCGAAACTCAAATCGCTAGTTACAAGTTTCGTGAAGTCCTTTCAAAAACTGGGTATAGTAATGTTGAAGTTGATAAGATTATAGAAGCAAATGGGAGTCCAGAAGTTTATGCAGAAATAATGACAGAAAGAGCGAAAGTTCTAGAAAAATCATTAAAGGCAGAAGCAATAAAGACAAGCACACCTTCGACACCAATAGGTGATGGAGTTGCTGATAAATCTAAACAAAAGAGTTCATTTGCATTATATCAAGAACAAAAACAAAAAATAGAAACTAGCGGAAAAGTCAAATTATAAAATAAGGAGAAAAATATGAAAGAAACTTTTAACAACCGTAAGAACTTTTTAGGAAGCGAAGTTGGATTGGTTAAAAAAACAATCGGAATTCCAGCAAGCACATCTTATACTGCTGAAAACAATAGAAAAGTAGTAGTTGCAGGAACGATATTCTCAAGTCCATATTTGGGGATATTATATGAAGATGTAGATATTACAGATGGAGCAAATTTTGGTTCATTGGTAATTAGGGGAAGTTATATTGATGCAAATTTACCATCAAGTGCTTCTGATTATGCAACATCAATGTCAGCACAAGGACTTTATGCGATAGCAGAGGGTTCAACAAGTAGACCTAGTTTTGGGACAGTTGGGTTGACACAATTATCAGCACCAACGACAAGTGTTTCAACAAGCACAATTAGTTGGGCTTCAATTTCAGGTGCAATGGGGTATAATGTTTACACTTCAAGTAAATCATTACTATCAACTCTTGCAAGTTCAGCATTAAGTTATGCTGTGGCATCAACAGGATTATACTATATTCAAACAAATGGCGATAATGTTACATATGCTTCAAGTGATTTGGCAAGTGCAACTGTATCGGCTTTGTCATAAGGTAAAAGGAGGAGTAAAAGATGAATTATTTAGGATTACTTAAAGGTGAACAATGGGTAGAAATCAGTGAAGATTTTGATTATGTTAGAGCAACACAAGATTTTATTGGTCTAAAATTATTCCCAATGTTTAAAACAGACAATATGAAAGTCGCAGTTGCTGACTTGGTGGAAGGTAGTGATGTTCCAGTAATGGCACTTGTTCACGCACTCGATACTGAGGCAAAAATTGGCGATAGACCAAATTATGAAGAGTTGAAATATGAACTTTTATTGATTAAAGAAAAAATCGATGAAGGCGAGGCTCTCCGTAAAAAGATTAAAGATTTGGGAATGTCAAATGAAGAGAAAAAAATTATAACAGCAGTTTATAACGATGCTTCAAATATGATTTCCAGAGTATTGACAAGATTTGAAGTTCTTGCTTGCGAAGCAGTTTCTACTGGTAAAGCAACAATTAAAGAAAATAATGTTGATATATCAATCGATTACAATTTGCCAGAAAAGCACAAAATGATAGTCGCTGGTTGGGGAACTATAACTACTGATATTCTTGGTGATTTGGTTAAAATTCAAAAACAAGCAAAGAACAAAATTGTTAGAGCATTAACTTCCAGTAAGATTATGGGTTATATTCTTAATAACACAAAATTGAACACATTGGCAGGAGAAGCAAAAGAATATTTGACTGAGGCTTGGGCAAAGAATTATATCCAATCAAGATTTGGTATCGAATTTGTTGTTGTTGATGAAACCTATAGAAAATCAGCACAAGATAGCACAGAATACAATATGTTTAATGAAGATGTTGTTTCTTTCCTAACAACTGATGGAGCACTTGGTTATACTTATGTAACTAATACCCCAGCACAAGATGTTGGAGCAGTTTCTGAAACAAACGGCTTTATTACTGTTAGTCAATGGACAACAAATGACCCACACACTGTTTGGACTTGTGCCGAAGGTATGGGACTTCCAGTATTTAGAAATGTTAAACAACTTTATATTTGCACTGTTGCGAATTAATTAGGAGATAACTAATGGAAAAGAAACTTAATGTAGTTGGAATGGCAAAGAGAGTAATATTATATCGTGGTCAACTAATTCAACCAAGATGTAGATTTGAGTTTATAATGAATGAAAATGATTTTAATGCACTCAAAGATAATATCGAAGTTCTTGAAACGAAATATATAACTGATACACCTATTTCCGCCACATTAGTTTCCGAACCAAAAGTTGAAGAAAAAATAGAACTAAAGGGAGAAGAAGTCAATGTCAAAAGAAGAGTTAGTCGCATCAATAAAAGATAATATCTTAAATAAATATGGTATAAGTTCATCGGATATTGATACTACATACAATTTTGCATTAGGCGACTATTTGCGATTGAAGTATCCTAGTGATAATAATCGACCAACTTACGAAACTTATGATATTGATTTTGCTATTTCCCAATGGTTACAAGCGAGAATGATTGATATTATTGATAGAGCAGGTTTTTCAAATCTTAAAAGTTATAGCGAAAACGGCATAAGTCTTAATTATGGTGCGAGTTATATTGACCAAAATTTAGTAGGACAAATTATGCCAAAAGCGAGTTACCCAATATGAAAAATGGATTAAAAGTTTATTTTTGCAAAAGAACTTCACAAGATAATGCGAAAATAGAAACATTCGCAAAACCTATTGAGTTTACTTTGCGATTTGGATATTTAACAATACAAACATCAAGTGGATATAACGAAGTTGTAGAATTTGGTGATAATGTTAGTAAAACTTGGACTTGTTATGGACAACCTTATGATGAATGGTTTGCAAGACTAAACGAAGGCGATAGGTTTTATGTTGATGGGAAGATACCAGATGGTTTCTCTTCCGCCACCGAGCCAGAAGATGGTTGGGGTTACGATGCAAATGCTATTGTTTATTCTGTTAGACCACAAAATATTGCTATAAAGTTTATCCTTGAAAAAATAGAGTAGGTGATGTATGGATACGAGTGGGTTGAAAAATTTTATAACGAAAGTTTCAAATTTAACTATTCGTGGAAATAAACTGAAAAATGATTTAGCAAACTCTATTGCAAATCGTGGTGTAGAAATTGCTAGTGAAAAATATAGTGGTAAAGGTGTAAGTGTCAATCCAACCCCCTCAGTTGATGGTAAATCAAGTGTTGTGGCAGAAGGTGAGAAGATTTCATTTATGGAATTTGGAACTGGTATTGTTGGAGATGGAACTTATGCAGGAACTTTACCAACACAAGATATTTCATTTGAAAGTCCGAAAGGAGTTGCACAAAGCACAAAAGGTTGGGAATATAACTATCGTAAGAAACAAGGTAAGGTAGATAAAGATTGGGTTGGTTTTGTGGCAGGAGCAGAAATGTTCCACACTTCGCAAGAATTAAAACAAGAAATGCCAATAATCGTTGCAAACGCAATAAAGGGAGAAAGCAATGTTTGATTTTCTAGAATATATTAAGACTTATATACAAACACAATTTGCTAATGATAGTCAAATAACAACAGCAAAGAAACCAAATGTATACAATGCTTATCAAATAAATCACGAACCAATTGCAAGTAAACCTGAAATTCAAGTGCAAATAATGAATAATAATGAGAGAAATGGATATACTACTTTTTGTGGTAAAAAAGCGAATACAATATCTGTGCAATTTACACCTTATATCGGTGGACAAATGAAAATCGGTGGAGTTGATAGAAATGCACAAGAGTCATCAATTATTTTTGGAGATAAAATAGAAAAAATGCTATATGATTTAATTTATAGCAATGGAAATGAGAATATATATGGTGGTAGGATTATAACGACTTCCCCCGCACTTCCTATGAATGGTGGCGGAACAATTTATATGACTGCTGTGCGATTTGAATTTATAGTCGCAAGTCCTTATATAGATTAAAAAAAAGATAAAAAAAGGAGAAAAAATGGTAGCAAAAACTATTGGAACAAAAGTTTCTTTTGCTTGGGAAACGGTTAGTGGGGTAAGACCAACTACTGGCTACAAGGTTTGGTGCGACTGCACAGGTCACCCAGATTTAAACCCAGAAAGAGAACAAATTGAAACTACTAAACTTTGTGAAACAAACAATAAGACTTATGAAGATGGGCTTATGGATTTTGGAACATTGTCATTCGGTTCAAATTTAACTACTGATACAATGGATTTATTTATTGGAGCAAATGGATATGTAACAATTTACGCAACAAAACAAGCAAGTGAACTTGGATTGTGGGCTTGTGTCGATATTCAAGGAATTAACAAATCATATTTTATTCCAGTAAAACCACAAGAATTTGGATTGCCAAGCGGAGAGGCTGGCAGTAACAAATATGAACTTGAAGTTCGTTTCTTAGCAACTGGCAGTGCTGGTTGGAATGATGACCCAGTTTATGATACTGATACTACTTATGATATGACTATTACTGGTTATGTTGTAACTGGTGTCGACCTTGACATTCTAAAAGATGACAAATTGGCTAGAAGTATAACTACAAGTGATACAAGCACTATTGTTCCACTTCCAAATGGAACTTACACAGTAATTGCAAGAAAAACTGGTAAAACTTCACAAATTCAAGATGTTACGATAGACAGCGATGCTGAAACAGTAACATTTACAACAATGGCATAAAAATAAAATTTAAAATCGCCGAAGAGCGAGTAAGGAGAGAATTATGAAAGAAAAATCATTAAATATTGGAATAGCAAACGAAGATAATGGAGAAATTAAGTATTCATTTAAAATTGTAATCAATCGAGATATTGCTTTAAGATGTTTGGAAAATAATACAAAGGTTGCCAATTATATTCTTTATGGCAATGATAAAGTAGATAAAGAGAAATTAAAAGGTAAAAATGAAAAAGAAATTGCAAAGTATATGGTTGAAAACAAACTTTTATCAGAAACCATAGAAATGCAAGATAATATTCAAGAATTTATTAAGTCTGCTTTTGAAGAAATGTATAATGCTGGTAATAATTCTTTCTCAAATACTGATAAAAAAGAAATTTTAAACTCAATGAATGAAAACATCGACTACGATGATGAGTTCTTTAAAAAGATTTACGATTTTTTTATGTCGGGGTTACGCAAAGGCGAAGAAACTCACAAACCAAAGTTCAAAGTGATAATGAACTAGAATATACCAATGTGGAGCATAGCCAAGATAATGAAGAAAAAACAACGGATATGTTCTTTCAACAAATTCTTGATTATGCTCTATTTTTAGGTATGTCGGTTGATGATTTCTGGTTTGCTGACCCTAATTTAATTATAAATTATGAAATTACATATAAGAAAAAACAAATAGAAAAAGAACAATCAATGTGGCTTATGGGACAATATGTCAAAGTTGCAATCGAGAGTTCTGTTAGTAATTGTTCTGGAATTACCGATTACAAAAAATTCAAATTGCCAGAATACCCAAAATGTCCACACATTGAAGTGGTTAGAAAACAATATAGTCCAGAGAAAATTGAACTCATTAACAAAATGAGAGCAAAGTTGTCGGTTATGGGTATGTTAGCAAAAGATTAAAATTGAAAATAATAGGGGGCTAGGAATGGCAAATACGACTATAGACCAACTACAACTTGACATTATAGTAAATAATAAGGGTGTAGTCAGGCAGATAGATAGTGTAAATAAATCGTTAGAAAAATTAAACAACACTGTTGCGAGTTCTGGCAACCTTTCAAATATATTAGGCGGTGCTACTGGTGGAACAAAAACTGGTGGCACAGCAAAAAATATAAGTAATATTTCTAAAACTCTTAATTTTGGTAAAATATTAGGTAAACTCTATTTTATACGAAACTATACAAAACAATTAGGTTCTGCTATTGCTGGAGTTGTGCAAAGGGCTATGGATTATGTGGAAACACAAAACTTGTGGCAAGTTGCGAATAGAGAAAATATATCAGAGGCACGAGAATTTATAGATATAATGAACAAGGCTTATGGGGTAAGCACAAAAACTTTAATGAATTACCAAGCCATTTTCAAAAATATGTTATCTGCATTGGGTGGCATAAGTGATATTGTATCTACGACACTCTCACAACAATTAACGCAATTTGCACTTGATTTTGCTTCTTTATACAATGTAAGTATAGAAAGTGCAATGACAAAATTTCAAGCAGTATTGAGCGGTCAAGTTAGACCAATTCGTTCAAAATCTGGTTATGATATAACAGAAACCACTATTTTTGATATTTATAAGCAAATGGGTGGAGAGAAAACGGTGAGACAACTTTCTCAAATAGAAAAGAGATTGTTGCGTATTTATGCTGTATTCGACCAAATGAGTGCGACTGGGGCAGTTGGAGATATGGCAAAAACTATTGAAACTGCGTCTAACCAAACAAGAATAATGAATGAGCAATTTCAAGAAATGACAATGTGGCTTGGGCAGTCAGTTCTTATGTGGATGAAACAAGCAAAAATTTTACAAAATGTAAATGCTTTACTTATCACTATGAAAGAAATATTTAAAAGTATTGCATATGCTGGTGGATATACAGAAGAAGACTTTCTTGGTGGTATGTTTGAAAATGTAACGGAAACGAGCGAGGCTATTGATGAACTAACTGGGAAATTGCTTTCTTTTGATAAATTTGAGGCACTTAATTCTACGGATACGACTGGTAGCACGATTGACCCTAAAATTGAAGAACTATTGGGCAAGATTACAACTCAAACTTCTTTGGCTGGTTTTGAAGCACAAAAGATGGCAGAAGAATGGTTGACTTCGCTTGGTTTCATAGATGAGAATGGCGATGAGATACTTGATATAACTGAAAAAGCACAAAGTCTTTTGGATACAATAAAAAATATTGGTGAAACATTTTCTATTATATTTGGAATAATATTAGCAATTAAAAGTCCAATAATTGCTTTGATAAGTGCACTTGGATTGCTTTATTCCAGTGATGAAGATTTTAGAAATACAGTTAATGAAACTGGAAAGATATTAATTAAATTATTTGAAGATATAATGCCACCATTAATTGAAATTATAAAAGATTTGCTTCCAATTATAAATAAAGTTTTAAAGTTTATAGCAGTAGCATTATATGATATTGTTTTTATATTATCAATAATTATTAAGTATTTAAAAAATGATTTTATTAATGATGTTGTTAAAGTAGCAAATATAGTCGCAGATGCTTTTACATCTGCTTGGAAAGGTATCGCAAATGGTTTTGCGAGTGTTATAAATTGGATATCAAATGGATTTATAAGTTTTGTAAATTTAATGATAGATGGCATTAATGATATATTAATACCTATAAATGCAATAGCAGGACTATTTGGTGGTAGTGTAAAAATAGAACATTGGAATGCAGTTGTAGATTGGACACCGTATCCTGCTTATGTAACTGGTGGGTTTCCAGAAGATGGAATGTTCTTCGCAAATAGTGGTGAAATGGTCGGCGGATTTAGTAATGGCAAAACTGCGGTGGCGAATAATGAGCAAATTACAACTGGCATTGCAAATGCGGTTTACCCAGCGGTTTATAATGCAATGATACAAGCGAGCAAGCAAGGTTCGGCAAAAGGTTATGGGAATGTTTATATCGATAGCAAG
>RZYM01000074.1 GCA_009930305.1 Bacteroidia bacterium
AAAAGATAATAAAATTACTGATATTCGATTCTTAGTATTTGGTTGTGTTGCAGCAGTAGCTACAAGCAGCATGACAACAGAATTGGTAAAAGGAAAAACGCTGGAAGAAGCAATGAAACTGACTGATCAGGATATAACAGATGCTCTTGATGGGTTGCCCGAATATAAGCTTCATTGTTCTGTTTTAGGAGCAGGAGCACTAAAAAATGCGATTAAAGACTACTATGAAAAACATGAAAGTAAATAGAACAGGAGTAATAAAATGGAAAAAAGAGAAGCAAATAAAAAAGGGGCATTACAACCAGCACCAAAAGTTTTAGTTTCATGTCGTGGATTAGATGGAGAGGATAATGCTTTAGTAGTTGGCTATTGTGGCAACTGTAGTTACGCACCGCCTATGGTTATGGTTGGAATTGTTCCTACAAGATATTCCTATCAGATGATAAAGGAATCAGGATGTTTTGTTGTAAATATTGCAAGTAAAGACTATCAGGAGACGTTTGATTATCTAGGGAAAATTAGTAAAAGAGATTCGAATAAGTTAAAAGATATAAATGTTAAATTGGAAGATGGCAAAGTTGTAAACGCACCTATTTTGGCGGATTGTCCTGTTAATATTGAATGTACAGTTGTGGATTCTATTATGACAGGCTCTCATGAGATGTTTATTGGAAAAGTTGAATATGTTCATGCGGATTCTAAGTTAGTAGGTTTAGATGGAAGTATTGATTTTACAAAGATAGATTTTATATAAAATATAAACAAATACAAAAGGAGTATAGAAAATGGCAGATAATATAAAAGGCTGTACAGATGATGAGTGCAAGAAAGAATCTTGTGAGGGCTGTGAAAAAAACAAGAAAAATATGTATGAAGATTTGAATGCATACAGTTCCATTAAAAATGTAATAGGTGTAGTTAGTGGAAAAGGTGGAGTTGGTAAATCATTTGTTACTGCAATGCTGGCAGTTTTAATGAGTAGGAAAGGTTATAAGGTTGGGATTCTCGATGCAGATATAACAGGACCTTCTATACCAAGAATGTTTGGTATAAAGAAAAAAGCAACAGCAAATGAACTAGGCATTATACCAGAACAAACAGATAATAATATAAAATTGATGTCTGTTAATCTACTATTGCCTCAAGAAGACGCTCCAGTAATCTGGCGAGGCCCCATGTTATCAAATACGGTAAAACAGTTCTGGACTGAAGTGATTTGGGAAGAATTAGATTATTTGTTTATTGATATGCCACCAGGAACAGGTGATGTCCCTTTAACAATTTTTCAATCGATTCCCTTAGATGGAATAGTAATTGTTTCGTCACCGCAGGATTTAGTATCCATGATTGTGAAAAAAGCTTATCATATGGCAAAGCAAATGGATATACCAGTTTTAGGCTTGGTTGAAAACATGAGTTATGTAAAATGTCCTGATTGTGGAAAAGAGATTAAATTATTTGGTGAAAGTAAATTAGATGAAATCTCAAATGAGATTGGAGTTGATATTTTGGGGAGAATACCTATTGATTCGAAAATCGCAAAATTGGTAGATGAAGGAGAATTTGAAACTTTCGCATGTGATTATTTAGTAGAAGCAGCAGAAATAATTGAGAAAAAAGTTTTAAATGATAATAAGTGATGCAAGTAGAAACTAAGCTTATAGCCAGATATTCCGAAACAGATCAAATGGGTATTATTCACCATTCTAATTATGCAGTATGGTTTGAAGCGGGTAGAACAGATTTTTTGAAAAAAGCAGGCATACCTAACAAAGAAATAGAAGAACAAGGAGTTTTGCTCCCTTTATATGAAATGAATTGTAAGTTTAAGAGTCCAGCACGATATGAAGATGAAATTATTGTAAAAACGAAGTTGGAATATATAGGTAAAGTGCGCATTGTTTTTTCTTATCAAGTATTAAATGCGAAAGATGGAAGTGTTTTAACAACAGGAGAAACAAAGCATGCTTGGACAAATAAATCTTTAAAGCCAGTTAATGCTCAATTATTGATTCCGGATATTTATAATGTGTTGTGTGAAGAGGAGCTAAAATGAAGAAAACAATTATTACAGTAATCGGTAAAGATACAGTCGGTATCATTGCTAAGGTATGTACTTACTTAGCAGATAATAATATTAATATTTTAGATATATCACAAACTATTATTCAGGATTATTTTAATATGATGATGATAGTAGATACAAATAGCGCAAAGAAACCTTTTGATGTGATGACAAAAGAATTTGACGAATTAAGTGAAGTAATAGGAGTGGCAATTAAATGTCAACGTGAAGATATCTTTAATAAAATGCACAGAATATAGAAGGAGAAACACTTGTGATTAATATATTTGAAGTTAATGAAACCAATAAAATGATCGAAGAGGAAAATCTGGATGTGAGAACTATTACATTAGGAATCAGTCTTCTTGATTGTGCAGATTCGGATCTTAAGGAATTAAATAGAAAGATCTATGAAAAAATCATAAAGACTGCAAAAAATCTTGTGACTACAGGTAATGATATAGAAAAGGAATTTGGAATTCCAATTGTTAATAAGAGAATATCGATTACTCCGATTTCATTGGTGGGAGCAAGTGCATGCAAAAGTTCAGAAGACTTTGTGACACTTGCAAAAACTTTGGACAAGGCTGCTAAAGAAGTAGGGGTTAACTTTATTGGCGGCTATTCAGCTCTTGTTTCTAAGGGAATGACAGAAAGTGATATTCATTTAATTAAATCAATCCCAAAAGCATTAGCAGTTACAGAAAGAGTATGCAGCTCGGTCAATGTTGGTTCTACTAAATGTGGAATTAATATGGATGCGGTTAAACTTCTTGGTGAAATAGTTTTAGAGACAGCAGAAATGACGAAAGATGTTGATTCTCTTGGCTGTGCAAAATTGGTAGTGTTTTGCAACGCGCCGGATGATAACCCCTTTATGGCAGGAGCGTTTCATGGTGTTACAGAAGCAGATGCGATAATAAATGTGGGAGTAAGCGGACCCGGAGTTATCAAGAAAGCATTAGAGCAGATTAGAGGAGAAAGCTTCGAAGTTCTTTGTGAAACCATCAAAAAGACAGCATTTAAAGTAACTAGGGTTGGACAGTTAGTAGCACAGGAAGCTTCGGAACGTCTTGGCATTCCCTTTGGTATTGTAGACCTTTCGTTAGCACCAACACCTGCTGTTGGTGATAGTGTGGCTGAAATATTTGAAGAAATGGGATTAGAATATGCAGGAGCTCCAGGAACAACTGCAGCTTTGGCATTATTAAATGATCAGGTGAAAAA
>RZYM01000075.1 GCA_009930305.1 Bacteroidia bacterium
ACAGTCTTCTATAGATGGGGCTATTAAGTTTAATCTTAACAATCTTAATTCTCTTGAATTAAAACTTCAAGATATGGAACAGAGGATTAGGAAATATTATGGTAAGAAAACAACTGATAGAAAAACAAAACTAACTAATTTTATAGAAGATTACGAATAAAATATGAGAAACAAAAAACCAATTATACAGATAGATAAATTTTCCGCAGCTGGTCAAAATGGAATACTTTACTGTCAAGGTTTTTACCCAGAAGTTATTAATGGAAAATCTGTAATGGGTGAAGGCTTAACTTCTTTTAATATTGTCAATAATGAAACAGCTGGTTTTTCTAATCTTGGTAATATTTATGGTTCAGTTGCTCTTTCAACTATAAATAGTCAAAGTAGTTTATATAATATTTACATAAACAACACATCTAAAATATTTGCTTATCAGGAGCTTGGAACAACTATTACTGACGGTGAAATACATTCAAATTCATTAACCGCAACAACAAACCCAGATATTATTGAAACACCTCTTGGGAATATTTTGTATCCATCGGAAAAATATATTGGTCGTGGCGTTCGTTTTAAGGCAACTGGTGGTTCCACCACAACAATTGTTGATACTGATAAAGATTTTGTAACTCTTGGATACGCAGCCGGTGATAAAGTTACAAATCTTAAAACTGGAATTGAATATACAATAACATCAATTTCCACAACAACAAACACTAATGATACTTTAAACTTTAGTGCTAGCGGGGTTAATACAACGGTCGCCAACGATGAATGTATAGCCTGGGAAGATGACAGGTTCGAAACAGATATTAATGAAGCCGTTTGGCAACAACCACAAAACTATTGGGTAAAACAATTTGCTGAATATGCCAATGAGATATTATTTACTAACGGTAATTATATTGGCTCAATATCAGCATCAGACAGAACACTTCCAAATGATGAGTCAACGGTTACTAAGGACAGAAAACAATTGCCATCAAAGTATCAAGCTATTTCTATAAAGGTTAATAATGCTAAAGTTTTAGTATCAGCAAATTTTAACGGTAAGGGGGCTTTATGCCTTTGGGATGGAGCTAGTGATGGCTGGAATAATATTTTAAAGATAAATTCTCCAGTTATAGCTACTACCGAGTATCAGTCTGGTTGGATTTTTATTTCTGACGGAACACTATATTATACAAACGGTTTCCAGTTACAAGTTTTATATAAATTAAATCAAGATAATAGGATTTCTTCAAACAAACTAAAACCAATAACCCACAACGCATTAACAATTAATGATAGTATGTTATATTGTGCCGGAAGCGGTTCATCTATCTCAGAAACTGGTTTATACGCTATTGATTTAGATAATGTAAATAATGGATTTACTTTAATTAAACAAATTTATAAAACAAAAGAGAGTGGGAACCCATATTCAGTATTTGTTAATAATCGTTTCTCGGGGTCAAAAAGCATTGAAGTTTGTGGAAATAAATTTATAAATTATATATCATCAGGAACCGCAAGTGCTCTTTATCGTGATAAATCTTTAATTATAGCATTATCATTACCAGAAGAAACAAAAATATCAGGTGTTGGACTTAATCTGTCAAGGGGTGTATTTGGTTATAATAATGATTTTTTTACAACTGAACGTAGCCGTGATGTTCAAGTTTCTGTTGGAGATGGTAACAGGGGGTTAATTGATTACATAAATACTTCTAGTGGTGTCGCAGCAACCACTACATTTATTGTTGATGGTAGGACATTTTTAAACACAGAAATAGGTGATGAAATTATGATTAACGACAAAGAACAAACCGTTTATTCTGAAAGAAGTTTTATTACTAACATAACCGGCAAAGAAACTGTAAGCGAAACTTGGACAATAGACCCAGACCTTAGCGCAACCCACAATCCATCAACAGAAGTTAAAATGATTAGAGTTAAAAAGTTTGGTAGAAAGACAATAAAAAATAATGAGTTAAAAAATGAGATAATGTTTTTTCCAGAAACATCATTGTTTACAAACAAGATATACATTGAAATAGTATTTTTTGGTAAATCCTATTCAATGCCTTTAAATATTAACGAAATAAATGTATATGGAGAATAAAATGAAGATACAAAAAATAGATACAGAAAATAAACCGATTGTATTTAGCACTCAAGAAATGTTTAATCAGGAGTATATAAATGACCTAACCGAACTATTAAAGACAAATCTTACAATCCCAACCCACACCCCAAAAAAGTTTATTGATTGCTTCTATTTATACTGGGACGGTTCAACTACTTACGAACTTTATATATACACTTCCAACTCTTGGAAAAAAACTAGCTTAACATAATATATGGCAATTTATCAAAAAGGTGACTTAAAACTTGATGAGGCAACTGTTGGCACAAAGTCAGCGGCTGATTGGGCTTCACAGGGATTTACTCCTGTCGGCTCACAATCATCACAACCAACACAACTAACACAAGCACTACAACCAACACAAACACCGCAAGGCTCAGTGGCTATTAATGGTGCTGAGTTTAATACTGCAGAAAAACAGAAACAGGCTTTTACAAACATTCAACCCGTGGGCAATACTTTATATGGTATTCCAAAATCACCAGTTGTTCCAGATGTTATGTCTCAACAAGATTTAGGAAATGCTATGTCTCCACAAACTTTAGCAGAAACAAGCGCTAAGGCTAATGAGTTTGTCGGTTTTTCAGAGCAACAAGTATTAGATTTAAATAAAGCCAATCTAAGAGCAACGCAAGGCAGTGCTAGTGAAACTGATATAAAAAATTTAGATTACGCCAAAAGTAAAGGTTGGCAACCAAGCGCAGAGACAAAAACACCAGAAATAGTTAAATCAACAGCCGATAAATTGTTTGAAGAATACTCAAATATTTTAACCATTAAAGATAAAGCGAAAGCTGAGGCAATGAAAATTGCTGGGTTAGACGAAAAGAGCCAAGCAATTGCTACGGCTGAGTCAGTTGTTAATCAACTTAGGACCGATTTACAAAATAAGGGTATTTTAGATATTAAAGAGCAAGATATTAGGAGAAATCAACCACTTCTTACATCTCAAATTGCAGCTAATCTAAATGAGTTATCAAGAGAACAAAAACTTGATGCAATGATAATGCAAAACAACTATAATAATGCCTTAGTAGAACA
>RZYM01000076.1 GCA_009930305.1 Bacteroidia bacterium
TGGAGAGTAGCGAATCAGTTGTTTTACCGGAGCTTACTCCGCATGTCTTTTTGGGTAATATCATGCGTAGAAGTTCAATTGTGGATTGTCAGTATATGCAGTTGGTTTCAGTAAATCCAATTTCCGTAGCATTGACATTGCCGAACACTACTCCCGGTACAATCAATAATACATCTACAGCATATATTAATTATATCAACAATCAGACTGCGAAGGGGACATATAGCCAGAACAATGAGTTTTACTTTTCCGTTGAACAGTTTACTTCCTATAATGAACTAAAGTCAACATTTGGTAATAACTCCAACACGTCTTTTCTCTTCTGGGGTTCCTCTTCTTCTTCGGAACATGAAGAGCGGCATATTTCCAAGGCAACCGGCATATACCTTAAATTCTGGCAGACTTCTTTTAAGGCAGTGATGGACTATCCCAGCGATTTGGCAACTCAGGTTCCCCAAAATTTACTGGATTCCCTTGTATATATAAATTCCATAACATATGGACGCTTGGGTATAATGACAGTTGAAACAAACTCGACTGCGGCATACGCCAAAACGATATTGACGGACTCATATAATACAATAATGACAAAAGGAGGGTCGTATTTGACCCAAGAACAGCGTGAGTTTCTGGACGGTTGCGAATTTAAAGTGTACTTGATTTATGCAAATGGCAGGGCAGGAGTAGAAACAATTTATGGATTGGATGGTTTCGTCAATTGTATAAAGAAAGGAGTATTTACCAAGGATAACCCGGGTGGCCCGTTATTCTGTACATTTAACAATGTGAAGGATAACTCTCCGGTTAAGGTAAGGTTCAAGTATAATATTCGTAGAGAACCGCTCTATGTTGAAATGAAAAAAGTTGATAAAGACTTGAACCTATTTTTTTATAAAAATATGAATAGAGTTCCAACAATCGCAAATCCTAAAATAAAATTTGAACTGGAAACTAAAAGAAAAACACATGTATACCCTGGGGGGCCGTCAGGTTTAGAATCAGGAATAACATTTTCAACAGAATATCTACAGAATGCAGGATATGAAACCTCTATAATAGCGAAACAAAATCCAGTCTTTTTTTATCGAAAAAAAGTTTGTCATCCCGGAGGGCGTGAGATAGTTTGCACAGAACTATATGACATGGACTATACTTATACATTATTGCCGGGAGAAGGGTATGAAGTTATAGGGCAATCTTCATTTTCGAATTAAGATCTGAATTATACGTTATTTTTACTATTAAAATTTAAAATTCAACAATAATAACCGCATAATCGACTTTAATGATGGAGGAAAGATATAGTCGAAACAGAATATATGTGCTGCCAGAAGAACAACAGCTTATTAAACACTTCCGTATTCTCTTGGGTGGTGCAGGTCTTGGAAGTATTATTGCCGAATGTGCATTACGGTTTGGATTTGAAGATATTACCATCGTCGATGGTGATTTAGTTGAAGAGTCGAATTTAAATCGCCAGAATTATCGGATGCAAGATATTGGACATTCCAAATCGGAGGCACTAAAAAAACACTTATTGAGTATTAATCCAAATGCAAATATATCATCAATTAATAAGTATATTGATACTGATAATGTAGAGAACATTATAAAAGAACACAATGTTGCAATCAATGCATTGGACTTCAAATCGGAAATTCCTCTCGTATTCGATAAATGGTGTCAAAAATATAACATATCTGTCATCCACCCATTTAATATCGGTTGGGATGGATTAGCTTTCGTGGTAGAGCCTACTGGTCAACAACTAATCGATTTTTCAGATAATTGGCAAAATTTTGAAGTACAAATTATAGAACAGATCATAAATGATTCTAGATCTCGTGCTAAACCTAAAATTTGGATAGAAAATATCATTTCTCAATACCTAAAAGAAAAAACGGTTTTACCCCCACCACAACTATCTATTGCTTCGTGGATTACAGCTGGATTATGCACCAATCTTCTGTTCTGTATCGCTACTGGGCAGAAAGTGAAATATTACCCGAAATTTTATTTATCCTCTATCATTGATGACAGAAATTAGAATGGATGTCTGTAGATGGGAAAGTGTTGAATTATAGGGGAAGAGATAGTCCACAATTGAATCATTATTTATATCAATCGATAATTTATTGCAAAACTGATTGCTTCTGAGATGTTGGCTACATCTAGTTTTTCTAACAGGCTTTTCCGGTAGGACTTTACAGTATCAAAGGAACGACTTATAATGTCAGCTATTTCATTCATTGTATATCCCATAGCTGATAGTTTTAGCACTTCTCTTTCCATGTCTTTTAGTTCAGGACGAGACATTTCCATCCACTTTCTATTCTGTCTATTGTATATCCAAAATTGCTTGGATTTATATTTCGACATAACAAGTTCTCCGAATCTGTTACCGCTTGATATGGAGGCTGTACAAAGACCTAACCAAACCTGCCCATTTTCCGTTAATCTTAAAGGAGTTATCTGATGGTTTATTAACTGTTTTTTTTGCGAGAGACTATTAATGATGTGAAAATCATATGAGATTGTATAGTTTTTCTTTTCTTTAATAGGAATGTTCTGGATAAACTGAAATCCAACGCTATTCGCTTCAAGTAACAGGTTTAAGTCCTCTGAGGGAACTTGATTGATATAGAATTTATATCCTAACTGTCTTACTTCACTAGCATCCATTCCACAAAGAAAGAGAGGATTCTCTGAAACATAAAGAAAGTTTTGCCTATAATAGTCGATCACATAAACACTCCTATAGGTAGTTCGAGCAAAAGCGTCAATATCTTCAAGTATAGTCGCAACTGCATTGTAAGCCTCTTCAGGAATCTCATCTATTCTATTTTCTTTAATAAAAAAGTCTTTTACTTTTATCATATAACAAACTTGGGAAATATTAACATCAAAGATAAAAAAACTTTTTGACAACATTATTGAGAATCAAAATTACCCATTTGGGTATTGCTATTTATTAAAAGTACGGCTATTTTTGCGTGATTTAGTGGTAATTTTTATAAACACAATAATGGACCACTACTGTCCAAAGAAATTACCCCATAGATTCAGTTGATCTGAATCGGAATCATTCGTCGGACGTTTTGGTTTTATAAACAATTCGCCTAAAGGCTTC
>RZYM01000077.1 GCA_009930305.1 Bacteroidia bacterium
TAGTCACGCATCGCCAGACAAATTCTTTTCTACCGTGGATATTCCAATACACACGTCTATAAATATCGCCACAATCCCCACAGAAGGTGATGGCGCTTAAAGCGTACTTGCTACTGTAATTTCGCTTGTTCTTATCTGCACCTGTGTAAATGTTACTTCTGCGATGAAGTTCTTCCTGCACTTGTAAGAAGAGTTCTTTTGGTATGATTGCTTCGTGGCTGTTTTCAACATAATACTGTGGAACATGCCCTTCGTTCTTAACTCGTTTCTTGGTAAGGAAATCCACTGTAGTAGTCTTTTGTAGGAGGGCATCTCCGATGTATTTTTCATTTTGCAGTATCTTTTTAATTGTTTCCGCCCGCCATCTTGGTTTGTTTGCCGCTGTTAAGATGCCATCCCTTTCAAGATCCCTGCCAATACCCGTTAGACTCTTACCTTCAAGGCATTCTCGATAGATACGTTTTATAATCTCGGCTTCTTCGGGAACGATGATTAAATTTCCATCTTCATCTTTCGTGTAGCCCATAAAACGCCCATGGTTGACCTGTACCTTTCCTTGTTGATATCGATACTGAAGTCCAAGCTTAACGTTTTGTGAAAGACTCTGGCTCTCCTGTTGGGCAAGGGAAGCCATAATGGTAAGTAAAACTTCTCCCTTGGCATCCATTGTATTGATGTTCTCTTTCTCGAAATATACCGATATGTTCTTATCCTTGAGCTGTCTAATGTATTTAAGGCAGTCTAGCGTGTTACGGGCAAATCGGCTAATGGACTTGGTAATGACTAAATCAATGTTACCCTCCATACACTCCTCAATCATGCGATTGAACTCTTCACGTTTTTTAGTGTTCGTACCGGATATACCATCATCCGCAAAGATTCCTGCAAACTCCCATTCAGCATTCTTCTTTATAAACTCTGTATAGTGTGCGACCTGTACCTCATAGCTTGAATTCTGCTCTTCTGTCTCTGTAGAAACACGGCAATAGGCAGCAACACGAAGTTTCTTAACTTTTTCTTTTGCTACTGTGTTTCCCACTCTTTTTCGAGCAGGAATGACAGTAATATTTTTCTCCGTCACTTTATTCCTCGCTTTCTATCAGATTGTATAAATGCTCCGCTCGTGCAAAGGGATCCACAGGCAGTTTATTACCTGTCTTATTCATCTTGAATCTTCGTTTGTACTATTCATATTCGTAATCTTAAAATATAAAATCACTAACAAAGCAACAAATAGCGATGACCAGAGGTTATCTATTAGACCCTCTATACTAGGCGCCAAGAACGAGAAATCCCAAACACCAGACATTACTGATATTATCTTCGCCACTATCAATACAAGAGTGATATTAATGAAATGAATCATTTTCTCAGATATCAGCTCTGCTTTATACAGACTAATAGCATCACGAAAAATCAACGATACAGATGCACTAAAAATTACAAAACAATCAACATATTGAATATCTAGATACTTACTCAACACTGAACTTAACAGAACTAAAATAATAAACGGAGGCATTAATCGGAATAAAAAATAGTTTAACCATTTACGATTACCAGAACTAACGAATTTCGACACAGACGAATAGTATATTGGATTCATAAAATGATCATATTCAGTAACTTGCGTTGGATATTTATTATTTATCGAATCTTTATACTTAACAACTTGAAAAACAGCTCAATAAATAGACTAAATAATAAAGATATAATGACAGCAATTATCGGAGTGTAATCCATATAGATATAATACAATGATTAACTACTTTTAGATAATCTAAAACAATCACCAAACATGGCGCCTACCATCAAAGACTGGTGTAGGTTCTTTTAAAAATTGAGTATTTTTGATGTAAATACTGAAGTTGTGATGATTATTTTTTGTTTTGTTTATTATACCTATTATTCGCTTCTTTAATTTATCCGAATTTATAACATTAACTACCGAGACTCCAGCGTCTGATTCAATTGATTTAGCAGTTATATTGTATATAACATCAAACTCTGGATTGATGTTATTAATCACAGCACTAAATTCGTCAATTAAATTTATTGTCTCAATCATAGATTTTTTCACAATCATACATTTCCCAAACAAATCGACATATGATCTAGTATCTACGTCAATTCTGATGTTAATTTCCAAAGCTGGCTTTAAATAATACCCTCTTCTAATATATCGACGACGATTCAGCAAAACTATTAACTTATTTCTCACACTAGGGATCAAGCATATCAACCTTTTTATCAATTCGACTATCAACTGGTTGTCTCATAGCGACAGTGGTATAGGAATATGGCGTAAAAGAATCTGCAAATTACAGTGATTAGGCTCAAATGAACAATTAACCAAGGTTTTGTACGCCTATGGCCTAAGGATTACTGAGCTTACGATAAAGCTCCACCATAGCCAAAGTATCCAATTCACAATACTTCAACAAATCAGCTAAGATTTTATCCTTTTCGGATGCACGGGCGCCGTCAAGCACAGCTTCCATCCACAATCTTTGGGCTGAGCCACCTTCTTGGATATTGAGTGTTTTATAAGATAATTCAGGACATAACACTGGCAAAACTTTCTTGATACTTGCACTGCCTTCGAATCGCGGATCGTCATACCATTTTTGTTTGAATGGAATAATCAAATCAACCACACGATCGTTAATCGCTTCCATCGCCTCTTTGTATTCTGGTAACATATCACCTAGTTCACTATTGCGGGATTTTTCGAAACCTTCGAACCATACAATGACCGAGCCTTCTGTCCCGATATCCTGAATAAGTTGTTCGGTTAGCGATCGCGATGGATCAGAGTTTTCACTATGTAAAAACTCGCAATGTTCAAGTTCAGCTTCTGGCGATCGTAAAATATGTAACGAATATTGCATCGGTACTTGTTGATATGGCCGATGTCCATCAAAATACGGGATCAAGCTCGACATTGTTTCGTAATCTAGAAAATAAAGCGGATATTGTAATTTATCCAAGAATTGTTTAATTTCATCGTGATTAATAATTGGCGCAATATCTTCTGGCCAGACTTTAGGTTCTGGCGGAAAGATATTTTCATAAATTTTTAACCATTCAG
>RZYM01000078.1 GCA_009930305.1 Bacteroidia bacterium
GCAACGTTACCTATTTTCATACTTCCTGCTAATATACTGTGTCCTGATCCACTTTGTACATCTAGGGCTGCTGCTGGAGTACTTGTCCCTATTCCTATACTTCCCTTTAGTATTGTTTTAGTAATACTATCATTACCTAACACTACACTATTTGAACCTACACCTGTTGTATTGTATCCTATAACTATTTCGTTTTGGTCATTATCGGCTAAAGCTTTTGTGCTATAACCTAAAAATAAATTATAATTACCAGAAGAATTAGCGCCATTTCCTTCTATATATCTTCCCGCATATCTTCCTATGGCGACATTGTAGCTTCCTGTTGTATTTGAATAAAGAGACTCTTGGCCAATGGAAGTATTTTCATTTCCTGTTGTATTTGAATAAAGAGACCCTGATCCTATACCTGTATTTCTTCTTCCGCTCGTATTATTTCTAAGAGATGTGTAACCAGAAGCTGTATTTTCATCACCAGATGAATTATAACGAAGAGAGGCAAAACCAGTAGCTATGTTTTTCGCCCCATCTATATTTGAATACAAAGAATAATAACCACTAGCAATATTGTAATTACCAGTTGTATTCAAATAAAGGGATTGATATCCAATACCAATATTACCATTTGCAGTACCATCATCATTTGCACCAGCACCTGTTCCAATAAATACTGAATTACCTCCATCATTTAAACCTAACTTACCAACTATATCTAATTTATATGCTGGACTATTTGTACCAATTCCCACATTACCACTTACTCCACTGTACATATCACTTCCTGAGATAGTCCAGTCAGTATCTGCTCCTGTTAGTCCATCAACATAGGCTTTGTTTGCTGCATCTGTATCATCTACTGGGGTAGCAACGTTACCTATCTTCATACTTCCTGCTAATATGCTATGTCCTAATCCATTTTGTACATCTAAAGCTGCTGCTGGAGTTGATGTTCCTATTCCTGTGTTACCTAAATAATCAACTAAAAAAGCATTTAAATTTGTATTATTTTTTAATTGCAATAAATTGCCTGCTCCTGCCTTTCCATCAGCTATAATAAGAGGAACTGGATTTGTTCCATTGTATGTAGCAGAAAAAAGAGGAGAATAAGCAGCTCTAACAACACCAATCTTTTGAAAAGAAAAAAAGAATATAGCAATGACTAATATAATTAATATTTTTTTAAAATTTATCTTCTTCATAAATTATATAACTATATATATTATACATTATTTAAAACATTCCTCCAACCAGTATTTTTTCTATATTTTTGTAATTTTCTACTAATTTTAATAATACTTATCAATTAAATGTTTATTGTAAATTAATTAAAACTTTTATAACCCCCTCTTCTCTATTCATATTTTCTAAAGCTTTCCCGATAATAGTTCCTCCAACAAATTTATCTGCTTTCATAGCGTGTCCTTTAACATTAGAAGTGGTTAATAAATCCCCTCTTTTTATAATTCCTCCATCATCTACAACCTTAACACTAACTACACCAACCATGGCAATAACAGCCTTGTTTTTGCTATCTACCTTACCTGTTATTATAGAAGCATTATCTGAAACAACTCCTACTACACTAGTGTCATACGCCTTACCGCTTTCTTTAACTGACTTATATCCAATATCCCCCATAACAACTACAGTTCCCTCTTCTATTTCTTTGTTGGTAATAAATTCTTCAGCAAAGTCAGAACCATAACTACTTGTAATAGAACCACTTGCTGTTAAATTTCCCCCAATATATGCACTACCATTAACATTTAATTTATATATTCCTGGATCTGTTGTTCCGATACCGACATTACCGTTTAACAACTCTATATCACCATCTGCATTTAACCTTATCTTTTCATTACCTGAACTTGCCCCTCCTTGATAAAAAACTAGATCTGTAGTTGATTTTCTAGAAGAAAAAACAAACTCATCAGTAAAAGCAACTGCTGAAGGATTACCATATTGAAAACTAGCAGACAAAACGCCACTATTATCATAAATATTTAAACCTGAATATCCAGTACTAGAAGTGCTTTGAGTAAATATTGTTCCATCATCACCTGATAGCGTGAAATTAAACCCTGATAAAGTTCCTATTTGAGCTCCTATCTGTAATTTATTTTGAGGACTATTTGTACCAATCCCCACATTACCACTTACTCCACTGTACATATTGCTTCCTGAGATAGTCCAATCAGTATCTGCTCCTGTTAGTCCATCAACATAAGCTTTGTTTGCTGCATCTGTATCATCTACCGGGGTAGCAACGTTACCTATCTTCATACTTCCTGCTAATATGCTATGTCCTGATCCATTTTGTACATCTAGGGCTGCTGCTGGAGCAGTTGTTCCGATACCTATACTTCCTTTCAATACTGTTTTAGTAATACTATCATTACCTAACACTACACTATTTGAACCTAAGCCTATTGCGTTGTATCCTATAACTATTTCGTTTTGGTCATTATCGGCTAGAGCCTTAGCACTAAATCCTAAAAATATATTATAATCTCCAGTTGTATTTCCTGTTGCCCCATCTGCTATATATCTACCCGCCTGATAGCCAATTCCTATATTATTACTACCAGTTGTGTTTGAGCGAAGAGCCTCATAGCCACTTGCTATATTATTACTACCAGTTGTGTTTGAATAAAGAACATGATAACCACCAATTCCTATATTATTACTACCAGTTGTGTTTGAATTAAGGGAATAATGACCAATAGCAGTATTGCCATAACCGGTTGTGTTGTTAAAAAGAGAAAAAGCTCCGTTAGCAATATTTTGAAAACCAGCTGTGTTAAAATAAAGAGATTGAAAACCAACCGCTATGTTATAATTACCAGTTGTATTTGATGAAAGAGCGTCAGAGCCAATACCAACATTTCTATTAGCGCTAGCATCATCATTATTACCAGCCCTACTCCCTAAAAAAACAGAACCTCCTCCATCATCTAAACCTATCTTACCAACTACATCTAATTTATATGCTGGACTATTTGTACCAATCCCCACATTACCACTTACTCCACTGTACATATTGCTTCCTGAGATAGTCCAATCAGTGTCTGCTCC
>RZYM01000079.1 GCA_009930305.1 Bacteroidia bacterium
TGGAATTTGTGTTGAAAGAATAACTGTTCAGACAAGTGGTTTTGCACCGGGTGTATATGTGATTAAACTTGAAAATGGCAAAACTTTTGAATTTAAAAAGATAATAAAAGAATAGCCATCATACACAGGCTGGCACATTGTCAGGTCGCTCAAAGCCAACGCTAAAGTCAAAACCCGCCAAAGAGCCAGCCTGTTTTCAACGCTTTTCTTGCCGTCACTAAAAAAACTAAATCTTTTAATACAGAGAAAAAGATATGACTGAATTGAAAAATTATCTCAAACCATTGACAGAGAAAGACGCCCAGTTGGTAACAGGCGGTATATTTTATTGCCGAGAGAGTGGTAAATTGAAAGTTTGTGGCTCGCTTCAAACTTCATCGTGGCTTGAAAGTGACGTGCTCTGAAATCGGCAACAAAAACATACCGCCAACCGTTGTACACAATGCTAAAGCACAGCACGACAGCGATTTACGCTAATAAAATCATTAGTTTTATTCGTTAATATTTATTAGTTTTGCTAGACAAGATTTTTTGTTTTGCAGGCTGAAAAAAAACATACATTGGCGGAGTACTTCAACTCAAATTGGGAATCCTATCTTTCAGGAGATCACAAACCATTAAGATATGAACAATATAAGGCTGTTAACGCAATATGTGCTTGTAGAACTGAGAAATTAGGAATAGATTATTATGCATGTGAAGAGTGTGGCGAAGTAAAAGCGATTTATCATAATTGTAAAAACAGATTTTGTCCTACATGTAGTTGGGGTGACACTGTAAAATGGGCAGAGAAATTAAAGTCTCAGATGTTGGATCTTCCACATCGACATGTAGTATGTACCCTACCCCACAAGCTTATTCCGTTAATAAAGGCCAACGGAAAACATTTATTAAATATTTTGTTTAAGACAGCGGCAGATACATTTCAGGATTGGGCGTTACACAAGCATAATATCAAATTAGGTATAATATCTGTATTACACACTTTTGGTGAAAAGAAGGATTCTCATTATCATGTTCACATGATAGTTTCCTGGGGAGGTATTTCAAACGAAACAGATGAGCTTTACAAGATTAAAGGCGATTTTGTTAAACACAGTTTTTTAGCAAATAAATTTCGTTGCAAATTTGAGGATTTACTATTTGAGATGTTTGACAAAGATACTTTAGTACATGATTTCAAGAACAAAATTTCATTTAAATCCTATTTAAAAAGCATAAATCAGAAGCAGTGGGTAATTCATTTAGAGCCTTCAATACCTACACCAGAAGCCGTAATCAGATATATTGGTCGCTATTCTAAAAGAGCTTGCATCAGTGAATATAAGATTACAAGTATTGAAGGAGAGTTTATCAGTTTTAGTTATAAAGATTATAAAACAATTGATACAGAGGGGAAGCCTGTTGTGAGAGAACTTAGACTACATTATACAGATTTTTTCCCTAGGCTATTGCAACATGTTCCACTTCCATATTTTCGCTTGGTAAGGTACTATGGCCTTTATTCAACAAAGAACACAATCAAAGAGGAATACTTAAATAAAAGTACAGAAACTGATAATCAAGAAGAAGTGTTTGAGAGTCCTTTTGTTTGCACTTTTTGTAATAAGAAAAGAGTTTATCTCGAAACTATTTTTGATTATCGCAAAACTAGAACAAATAAAAAACAGACAACTAATTTAGAATATAATCCTTGGCTTGATCTTGATCGAGCATAATGGTAAAAATATCATTGGGAACGTGCGTCCTGTTGTGTGAGTTTGACAAAAATTGTATAATATGAAGCTATTTTTTACGGTTTATTAAAGAAAAAATGTTGAGTTATTCATTAAAACGAGAAATTTTATGGAGATAATTCAACATATTATTAAATCAAAATTATTGAATTTCTTAATAATAATATACAACGCAATATACGACGCACAGTGTACAACAGCACCTATATACCATGTGGGGATTTATGCGAGTAATACTGGCAATCTCTTATCCGTTCATCCGCCAAATTCACAATTTGGCTTTTAAAACATAAAAATTAAAATCAAAATTGTAAATTTGGCTCGTAGATTATACGAAATGGGATTCGCTATTCCTATCCCACACAGTATATAGCTGCGAAACGTTAGCACCAAGTGGAAAAAACCATTTGCTTAACATTATTGCACTGCTATAAAAGAAATTTTCATTCAAGTTTCCGTTTTGTCTAATAGAATTTTGTATTTTTGTAAAAAGAACGATAATGGACATATATTCTAAGAAATATCAGCTAATGGAATGGATTATGAATCTACGTGACACACAGATGATTGATAAACTTTTAAGTATCGCTGAAAAATCTGATTGGTGGACGGAAATAAGCCAAGCAGAACGTGACTCCATTGAAAGAGGACTGCAAGACCTTTCGGAAAATAAAGTGTTTAACCATTCTGACGTCATGAAACAATATGAAAAATATCTCTAAGGTTGTTTGGTCAGAAGAAGCTAATAAAAACTTAAAGAAAGTTATCCAATACTTGGAAGAGAATTGGACTGAAAAAGAGATTAAGAAATTTCTTAAGAAGCTTAATAAACATATTTCAATTATACAATCACAACCAGACTCATTTCCAAAAGCAAACAATTATAATGTTCGTAGATCTGTCGTCACAAAACAAATAACACTTTATTACAGTATCCGTCAAGACACATTAAGTATTGTATCGATATTTGATAATCGACAAGACCCAAAGAAACTGAAAATATAACGAGATGGTATACAACCACCAGGTGCTAACAACACCTATATGTAATGCAGGTAGCGTGGGAACTTGGACGTGAGTCGCACCGACGAACACCGCCAAATTTTTTAATTTGGCTTTTACTACAAAATTTAAAAACATAATCAAAAAATTTGGCTTCGTGGGAACTCTTATAAGGATAGTTCTTTGAATTCCTGCACTCCACATAGCTGCAACCGTTAGCGTGCAGTGGAAAAGAACAAAATGACAGTCTTTTCCGACAAATTTGAAGCAGGAATTTCATTCGAGTCGCTACCTTGCTAACTTTCTTGGAAAT
>RZYM01000029.1 GCA_009930305.1 Bacteroidia bacterium
CCGCCACCAGTAGTAATTATTTTGTTCCCATTGAAGGAATATACGCCAATATCACCTATAGTCCCGGCGTACTTACCTTCATATTTCCCCGATGTATAATAAGTCCCAATAGCCTCGGTAGCATCTTCAACCACTTTTACATTAAATTTATTGGCCACGTCCATAATTTTTTCCATATCTGCCATATTGCCAAAAACGTGAACTATTACCATTGCTTTTATTTGTTTTTTAGTTTTATTATTAATTAGTTTACCGTTGTAAAAAGAACATTCTTTTTGACAAAATTCCAATAGCTTTTCAGGATCCATGGTCAACGAGTCATCACAATCCATGAAAATCGGTTCTGCACCGATATATTTAACCGGATTAACTGCAGCAATAAAAGTCAATGTGGGTACAATAACCTCATCCTCTTTTGATACATCGCAAACCATCATTGCTGTATGCAATCCAGATGTGCCATTTTGACAGGAAACAGCACCCTTACAACCAACATACTCCGTTATTTTGTTTTCGAAATCATTTACGTATGGGCCGCCAGTCGACACCCATTCCGTTTCAACGGCATTTGTTACATATTCCAATTCTCTTCCCTTTAAATTCGGAACGGAAAGCGGTATGAATTTGCTCACATAATCACCTTCATTATTTATTTTCCCATATGGGATTCTTTAATTCCCATTCGCCAAAATCGTTTCTTTTAAAGAAGTTTTCATTATAAAGTTTATCAACAATGGTCCAAAATTGCGTCTCAGTATATCCTGCAAACTTAATGAAATCTTCAACACATTTTGGATCAAGTTTGTAATCATGGTCTTTTACTAATTTAATTGCTTCATCCCTTGTTAATAGTCCATATCTTATAAACCTCGCTGCATAATCAGTAGCTGATGCATGCCCAAATTTTGGGTATTTTAGCCATGAATGCACTAAATAAGCTCTACTGTCAATCTGATCAAAGTCTTCAATATGATGAGTCCTCTGCCATTCATGAGTTAAATCTTTGAAACCTCGCCTCTTTGCAAACTGATAATTTGAATAACTATTCCATGGAATGAAATATGAAACATACACTGGGTCAATTTTATTTAATTCCTCTTGAGAAGGACCCTTTGTCATCTCTAAAACTTGTTCAGTTATTCCTTCAATCTGTAAAAGCTCATTAATGTCTATATCACTGGCGACTCCATTGTTTAATTGATTTCTGGCCGAATAACTTTCTTCATAATCAGAACCGCCATATTCATAACTAACATTCTCTCCATAAACTAAAAGCGGCGTATTGAATTTTATAGCCATTAGCATTGGAAATGTATAAATTAAGCGATCAATAAACCAAGTTGGTTTGCCATACTTTTCGAACGCAAATCTCATTAGTTTCTTTTGCGCTTTACAATCCGGTTTCAAACTTATAATCGAGCAACCAAACTCCTCTGAAATATTTTTTATATTATGCTTTCCTGCTTCAGTCATTTCAAAATTATCTTCCACGCTAAAAAGGATTGGATTCATTCCCATAACTTCCTTCATCAAATGAACCTGATAATGGCTGTCCTTCCCTCCGCTAACTGCAATAGCGCAATCATAAGATGTGCCATTCATTCCACGATACTTATCGCATAATTTTTCTAGCTCTTTGTATCTCTGATTCCAATCAATCTTTTTACGATTTTCAAAAGATTGGCAGGCAGAGCATATACCTTCTTCATTGAACTTAATACCCGGTCTTGTATCAGGCATAACGCATTTTTTACAATATTTCACTTTTAAAACCCCCTGTTATATATTATAAATATCAATCTTGTATTTATCTAAATTGTTTCTGAAGAACTCAATGGTTTCTGAAATTCCTTGCTCAAAAGTATACTTTGGCGTCCAGTCTGTCAGTCGTTTAATCTTCTCGTTGGACCCTAGCAACCTATTAACTTCACTTTTTTCAGGTCTCAGTCTCTGCTCGTCGCAAATGATTTTCGCATTTGGATTTATTTGTCTGATAAGTTCTTCTGCAAGCTGGCATATTGATATTTCCTGCTGCGTCGCTATGTTAATTTCCTCGCCTATTGTGTTATCTGCTTTTGCTACTTTTATAAAGCCGTTAGCAGTATCTTTTACATAGTTAAAATCTCTTGTTGGTGTTAAAGAGCCAAGCTGTATTTCTTCTTTTCCTGCAAGTAGCTGCGTTATAATTGTAGGTATTACAGCTCTTGCCGACTGACGCGGTCCATAAGTATTAAAAGGTCTTACAATCGTTATAGGCATATTGAAACTCCTATAAAAAGACTCTGCCAATCTATCTGCACCGATTTTCGTCGCTGAATACGGCGACTGCCCCTGAAATGGATGTTTCTCATCAATTGGAACATATTGGGCAGTACCGTAGACTTCCGAGGTTGAAGTAACAATTATTCGGCTTGTCTCCATCTCCCTTGCGGCCTGCAATACATTTAAGGTTCCCTTTATATTAGTATCCACATAGGTATCGGGCGAATGATAGCTAAAAGGAATTGCGATAAGCGCCGCCAAGTGAAAGACCTCATCAACGCCTTTCATGGCTTCTCTAACCCCATTAGGATCCCTTATATCTCCCTGAAAAATTTCTATTTCAGCAAGTACATCCTTAGGCAACGTGTCCAACCAGCCCCAGGTATTAAATGAATTATACAACGTGAAGGCTTTAACCTTATATCCCTGTCTGATTAATTCTTCTGTAAGATGACTGCCAATAAACCCATCGGCACCTGTTACTAAAACTCTCATTTGCCAACACCTCTTAGTTTTTATTACATCCTTCATTAATCGCCCATTCTAAAAATTTTTCTACTTTCTGTCTATTTTTACTAAATGACAAATCCGGCATGTACTGTGCAACATCACCATCAATAACACCTTCAACGAAATTGCTTTGCAATTTATTAAATTCCTCAACAACTAAATTGTGTGCAATTTTATGATTGCAAATATCTTCAATTGTTATATTATCCGAATAGTTTATAACACCCGGCAGGCCGCGATACCAAGCTTTACCAAAAACCAAAACTGCCTTCCCTCCGCTTATTGCTTCCCAACCAACGGTGCCAGTAATAGTAGCAACAAATTCGCAACCATTAATTAGTGCATAAGTGTTATAATCATTTTTTATACATCTGACTTTTTTATTTGAACAAAGTCTTTTATAAAAAAATTCCCCACGCATATAATAAGTCTGCAATGGGTTTTCCTTAACGTAAATAACCCAGTCGTCAGCTATTATTTCACTTATTCTTTCAATTGCTAATAGCTGATCATTATATATCCCACCTAGAATAGCAGTTGTCATCTCTGGTTGTAAATGAAGGGGGAAATAAACATATTTTTCTTTTGCATTAACTTCATGTTTGAAAACACTATTGTTAAGCTTTTGATATGAAAATTCATTATAAGTTCTTAATACAAATTTAACAATGTGACTACAAGTATAATCATAAAATCCATCGTATTTTTTCTTATGTTTTAAAATTGATTTTCTTTCTTCCAGCCAACTAGTAAAATTAAAAAACAATCTATAACGTTGTCTAATTGTTTTTTGTGGTTCCCAAAACACATCTTTTTCGTATTTTTCTTCAATTGCAAATTTTTGTTTTGACGCATACGTATATGCATTATTTAAAGAAAAATAGCCTATATCTTCCAGATCATAACAAAATAAAAACTTATCCCTCATATAACAAGGAAATAATATCAAAGTCTTAATGTTCATAGCTTTTGCCAAATAATATAAAATCGGCGCATATGCCCCATGAGGTGCATCCGAAAATACGATATAGTTAACTTTATTCTTATTTATAATAAAATATAAATAATGAATGTACATATTAATTACATTTAGGCAATCATCAACTGATCTATTACTAAAATAAGATTCCCTTACTAAATTCGTGTAAAAAACAGGAATTTTCTTATAAACTTCATCATAAATCTTTTTTGGGCAATATTCTGTAAGTGTATCTACATTAAATTCCTCATATATAGTTCTCCAATTAATCATATTAGGAGAAATCGCCTGTTCTTTTATTGTTTTACAACTTACAAACCACTTTTTAATCGATATGCAATTCCCTCTTTCCAAATTATATATCACATCTCTAATAAAACTTTCATCAAATCCCACAATTATAGCGTTATACATTATCTAATCTCCTACCATAAGCCTGTAAAATGGTGAATACAATAAGTGTCTTCAGACGTTTTCCAAACTCCATGCTCCTTATCCGGACAAAAATATTCTCGTGGATAAAGATGAACTCCATCGGCAAATACCATTTCTTTACCGTTTAACTTAACTTTATAGTGTAATCGCATCATTCTGCTGATAATCCTAGTATTTGCGATTTCGTTATAATTCTTCGACATGTTTAGGCCCTGATACCAAAGTAAAATAAGACCCACCCACGGGTGCTTAGGTTTAGCACCAAGAGTTCCAATCGTAATTAAGTTGGGTGTCTCATAGCACGCAAAAGCATCACAGTTCAACAAATCATCAAATGGTTTTAATACTTCGACGTCAGTATCCATGTAAATACCACCGTAATAATATATAGCGTGCAAACGTGCGACATCCGCCACAAATGCCCATTTTTTCTGTTCATACGCCTGCTGTGCAAAAGGATACTTTTCAAAAGGAAAATTCTTCTCGTCCCACAACACAATATTATAATCTTTTAGCTGCTGTGGCCAAGTGGCAAGACATTTTTTTAAAATCTCATTTTTTTCTCCGTGGCCGAACCACGCATAATGGATAGTTTTTGGTATTTGCTTTGAATTATCATATGTTTCTGCATAACTGTTGGAGAACTTACTTCTTAACCAATGTTTGTACAAATCTTTATAAAAAAAAGCTTGTGAACGAAATCCCATTCCTGCACCTCCCTATAATATTAATGATCAGATATATATTCATTATATTTTTCATCAAATTTGTCTGGTATCCATACAGGTTGCGCATTAATCAGAAAACCTGCCTCTGTAAAACATAGTATACATTGTCAAAAATCACAAATGTTGCTTTTAAAAACAATAACCATCTGCTTTTATGATTCTTTGTTTATTTCAAATTCATTTTTTTGCATTAAGTGCTCTGGCAATATAGTTTCATAACTAATAAGATCACTTACAGCTTCTAAATTAAACTGTTTAAATACCTGTTCTTGGCAAAGCAATACTGCTCTATCACTCAATGGACGCCATTGAACAGGATTAGTGGCTAAATAAATAGAGATAATAGGGATATCCGTCGTAGCTGCCATATGAGCTGTTCCCGTATCTACTGATACCAACAAATCACTTAACATAAACAATGGTACTAAATCAGATGGTTTGGTTCTTCCACAAATATTCTCTACTTTAACTTTGCACTTGTCAATGATGGACTGTGAATAATCATAATCACCAGTAGTTCCCATGATATAACAATCAGCATTATATTTTTTCGCAGTACTATCAATAACTTCAACAAAATAATCTGGATTCCAATTTTTCCCATACCAGGTTCCCCGAACACAGAACAAAATCTTTTTACTTCGCTTTTCTGCTTTCTCGATACCAAGCAGTTTCCTCATTCTTTCCCTGCTTTTTTCTGAAGGTAGTGGCAAAGATGGTTTTGCGGTTACCGTATCTTACAAATTCAAAAAAGGTAGTACCACCTTCATAAAAGTTTCACTTTGATGTTCTCTTCCTTGGTCTGTAATTGGATATGAAAGCGTGAACAAAAACCGATAACATTCTTTTTTGCCTCCATAGCGATCCATGCCATCCCCAGAAATACGCACGGGAATTCCCGCTAACAGCAACTAATAATGTGCGAAGTCTGCTTTCCAAAGAAATATTTACATCAAAGTTTCTTTTCTTAATTTCTGCCACAATCTTCATCATCGACGAAATAGAACTCTCTTTTGATTTGTAGGCAAAGAGCAATATTTCATCTATCAACGGATGTTTTTCAAAAAACGGCACTACTTGCGGGACCGTCATCAATGTAATCCAGGCATCCGGATATACTTTTCGCACCAATTCAATAGCAGTCGTCGCTAATAAAGCATCACCTATATTTTTTAATTGATTTATTAAAATTCGCACTTTAGTCACCCCCTAAGCTTGTAACAAAGCAATACTTTTTTAATGATATATAAAATCAATTAATCAAGAATCTTAGTAATACTTTTGATTAATTGTTCATGGCTATATTTTTGATTTGCGCCAATTAAACCATTTTGATAGATTGCTTTTTTCTCCTCAAATGTATTGATAAACCGTTCTAACTGTTTTGAAAATTGCTCAATTGTAGCCAATTCTACTGCTTCACCAATGTTAAACTCCGACAATATTTCAGGGTTCATTTCTGGTGATTGAAGTACAGGCTTATAATATCCTATTGCGGTAAATAGCATCGCACTCGGCTGGTAACGATAGCGTTCCGCTGCATAGGGTAGCAGCAAAACATCAATATTCATCAATTCTTGTTGCCATTCAATGCCCAACAAATTTTTATGTAAAAATCTAATACTACTATTAGCTGAATAAAGTTTTGTCAAACGTTCAAAATCATCAGAATCTTCCTTTGTAACCGTCGCCCCTTGCACCAAGAGCTCAACTTCTCGATTAAATTTCGCTTTGCAAAAGGCTTCCAAAAAGAAAGATAAGTTTTTTTCTTTTCTATATTGGCCAAAAAAACCTAATTTGATAGGCTCATGAATATTAAATTCAGGGGCCACTTGCAGGTCAAATGGCTTATACACAGGTCCTAGTAATGTATGAAAATTGTGATAACCAGTTAATTCATCAAAATCAGATAAAGTTTGTAACCCCAAATCAGCTATATGAACATTTTTAAAAGATTCACAAGCTTTTACTCCATCAATTAAATGACTTTTATCTTTGGGCATAATGCCATGCAAAATAATTAATACTGGAACTGGTGATTCTTTTAAATCACTCTTTAATATCGATCTTAATCCACGCCAGCTAGAAGTAGGAATTATGATCGCGTCACACAACCCCTGTTTTGCTTTTTTACAAGCATCATTAAACCACGCAATCCTTCTTTGCTCTCTTTGCAGTGATAACCATATTTTCTTTATTTTTCCTACTCCGGCGTAGCTTATTGCCTCGCCACCTTCTAAATATACAATTTCCGTCTTGTAATCAAATTTAAAAGGATAATTTTGGGGAACAAAAAAAATTGGCTTATGGCCTTGATTTTTAAATTCTTCTACCAGGATGCGATCAAATTCTACTTCATGCCCAGCTGGCATTACAATACTCTCCAAAATCGCTACTCTCATTTGCGTTCCCTTCTTTGCAATTCATATAATTTCAAGTATTTTATCATAGTATAAAAGAAATGATTACAACACATTACAAAACCCATAAATCCATCTAAAAAGCCTAATCTGAGAAATGTCATTTGTATAAAAGCAAAATTTGCATGATTGATGATACCAAAAGGAGACGTTCTTTTTCCCTTTTTATACGCGTCATTTGCCCAAATTGTTGTATATTGCTCAAACTTTCTTAGCCATTGAGTCCATCCGCTGTAAGTATAATGAATAATATTTCCATTTAGCGTCAGCTTAGGCAAATCACACTCAGGCCTTTCGTGCACTCTATTAACCCAAGACACTTTACCGCGCGGAAATAACCGTGCTACCTTATCCGGTCGCAAAACGCCATGCCTGAACTGCTGTCCAAAAGCATGGGAATAGCGTTTAATAGTATATTGCTTATTGTTCTCACCAGATGCTGCAACTGCTTTAATAGATTCAATTAGTTGTGGATTCAATCTTTCATCCGCATCAAGATAAAGTAACCATTCTGTTTCTATTTTGTCCAGCACAAAATTGCGTTGTGCCGCAAAGTCATTGTTCCAAGCACGAAAAAGCACTTCTGCTCCGGCACGTTCTGCCAAAATAACAGTTTGATCAGTGCTGCCTGAATCAACAACAATTACTTTTTCGGTACATTGCTTAGCATTACAAACTACCGCTTCAATATTTTTTTCTTCATTTTTAGTCAAGATAATTATCGACAGATTTTGCACAATACCACCTACTTAGGATTTCTCCAAAGATAACTTCAATTTTATTTTTAAAACCGAATAAATCAAATAACATTTAAAAGCTTGTAAATAATCTCCCTGTTTTTGATAGTATTCACCTGCAAATTTAAAATCAGCATAATACTTTGATTCACGCGGCGGCAATGGATCCTCAATCGTGTCCCAAAAAGATATCTTGCAATATTTGCGCCAAACCTTATCGTAATCTGTTAAACAAACATCCCAAGGTTTGATCCTGCCAAAAAATGATAGATGATTATATCTTTTTGAATTTTAACCCCTATGCCACCCATATAGTTAAATATTTTTGGTAATAAAACATAATTACCGTCAAAAACAAGATTTAATACGTCTTGATCATGTGCAGTAAAGCAATTAGGGTCCATATCAATATATTCAAAACAGTGTTCTGTAATCTTCTGCTTCTCCCATTCCTCGACATCCACCCACATCATACCTGCGTTAAAATACTTCCCGCTTTTCAGTTTTAAAAACGCTGCCCGTGCCTCTAACGCATCGGGGAAATCACTTACACAGGCAATTGGTTTACCTTGGAGGTCAATATCTAAAAATGGCTGTAAACTATTTACACAAATCATATCCGCATCTATATAAAGATATTTTTTAGTGAATTTACGCAGTATTTTTGGCATGTAAACGCGGAAATATCCAACATGACTATACCTTTTATTGCGCAGGTGAAAGTGGGAAAATGGCTCCATTTGCATAATATAAATATGAAAATCACATTTATATTTTTCGATTACCTGCTGCACTTTTGCAACATCTGCATCCGCAATACTATCAATAAATACATGAAAAACGAAACGGAATTGCGGATTATTTTCTAACACTGATGTTACCGTCACACCTAGTTGATGAAAATACTTGCAATCAAGATTAAAACATATATGAATAACATTATCATATATGCCACTATGGTCATCACTCAAATATGAATATGTTTTTTTTATAAAATTGTTTTCTTCAAAATACGATTCTTCAAACACTTTATCTGCTCCTTTAAAAACTTGCTGCATCATTTTTCAGCCAGTTTTCTGCCGCTTTTATAACTTGTTCAACTGTTAACCTGGTCATACATTGCATGTCAGTACACTCATGTTTCATACCTTTGGCACAACCGGTACAAGGTGGCATAGCTGTCACAATCGTTGCATCCTTAGTATAAGGTCCATAGAGCGCAGGGCTTGATGGTCCATACATAGCAACAATCGGTACTTTCTGACTAATTGCCACATGCATCGGTCCGCTGTCGTTGGTTATAATCAATTTGCAGCGCTGCATAGCTGCCGCAAGCTGTCCAATCGTAAAACGACCAGTTGCAATAATCGGCGTTGTTGTCATAAGCGATGTCGCTTCTTCAACCATTTCTTCATCCATACTCCCGCCAAAGAATACTGTTTTGCAGCCTTTAGCCGCTAATGCGTCAGCTACCTGGGCAAAACGCTCTGGCGGCCAGCGCTTAGTCTTAACGGCACTGCCAATATTAAAACCAACTAATTTATCGTCAGCTGCAACCTGCTGCTCTTGCCAAAAATCATTTGCTGTTATTTTATCGTCATCGCCGGGAAAAATCTCCAAGCCGTTATTAGTTAAATCTTGTACACCTAATTGCGCCAAAACATCAATATACATATCAGCTGCGTGCATTTTTCTGTTCAAGCGTGTTACTCTTGTCAAAAAAGGACGGAACAAAAAGTGGCTAAAGCCGACTTTTACCGGTACCTTGGCCCAAAAATCAATGAAGGAACATCGTTCGTTCGGATGTAAGTTGATCAGTACATCAAACTTTTTCTCGCTAATTATATCAGCTGCCTTGCAAAGAGCCTTAATGCTATTGTCTTTACCTTTTTTGTCGATTGTCAGTACTTCATCAATATTAGGATTATGCAATACGACATCCTTTAATTTTTCATCGACTAAATAGGCAATATGTGCATCTGGTGCTGCCTTACGTAATACGTGCAGAAATGGTGTGGTCAGGGTTAAGTCACCAAGATGCATTAAAAATGTTACTATAATACGCTTTTTATTTAATTCCAGCATTTTTCTACTCCAACTTTTTTAAGTATTCTTGATAAACCATCTCTGGCGTAATATCCCCCATGCAATGCCAATCACTGCAGTGCTTTTTCAGACATCCTGCACAAGCTGCCGGCGTAATCAGCACAGTTGCCTTATCACTGCCATAAGGGCCAGTACGATCAGCCTTAGTCGGGCCATACATTGCTACTAAAGGTTTTTTTAGTGCAGCCGCAAAATGCAGCGGGCCTGTGTCACCACTGATGAAGACTTGGCAGCCTTTGATCAATGCCGCTAATTCTCTTAATGAAGTTTGCCCTGTCAAATCAATAATTCTATCAGTTTCTGCTGCTGCCTCAATCAATGCAGCTTTTTCTTTTTCATCAGGCCCACCTGCTAAAACAACAAAAGTACCATCCTGTGTTACTTTATCTGCTAGCGCTGCATAGTGCTCAGGCGGCCATTCTTTGGTTTCCCACCGTGCGCCAGGCACAAATACCACATATTCCTGCTCAATTAAGCCTTTAGCATCTAGTTTTCTCCTTACGCTTTGTTCTTCTCGGGCCAAATCAGGCAGAGGAAAATCTATATCTTTGACATCAGCACCCAAGTAACGAGCAACATCCAGATAACGTTCTATGACGTGGTCAGCAGAATGTGACCCGCAGATAGCTTTGCTCACAAAGCCGCTGCCTTCACGCATCTCGCAGTAACCTATACGGTTTTGGCAGCCAGTCAGCGCGGCAATAACAGCACTTTTAAATAAACCCTGCATATCAATAACCAAGTCAAATTTTTCTGCATGCAATTCTTGCCTGAACTTCCGAAGAAAACTAACTTTTTGTAAGAAGCCCATTTTATTAAAAGCTACTTTATCAAAATAAATTATCTTATCAATAGTCGGAGGATCAGGCAAAAAACCACTGAATTGCGGATGTACAAGCCAAGAGATCCGTGCCTTAGGATAGAGTCTCCGTAAAGCAGCAGAAAAGGGCAACGTATGTATTACGTCACCCAAAGAACTCATCTTAATAATAAGGATGTTTTTGTAGTCCATAAAAACCTCTTAAGTTCAAGCAACTGTGAAACAGCTATGCTTAATTAATATTATTACCTTTTTTTACTCTCCATGCTCCTACAAGTTTGGCTGCATCTGGAACACTGCTAAAATATTCGATTTGTGTTTGCTGCAAATAAGTTTGATCCAAATTCTGCAGCATACCTAATTTGCCATCAAAAGTCCACAATCGACTATTAAAACCATAAATTGCATTTTTATCATAAAAACTTGGCAGGAAGCTTACATACTGAAATCCTGTTGGTGCAAGCATTTCAACCAAAGTCGGTATTATTTGCATGTGACTGCCAGCAATATTCTTATCAAACCAGCTCTTTTCTACACCAGTTCCATAAAATATGCAAGGAACAGCAAAATTAGCTTGATTTGATTCTTCTTTTGCAAAAGAGAAACGTTCCGCATGGTCACCAGTAAGAACAAAAAGCGTATCAGGATAAGCTTGTTCCGTATTTTCAACAAATTTTCCCATCATCTGATCCGCATACCATATATGTCCAAGCTGATCCAAGGTTGACTTTTTTTTGTCGATAGTATTAGGCAATTTATTTTCTATATCTTGCCGCTTAAAACCCAAACTATCAACATCAATGGTAAAGGGTGGATGATTGCTGGTAGTTAGAATAAAATGGAATGTTTTCTCATTATGATTTTTCTTCATATAATTCGATATTTCGGCGAACAATTCTCCGTCGGTAACTCCCCAAGAGTTACCGCCAGCAACTTCAAACTCGTCTGCTCCATGATACTCGTCAAAACCTTGTGACAGAGAAAACTTCTTAATATTCTGCCATGAGCCAAAACCACCGTACCAGAAACATGTTTTGTAGCCCAGCTTCTTCATTACATTGCCAATGCCGCTTGCATAAGTTGTTTTGTAGGTTTCCTCCTGATAATTTGTATAGAGACTAGCCTCAGGGAAACCAGTTACCATTCCCTCAACTGAACCTATAGTGCCACCGGCATTTGGAACAAAATTTTGAATGCTGGCAGACTTGTCTGAGTTTAAAAACTTCTCACCATATTGTACCAAACCAAGGTTTTTGTAACTTGGTAAAAACGGCCATAGAGCATAGTTTTCACCCAAGATAAAAATAACATTCTGTGGTTGCTTTTGGAGCCTTGGTCCCTCAGCCTTTTTTGTAAAAGCTTCCTCAACCGTTGCTGCTGAAGGGTTCCCGCCAAGTAAGGCTATCTTTTCTTTTAACTCAGATGCAGTAATATTGACATTAGTTGCTTTTTCCAAGCGTTTGTACATACTATATCCTCTATAAATAGCTTGTCCATCATCCAAAATAGCTTCATTAAGAACATTAGAATTCATTTTGGCCGCATTTTCCCAATGGATTGAATTAGCATAACTATAGCTGCCACCAAATCTAATGATGAGCATAAAGACTGGTAATATCAAAACTGTAGAAAAAACAATAATACCCCGATGATTTCTTGGTAACCAAGTTCGTGTTATAAGTAAAGTTCTTAAAATAGCTATTAATATAGAAGATATAATTGCCACACCAAGAAGCCGCGGCCAAAGCTGATATTGACTGACTGCAGTATCATAAATCGCATGCCAATCATCCTTAGCACCATTTAGCAGCATCAGGTTATAGCCAGAATTAAAAATAGTGTAATATGGAATGCGTGCAACAAACGCGAACGTAAAAACGACAATACAAATACTAGACCAAATTTTACGAATTCGCTCTGCCCACCAGGTAACAAAAACGAGATTTGGAATAGTAGCCAGGATAGCACTAGATAAAGCAACTATACCAGCTGTTTTCAAACTAATGCGAAAACCATACCAAAGAGCTTCCTCAATTTCCTTGATACTGGCATCTGCCAATTGTGAAGAAAAAACAAATAAGAAGGTAATCCTGAACAACATTAATAGTACATTAAAATAAATAAACACTTTCAAATCTTGTTGTAAATTATGGAAAAATAATGTCACTCTATTGTTTGCCAATCCGTCATCACTCTATTTCCTGACTCACTATCGAAATATATATCCATAGTTGGGGCCTATTATTAATTGCTGTTCACTGCCTCTTGCTTTTCAAATCCACCTTGTGTTGCATCCTTTATTTCAATAAATGAGAGTATACATCTTCTACCTATTAATTATTTTTTTTACGAATTCCAGCAAATTGCCGTTTTCGTAAAGATAACCTCTGATGCCGGCTGCCTCAGCTGACTCCAGATCACGTTTTTTGTCACCAATCAGGAAGGAGTTTTCCTTGCAGATATGATACTCGCTCATGGCCTGCAACAAAAGCCCCGGTTTCGGTTTGCGGCAATCACACTCAATGGCATATTTTGCGACCTTGCCGGTTGGCAAATGCGGGCAATAATAAAACTTGGTAACTTTGCCACCAGCCTCAGCAATTTCTGCAGCCATATGCTCATGCAAGCGCTGCATATCTTCTACTTCGTAGTAACCGCGGGCAATGCCGCTTTGATTCGTCACTACAAAAACAGTATAGCCCTCTTTGGTCAAATAGGCTACTGCCTCTTTGGCTCCATCTATCCATTCCAGTTTCTCTATATTGTGAAGATATTCCTTGTCTACATTAAGAACACCATCGCGGTCGAAAAAAACCGCCTTTGTCTTGCTTGTTAGTGGACCGGAGGGGACGGTCCCCTCTGGTCCACCCTCTGGTCCAAAAAGAATCGTCCCCGTTGGACTTTTTTTAGCGATCATTTCTGAGATATCCTTCGTGCTTATCTAAAAGCTCGCAGTACTCGGCAATTGCTTCCTCGATATTAGTGAAGCCACCGTCATAACCTGCCGCAAGTAATTTAGAGCTGTCTGCCTCGGTAAAGCTTTGGTACTTGCCTTTCAATACTTCCGGGAATGGCACATATTCGAGCTCGCCGCTGCCGAAATATTTCAGCACGCCTTGGGCCAGAGTG
>RZYM01000080.1 GCA_009930305.1 Bacteroidia bacterium
ATACCTTCTACACTTTCAAAACGAATACTATACTTAAAAACGATACATAACCGATAGCAAGCAAATGAGATATGATGTTGTTTTGGACATAATTAATATTTAACTTAAAAGCAATAATTAAGTGTTATAGAAGGGTCGCACCCAAGTATTATACCATTGGGGAAAATAGGACTAAATGAACCTGTTATTTGCAAACCAATTTTCCAATGCTCCCATCCGAAACGGTAAAATATTGTTGGTTCTATCAACATACCATGACTCCATCTATTCGTGTATTGAATATTTCCACCGAGATCTGCTTCAAAAGAATAATAATATCCCACATATCCTAATTTTAAACCACCTCCAAACTCACCATGAACGCGCCCGAGGTTGATTCTGCCACAATTAATCTGAGTGTATGCCCGAACAACGTTACCATAACCGAAACAAAATATTTCAGGATCAGAATAAGTAGAGATATTTCCAAATCCGCCACCGTAAAAGTTTTCAATAATTACATTAGAACCAAGATTTGTAAAATAACCCATGTTCAAACTAGTATAAAACGGATATTGATAACGATTACTGCCAAACGGAAATTCGGCGTGTGCTTGCAATGCAAAATGGTCGGTCGGTGCATATGTTGCGGATACCGCAGCTCCGAGTATAGTATTTGAAACGCCAGGGGCTGAAAGCCCCGCAGTAACCATGGCATCATTTTTACCTTGCAGCAAAGCAATGGGATCTGCCTGTGGTCCCATAATTGAACACGATGACAGTGCTGAGATTAGGCAAGCTGTGATTAGGTAATAAACTGTTTTTGCGCACATAATAACTCGTTTTTACTATTTCTCTTTAAAATCGATACATCACCGATAGCAACACATTAAACGGTAATCTTTGACAGGTGTTTTGTGTGTTATTAATATAATCCCATTGTATCCGAACGCGTTACTTTTTGACCACAATTGTTACGGAACGTTACTTGTAAAACATACGTTCCTGTTGATACATAGTTGATTGGGTTTGTCCATACAACAGGGAAATTAGAGGTTACTAATCCTGCGTTGGCATATACCAAACGACCGCTTGTATCGTAAACAGTAAATAAAAAAGAATTTGCTCCGTGTATCTCGTATCCCGCGGATGTTCTACTTAACCAAGGTAATCCAGCAGTTGATAACCCGCAATCACATAAAATAGACATTGATCTGTCTATTGAAGTAGAAAGACTTCCTCCTTTTTCAACTTTAAAACCTTTTTCCAATGTGATATACCTGCCGGCTGTCATACTTGCTACTGCGCCAGACTTGATGGTAAGAGACCTATTTGGGGCGGGCAAAGAGATTAAATTGTATGCACTAAAGTTTGCTTGACTAATGACGGTGTTAAATAGGAAACTTGTTAGTTCACATGGAATATTACTATTGTAAGTTCGTGTTGGTGATATGCCAATGATCATGTTGTTTTGGTACTGATATTCAAAATTGGATAAAAATGCATCTGTGTCATCCCCTCCACCATGTCCGTAATTCAAATGAAATTTTGGCTGTCCATTTTCCATAATATATCCGTCTACGTTAAAGAAATGACCTTCTGGAAAATTAATGGCGTTATCAGGAAATCCAGTATATATAATAGGACGACCAGCATCTATTTCCGTTTTCATAATCTTTATCCATACATCATCAGACCAATCGCTGCGAGTTAATACTTCGCAGGTAGTATATCCGAATTTAGTCTGTAGTGCATTCGCAATGTATGAGATTAATGTCCATGATCCATCACAAAAATCATAGTTCATGTTGCAGGCAACACCGCAATCATGTAAGAAATGAGCTATGTTGTCTTCTTGCTGTACAGGAGTATTGTCATATAATGCATTCGGCATATTGCTCCAATCGTACGTGCGATAGATGCTTTGTCGCGGGCATTGCCAGTACCACATAGCCTGTCCCATTGCTACAGCACCGCAGCCAACATTTGAGTTCGTGCATAAGCATTGTTCTTCGAATACACGACCAATTACGGGGATATGTTTATTATATCTTGTTATGCAAGACCCATTATTATTAGTTGATTGATTCCAATGGATAGAACCTCTGTCATTTGTCTCTAACAAATTTCTTGCAAATGTTAATGCAGGTAAGAGGCAGCATGCAATCAGTGCATATTTTATATGTATTTTCATCGTTAAAAGCAATAATTAAGTGTGATGGAAGGATCGCATCCCAGTACTAAACCATGTGGAAACATTGGACTAAAGGAACCTGTTATCTGCAAACCGATTCTCCAATGTTCCCATCCGAAGCGGTAAAAAAGAGTCGGCTCAATAAGCATACCATGAGTCCATCTATTCGTGTATTGAATCTCTCCACTGAGATTTGCCTTAAAAGAAGAATGATATCCTACATATCCTAATTTTAAACCGCCTCCGAACTCTCCATGAACACGACCAAGGTTGATTCTGCCGCAATTAATCTGAGTATATGCTCGAACAACGTTACCATATCCGAAACAAAATATTTCAGGATCAGAATAAGTAGAGATATTCCCATATCCGCCGCCGTAAAAGTTCTCGATAATTACATTAGAACCAAGATTGGTAAAATAACCCATGTTTAAACTAGTATAAAATGGATATTGATAACGTTGCTTACCAAAAGGGAATTCGGCATGAACCTGCAACGCAAAATGATCAGTTGGTGCGTATGCTCCAGATACTGAAGCACCGAGTATTGTATTTGAAACTCCCGGGGCGCATAACCCGGCAGTTATCATTGCATCGTTTTTACCTTGTAGCAAAGCAATCGGGTCGGCTTGCGGTCCCATCATGATACACGATGATAGCATAGCAAGTAAACATGCGGCGATGAGGTAATAGACTCTGTTTATAGACATAGGAGTGTTTTATTTTGTCAATAACATTTTCTTGGTGTCAATAATTTTACCATCAGCAACCAATGAGT
>RZYM01000002.1 GCA_009930305.1 Bacteroidia bacterium
TTTTTCTTCGTATCTGTTCTTTTTAATCGATAAAGATTTGATATATTTAATTCTATTTTTACTTAACATATGGTTTTTTTATTACTGCGAAGTTACAAAAGATATTTGTATTGCCGTATTTTTGTGGTACTTTTGCATGAAATTGTGTTTAATATGCGCACTAAAAAAGTCCTCACGTATATATGCCTGATACTGACAATGTTTTTGTCGGCCTGCAGCACTACTAAATACGTTCCGGAAGGCCAATATATATTAAACAAGGCATCGATAAAAACAGACAACAAAAATCTTAAGGGAGTAAATATGCTTTCATATCTACGTCAACGCCCAAATCCGAAACTGTTTGATTTTATTCCATTTAACGTTGCAATATATAGTTTATCAGGAAGAGACACTACCCTATGGATTAATCGATTCTTGCAGAAAATTGGTGATGCCCCTATTATATACGATCCGGCATCAACAAGCACATCTGAAAAAGAGCTAACAAAATATCTGTCCAACAAAGGATACAAAAATGCCGTCGTAAGTTCTAATGCGACATTCAAGAAGAAAAAGGCATCTGTTGAGTACATAATAAAAACAAATGAGCCATATCGTATAAGAAACTTCAAATACAGAATCAATAATCATGAGATTCGAAAATTAATATATAAAGATTCAGTAAATCGAACTATACATTCCGGCGAGCTATTTGATACAGACGCATTGGAAGCAGAAAGAGGACGTTTGTCTGAATATTTAAAAAACAATGGATACTATTATTTTGATAAAGAATATATAGGATTTATTGCGGATAGTAGTCTAAATACACATCAAGTTAATTTATTAATGGTAGTAAGACCTCTACGTAAAATAGTAGGAAAAGATACATATAAGAGCGAAGATCATAAAACATATAGGATACGGAATATTAATTACTATGCGGTTAACGAACCGACAGACTTGTTAAACGATTCTATATTACAATCACTGAAATCAATTAAATACAAAGACAGATTTGTATATTCAAACAACAAATTTATACGTCCATCTGCATTGTACAATAAAACATACATCGATCTTGATAGTTTGTACTCAGCGAAAGCCGTGGATCAGACATATGCAAAATTATCAGCCCTGAATGTATTTAAATACTTGAACATATCATTTAGCGAGGTATTAGATTCAGCAATAATTGACTCAACAGCATCAGATTCTATAAAAAAAATGATGGATTGCGATATCGTTGTTACTCCAGACAAATTACAATCATTCAGTTTTGAGGTAGAAGGAATTAATAATGAGGGTGATTTTGGTATTGCCGGTAAATTTGCCTATAAACATAACAATATTTTTAGAGGAGGTGAATCTCTTAAGTTCCAATTGCGTGGAGCCAACGAATCAATAATAGGTGCCAGATCTATTTGGGATATTTCTACAGAAATAGGATTAAGCTTTCCTAACTTCTTTTTCCCGTTTCTAAAAAAGAACTTCATTCGTAACAATCCGGCAAATACTGATGTGTACGCTAATTTTAGTTACCAGATTCGAAGAGACTATTCACGTATAATTGCAGGTACAGGTATGAGGTATCGCTGGCAAACTCCTAAACGAGTTTACCATCAAGTTGATCTAATTGATTTCAACTATGTGTACCTCCCATTTATGTCCGATTCTTTAAGTAAGACTATTGGAAATTCATTATTAAAATATAGTTACGAAGACCACTTAATAATGCGTACGGGGTATAGTATTTCGTATTCTAACCAACATTTACAAAAAAACAGAAGCGCATTTTCTGTACGCGGAGCATTCGAAATCGGAGGTAATTTATTATACGGAATAAGTGCAGCAACAAACGCCTCTAAAGACTCAACAGGATCGTATCTGGTAGGTAATATCCCATTTGCACAATATGTTAAGATTGACGGAGACTTTACATACAATCTACGGGTAGATAGTAAGAACTCTATAGCATATCATATCGGTTTAGGAATAGGTGTTCCATATTTAAATTCATCAATTTTACCATTTGAAAAGCGTTACTATGGAGGTGGAGCAAATAGCGTGCGCGGTTGGTCGGCTCGTACTTTAGGTCCGGGTGCATACAACCCGGGAGGTACTATCGATTACATGAAACAATCTGGAGATATTAACCTAAACTTAAACATGGAATACCGTACAAAATTGGTATGGATGCTTGAGTTAGCTTTATTTCTTGACGCAGGAAATATTTGGACCCTCGCAGATGAAGGACAAGCCGGAGGGCAATTTAAATGGAATAAATTCTATGAGCAAATCGCTTTAGGTTATGGCATTGGGATTCGACTAAATTTCGAATATTTCGTAATTCGTTTAGACTGGGGTATAAAGGCATTCGATCCTGGACGTCCAGCCGGTCAAAATTGGCGTTTTAACAACACCTGGGATATTACCAAAGATACCGCTCTACATTTCGCAGTTGGTTATCCATTTTAAAAATCTACTCCCCACAGTTTGGATATTGTTATTAATTATTGTACATTTGCACCCGCAAAATGGTTCCGTAGCTCAGTTGGATAGAGCAACAGCCTTCTAAGCTGTGGGTCTCGGGTTCGAATCCCGACGGAATCACAAAGTAATATTTTAACAAAACCAAAAATACGCTGATACACAGCGTATTTTTTTTATTATCAGCATATTACATTCCATTTCAAATTATTTTATTTGTGTTTTTATATGTCTTTTTATTGCTTTTTTGTGCAATTATCGTGCAAATGGCGTGCAAAACATTATCTTTGCACAAACGAAAAACAGCATGGCAACAATTAAAGCGTTTGTAAGATCAAAACAAGAATTAGCAAATGTTAGATTCCGATTATTAGACGGACAAGCACAATTATACTATAAAAGTAAAATATTGGTTAGCCCAAAAGATTTTGATGAAAAAAACGGACAACTTAAAAGATCTGCAAAAGTAAGCCCGGCAGACAGAGCAGAAACAAACGAAAAAATAAGGTCTTTGCAGAATACAATTATTTCTGTGTACGAAAGAAACACACCCCAAAATAGCGAACAATTGACCTTGTTACTTAACGGCGGCACAAATAAAATAGCAAGTTTGGCCGATATTATAGAAATGTACACAGAAACGCATAAATTGAAAAACGAGCGCAAAAAACATTATCACACAATTAAAAACAAAGTACTTGAGTTTGAAGAAAAAAACTATAAAATATCTTTATCTGCTTTATCTTATAAAGATATTCAGAACTTATACAACTTTATTTCTTCGACCATTTCGGAAAACACAGCAATTGGCCACATCAAAAAAATTAGAGCAGTTGTTAGATATGCTGTTGATCTTGGATATATCAAAGAATATCCATTTAAAAAATTCAAGATAAGCAAAGAAATTTACGGAACCCCTCAATATCTTACTATGTCAGAAGTTGAGCATCTATATAATTACGATTTTGCTAATCGTCCGAAATTGGCTGTACAACGTGATATTTTTGTTTTTCAGTGTTTAATCGGGTGCAGGGTTGGGAATCTTATTAAACTCACTAAAAACAATATTAACGATGGCATTTTAGAGTATATTCCGTTAAAAACTATAGAAAATTCTGGTGCTGTTGTACGTGTACCTTTGCATAAATGGGTTATAGACATTTTGAATAAGTATAAGGATTTAAAAGGGGATAAACTCCTACCTTTTATTTCTCAACAAAAATACAACGATACAATAAAAGATTTTTTTGAGGCCGCTGGCTTGAATCGTACAGTTACCATACTTAATCCCAGAACCCGCACCGAAGAGAAACGCAAACTTTGCGAAATAGCAAGTAGCCACATGGCGCGGCGTACGTTTATAGGCAACTTGTATAAACAAGTTCAGGATCCTAATCTAATTGGATCTATGTCCGGACACGTAGAGGGTTCGCGTGCTTTTGCGCGTTACAGGCAAATTGACGACGATATAAAGAAGAATATTATCAGCTTGTTAGAATAATTATTTTTTTATATCTTTGCAAAAAATAGGAGGTTAAAATGGCAAGCATAACATTGAAATATGACGCAAGAAATTCATTAGCTAAAAAAACTATTGATTATATTTTGTCTTTAGGATTTTTTTCTTTAGAAAAAAAAGAAAAGTCTAGTTTTGAATTATCAAAAGAAGATATTGAAAAAGGACGTATTTTTACAGCAAAAGATGCCAAGGATTTGATTGAAAAGTGTTTAAAATAATGTATAAAATTGTTGCGACAAATAATTTTAAAAATGATGTCAAACGCTGTAAAAAGCGTGGATATGATATAGAAAAATTAGAACAAGTAATTGATCTATTATCGCAAACAGGTACACTCCCACCAAAATACAAACCGCATAAACTCACAGGTAATTTTGCTGAACACATGGAATGCCACATCCAACCAGATTGGTTACTTATTTGGAAGCAAAATGATATAGAATTAATACTACTATTTACGAACACAGGAACTCACTCCGATTTGTTTTAACAGCCCAACCTTAGAAGGAAAATCCAGGACCTTGTTTTTTTAATCTTCAATAGGAGTGTTTTTTGTTTAAGCAAACAAGTTACATATCTCCTCTAAATACTAAATCTGCCAATTTATTATTTTTTTTATATCTTTGCAAAAAATAGGAGGGCTAAATTATGGCAACTACAGTATTAAATGAAACACAATTACAACTTGTAAAAATGTTTTCTTTTGCTAAAACGAAAACAGCAACAGACAAACTTAAAAAAGTGCTTTCTTCTTATTATGCTAAGGAAATAGAAAAGCAAATGGACGCACTGTGGAAATCGGGAAAAATGACAGAAGAAAAAAATAATAAAATAGCGAAAACCCATTTGCGTACTGCATACAAATAATGAAGAATATAGTATTAGATACCAATTGTTTTATAAATAACCTCACCCCACCCAATTAAGCCTTTATTCAAAGGCTTTTTTATTATAACCTTACCACATCTTATTCATTAACACAACCACCCATACTAATAAGTTAGTATTTTGCCTCTATCATGCTAAATGTTACCCTACACCGGCACATTCTGCACCGCATTCCTTTTGGGCATCTGCCTCTATTAGAGCCTCGCTTAAATTTTTTATGACCTCCTGTTGACTTTCTATAATAGAAAGCAGGCGATCAACGCGTTCTTCTGCCGAGCTAATGACTTCTTTTTTTACTTCCAGAGAATCACTTTTTAGCATCTCACCTTTACCGGTAAGTAGCCATTCGGCAGAAATTTGAGGAAATGTGGATATAATTTCACCAATTTGTCCTCCTCCAATTTCGCTAAAAAGACTTTTACCCTTCATATTTGCATATGAAATACCTGTTTTCTTACAAAAATCAGTTTTTGCAATTCCTTTATATTCAATAAATTGCAAAATTCTTTCCTTTATTGATGAAATTTTATCCATTATTTTTTTTATTTATGAAATTTCATACTTATATTTGCAACGAAATACTTCTATATGTAATCACCACAAATGTAATAATAATTATGGAAAATTTAAATGAGTTACCAATCATTCTACCACCTAACGGTTGGACGGAAGAGCTTGCAAAATTAGCGGGCTGCTGCAAAAAAACAGTGTATAACGCTATAAGGCGTAATTCTCCGGGCGTAAAAGCCGAACTAATTAGGAAGTTATATATAACAAAGTACCTTAAAAACCAATAATCATGGAAAAACTACTTAAACCCACCGAAGTTGCAGAATGGTTGAACCTCAATGTTCAGACCGTTTACGCTATGGCACAACGAAACCAACTGCCAAACAAAAAGATAGGCCACGCGGTTAGATTTTCACCCAAAGAAATAAAAGCCTATTTAGGATTAAAAGAATTTTAAATAAAGACATTATGAAAAGCCTTTGTTTTATTCAAACTCTATTAGATGTATTTCATTTTATCTATTTAGCCTGTTTTGCGATTTCAATTACTTTAGTTATTGTAGGTTTTTTCTTTTGGATTTTTATAAAATATAATAAATACGCAAAACTAGAAAATTGGGTAAAAATGGCTAATTACACTTTTATTGTAAATATAGCATTATGTGTTTTATTAATAATAGTGGCAACATTAAAAGTACTTATATAACCCCCAAAAACAAACGATTATGGATATAAATATAATAAGAAGTATTAATAATACTTGTATCGAATTATCACAAAAAAAAGGAGCTGCGGAAGCTGCTGACAAACTTCAAAAATCGGGTATCAATATTATAGAAATAAGATACCAATATGCCGGAGATAAAGCAACTATTTTAGCCTATACAGCCTGTTCGGACGATACGATTAAAAAGGTGATTAATTCATAAATATCAGTGAAGATTCTTATACAAAATAGCTTTGTGTGGCACGTTAACCCCCACTTTATGCGGTTGACAATTTAAAAAAAATATTATGATGAACGAAATGCAAGAAAGGATTTGTAAATTGACGTATAAAAAGTTTAAAAGAAGTAAAGCGTGTACAAAGGTTTTACAATTAATGGATTCAGAAGAGGATTATACCTATTGCAAAGCGTTAAGAAAAGTATTATCAGAAGATAAAAGATTGAGCAGAGAAAAACTCGAAAAAGAGTTGAGTTTATACGTTTAACTCTTTTAATAGAAGAAAATTATAAATAAATTGTTATTAATTTAAAATTAAAATCATGGCAAATTCACCAATTACACTAAGAGTTGCGGAAGATAGCAAGCAACAATTCATCGACTATTTTACAACGTTAAAAGAAAGAGAACCAAACATCACACAAGCGGAGGCATTTACACGGTTGATTACAGAAAGAATGCAATATGTAAACAATAATGTAAACACTGAATGCAATAGTGAAAGCAAAGAAGAATACAGCAGAATGCAAGAAGAATACAGCAGAATGCAAGAAGAATACACGCGTATACAAAATGAATGCACGCGTATACAAACTGAAAACATTGCGCAACAAGAGCGTATTAATGTATTACAGGCTGAATGCATCACTTTAAAGGAGCAATTAAAAAATCTAGAGCTAAATGTTGAAGAAGAAAGCAAACAGATTACAGAGCTTACACAAGAAAAAATACACTTGCAATCAAAGACAATATTAGATTTACTCAAGCCGTATACAGCAAAATTATTATCAATTACAGCAGAGCGTTTAAGCGCAAAATACAAACGAGAGATAGAGCCAATTGATGTTTTGTCGGATATGTTCCTTAAATACACGATAGAACGATATTCCTTGTGGTTTTATGACTTTGTTGTAAAAGATACAGAACTAATTGAATTAGCACAACAAATTAATCCTGAAATTACTTCTATTAAACAAATCAAACAAATAGTTATATGCAAATAAATACGGCACTAATTAAGCCATTTTTACCTCAAATTTTGAAAGGCTTGGATAAGGTTGATGAAATGGTTTCAAACGCGCTTAAAAGTATAGATATAGACGAAGATACAGGCGAACGTTATGTTGCATATATATTATTGCCAGATGCCAATAAACGCATATACATAGTTACAGGCGTATTTGATTATAACGATAAACTTATTAGAGTTGCAGAAAAACAACTTTTGCAAGATTTTATTAAAACACTAATATCTAAAATATAAATTATGCTGCAAGATTCTATTAATAACACAATGTCGCAAGATAGCGATTATAATTTTGCCGACGGTGATCTATCACAATTCACCAATGTATTTAAGGCTGACAAACAAGATTTAGGCGTGTCCGAAGAAGTTACAGACAGAGAGGCGCAAGGCATTTTAAACGAAGATGATTTTTCTGATAATGATTCTGATACATCAGAAGAAAAACCCGTATTAGCGCGCGAAAGTAGAACAATGGCTAAAGGACTTATTATTGGAGGCGATGAAGTCTTATCTTCTGTTTTGGGAATGTTCAACAGTGGAGATAATACACCTTTTAAATTAGATCCGGACGAAAAGGATCAACTAACAGAAAGCCTTTCATTAATACTTCGATACAACAATGCTAAGATCTCACCTACTTGGGGTTTTGTAATTTTAGTTATTGCCATATATGGAGGTAAAACAAATACTCTTATTCAGTTGCGAAAAGAGCGCAAAGAAAAACAATTATTACAAGACAAAATTATAGAATTGGAAAAACGTTTAAACAATGGAACAGAAAACAAGGGAGGCAATGTTAACGATAGTGCTGGGGTTTAATGGTACAGGCAAAACCACACTATTAAAACAGATATTGCAAGACAGTGGGCAACGTGCTTTAGTAATTACGCCTGATTGCGTGGAATGGACTGAATACCCTGAAAACGAATTAAACACAAAAAAGGACTATTTGTTTACCGGCATTAATCGGCATATTTTTAACCCTGAAACAACCCTAAAAAGAGTATTACTTTTTAAAAAGGGCATAATATTGTTTGACGATTGTAGGGCTTATTTTCAAGACGCAACAGCTCCGGAAGTTAGACAATTACTAATCCGCCGCCGACAATATGGAGTTGATATTTTTGCCGTAGGGCATGGTTTCACGCAAGTGCCACTGGTATTTTTTACATTTGCGAATACGTATATACTCTTTAAAACTGTAGATAATATAAACAGGCGCAAAGACTGTATATCTCAAAATTTTGACTTCATAAAACAAAGTCAATTATATGTAAATGAAAAGGCAAAAGTTGATCCGCATTTTTACCGGATCATTAATAATTAATTTTTTTTGTATGAACTATTTGGAGCTAATAAATAATTTTTGGATCATAGACGAATTTTGTCAATTTTCTTGCTGTGAAACGAGGCTGTATTTTTACTTGTTAAAAACAGCGAATCGTTTAGGCTGGGAGAATAGCTGGACGCATTCAGACGATAAGACGTGTGCTAATGTGGGAGTGTCAAGAAATGCTATGAAAAACGCGCGAAATAGATTGATGCAAGCAAATTTAATTTCTATTAAAATAGGCGGCAACGGTGCAAAAGATAAAACAAGGTATCAAATTTTGACACCTAATCGGACACCTAATCGGACACCTAATCAGACACCTAATCAGACACCTAATCGGACACCTTTTTTAAAAAAAGAAGTAACACAAGAAAAAAATAATATAAATAAACTAAACCAAACTAATAAACCCCCTATAGTTCCCCCACAGGGTGAACAAACAAAAAAAAATAAAAATTTTGTTGTTCCAACTGTCGAAGAAATCAAAAAATACGCTACAACCGAAAATTTAACTATTGATCCTAATCATTTTTTTAATTTTTACCAGGCCAAAGGGTGGCTAATTGGAAAAAATAAAATGAAAGATTGGAAAGCTGCAGCAAGAAATTGGAACAGAACGGAAAAACAAAACACTATTAATCAACCATTTAAACAAAAATCACAGCAATATGAACAATTCTGAACAAATAGCTGCTATTTACAAGCGTTTTCAAAATACTTTGCAGCCGATAGATCGCAGAATCAAATTCAAAATACCCCACGCAAAAGAGCTTTTGAAAGTATTTGCCGAAAATTATTTAAAAACTCGTGGGTTGAATTTTACTTATTTGCCCGAATATGATCAAATTGCCGAATGGCTTGCAGATAACAAGGGCAAAGGTTTATTTTTGTTCGGAAATTGTGGACTAGGCAAAACAATGATAGTAAGGCACGTAATAACACCTATTTTGTTGATTTATACCGATAAAGTTGTTAAGCATATTGATGCTGTAAAACTTGGAGATTTTATATACTCAAACCCTAAAATAGGAGGTTTAATTAGCGTTGATGATGTAGGAACAGAATCTCTTGAAAAAGTAATATACGGGGATCGTATTATTCCCTTTTCGGAATTTATGGACAGTTGTGAAAAGAATGACGCACTTCCCATTATAACCACAAATCTTACAGCTAAACAAATTGTCGAGAGATATGGAGATAGAACATTAGATCGTATAAAATCAACATGCGTTCGCATATGTTTAACCGGTGATTCATTTAGATCTTAATTTTTAAAATATGAAACCAATCAAATCTATGTATAAAAACGAATTAGCAAACGCGGCAGGAGTAAGCCGCCGAACATTTATAAAGTGGTTACGTACCGACAGCGAATTTTTACAAGAACACAATTGTAGTGTTACAGATAAAATATTTCCGCCGGTAGTGGTTAAATATTTGATAGAGAAGTATGTAATTGAGTTATAATTTTATATCTTTGCATAAAATAAAGGAGGAAATAAAAATGGCAACAATAACATTAGAATATAACATAAGAAGTAAATTTGCAAATGCCCTAATAGGACTTATAAAGGCTTCTGATAATGTTAAAATAATAGAGAGCCCCTATGATCCTAATTTTGTGGCTAAAATTAAAAAATCAGAAAAATGCAGTAAACGTTTTATTAAAAGTTCTGATATATGGAAGTGATTTATAAATTATGTTTTACTACCGTAGCTGAAGATGATATTTTAAAGTGGAAAAAGAGCGGTCAGAAAAGCAAACTTATACGTATAAGTAAATTACTTTCCGAATTAGAGGTACACCCTTGTACAGGGACAGGCAAACCCGAACAATTGAGATTTGAACTTACCGGGAAATATAGTAGAAGAATAGATGATAAGAATAGACTTGTTTATCAAATAGACACGGAAAATTTTATTGTTACGATATTATCATTGTATGGGCATTATTAAATTTTATAAGGAAATGAGAATATAGTTTTATAATTACATTTATAATAATAGTAAGCCAGCACTTTTTGTGTTGGCTTTTTTTTGTATTATCGTGTATTATCGTGCATTATCGTGCATTATCGTGCATTATCGTGCATTATCGTGCATTATCGGGAATGTAGGTATTTGTAACATTAGATATTTGCAGTGTGAATCAGAAATAATTTAATTCTAATAAAAAAACAATGAACAGTACAAAAACAGCCGTTATTCTTGCAATAGTTGCAATTATCGGTATCGGCGCATTAATTTATGCGAACCGCGACAAATTCAAAAAAAGTAAACCATTAACAGAAACAACTACAAACGAGTAAATTTTTAAAATTATGAAAAACATAGGAAGTGTACAAATTACAGACGCGCAATTGCGCGAAGCTGCAGCAGGACGCGCAGAGGGTGATACAAATTATATCGGTGCAGGTGATAACCTCTTAGATTTTGGTAAGGCAAAATCATTTGTAGAGGAAGACGAAACACAAAAACGTTTCAAAATTACTATTTCAAATGCAAGTGCCGCAGATGAAATTATCGTTTTGAATCCCGGCTTTAGAAGTTCTTTCACAGGTAAGAGCATAATCGCAGACGGCACAATCAAAACTAGTGTAACAGCATCAGGATCACCTCAATCAATTGCACAATTGTTAGGTTACATCAAGAACAACCCAACCCGTTTGCGCAAAATAGACGTTAAAGTTGATGACGTTGCACAAATGGAAGAAGCAATTGTTTTGAGAAAAGAAACACCTTTCCAAACACCGGTTGAAGTTCAAAAAGTTCCTAGTGATTATGTAGACGGAGATACTAACAACCCAAAAGCAGCGACTATTGATGATGTAAAAGATTGGGTATTATCAGGCATGACCGAAATGGAAACAAAGGTACAAGCAGGTAGAACAATTACTTTGTCTTTCTTGTTTGGTGCAAGCGTTGATACCACAGAGGCAGTGAATAAAAAAGCAGAAGAAGCAGCTTATACAGTTGCCCGCGCTTATGTAGCAAAAAAAGCTTAAAATAAACCTATATGAAAAATTCGACAGCAAAGGTTTTGCTTGCCGATCTTGAAAACAGAATACAAGCAAACCAAAACGGTTTGCTTGTACTTGTAAAAGAGGCAGGCATACCAACAGAAAAGGTATGTGTAAAGGATCTTGAAATTCTTTATAACATGAAAGCACCACAATTAAAAGAATGTATAAATATTCTTTACCCGGAGTTGAAAAATAAAATCAATATGCAAATGTTTGCAAACGCAACAGGCGCAACAGATAAAACTGATAGTGGTGTTGGTTTTGACTATTTTTCTTTTTTTGGTAATGTGCTAGGAGGTATAGGATTGGGATTAAGTTCGCAAAGTGGAATAGGCAATATGTTTGGTGGTGGCTCTAGCAGTTCAACACAACAACAGGCACAATACGAGGCAGAATTAGCAGCGCAAGAGGCAGCAGCACAACAAAAAAGAACATTAATTATAGTTTCAGTAATAGTTGCATTAATTGTTGTGGCCGGAGTTGTTGTGTTTGTAGTAAGAGGGCGTAAGTAATATGTTAAAGGTGGTTTATAAGCCGCATTTTAACGATAGTCCAACAAATCCGGCACGATGTTTTTATAAAGAAGGCATCATTGAAATAAACAGATCGGCTTACGATTTACTAACACCCTATCAACAAAAATTTGTTTTGCAACATGAAATTGGACATTATGTAAATCAAAATAGGAATGAAATTGAGGCAGATCGTTATGCGTTATCTAAACTAGCATTAAAAGAGCCAAACAGTTTATATAATTACGCGAAGTCGGTTGAAAGGATCGCAAAACAACCAACGCGAATACAACAAGCGAAAATTGATGCAGTTAAAAAGGCAGCCGAAGACGGCAGCGAATATGCACGCAGTTTATTAGCAAATGCAGACGGTAGCGAATGCAAACCAAGTAAAAATAACTTATTGATTTTAATCATAGTTATAACATTAATAATAGTATTATTATGGAAAATATTAAAAAAATAGGTATAGGCGCAGTAATTATAATAGCACTATATTTTATATACAAAAAAACAAAAAGCAAAGCGCAGGAAAGCGGAGAGGAAGCCGGCAAATCTTATAAAAACGAAACAGAACGAGAAGTTTTAGCAAGTGATTTTAAGCCAAGTGTTCAAATAACGGAGAATATGACTGCAACCGAAAAACGAATTGCAGAAGATAAGATCGCGTTTGAGGCAGAACAGTATAAACAATTAGAGGCAAAGCGCACAGAATATTACAATTTGACAAAAAAGAGTGGCGTTGGACTTTCATACGAAACATTGGTTGCACGTATTGATGACTACAACAAAACGGCTAATTTGCTAACTGAATATATCGCTCTTACCGGTGATGATAATGCAAACATTGAAAAGCTGGAATACGATACTTACGATGAAGTGATGAACTTAATCAATGGCTATAAGAAAAAGCAAAAAGACCTTTTCGATAATGCCGTAAAAAACTACAAAGAAATTACCAATTCTGAACCTCCTGTTGATTGCAAAACAGCTGAACAAGTAAATGCAGCCTTAAGTACGTGGAGTGCAAAGAAAAGAGAATTAGACGCGTTAAACGATGCACGCAGCGCATGGGATAAACGTCGTCGCGAGCTAGTTGATCTCTCTTATAATTTTGTTGCAAATTTAGACCAACGAGGCGCGCGGGTATGCAAAGACAATTTAATGAAATCTATATTCCCGGCAATTGTTAATTTGTCAGATAGAGATTTTGTCTTTTTTATTGATACAACTTATTCAGCTTATGCTAATCGAAAAATAGATTTGTTTGGTTTTGTATTTGCTGATATAAAAAACCACCCAATTATATTTTTTAGAGAAAATGCTGCATTTTGCGCAAATGTAGAACAAAGAGTAAACGACATGAAAAACAAGGGTTTGTGGAAAGCCGCAGACCAATACGGCAACTATTAAAAAATAATCTTATGACATTAAATTTTTATACAGATATGACAAAAACAGATGATATAAACGAGGCGCAGTTACTTGCAGAAATACACGAAAAAGGCGCGCTTGTTGATGCTAACGCGCAAGTATTGCCAACTAATCCAATCGAACCGGTTAATATCGAAAGTGCCGGATCGTGGAAACCATTAATTCCAAAAACTGAATTAGTAGAAGATACTTACAAGAAAATAGATAAAACCGTAAACGATACGTCTATTAATTGGCTACTTGCACTTATTGCAGTATTATTATTATTAATCTTAATTTTTAAATAATATGCCCACAACTGATACAAAAACAACCGGCTTTTTAAATAATTTAGGAAGCGTCAATGTTGATGTAAATGTTACGCTATTGTCTGCATTATATGTGTGTATGGCGATAATTATACCTATAGCATTTTATTTTTTACTTAAAACTAGTTACAAATGAACCCAATCAATTTAAAAAAATACGCAATAATTACAGCAATAGTTATTGTTTTACTCGTGGTAGTCATTTTTGTAGGTGTAAAGATTAAAAATGTTATATCTGATAAGATTAAGGAGCAAAAACAGGTAGACGAAGCAAACAAAGGAATTGATGAAGATAAGCTATCAACAACGACTAGTCAATATAACACAATCGCAAGTAAGCTATATACTGCCATGAAAGGAATAGGAACAGACGAAGAAGCCGTTTACAGTGCTTTCAGTTCTCTTCAAACTTATTCAGATCTTATGCAGGTAATGTCGAATTTTGGAGTAAAGGACGGTATGGTATTGAGAGAGTGGATTCATTATGACTTAAATCAAACTGAAATAGACAAAGTGAATAATATTTTGGCTGCAAAAAGCATAAATTATACATTCTAAAATGAAACTAAAATATATCATATTACTAGCAATTGTGGCAATAGCATATATAGCCTATAAACGCAAACAAAAGGAAAAGGCAGCTGTCGTTGAAACAGAAAAAATACAACATGGGTTTAAGTATGGAGAATTGGAACCCCCAAAAAAGACCGATTCAAAAGATGATGAGCTTTATACCTATGAAAAGTATATAGAAGATGTAATTAAAAACCCCAGCCAATATACTTGGGCTGGTCCTGTCACTATTTGATATTTATGACAACAACAATGAAAAGAGGTTATATTATATTGATAATATTTGTTTTGTTGGTGATTGCAGCCGGAGCGTACGTTTTTTACAAGAGTAAGAAGAATGGCAAACCGGCTGTAAATCCACAAGTCGAAATTGAGCCGTTAGAGTTACAGCAGTTTGGAGATGAAGACAACGACGGTTTTGTTATAATTAATGGGCATTTAGTATCGGTTGAAGATGCAGCTAACTATGAATCTACCAATATCTAACAAAAAAACAATTATAGTGTTTTCGGTTGCAGCCTTTAGTGTAACTATAGCTACAATTCTTTTTTTGATTTTTTATTTAACACAGAAAAAAAACATGAAAATAAGCAATAAAGGATTGGCATTAATAAAACAGGCGGAGGGCTTAAGGCTAAAGGCCTATAAGTGCCAAGCAGGAGTTTGGACTATTGGATATGGGCATACTAAAGGAGTAAAAGAGGGCGACACTTGTACAAAAGAGCAGGCAGAACAGTATTTAATTGAAGATGTTGCTGATGCTGAAAGTACGGTTAATTGGCAAGGCTTAAAGATCAATCAAAATCAGTTTGATGCGCTTGTTAGTTTTGTTTACAATTTAGGAGCTGCAGCATTTAAAAAATCTACTCTATTAAAGAAAATAAAGGAAAACCCCAAAGATCCAACAATAGCGGCAGAGTTTGCAAAATACAAGTTTGCCGGAGGCGTTATTAGTAACGGTTTAGTAACAAGAAGAAGCAATGAAAGTAATTTATATTTTGCTTAAAATAAAATAATTATGGATACAATTATATATAGTACAAATTTGATGCAGTCTGCCGAACAACCGACTGTAATTAAGGAAGTAATTTCTAGTACAGAAACAGTCAGATACATAGGTTTTGCAAAGCGTGGCGCGCAAAGTCTTAATCATGCAGTATTTGCGATTGTGAAAGTAAAACAAGATATGGTTACAAATATAACTACATACGAATACAGTAATGGTTCTATGGAGCGAAATTGCGCTTTTAATGGCTGTGAAAATCTTAATTATTCATTTTTAAAATAATAAACAATGTACAGCACACCTATAATTATTGATAATTCAGGACTTACTGGAGTTATTATTAATAACTTACAACAAGATATAAACGATGTGCGCAATATTGCACAAGGCAAAACACGTGGACTAGTTTTTAATACTGTACAAGAGGTTGAAGAATGGCTTTTATCTGCCGAAAACGTGGCATCATTAAATATCGGAGATGTTTTTTTAATTCGCGATCTTGATGTACCTGATTATTGGTGGGACGGATCAACTAAACAACTTTTGGAAACACAAAAAACAGAAATTTCAACCATTACAGACACGGAGATTGACGAACTATTTAACGAGGAGATAATATCATGACAGCAATACTTAATAAAGCAGGACTAGCACACTACGACACCAAAATAAAAGAATATATCGGTATTCATGGCGGAGGATCAACTACAAAAGATATGTTTAAGATTGCAGTAGATAGCAATTCAAATAGCGTGCCTATGCGAATAGATATAAGTGCACTACATCTATTTGGAGAAAATAATTTAGATTCATCATACGGACAACAAATAGAAGTTCTAAGAGATCCAAACGGTGGCGATTATCTTTTTTATCTTGATATGGATATTTTTATGTCAGCCGCGAACGCAAGTAAGATTAATTCTCTTATAATTGAGTCGGCACATGATGCAATTTTTAATAATGGTAGAAAGGATTCTTTCACTTCTTATAGTGGTTTATTAAGCGACAAACAAAAATCAATTTTAGTAACAAAAGATTATACAACTTGTAAACGTCTATTTTCATCAATTGTAGGTTACAATGTATATCAAAGTTCAGAGCATGAATTAAACTTAAACAATGAGGTTATAGAGAGATTAGGCAGAACCTATGCAGATATGTCAGATAGTTCTTTATGTGGTTATTTAATGACAGGCAGGACAAAAGGATACGGGGGCAATTATGCCTATACAGATGCTTTTACCGGAGTGCAAAATGCGTATTTGCGATCTGTTTTTATTGCAGAAGACTCTCAACATATAATATTTAGGTTTAGCCCATGTGGAAGCGGAAATTTATTTTATTATCTCGGACAGCATTACACGAATACCAAAACAACCCCATTATTGACATTATATCTTAACCCGGCAGACTTTGAAGAGCCTACTCAATAATTGCAGTAACAATGAGTTGGGGAGATATATTAGCGGCTATATTATCATTAATAGCCGGAGGTAGCTTAACAGCGTTATTTGTCTTGCCGGCTACAAAGCAAAAGGCAAGGGCAGAAGCGATACAAAATGTACAAGACGTATATCAGGAGCTAATAGATGATCTACGAAAAGACAAACAATACATGAAGGTAGAAATAAAAGAGCTGCAAGAATGGAAGGTAGAAGCGATGAACACGCTTAAACAAAACACAAAAGATATTAGCGAACTAAAAAAAAACGAGTGTGTAATAGTCAATTGTTCTAAAAGAACAAAAAAAAAATTTGTTAACGGTATTTGATTTTTAAAAAAAAAGGAATACAAATAATATTTTAATGACTAAAAAAAATATCTTAATATTATCACCCGATAGCCCTTATAATTCAATGGGTGGGTTAGGTGTACATTTGTTGGAGATATTAAGACGTTTTGATAACCAAAAATACGAAGTTACTGTTTTAGCGCAATGCTCACCAAATTGCATTATAAATAATTGCAAAGTTTTCGGAGTTTCTGTATATAACTTTGAATTAGGCAACGGGTTTCGCGAAACATTAAGCGAAACTTATATCAATCAGTCGCGCTTTATATCAGTTTTCAATATTCTTTTAAATAATGGATCTATAAGCAAACCGGATATAATACACTGTATGGACTGGTCAACCGGAATAGCCGCGTTTGAAATAACACTACAAACGGGTGCAAAGTTGGTTTTTGCAATTCACTTATCTATTTCTAATTACCTTAAAAATGTAAGTACAACACAAGTCTTACAATGGGAGATAGCAAAGAAGATTGAATTTAAATTGTGTCAGCAAGCTGACGCAATATTGCAAGTTTCAGATAATTATAGCAACCTCTTTCCGTTTTTCGCTTTTAAAAACAAAACTTATATAATTCCCAATGGCGTTGATTGTAAAGATTATGAAAAATCCGAACCCTTTAAACATGTTGGTAAAAACCGATATAAGATAGTTTATATAGGACGATTTGCCGATATGAAAAACGTTGATGTTTTGTCCGGTATTGATATACCGAAAAATTGCGACCTTATTTTTATCGGAGGTGCACAAGGTGGAGAACAATCACTTATTAATAGGGTAGTTGAAAGGTCAAAAGTTTGCAAAAACATACATTATGTTGGTACTATGTACGGAAAAGAGAAAATTAACGCTTTATGTGCCGCAGATCTTATTATTATGCCGTCAATACATGAACCTTTTGGGCTTGTAGCGTTAGAGGCTTGTGCAGCTGCAATTGGCGGCAAAACTGTTTTTGCGTCTTCATTTGTTGGTGGTATGTCAGAATTTTTAAATAGCGAAGCTGCAATTAATTGCGGAACAACAAAAGAAAGTATTGAAAAGTCTCTTTTTCGTTTTTTGAAAATGTCAGAAAATGAGAAAAAAAAGATGCGATCTGCAGCTATTTCAATTGCAAAAAAATACAGTTGGGATAATACAACACAGAATATTCAGCAAGTATATGATAACTTATTAAATAACAATTAAAATATTAAAGTATGAAATTTAAGAAACCCATTTGTAAAAGTGAAAAAATAACACGCATTGCAAAAACTACAAAAGTAGCCGGACCCAAAGCAAAAACAACAACTAAGGCAACAAAAAAGAAAATAACAATTCCGAAAGTTACAAATAGAAAAAAAGCAGCAGCAGCAAACAAATGAAATATAAAGATAACAAAGATATTGTAAGAGGCATAATAGCTTTTATTGTTAGTATGCTTGCATTTCTAGCATTAATATTATTTGATAGCTGCAAAACTGTGCAACCTGTAACTATCAATAAAACAGATACTTTATTAGTTCAAAGAATAGATACTGTAAAAGAACGCTACCTTGACAGTGTAATAATAAAAGAAAAGGGCGATACTATATGGATTGAAAAATATAAGTTCGCGTACAAAAATAAAATACAATATCGGGATAGCGTTCGCATACAGAATAAAGAAATACCGATAAATGTACCAACACCGTTTATCCCGACTTGGTGTTGGTGGTGTTTAGGCCTATTAATAGGCATTGTTCTGTTCACTATCGGCAAAATTGCTTTTAAAATTTACAAAACCTTTGTTTTGCATATATAAAAGCATATATTTGCAAGACAATATTAGCCTTATAAAATCAGATTAAAAAATATAAATTATTGCAAATATCGTGCAAATTGGAAAAATATTTAATTAAAACATTAATCATCAATAAGTTACGTATTTGTATAAAATCCCGACGGGATCACAAGATTCGCAAAAACATTAAAGCCATAACTTATAAAAAAGTTGTGGCTTTATTATTATGGTTTTCATTCTGCAATATATCTCGTTTTCAAGCATAAAAAAAGGAGTTCAAAAAAGAACTCCTTTTGCGTTGTAGCGGGAATGAGAATTGAACTCATGACCTCCGGGTTATGAATCCGACGCTCTAACCAACTGAGCTATCCCGCCATAAGCCAAAAGCGGTGCAAAGGTAATAAAATAATCGTAATTCAAAACCCAAAAACATATTTATTTTACAAATTTTGCAGCTACCCAATTATGCTTATCCTTTTTAGATACGTATGTAAGGCCTAAACGCTCTGCTTCTTCACGAATCATAGCCAGATCCTCAGAATAAAAACCACTCATATACAAACACCCTCCACTGTTCAAGCATCCAATATATTTATTCATATCAGCAAGGAGAATATTTCTATTTATATTTGCAAAAACAATACCAACTTGATATGATGACAGTGATTCTGCATCTCCCAATATTACCTTCATATCAACATTATTTAGTGCAATATTTTCGGTTGCATTTGATACACACCAAGGATCCACATCAATCCCTATTACACTTGAAGCATTTTTCATTTTTGCCAATATTCCAAGTATACCTGTTCCGCATCCCATATCCAAAACTGATTTATTTGTCATATCATCCTCTAAAATCCAAGATATCATTGAAGATGTTGTTTCATGATGACCTGTTCCAAAAGACATTTTTGGATCAATTAAAATATTATACTGAACATTAGGAACATCAGTATGAAAAGAACTTCTAATAACACATTTATCTTCTATCACTATAGGCTGAAAATAGTTCTTTTCCCATTCTTCATTCCAATTTTTATCAGTTATAATTTCTGTTGAATATTTATTATTTTCCAATACAGTTTTTAAACTTATTTCATCATACACCGTCTCTTTAACGTACGCGCAAAGACTATCAGAATTTGTTTCGAAACTATCAAAACCAATTTCACCTAAATTGTAGGTAATAACATCGACCATATAATCAGGCATACCAACCGTTGATATTTGAACTTTAACGTAATTCATTTGGCTATTTAACAGTGAGAAATTTATAATATAAAAAAATTCACTACCTTTGTAAAAGGTAGTTTTGCAAGATAACCAAGCAAAGATACTAACTTAAATTTATACATTATGAAACGTTTCATCCTTTTTTCCGTCATACTAAGCGCATCGATATACGCATACGGACAATACGATGACATTTATTATGAAAAACCATCTCAAAAAAAGAGTTCTATAACAACTCAAGCTCCTACTACTGTTGTTATAGAAAATGAGAATACACAAGAAACTTATCAAGGTTCTACTCGCAATGTTGACGAGTATAACCGCTGGGGGAGTTCCTCTAATACAAATGAATCCGCACAAAGTTCGGATAATGATACCGCCTACACAGAAGATTTTCAATACACAGAACAAATTGTAAAATACTACAATCCTGAAGCTGTTACAATCAATGACCCACAATACGTATACGTATATGAAGATGCACAAGATGAAGTTATTGAGACTGCACCTGTCATTAATTTAACATTCGGTTTAGGTTATTACACACCACTATGGGGATTTTACAATCCTTGGTACACATGGAACTGGGGTTGGTATGATCCATGGTACAATCCATGGTATAATCCTTGGCATGGCAGTTATTGGGGACCTGGACATTATTATGGACCTGGTCCTGGACCACATCATGGAGGTTACTACAGCAACCGCCAACCACATTCGTCAGATGGAAGATATGCCGGAGGTAGATATTATAATACGCAGTCATCACGCCAAGCTGTTTCCGGAGGACCTTCAAGAAGTGCAGATGTAAATCGCAGCAGCGGAACTAGTTCTTCTAGGGGTTCAGGTTCTAGATCTACAACTATATCCGGAAGAAGTTCTGGAAGCGTAAGTCCTTCACGTAATAGCAGTATTGATTATAATCGCGGTTCATCATCATCACCATCTCGGTCTTCTAGTGGATACAGCAATGGTAGCAGCAGATCGGGAAGTAGTTTTAGCGGAGGAAGTGGAAGAAGTTCTGGAGGTAGCTTCAGTGGTGGAAGCAGAAGTTCAGGTGGCGGATTTAGCGGCGGTGGTGGTCGTAGCTCAGGCGGAGCAACTAGATAATTGCAACAATGTATTTAACTAATTAATATGAAGAGAGTTATTGTTTCTGTAATAGGTTTATCGCTTACTATGCTTGCATTAGCGCAAAGTATGCCCTTTATGAATAATTATGATGCAACTAAGTTTTCTAGCACAGAATTAAATGGAACTGCCAGATTTATGGCAGTTGGAGGTGCTATGAGTGCATTAGGAGGAGATGCATCAGTATTAGTTTATAACCCAGGTGGTATTGGCATTTATCGTAGTTCCGAAATAACTTTGTCTCTAAACACACACTGGACAAATACAACTATGGTTGGAAATACACAACAATATGTAACTGCCAATTTATCTAACGCTGCATACGTTGGTACATGGGACCTAAAAAAAGAAAAAGGCTTAGTTAATTTCAATTTTGGAGTTGCATACAACCGTGTAAAAAACTTTAGTAGAAATGCTGCATACTCGCGCAATAAAAACTATTCTATAAGTCAAATACTTGCTGCATCAACTCAAGGTGTTAATAAAGCAGATCTTGTTTCTTCCAGTAATTATGACCCATATAATAATCCTAATGTTGCATGGCGTTCTATCTTAGGATATTGTTCATATACTTTTGACGACACATCTGATAATACATACATTTCACATTTTGACGAAGTTGGAGGAGGAAACGTATACGACAATGTGTACCTTAACGAACGTGGATATGTTGACGAATACGCTATAAGTTTTGGAGGAAATGTTAGTAATATATTCTATTGGGGTATGAGTTTTGTATGCGATTACATGGATTATAGTTTAAAACAATCCTACTACGAAAGCATGTCAGACCAAAGCACTATAGAGCTAAATAATTATTATAGAGCTATAGGAACAGGTTTTACATACAAATTAGGATTTATCATAAAGCCTATTAATTGGCTGCGTATAGGTGCAGCTTTCCATACTCCAACATGGTTTGCTGTTAATAGCTACAACTATAGTGATATTTATACAAAGATTTACACAGCAGGCAGTTCCACAAATAACAATCTTCAATCTCCTGAAGAAGGAGAACGTGCATATGTTAACTCTCCGATGAAAGCCATTGCCGGTTTAGGTTTTGTATTAGGAAAATTCGGATTCGTTGGAATTGACTATCAATATGCTAACTATAGGGGAATGGAAATTCAATCATCTTCACGTATGGACAATGTAACTATGAACAAAATAATCGGTAACGAAATGTTGGATACACACACTGTTCGTTTAGGTATTGAAATAAAGCCTCTTGAATCATTATCTTTAAGACTTGGTGGTGGATACACAACTCCTTGCGAATCTGTTAATGGTTCAAGAATGTATTATGATAACGATACACGTACTGATTTAGAATATTACAATGACAATGGTTCATATAATGTAACTGCGGGTGTTGGTTACCGTATAGGTAGACATGCTATTGATTTGGCATACGTATACCAAGTAAACCTAGCAAATTATTACGAATTTTCGAATACTACGTATCCTATAAGCGGTCTTAGCATTGATCCTATTGCTTTAAGAAGTATACGTAACCAGATTGTACTTTCATACGCAATTCGTTTCTAAAGAAAGTAAAAAATAATTATTCTTACAGAGTTTACATTATTGTAAGCTCTGTTTTTTTATTGTAGATATGATGTCATTAGAAGCAACATCTGATGCAACAGAAGATCCTAAATTTGATGAAATTTGTCTATAATCAGATATCATAAGATTTCTATATTCATCATTTTGGATGATAGTTTTAAGTTCAGATATAGTATTTTTTGCGGAAAATTGATAAGCAACCAGTTCCTTTACAACTTGCTTATTAGCAATTATGTTAACTAATGAGATATAGGGTATTTTGATCAGGTATTTTCTTCCGAAATAGTATAACACACGTGGAATTCGTATAGGATAACATACTATTTGTGGAACGTTAAATAATGCTGTTTCTAATGTAGCAGTTCCTGAATTAACTATTGCAACTGAGGCATTTGCCAATAAATCATAGGTTTGATCGTAAATGACTCTAATACCACTTTTAGTTGCAGGCTGATACATTTGCGTATCAACTGCAGATGTCGCCGCCATTATGCATTGATAGCCCTCGAATTGCGTAAAATCTATTTCATTAAGTACTGAAATAGTCAAGCCTACTTCTTGTTTACGACTACCCGGCAACAATGCAATAATTTTCTTATCAGGTAGTGAATTCCTATGCAAAAAATCTGCAATACTACATGTTTGTGCATTACTTACAGACTCGACAGTTGGATTGCCCACATAAACTGCTTCGCAAGAATATTTTGCGTAGAAATCAGGCTCGAAGGGGAAAATTGCATATACCCTATCAATATATTTTCTAATAAGTTTTACGCGAGACGTTTTCCATGCCCAAATTTTAGGAGGAATATAATAGAATGTAGGTATAGACAGTTTCTCTTTTACGTATTTCGCTATTTGAAGATTAAATCCCGGATAATCAATTAATATAACAGCGTCAGGTTGATATCGTTTTATATCTTCCTTGCATTGCTGAATGTTTTTCAATATAGTTTTAGCATGCGTCACTACCCTAACAAAACCCATAACAGCAGTATCTCTATAATGACGGACCAGACAGCCACCTTGCGCTTGCATTAAATCTCCGCCATAATAACGAAACTCGGCATCCGAGTCGCTGACTCGTAAGGACTTCATCAAATTAGATCCATGCAAATCGCCTGATGCTTCGCCTGCTATTAAATAATATTTCATTAAAAAAATAAGTAAAACAACATCATTAAATATGGAGTAAGTCCGAGGATTCCACCCCTACATATATTCCATCTGTCAGTATGATAACCCCAAAACAAGATCAATAAATCGGGTAAGGAACAAAATATTAGATACTGTAAAAAAACAGGCTGACGCAACCAGATTGATACTTCAGACAATGGAGATCCGGATATTATATTCCATGTTACCACAAAGAATAAAAATGGCAGCAATAAACACGAAACTAACCCGAGATAAAAATTATCTAGTTTCTTCATAATCCCATGATTTAAGTTTATTTATTGCATTATAATCGGTCAAATCAACTCTACAAGGCACCACTGATATATATGAATTTCTCATTACAGCCTCATCCGTATCTTTTGCATCTATTTCTAAATCAAAGAAATCGCCTGTCAACCAATAATAATTATTACCTGCCGGATCTTCTCTTACAACGAAACGTTCTTTCCATCTTCCATAACACTGTCTGCACACTTTCATTCCTTTAACATGCTCAACAGGAGGGACATTTACATTTAAGCATATATCTTTGGGCAAACCCTCATCTAATACCTTTTGCGTAATTATTGCCGCATAACGAACTGCTTCTGTAAAATCGGCACGTGGATCGTAGTCACACAATGAAAATCCTATGGATGGGACGCCTTCAATGCATCCTTCAATAACTGCACCCATTGTACCCGAATATATAGAACTAATTGATGTGTTTGAGCCATGATTAATGCCTGCAACTACAACATCAGGCCTACGATCAAGTACTTTATATAAGCCTATTTTTACGCAATCGGTTGGAGTCCCATTACAACGATACATTACCAAACCATCTTTCTCGTAATGTTTCCAAATTCTTAAAGGAGTGTTTACAGTTATCGCACTTGATTGAGCAGAACGAGGGCCATCCGGAGCAACAACTACTATATCCCCAATAGGCGCAATTGCTTCTATTAAAGAATGAATACCACGGGCATCTATTCCATCGTCATTCGTAACCAATATTAATGGTCTATTCATATTTACAATAAGCGTATATTATGTTTTTGTAGGATTTCGGAGGCTTGAACCATATTATCAGGTTTAATTACTACGCTTGCGGTTTCTCCTTCAGAAAATGCATACATATATTCAATGTATATTTTTGCTTCTGCCAACAAATCAAGCACTTTATCTAAAGAACCTGCTTTATTTGGAATATTAACTGCAATAACATCAGTTAAAGACACTGCAAATCCTTTATCTTTTAGTAATATGCGAACTTTTTCCGGTTCAGGAACTATTACACGTAATATTCCAAAGTCTGAATTATCTGCTACGCTAAAAGCCGTCATATTAATGCCGGCCTGTCCTAATATTTTTGTTACATCATTAAGACGTCCCGTTTTGTTTTCTAAAAAAACGGATAATTGTTTTGTTGCCATATCAGTCTCTTTTTTAGTGTTTATTTGAAAACGCGCTTGTCTAGAACTCGTTTTGCCTTACCTTGACTACGTTCCAAAGAACGAGGTTCTACCAATCTTATTATTGGTTGTATGCCAACTACACTTTGAATTTTATGTGCCAATTTCTTTTGTAGATTCAGCATTCCGCTTATATCATCTGTATAATATTGTTCTTTTACTTCAACTTGAATTTCAAAGGTGTCTGTGTTGTTAACACGATCAACCGTGATAAAGAAATGCGGTTCAAATTCTTCTGTTTCGCATATTACAGATTCTAATTGAGATGGGAATACATTTACACCACGTATGATTAACATATCATCAGAACGTCCCAATATCTTAGCCATTCTAACAGAAGTTCGTCCACATTCGCATTTATCGTAAATTAAATGGGTCAAGTCTCTCGTTCTAAAACGAATCATTGGTATTCCTTCTTTTGTAAGTGTTGTAAACACCAACTCTCCTTTTTCGCCAGGTGCAACAGGTATTCCTGTTTCAGGATCAATAATTTCAGGGAAGAAATGGTCTTCACAAAGGTGTGTACCACATTGAAATTCGCATTCGTGACCAACACCCGGACCCATAATTTCAGTCAATCCGTATATATCATAGGCCTTAATGCCCATCTTATGCTCAATTTCTTGTCGCATTTGTTCTGTCCATGGTTCAGCTCCGAAAATTCCAACTTTTAAATGAAATTCATCACGTGGGAATTCCGACTTCTCCATAGATTCAGCCAAATATAAAGCATACGATGGTGTGCAAGCTAATGCTTTCACACCTAAATCGTGCATCATCAATAGTTGTTTCTCTGTATTTCCTGCAGACATTGGTATCACGGTTCCACCAATCGTTTCAGCTGCTCCATGAGCGCCAAGACCTCCGGTAAATAGACCATAACCATAAGAGATTTGAACAACATCGTTTTTACCTAAACCGAATGCTGTAAGACAACGCGCTCCTACTTCTTTCCATACATTTAAATCATTACGAGTATAACCGACAACAATCGGTTTACCCGTTGTACCTGAAGATGCATGTACTCGCACTATTTCAGACATCGGAGAAGATAATAATCCAAAAGGATAATAGTCTCTTAAATCTTTTTTTGATGTGAATGGAAGTTTTACGATATCATCTATTGTTTGGATATCACCCGGCATAACGCCGGCTTCCTGCATTCTTTTACGATAAGGTTCGCAATTATAATATACTCTATCTACAACATTTTTTAATCTTTCTCCTTGCAATTTACGCATTTGCTCGCGGTCCATGCATTCAGCAGTTTCATTCCATATCATGATAAAATATTTTTTTCATATGCAAAGATAATGCAAGTGAGGGTAGAGACAAAATTTATTTTGGCTATACCGAACGTAGCTTATTTTATTAAAAGATAATACAAGTGAGAGTAGAGGCAAAATTTATTTTGACCCCTTAACACTACAAACGAAACTATCAAATTGTAATGTTATTTGCTCTATTTGCTTTCAATCCCTATATATTATATGTAAAATATAATCATTTTGTATCTATAATATTATTTTTAATACCTTTTTGATGTGAATATACCGTAATTTACATCATATTGTCATAATTTTGCCTTGAATTAAAACATATAGTAAAATGAAAAAGAGATGGATAATTTTAATGGCATTCATGATTTTATTTGCCATTTTAGGTCTGATTCTACCAGAATCAGCAAGTTGGTCTGGTAAAAATGAACCCATAAACTACGCTAATGTTGCTTGGATGATAACCGCAACTATTTTTGTACTAATGATGACTCCGGGACTCTCATTTTTTTATGGTGGAATGGTTAGAGCCAAAAACGTAATATCCACCATGCTGCAAAGCTTTATAGCAATGGGTATTATAAGTATTATATGGGTAGTGATTGGATTCAGTCTCGCCTTTGGTGATGATATAGGAGGATTTATTGGAAATCCATTTACTTATTTTATGTTTAGAAATGTTGGGGCTCACATCCCTGTTGGTAACGAAAACTTATCCGGACTTGGATTAACAATACCTCTTGCATTATATGCACTGTTTCAAATGAAATTTGCCATAATAACGCCTTCTTTAATAACCGGCTCGTTTGCCGAACGCGTGCATTTTTCAGCGTACCTTGTATTTATGGCTTTATTTTGCTTGTTCGTATATTGTCCTTTAGCACACTGGACTTGGCATCCCGATGGATTTTTAAATAAAATGTTTGTAAAAGATTTTGCCGGAGGTATAGTTGTACATGCATCATCAGGTGTAGCCGCACTGGTAGGTGCCTTATTCTTAGGCAGAAGAAAACAATCTGCAAAACACGTTCCGGCAAATATACCATTTGTGATGCTAGGTGCAGGTATGCTATGGCTTGGTTGGTTCGGATTTAACGGCGGTTCGTCGCTAGCTGCCGACAGCATAGCTGTAAAAGCCTTTTTAAACACCAATATAGCATCAGCCACTGCAATGATTGTTTGGGTTTTATTTGATTGTTTGCGTGGACATAAACCTTCTGCCATGGGTGCAGCTGTTGGAGCTGTAGTCGGACTTGTATCAATAACACCGTCGGCCGGATGGGTTTCGGTTGGACAAAGCATTTGCATCGCATTTATAACAGCTCTTATTTGCAATGTAGCTATTCACTGGAAAAATAAAACCAATGTTGATGATGCACTCGATGTATTTCCGACTCACGGAATAGGCGGTATTTTGGGTACAATATTAACAGGTATATTTGTATATGAAACAAATGAGATCAGCTATTTTCATAGTTTTTTAAACCATTTATTGGCAGTGATAATTGTTATTACTTACACATTCCTGGTTACTTATGCCTTATATTGGATTACGAACAAGATGATAAAAATGAGAGTGTCTGAAAAGAATGAAAGAGTAGGTCTTGACATGAGTCAACATGATGAATTATATGGTGTTGAAATGCTTACAGATAGTAGAGAATTGGCCGAGTATGACCCTAATCAAGAATAGTCTAAGCAATTGATATGTCTTAGTCATAAATATTCTATATAGTTAAATTACGCGAGTATATAACAAATATCATTTACCTGATTTTCTGACACTAAAGTCTTATAAAACAAATTAGTATTAACTTGATTAAAAAAGTTTTTATCAAGATGCAATATTACGTTAAAATAAATCTTAATTTTGCAGTGCCTAAAAGTAACTGATAAATTTATACAATATGGTCAAAATAACCAAAGAAGCTGCTTTGCTATATCACTCGCAAGGAAGACCTGGAAAAATAGAAGTAGTACCTACAAAACCATACAGCACACAAACAGACCTTTCGTTAGCATACTCACCAGGTGTAGCAGAACCATGCTTGGAGATCCAAAGTAAACCGGAAACAGTATACGACTATACCGACAAAGGAAACCTCGTGGCAGTTATTTCAAACGGAACAGCGGTATTGGGACTTGGCGACATAGGTGCCATGAGTGGAAAACCTGTAATGGAAGGTAAAGGTTTGCTTTTTAAGATATATGCCGGTATTGATGTTTTTGATATTGAAGTAGACGAAAAAGATCCGGACAAATTTATTGAAGTTGTTAAAGCCATAGCCCCTACTTTTGGAGGAATAAATTTGGAAGACATAAAAGCTCCTGAATGTTTTGAAATTGAGCAACGCCTAAAAGAAGAACTTGATATACCTGTGATGCACGATGACCAACATGGAACGGCAATTATATCGTCAGCAGGCTTATTAAATGCCTTGGAAGTAGCAGGTAAAAAAATAGGAGATGTACGCATTGTGGTTAATGGCGCAGGAGCATCAGCTACATCATGCACCAAATTGTATATATCACTTGGAGCACACCGCGAAAACATATTAATGCTAGACAGCAAAGGCGTTATTACATCAGACAGAAATGGATTGACTGAAAATAAGAAGTTTTTTGCTACTGATAGACGTGATGTTCATACATTGGCAGAAGCTATAAAAGGAGCCGACGTGTTTTTAGGTTTATCAAAGGGAAATGTACTTACACAAGACATGATTCGAAGTATGGATGAAAATCCTATAGTATTTGCTTTAGCCAACCCTGTACCGGAAATATCATACGAAGACGCTATTGAATCACGCCCCGACGTAATAATTAGTACCGGACGCTCTGATTATCCAAACCAGATAAATAACGTCATCGGATTCCCATATATTTTTAGAGGTGCACTTGACACTCGTTCGCGCGCCATAAATGAGGAAATGAAATTGGCTGCAGTACATGCAATTGCCAATCTTGCCAAACAACCTGTACCTGATGTTGTAAATACCATCTACAATGTTAATAAATTGTCTTTCGGACCTAAATATTTTATTCCGAAACCTGTTGATCCACGATTAATAACCGACGTTTCAATAGCAGTAGCCAAAGCAGCTATTGAATCTGGAGTTGCGCGAAAGAATATTGACGATTGGGAAGCATACAAAACATGGCTCAGCGAACTAATGGGACAAGGGTCTAAGCTAACACGTCAGATGTATGACATGGCGCGTCATAACCCGCAACGCGTTGTTTTTGCAGAAGGCATACATCCAAATATGTTAAAAGCTGCAGTTCAAGCAAAAGCCGAAGGTTTATGCTACCCTGTTTTGCTTGGTAATGACGAAAAAATAGGAAAATTAGCGACAGAATTAGAACTAAGCCTTGATGGTATAGAAATTGTTAATCTAAGGCACGACAACGAAGCAGAAAGAAGAGAAAGATTTGCACACATATTGGCAGAAAAGCATGCACGCAAAGGATACAACTTACAGGAAGCTAATGATAAAATGTTTCAACGCAATTATTTTGGAATGATGATGGTTGAAACCGGCGAAGCAGATGCTCTTATAACAGGTTTGTACACTAATTATGCTGATACAATAAAAGTAGCAAAAGAAGTTATAGGCATCCGAAAAGGTTATTCTCATTTTGCTACAATGCATATTTTAAATTCAAAAAAAGGAACGATATTTGTAGCTGACACTTTGATTAATAGGCATCCGGATACCGATACTTTGATTGACGTAGCCAGATTGTCGGCCGAAACAGTAGAATCATTTAATCACACGCCAAATATGGCTATGTTGTCGTATTCTAATTTCGGTTCAGACGAGAAAGGCAGCCCCGAACAAGTACACGAAGCCGTTGCGTTTATGCAAGAGCAATATCCTGATTTAGCTATTGACGGAGAAATGCAGGTAAATTTTGCGCTAAACAAAAAATTGCGCGATGAAAAATATCCGTTTACAAGATTAAATGGCAAAGACGTTAATACTCTTATTTTCCCTAACTTAAGTTCTGCGAACTCAGGTTATAAACTGATACAAGCAATGAGCGAAACAGAAGTTATAGGACCAATACAAATGGGATTAAACAAACCAATACATTTTACAGATGTAGAATGTTCTGTACGCGATATCGTAAATATTACAGCTTATGCCGTAATTGACGCTTTAGTATCAAAAAGGAAAGCTATAGACCAAATGATAAAATAATTGATATTGATTTACAAAAATAAAAATCCGCGACAAAATTAATTGTTGCGGATTTTTATTTTTAACAGTTAGGTTGAATTTTATTAATATACAGCTACTTTATAGCTCGTTCCATTGATACGAACAATATATATACCTGAATTATTAACATTAAAATCAAATTTTCCCTCGGCAGAGCCTGATGTAATTAATTTACCACCTATTCCATAAACCTCAACATTTGCTTCACCGTTATAGATTAAACTTACATTCAATCCATTTACCAATATTTCAGTATCGAAATCAGGTGTACTTTGCACGCTAGTAATGGGATATTGCATCCAAGAGCCATCGCATGAACGTTGTTCTGCTCCTGAAGTTTCTATTTTAAAACAATTATTTGTTCCGGTATAATCAATAACAACAGTTCCATTCCAGAAATCAGCCCATGCCGGAGTTGGTTGTAAAGTTGCCGGATCATAACGTAAAAATTGAACACTTACCCAAGGCTCTTCATTTGTCGGAATATCGCCTTCCCAAACATTATTTACGGCATCAGCCAATGTAAAATATGCTGGAGTAAACAAACCATAACCGGCTTCAGTATAATCTGTACGGAAAATTGCACCAAACATTGCATTGTCGTTTGTCCACCATGCACAATTAGGTCCAAAAGTCAGATAAATTTTCCCTTCTGTGTCAACTTCAGGCCCTTCGCCTTCTACATATTGACTCCAAACACCATCACTATTCAAATCTTCACCCTCACTACATTCATCCCAATTTTGTACTGTAAACAAATCGTATGCACCATACTCCAATATACATGTTTTATTCCAAAAATCTGCCCAAGCCGGAGTTGATGCTGTGTTTGCATAACGCATAAAGCGAGCCATGGTCCATGTACCGGCAGGTACTTCAGCTTCGTAAATACCATCAATATTTTTTGTCATAAATGCAGTAAATGCGCTTGATTCGTCATTACTAAACATTACGCCAAATTTAGCTTCTGACTGATCCCATAGACTGGAGCCACCTGCGTCAAGATAAATTTTATTAATTTCGGCGGAAAATACGCCACTTGCACATAAAAGTGCAACTAATAAGAAAGTTAATTTTTTCATAAGACATAAATTTTAATTATTTGTAACTAGAAAGTAATTTTATTCTGAAATAATATTGCCACACTGTATCAAAACATCTCTCTTAACATCAGCTACTGCCTTTGTTTTGATATTTTTCATGTTGATTTTTTCTATATTTTCAAATCCAAATGTTGAACGAACTTCGGCATCTGTATAAGAAAAATCTATATTTTCTAATGTCAAATTTTTAATATTCTTACCGTAAAATCCCCAATATGGCATCTTTCTAGATTCAATTGAGGTATTTTCTAAACGCAAATTACGCAAATTTTTATTTGCATCACCTTTAAATGTAGTAGTAATATCCTTAAAAATTACATTTTCAAAATATCCACCATTCCAACTTTCAGCAGAATATGCAGCTAATACGATGTTTGTAGCTTTAATTCTCTCAACAATTACTGAGCCGGCGCTATTCCCTTTATTTAAGAATATTGACACTGCTGAATTCATAGAATCAATTGTTAAATCATGAATATTTATGTTATCACAATGACCTGGAGAATAATCCCAACCACCTGGTTGTACAACAACAGCTCCGAGCATATTTCTACGTTGTCCGCTAAAAGTTGAACGCTGCGGAAATTTTCCGGGACCTTGAAATGTACAATTGGCTATTTCAAGATTACTTGCCGGAAATATAACTCGAATCCCGTTACAAGCCGTATTTATAAAACAATTTGAGATTGAAACATTATTCCAAAAACCACCTGCTATAGCATCATCTCCTGTATAAAAAGTACAATCGTGTATTATCACATTTTTCCCGCCACGTATGTGTATACCATCCCAACCTTCGGTCATTGTCAGATTAGAGAAATATGCGTTTTCATTTTCATAACCAACAAAAGCATAATTTGATGCTCTTGTAATTGATATTCCTGTAATTTGAAAATTACTGCACTCACCGAACACTATACCATGCGGACCTCTTTTCCCTTCTTCTCCTTTGGGATCTTCAACATGACTGCCATCAATTATACCACTTCCGCTTATTGACATATTAGATGCTTTTGTTGCAACTATTAAACCGCGTGTCCAATTTGGGAAATATGCCATACCGTATTTATGCATATCCTTTGTGGGAATATATGCCTTATATTCAGATAGATTATCAGTTCCTTTAATTATAGCACCACTTTCTAAATAAAGATGTACATTACTTTGCATAATTATAGTTCCGGTAATATACAAACCCTTAGGAACAAGAACCATTCCGCCTCCTGCTAAATTACATGCAGATATAGCATCATTAATATATTTTGTATTAATGGTTTTTCCATTCCCCTTTGCACCATAATCTTTAATGTTAAAGACAGCATTGCCTGACATTAAACTCATAGTAAAAATAATAAAAAATGATGTAAATAATATCTTTCTCATATATAATGTTTTTTGTTTCACTTACATTTTGAGGAACGTCGTAAGTGTGCCACGCTTGGCACACTTTACGCCATTCTTCACGATAAACCCTTTAAAAACTCAAAAAAAATCAGAATACAAATATTTTACTTCCTTCGTTTTGATCAAATTTAACCACATAAATTCCGCGCTGCAAATTTCTGCTTGTAAATGAGCCTTCAGAATCTATGACTTGCAAACATTCAGATGATAGATTATATATTAACACTACTCCCTCGTAATATCCTTTAATTTTACCATCTTGTGAATACAAACCAAGCGATTCAACAACTTCATTTACGTCGGTAGTAGGACAATCTATTTGCACGATATCCGAATCTGTTCCACTTGAACTAAAACACACATTTTCGGCTGATTCAACGTACAAATCTGCAGTTTGTCCTCCTTCCCATCCTCCATTATTGAATATTATATTATAATAATCTCCATTATTTAATGATAAAACATTGTATTCATACCAATTTGGATTCCCATTTATAGGCGACATCGGCTGATTATCTACCAATGTAACGTCAGCTATAACGGTTTGCGAAAATACCGCTGATAAAAATATACAGCCTATTATTATTTTTTTCATGACTTTAAATTTATTATTTGACAAATATTCTATAACCATTAGCCGACAAAGTAAAACTATTGTTTGAGCTAAAATCCATAGTTCCTCCGTTTAGATAATCAGCATAAGTTCCAGAGGGACGATTATTTAACGAAAATGTTGACGACGATGTTGAAAAATTAAGCATAACAATAATACTTGATTCTCCGTCTGTTCGTTCGTAAGCATAAACATTTGGCGAACTTGCAGACAAATTATTAAGAGTGCCCCTATTTGGTCCATCTTTAAGCGCAGAATAATTATGTTTTAAACTTATTAATTTTTTTACCAAACCGTTAATTTGCGAATTTACATTACTCCAATTGATTGTCTGCTTATCTACAAATGTTGTTATTGACTGACCTATCTCTTGTCCGTTGTATAACAATGGATGATCGTATATAGTAAAGCTAAGAACTAATAGAGGTAGATAAAAATCACCAAAACGTTGAAATTCAGTTTGATTATATGCACTTAAATCATGATTAGTTAAATACACCATCTTACTCTTATTGGTATATTTAGAATTAAAAAATAGATTATTACATTCATTTATTAATGTAGATACCGTTCTATGACCTGCAAATGCAGCTAAATCGTCATTAAAGCCCCACGCATAATCCATGTCGAATGTAGATATATAATTACTGTCATCACCTTCGCAAAGCCATGTTACTGCCTTTATCTTATCAACTTCAGTACGCGCATGCTGCCAAAACGAAACAGGAACGCCTGTCGCGTAATCGCAACGATATCCATCAATATCACATTCCGAAACCCAATACTTCAGCACATCTGTCATTGCATTATACAGAGGAGTATTTGTACCATTATAGGTATAATCCAACTGATAAACATCGTTCCAATTAAAAGGTGAACGCAAATTATAACCATAATATTCTAAATGAGATTGCACCCATGCATTATCTTTAGCCGTATGATTGCAGGCTATATCAAGCCAAACTTCCATCCCATTTTCATGAGCTGCTGCAACTAAATTTTTAAAATCGGCTAAACTGCCATAGTTCGCATTTACAGAATAATAATCTTTAGTAGCATAAGGGCTACCATAAACTCCTACTCTGCCTTCAACACCTATCGAAAATATTGGCATCAACCATAATACATCAACTCCAAGATCTTTTAAACGTGCCATGTCGTTAGTTATAGCTGAAAAATTTCCTGATGATGAATAGTTTAGTACGTTTATCTCGTATATTACCTTAGCATCATTGCTTACCGGTGATGCTTTATATATGTGAATATTCGGTGTAGCATCCCACGATTGTGGTCTTTTAAATTTAATATTGATACCGGTAATACCGCCTCCACTTCCACCACTTGGGCAGGTAGCGCTTACAATATTAGAATTAAAACCGACAGTTGTATAACAGACATCTGATGCAGCTCCTACGTACAATGGATTTGTTTGATTTGTTCCTTGACCATTCCACCCCCCATCATTAAATATAACATTATAACTGCCTGTATTAACTGTATACTGATACCAATTAGATTGTCCTGGCACAACTGCCATTTCTTGATTATTCACAATGTCAGTTTCATTTATCCACATGTGTATATGCGGAGTAGAAGACCAAGTTGCCGGCTTTTGAAATTTAATGGTAATTTCGCCTCCATACGCAGCTAAAATACTTGCAAATAGCAGCAGTATTGTTAGCAATACAGATTTTTTTAATTTTTTCATAATTTTATTTTAAGGTTAAAGTTAAGGTTTAAAACTAATTTTTCTTTAAGTAAACTGCATATCCATTAGCAGGCAAAGTAAAGCGCGGATCATTGGCAAAATTAACCGTGCCACCATCTAAATAATTTTTAAAATCGCCTATAGGCTGATTCCCGGCAAATTGTGCAGAAACTGATTTCGACGAAAAGTTAAGCAACACCAATACTTCACTATCCCCTTTTTTACGTTGAAATGCAAATATATTTTCCATATCGTCTGTAGGATATATATATAAACTTCCGCGCTCAGATCCACCTGATAAAGCCGGTGTTGTTCTTTTTAATCTTGACAATTTTTTTATCAAAGTTTCAATTTCCGGTGTCGAATTATTCCAAATTACGCTTTCTTTAGTAAACAAGCCCATTTGTTGATCATCTCCAACTTCTTGACCATTATACAACAATGGCATATCGTAAATCGTAAAATAAAGTACTGTAAGTGCCTTTAATTTTGTTCCAAAACGGCTGAATTCAGAGCCTTTATCGGCGTTAAGATCGTGATTAGTTAAATAAACCATTCGCGATTTTCCATTACTATAACGATCATTATTAAACAAATCACTACAATTTTGACGCAAGCTTTCTAAATCACCATTAGTCGCAAAATCGCTTAATCTGTCATTGAAACCCCAAGCATAATCGTAATCGAAAGATTCGAGCAAGTCGTCATAATATGTTTCACAATCGGCTTCGCACATCCATTTCACTTCTTTAATAGCATCTATCTCAGTACGAGCTTTTGACCAGAATGTTGCAGGTATCATTGGCGAACTTGCATAATCGCAACGGAAACCATCTATATTAAATTCACTAACCCAATATTTCATTGCGTCTATCATTGCATCTTGTGTTGCTAATGCTGTCATTTTTAATTGAGCCACATCAGACCATTCAATGTCATTTATTACAGGAGCGTATGGTTTCCCTCCTTTTTTAGCATAATACTCGGGATGCTCTGTTATCCAACTATTATCCCATGCCGTATGATTTGCGACCCAATCAATCCAAATTTCCATTTGCATGTCGTGCGCATCTTTTATCAAATTCTTAAAATCGTCATTTGTTCCATAGTCCGGATTTATCGCTTTAAAATCTTTTACAGAATATGGGCTTCCCATGGTTCCACTGCGTTTTTCAACCCCAATAGGATGTATTGGCATCAACCATAATACGTCTACTCCCATTTTATTTAAACGACCTAATTCTGCTCTAAGTCCGTTAAAATCTCCGCTTTTTGAAAAATTACGAACATTAACTTCGTATATCACTTTATTATTTTCTCCTATTGATGCAACCGGAGTGTCCCAATTTGGTTGATCAGGGTCAATAGGTTCAACAGTAGTACATGCACTAAACAAAAGGCTACTTGCCACTAATGTTGATATAATATATTTTATAGCTTTCATAATTAATAGTATTTTAAGATTATTCTACAGGTTCGGCAATATAATGGCCTGTCATATCATTTAAAATCAACAAATAAGTTCCTGCTGCCGGTACAATACAGTTATCGTGAGCTGTCGGATTGTAATCTGATAAACCATAAGGCATATTATTTTCTATAGGGCACCATTTTCCGTCCCAACCTCCCAATGTACGCCATTTTGCATATCCACCTGTTGGTAAATCGGCTGTTACATACCACAAATGCGGATCGTAAGCAGATTGAGTTAACGGTATATCGCCTCCCCAACCATTAAAATCGCCAATAAATCCTATACCCCGACTTGTAAAATCTTGACCCATTGTTTGCGATTCTGCAATATTGTAAGATGAGAAGGTATATGACATATCACTAAGGTCTACTGTTATTGTATAATAGCCTTCTGATGGAACAATAATCGCATCACCTTCGTGTACTCCTACCGCTAGCTTCCCTTCAGATTCTACATAATACATTTCTTCTGTTCCCAAAGCATCTTTACCTATCAATTTGAATGAACCCTTCATCTTACCTGTATAAACATACTCATAGTTATCAGATTCATTGCTTTCTTTAAACATTCTGTAAGTTGCATCCGATGTGTCCCATTCGTTCCATTCGCCAACAAGATACATTGGTTGCTGACCATAAGGTATAATAGTGATTTTTTTTGCATTTGATGAGTATACAAAATTTTCACCATCACCATATTGAGCTTTTATCCTTATTTCCAAATCAATAGCTTCACCGCCCTTAGCACCTGATATATTTGTAAGTACCCATGATCCAAAATCTGATACAGGAATATCTAATTCATGTGCATCGCCCTGTATGATCGAATATGCTTTAGCGTTTGAGAATCCTTTCCCAAATACATCAAATTCTACATTATAAATTATTGGTGCCACAAAAATTGAACCGTCATTTGCAAGAAACTCAGCCGGCATCCACGTAAGAGTAAACAGATTGTCGCTTTCTTTCATTATTTGTCTTATGTCCATTACATCAGATGGAACTTCGCCTATCACAGCCGGTGTAACTGATAAAAGAACCGGTTCGTTTTTATTGCACGATGCCAACATTAACAATGACATCAATAAGCCGCATATTATTTTAGTGATTTTCATATTACTTAATTTTAAATTCAATAATTTGGATTTTGAATAAGATTGGTATTCACTGTAAGTTCTCCAGCCGGTAATGGATATAAATTATATTTAGAATCTAATTTCATGATTCCGGTTTGAGTCCCTCCCTTCCAAGACCAATTATAGTTATCAGTAAAACTATTAAATCTTATCAAATCCGTTCTTCTGTGTCCTTCCCAATATAATTCGCGAGCACGTTCTTCTAAAAGAAAATCTAACTGCAAATCTGATTCAATTATATTACGTGGCATGCCTGCACGTTCACGTAAATCGTTTATGTATTCAACTGCTTGTCCAATAGAGCCACCTTCTCCACCTCTTACGACAGATTCCGCATACATCAAATACACATCGCCAAGACGGAATAAAGGAAAATCAGTGTCCGGGAAAATATTATCCGATCCTGTTGAACCACTTTTGGTACGATTTGTGAATTTTGTAACCAAACGTCCTTGCGTATATCCGGTATGTAAATCTGTAATTTCATCGGTCATACCCGTATTATAAAACATTGCACGTCCATCGTTTGATTCAAATAAATTAAACAAATCTTTAGGAGCTCGTGCGCCTGTCCATGCACCTGATGCACCATCTATGCCGAATATATCATAAATAGGTAAACCCGGAACTTTTAACGATGCTTCCAAGCCTATTATAAATCCAACCCCACCATATCCTGTTGCCTTTTTGCCATCGTACACTATCGGAAATATTATTTCGGACGAAATGTTATTATCTGCGCAAAATAGGTTTTTGTAATTATTTTCCAATGTATAACCACTTGTCAATATTTCATTTAATTGTTCTATACATTCTGTGTAGCGAGGTTCTCCAATATAAACTTCCGCATTTAAGTATAATTTTGCAAGTAACATGGCTACAACATCATCATTAACTCTTCCATATAAACCTTTTTCGGGTAAGGTTCCTATTGTTGTAAGTTCTGATTCTATCCAGTTAAATACTTTCCTGCGAGTTTTATATGCAGGCATAAAATCGCCGACTCCGTCTTCTACCTCAATTATTGGAACATTGCCATACATATCCATTAAGAAATAATAATTCATAGCTCTTATGACTTTTGCTTCTTCGCGATAGACAGCTACCTCCTCTTGTAATGACACAGAAATAGATCTTTCATCCATTTTTTCTGTTGTGGTTTGTCTTAAATATTCATTGCAATATGCTATTGTAAGATACATTCTGTCGTATGTAAGACGAAACCATGAATTATCGGAACTCCAACTTTGCGATTGTAAATCGTTCAAAGCATCATTGTCCCAAAAAACTCGCATTTCATCTGTACAAAATTCTTGCAACGAAAACCATGAGCGCAACCAAGCTGTTTCGCCAGTGTCTCCATTAGATATATCATCATAGCCATAAGGGCCTTGATTTCCTGTAAGAGAAAATCCTGCATATAGTTTAGACAGGAATTGAGTATATGTAGATTCTTCTCTCCACGCTTTGTCGGGAGTATATGCAGTATCGCTAAGTACCACAGTATTCATATCATCAACGCAAGATGCCAAACCTAATGTCAGACATGAAAGGATGATTATTTTTTTAAGAAGTTTCATATTCGTAATTTTTATATAGATTAAAATTTAAGGTTCACACCAAGCATATATGTTATAGGTCTCGGATAAAAATTAGCATCAATTCCGCCTTCTATTTCAGGATCAAAACCCATATAACTTGTTATTACAAACGGATTTTGAACTGTTGCATAAATACGTCCGCTTAATGGGAAACGAGGAGCTTTTTTAAACGACCAACCTAATGTTATATAATCCATTCTGAAAAACGATGCTTCTTGAATAAAATAGCTTGAAGTAGGTTGATTTGTGGTATAACCCAATGAAACGACATCTCTCATACGATTCAACATATAGGTTCCTTGATATATTGACGAATTAGATGTATTAGTACTATTTGCAGCTGTTGAATAATAGTTGTAATTTCCAAATGCTCCGTGACCTCCGAATGACAAATCCCACGATTTATAATTTAATTTACTATTCAAGCCCAAAGTAACATCAGGAGAAGATTTATGGAATACAATCAAATCATCATCATTTAATATTCCATCATTATTTTGATCAACATAAGCTCCTTCAATTGGTTTTCCGTCATTATCGTAAATTTGCTCATACACATAATATGAATTTGCAGCGCATCCTACTTTTTGAATTTTTATGCCTTCTCTACGATAAGAGTTATCGTTACTGCCATAAGTAAGTTGAAGAATGGTATTTTTATTATAAGCTACATTTGCACCTATCTCCCATGTCCAATTTTTTGTTTGTATAGGTACTGTGTTAATTGAAAATTCAACACCGTAATTATCCAGAGATCCAATATTAGCAACCACATACTCACTAAAATTAGTACCTGCTACCGCTTTGGTACTTGAATTTATTAAATCGTCGGTTTTACGATAATAAAGTTCTAAAGATCCGTTAATTCTATTATTTATAAATCCATAATCTATACCTATGTTGTATGTCATAGTTTATTCCCATTTTAAATCAGGATTATACGCAAGAGGACGCATAACCGGTACCCAATTACCATAATTGTCTTGTTCGTAGCTTATTACGTAGTTAGCTTGATCGCCTACAGACGATTGATACAAACCTATATAAGGATAATCTCCTTGATTAATATCTTGCTGACCTGTTATACCCCAACCCAAACGCAACTTTAAGTCGCTAAGATATTTTGAGTTTTTAAGAAAATTTTCATTAGCAATACGCCATGCAAAAGCCACTGAAGGGAAAACACCCCATCTATTTTCGGGTGCGAAGCGAGAAGATCCGTCGCCACGTACCGTTACTGTAAGGTAGTATCTTCCAAGCATATTGTAATTAACACGTCCAAAAAATGATACAAGACAATTAAAATTTTGATCTGTACCGGTTGATATTAATTCGGGATCACCATTGTCATCAAATTTTTTGATACGCATATTTTTATGCCATGATGACTTTTTGTAGTTTTGATATGAATAACCACCCATTACATCAAAATGTGAGTTTTGCCATGCAAAATCGTGTCCATATTGTAAATAAGCGTCTAATAATAAATTCATACGTTCTTGTGTCCATTGTCCGTTGTATCCGCCATAATTATATACAGCAGGAGCATCAGGTGCTTGGTATTTACTTCCATTACTATTAGAATAATCTATACCTAAATTAAGATGTGCCGCTAAATCAGGCAAAAAGTGCATTTTATAATCAAATTGCGCATTACCTATAAAACTTAAAGCTTTTGAATTATCAAGTGTAGATTCTAGAATAGAAACAGGGTTTGTTGGAGCAGTACCTACAGGTTTTCCTGCATCGTCAGTCCATGTAAAATAACCCTGATATGGGCTGCCCTCATCATATATTGGTTGAGTAGGATCAAACATTACTGCAGTGCCTATTGCACTTTGATCAGCGAAACGGCTTTCAATATAAGACACTTTGCCGTTGAAATCCATTTTCAAATGTTTTGTAAACAATTCCGGAGTTAATGCAAAACTACCTGTTACACGTTGAGTTCCGGATGTTTTAAGAATACCATTATCCAAATCATATCCTACTGATACTCTGTAAGGCATATTTGGAGCAGTTCCCATTATACTTAAATTATGCTCCGTATTTACAGCGTTTCTAAAAATAGCATCTTGCCAATCGGTATTTGCATTTCCTATTTTATCCATTACTTCTTGGAAATTAGATTCACCGTTAAATTTTTCTATTAAATATGAACGATATTCGTCTGCGTCCAAAACTGCAGTTTTTTTACTTGGAGTACTTACAGATACATTTCCATCGTAAGTTACATTTATTTTTTCGTTTGATCCTCTTTTAGTGGTAATCAAGATGACACCATTTGATGCTCGCGAACCATAAATTGCAGTAGCAGAAGCATCTTTCAAAACTGTAAATGTTTCAATGTCTGAAGGATTTATTGTTGATAGTTGATTTCCTACGCCACCTATACCATTATTATCAATAGGTACACCATCAATAACTATAAGCGGATCGTTACTTGCCGATAAAGAAGAACCTCCTCTTATACGAATGGTCGATCCGCCTGTCGGAGAACCACCACTATTTATTATACTAACACCTGCAACTTTTCCTTGTAAAAGATCTTGTGCATTATTTGTTACACCTTTAGATTCCTCGTCTGTTTTTACTGATACTAAAGCACCTGTAGCATCGCCTTTACGAACTTGACCGTAACCAATTACAACGACTTCTTCCAAAGCTTTTTGGTCTTCTTTTAATACTACATCTATTTTGCTTTTACCATTGCATGCAATATCGTTGGTTTTATATCCAAGAAAAGAAAATGTTAAGGTGGATGTACTCGGATTTGCTTGCGGAATTGTGTAGTTTCCTTCGTAATCGGTTATTGTTCCGGTAGTAGTTCCTTTTACCATAACATTAACACCGATTAGTGGTTCGCCTGATTCATCCAATACCGTTCCCGATACCTGCGCCAATATTGGTATGGCGATAAACAACCCCAAAAAAATGAATGTTAAACGCAATAATGATTTTTTGATTTTTAGATTTCTCATAATTTTTCGGTTAATTTTGGTATTGCAAATATCTACATAAAATATTTCCAAACCTATACCTTTATAAAAGAATCTAAAAAAATATAAACATTAAAGTTCTGATGATAAGTAGTTTAGCTATGTTTTACAATGGCAAAAATCTAAATAGAAAAAGTACCTATTCCCATTAATTTATCTTCAAAATCGTCGGGATACAAAGATTTATTACGCATTTTTGAACGATAGGTATAAATTGTAGTAATGGAATATCTTAAAAAATCGGCAATTTTTGAACTATCTGAAATTCCTAAACGAATAAGAGCAAATATTCTTAATTCTGTAGTCAATCGACCTGACTCTTTAGGATATTCCTTTGCATCATCTTGCATCAAAGAATTAAAATCATTAACAAAATCGGGATATATATTTAAAAATGCAAGATCAAAATTTTTATAAAACTCTTTCAAAACATCATCAGAATATTTTGATGATTTAAGAGTTGCTCGCAAATCTTCTATTTTACCGTTCGACACCTTTTTATTAAGCATCTTTCTGTAATCTTCAAGATTGTCTATATAAAAGGAACAAAGGCCCATAAATCTGCCTATATATTCTTCTTTTACATGATTTGCCTCTGTTAATTGTCCATTGATTACTACCACAGCCTTACGCGCAGCATTTAATTTTTTCATTTGCCTAAACACGAAGCCTATCGCTATTAATAATGCAAGTACTAATATAGATACCAAAATCAACAATGTTATAAGCCAATACCTCTGTACATCCCTTATATGCTGGTATGTTTTATCTATCATAGGCAACATTTTAGAGGCTTGCACATTGCGTAGGCGGGCATTGTAAAAATTAGCATCTTCCATGCTTATTTTCATGTAATTGTCTGCTCTTGCAATTTCGCCATCATCATAAAGCATCTCAGCCAAGCCTCGTAATGATTTATTTTCTTTAACAACAGCTTTTACATCAGACAAAGCACTCATGATCAGATACATTTTTTGTTCTTCACGTGAATTATTAAGGCCACTTAAAAACGACAAAGTAGATGTTATTATAGCATATTGACGAGTTCCTTCGTTAACTCTTGGCAGATATGATTCAAGCATTTCTTTAGATTCATCAATTTTATGTTGACCCATTAAAATAGAAGCTTTTGTAGTATAATACAAAAAACTGTCTGCCGAATAAGTCAATATTGTATCTTGATATAAGGCCATCTTATCAAGATAACCAAATCTAAATTCTTCTTCCGATGAGTACTCTGCCAAATACAAATATAAATCGGCATATGTTTTATAATACTGCGAAAGATACTCTTCAGATAAATTGTTTTTATCTACTTTTGACAATAAATCAAAGGCCTCTAGGTAAAGCCCTGAAACAGATAAAACTTGGGCTTTTTTAATTCGAGCATAATCTAAAAGATCAAATCTGCCAAGTTTAGTCGCTATCGCAATATTTCTATTCATACAAACTCGCGCCGAATCACAAATATATGATTCATATTCATTGAATAAAGCCTTGTTCAGTTCGTACAATACCGAATCGGAAACTTTTGTGGTTTTAATTTTTGCTTTTATCATATCCACTCTGTCTAATTTTGCGTGCTCGTACTCAGAGCTTTTTTCTATTGCATCGTCCAAAGCATTAGTTAGCGAATCTAAATTAATTGACACAGCTTGCATGCAAGTAGCACTTAATAAAGTTATCGACAAAAGGATATAATATCGTATATTTTTCATAAACACAAAGGTATGTTTTAATTTAAAACAAGTATACTATTAAAGCGCAAAAATAGTACCTTTGCTGAAAATATGAGATAATAATAAATATAAATCACGATTCAAAATTATGAACAAAAAATTATTTTTATCACAAAACAACAAAATGATAGCAGGTGTTTGTGGTGGATTAGGCGAATACTTTGAAATGGATCCTACAGTTGTAAGACTTATTGTAGCTACTCTTACTATTTTCACCGGTTTTTTGGGCGGTTTGTTATTTTATTTGATAGCGTGGGTAATTATGAAACAATCCACACCTATTGCATGAATTTTAAGCTTGAATCGCCATATAAACCAACCGGAGACCAACCTGAAGCCATTAAGCAGTTAACTGACGGAATCTTTGATAACGAAGCTCATCAAACTTTACTCGGTGTAACAGGTTCAGGTAAAACATTTACAATTGCAAATGTAATCGCAAATGTAAACAAGCCGACATTGGTATTAAGCCACAACAAGACATTGGCGGCACAATTATATGGCGAATTCAAGAGTTTTTTTCCACATAATGCTGTTGAGTATTTTGTATCATACTATGACTATTACCAACCTGAAGCATACATCCCAACAACCGATACATACATAGAAAAAGACCTTGCTATAAATGAAGAAATCGATAGACTTAGATTATCAGCAACGTCTGCATTGTTGTCGGGTAGAAAAGACATTATTGTAGTATCATCAGTATCATGTATATATGGTATAGGAAATCCGGAAGATTTTACCAAGAACATGGTAAATATAAGAACGGGACAAAAATTTGTAAGAGATGAATTTTTGCGACATCTTGTATCTTCAATGTACACTCGTAATGAAATCGATTTTCAACGCGGAAATTTTAGGGTAAAGGGCGATACTGTTGATATTTGGTTAGCATATACTGAAATTGTTTGCAGGGTATTATTTTGGGGTGATGAAATTGATAGCATTGAATTATTAGAACCTATCAGCATGTCTACTATAGAATCGTTAGATGAGTACAGCATATCACCTGCCAATATTTTTGTTACTACAAAAGAAAATACATTTCGTGCCATTGGAGAAATTGAAATAGACCTAGGTAAACAAGTTGATTACTTAAAATCCATAGGAAAGAATTACGAAGCCAAACGTCTATACGAGCGTACTACTTACGACATTGAAATGATACGTGAATTAGGATATTGTTCAGGCATTGAGAATTATTCAAGGTATTTTGATGGCCGTAATGCAGGGACTCCTCCATTTTGCTTGATGGACTTCTTTCCTAAAGATTTTATAATGGTTATCGATGAAAGCCATGTTACTATTCCTCAAATACACGCAATGTATGGCGGTGATAAGGCTAGAAAAAAGAATTTGGTTGAATATGGTTTCAGATTACCCGCAGCTATGGATAATCGTCCTCTTACATTTGAAGAGTTTGAGGGAAAAGAAAAACAGACAATTTATGTAAGTGCAACCCCTGCTGAATATGAATTACAGAAATCCGGAGGAATAATAACCGAACAAGTCATTAGACCAACCGGTTTATTAGACCCTGAAATCATTGTTAAGCCTAGCAAGAATCAAATCGACGACTTGCTTGAAGAAATTACAATACGTGCCGAAAAGGATGAAAGAGTTTTGGTAACTACTCTAACCAAAAGAATGGCAGAAGAGCTAACAGAATACCTGCTTAAAAACGGAGTCAGATGCACTTACATTCACTCTGATGTAGATACTCTTGAAAGAGTTCAAATTTTAGACGATTTACGAGCAGGATTATACGATGTCTTAATTGGCGTAAATTTATTGCGCGAAGGTCTTGACTTACCTCAAGTATCATTAGTTGCAATATTAGATGCCGACAAAGAGGGATTTTTGCGCTCACATAGAGCTTTAACCCAAACAGCCGGTAGAGCCGCACGTAATTTAGACGGGAAAGTTATTATGTATGCTGATACAATTACAGAAAGCATGCAAAAAACAATAGACGAGACAATACGCCGCAGAAATAAGCAAAACGAATATAATAAACAAAATAATATTACTCCAACTGCTATTTTAAGAGACAAACATTCTCCTTTGGCTAAAATCTCAAATTCGCCGATTAGAGAAAATAGTGCTTATATGGAGCCAACTGAACTAAATATTGCAGCAGATCCTATTGTTAAATACATGACAAAAGATCAACTTCTCAAAGCTGCAGAAAAAGCTAAAAAATCTATGCTTGCCGCATCAAAGGAGATGGATTACATTCAAGCTGCTCAGTACCGAGATGAAATGATGAAATTACAAGATTTGGCAGCTAAAACAAAGTAATAATATTTAGTATCTCTACATATTGCTTTCAAAGAAAAAAAGCATACCTTTGATGCCGCAAAGTACACTGTAATTGCAATTTACAATAACACTTTAATAACTAAATTATAAAAAATTTCTTTTATGGAATGGCTTATAAATCTTTTAACCAATGAGTCTATTGCTCATACATTGTTGCTGTATTCATTCATAATCGCATTTGGGGTTTTTCTCGGCAAAGTAAAAATATTTGGCATATCATTAGGTGTTACTTTTGTATTATTTGTTGGCATAATAGTCGGACATTTCGGCTTTACAGTCAATTCTACCGTTTTGGAATTTATTAAAGAATTCGGACTCATTTTATTTATATACACAATTGGCTTGCAAGTAGGCCCTGGATTTTTTTCTTCTTTCAAAAAAGGAGGAATGGTGCTTAATACCTTAGCTTGCGGCATTGTTATACTAGGCATAATTACAGCAATCTCAATCTATTACATTGCAAATGACCGCATTCCTTTCCCAATGATTGTTGGCATAATGTCGGGAGCTGTAACAAATACGCCGGGTTTGGGTGCAGCTGAAGAAGCACTTCGTCAAATACATTACACTGGTAGCTCTATCGGTTTGGGATATGCTGTAGCTTATCCTCTTGGAGTTGTTGGAATTATTTTATCAATGGTACTTATACGTGTTTTATTCCGAATCAAACTTGATAACGAAAGTGAAAAATTAATATCGCAAGATGACAATGCTAAAGAAGTACCGGAACGCATGACTTTGAAAATCACAAATAAAGCAGTTAACGGGAAAACGATGAAGGAATGCAGAAATTTAGTCGGTCGCGATTTTATAATATCAAGAATGATAGAAAATGACACAATTGTTATTCCTACAGGTAATACAGCATTACATACCGGTAATATAATCTTAGTAGTAACTACAATTAATAATGCAGAATCGGTACGTACATTCCTCGGAGAAGAAACTGAATACAAATGGGAAGATGACGATTCAAAATTGGTATCTCGCCGCATAGTTATCACACAAGATAATATAAACGGGAAAACAATCGGTTCTCTAAAATTACGAAGCGTATTGGGAGTTAATATTACACGTGTCAACCGTTCCGGCATAGACTTGCTTGCTACACCAAGTTTGATCCTTCAAGTTGGTGACCGTGTTATGGTTGTAGGACCAATAGATGCAATTAAAAGAGCAGAAAAAATTCTAGGGAATACTCTTAAAAGACTTAATGAGCCTCATATCATATCCATTTTTATTGGTATTCTGACAGGTATCTTGATTGGTAGCATACCATTCTATTTTCCTGGAATGCCAATGCCTGCAAAATTAGGTTTAGCAGGAGGTCCGCTGATTGTTGCTATTTTAGTAGGAAGATTTGGTTACAAAATAAAGCTAATTACATTTACAACACAAAGTGCAAATTTGATGCTTCGAGAAATAGGTATATGCTTATTCTTAGCAAGTGTAGGTCTGTCGTCTGGCAGTGAATTTCTTAAAACGGTTTTATCGGGTGATGGTTTGCTTTGGATAGGATGCGGATTCCTAATTACCATTATTCCGGCAATTATAATTGGCATTATATCTAGATTGTGCTTTAAACTAAACTACTATACTATCATAGGTTTGATTGCAGGTAGTACAACCGATCCTCCGGCACTTGCGTATGCAAGTTCAATAGCTAATAACGATGCGCCTGCTATTGCATACTCTACTGTTTATCCACTAACAATGTTCTTACGTATTATATCTGCACAAGTGTTAATATTAGCATTTGCTTAGTAGCAGTGAATTTAATTTACAACGTTTTAGGTCAAGCAAAAATCATTTAATAGCTTTGCTTAGCTATTAATATGCGCTTAAGCATTACGAACTACAATTTCAAAATCTTGAAATAAGATTACGTCACCACTAATTATTTTTGCACGCTTGCGCAATTCGACTGCTCCATTTCGGAGTACAACTCCATCAACAACAACTTGCTGCGCCTCGCTGCCTGAACACACAACATTTGTTGCTTTAAGCAACTGAATTAGAGGAATAAAGGTTTCGCCCTCACGTATTTTAAAATCTATCTTTTTCATGTAAGCAAGTAAGACTTAATAAGAATCAAAAACGTATTGAATAGAAGATTCCTATAATATGATTATACTCAGTTTCAGGAGTTATAATAACCTTACCTTTTTTTGATTTTATATCTACATCATTTCCGAAGCTGTGATCAAACATATAAAAAAACTCTAATGTATTGAATGCATCTAATCGCCATTCCAAACCTAATCTGTACTGCATTTCATCAATCCATTGATTAGTATATTGGGTTTGATTTAAAGGGTTAAACATTTCTACAGATATATATGGCTTTAATGGCTTAGAAAAGAATTCATATTCTAATTTTAAGCGAGTTCGCAAATACATTTTAGGATTCACAACCTCGTCTTCATTATATAAAGAATCCGTTCTAAAAGTTGCTTGAAAACGTTCACGCAGACTAAGTGTAAAACGATTAAACGATATAGAACCAGTGGCATGAGCTACAGCTCTGTGCCTTAAATCCCAATATGGTACATAATCAGTCTTTTTCCTACCGTCTTGGTATAAAACTATGAACGAATATGCTCCTCCGAATTTGAAGTACGAGTTTACTCTATACGAGATATCAAAAGTAGAATATAGCCTGTCAAAAGTGCAAAAATTATTACGCATTCGGGCTTCTTCTTCCAAACTCAAACTCAATCCTTTTACAGGCTTGTATTCAAAGTTTGCACCTACACGCAATCTTGCCTCTGTAGAAGACTCTTCATCTGCATATTCTATGGTTTGCGCCATAATAGGCGTTAGGCACATCAGTAAAAAAATATATACTAAACTATTTCGCTTCATCCAACGAATTGATTCGTTTTTGTCAAAGTATCAATAGTGTTATTTTCGCCTTTACCTAGTTCGTAATATATTTTGATAAAAGCTACGTCACGCAAAAAATCAATATGACCTATTTCCAATTTCTCAATTTTAAAGCCAATACGTTTTTCGATATCAGCTATTAATTCTGCACGTCTTTCGGGAACTATAAGTTCTATTCGTTCGTAAAGAATAAGTTTTGTTGATGTGTGTTTTAAGAAGCGTTGCTTTTCTACAAATGCAATAACAAATACAAATAGAAGATTTGCACAAACCAATTCGGCATAACTAACGGCCATTGCCAAACCATTAATTACAGCCATACCGGTAATTACAAATAAATAGGTCATTTCACGAATAGGCACAGTTTCGGTTCTATAACGTATCATTCCAAAAATAGCAAATAAACCAAGTGTCAGACCGATTTGCATATTAACATTTTTCATTAACACAATGAGCAAAAACATAGTTGTGTTAAACAACAAGAATGTTGCATAATAGTCTCTACGACGGCTCTTTGAATAATAGAAAAAACGCACTACAATCCAACACATTAGCAAGTTGAATGCAAAACGCATCAACAATTGAATTATGCTTACTCCATCAAACAATGGCACTCCTAAAAAATCTAATGCTGCAGTTGCATTTGCACCAGCTGTACCGAATTCCTCTGCAATGGTAGGATCAAATTCAGGGAAATCATTCATAATTGTAATTGTATTTATTATTGATTAATTTATTTATAAAAATCACTTTCTTTTTAAATCTATTGTATTTTGCGTTAGGATTAGTCAATACAGTTCCTATGCAATATTTACTTATACTAAGTTGATGAATATGCATATCAGACAAAATATCTTTCATGCGTGAATATACTAAACCATCTTGTTTTAATTCGATAATCATCACATCAGGCAATTCGGCTATAAGTTTTGTCTGTTCATTTTCAAAATGCAAATCAAAATCAATCGTCAATCGTTCTGTTCTTGCATTATTTACTAATGTTATCCTATTAAAGACAGTTCGCACCTGAGGTATCAGCGTATCGGTTTTATATATCACCTGATTACCTAAGAAATTAAGAGCTTCGTCATTATGTGTAAAATCATCGAAATCTTCAGCTGAGATTAAAATTCGTTTTTTCTTTGTACGTCCCTTATTATTTTTATGTTTAACTTCTAAAAAAGATAAACACGAATCAATATATGTACGCGTTCGTACTTTATCTCGTTGCAATATTTTATCATGATGCCTTAGATACATCTGTAAATCAGGAGTATCAAAATAAAGAGTATCGTATGATGCAACAGGCAAGCTATCAACTACCTGCACACAATAATCAGAGATTGCTCTTGATAGTAAATCAGGCAAAAGACTAAGAGGTGCTGAGAATTTAGTATCGACCCTATTCATTAATTTAACGGATTTCATCTCAGTTAAATCAATGGTAACCATATCTTTCCACAAGGGTAAAGCCAATACTGATTCTTTAGTTATCATTTGGATTCGTCTTCAAAAATATATTCGAAACTTTTCATTGAGTATAATTTGCCATTAGGCATATAATTGTACTGTTTTTTCTTAGTACCATCATTATTATACTCATATTTACGAATACGATATGGCTTATTTCGAGCATCATACACAACTTCTTTAGCTACTTTCCCATTTATTGATTCTTCATAAAAGAACACAACACGTTCGCGCATACCATAATTGGCATACTCAATTTCTTCTATCTTTCTACCTTGATCATCGTATGTAGTAACGTGATCTAGCCAACCGTTTTTGCCTTTTGAATCTTTATTCCACTCTTTTACAATTAAGTTTTTGTGACGTTCTCTTTTTGCTATTGTTTCAGGAGAGAGTTGTGCGAAAGATGCAATCGAAATTGCTGTCAGAAGAACTGACATGAACACTTTATTCATATATTTAATCTAAGGTTATGTTTATAATTATTATCCGGTAAAGATAATTATTTTTTTATTCAAAAAAACTATATAATGAAATATATAAGTAAAGCGTTTCAAAATCACATAGATATCGAAACGCTTCCTTAATAAAAACACTTTATATTAACTATTCTATTATTTCTTAATTAAATGCAAACTTGTACCATCAGTAAAACGTAAGTAATATGTTCCCTTTGATAAGCCTGACAAATCAGCTTCTTGTCCGGCTGATTGCAAACATACACGTCCTAAAGAATCATATATTAAGAAAGAAGAATCATTACCAATAATATTAATTATGCCATTAGTAGGATTCGGATAGATTATAACACTTGATGCTTCTTGTGTAGATACTTCTGTCGACAATTTCATTGTATATGAAATATCATCTGAAACCGCATCACCTCCTGCGAACATCCATTTCCCTGCGAATGTAGTTGTTTCCCCTAGAGGATATGTAAATGTCTTGGTAATTACCGCACCCGCCGTACCGACATACTCTGTAAATCCATCAGTCTTATCAAAAAGCACAGGTACTAAACCAGTAAATGAATTTGCATTTGTTACGGTAAATGTAACCGTCAATGAGGTTCCTGATTGTAAGAAGCTATAACTATATTCCAAATCTCCGGTTTTACCTGTACCGCTTTCCGGTTCTTCATCTCCACCGGTAGTTATTGTTATACCATTTACTATTTGTTCATCTAATGCACTATTCCAGTCTCCGTCTACAGGGCGGATATCACATTTAAATACATAATCTGCTCCTGGTGTAGGTGCTGAGGCTAAATTAATTGTAACAGGAACGACTCCTGAACCAGCTTCAACTCTTGCATTTGCTTCACCTCCAGGGTATACAGTCCATGTGCCTGTGTTATCAAACAGACAAACCCATATATCCCTAGCCTCAGTTGCAACATATTTAACGTTTACCGTGTAGCTTGATTCACTTTTGATTGGGTTTGATAAATTATCGAATTTTACGTCGTCTGTTGGATCTACATTCCCGCCCGGATCATCGGCGAATCCACCTATTGTTACCTTAACCTTAGATGGTTTATTCATATATAATGTTGCAGATTGATCAAATGTATCATCATAAGCAAAGGCATAACACTTTCTATCTGTGCTTACATCCGATTGATGAAAGAACCATACATACTTATTATATGTATTTGCTTCAAAATAGTTATTAAAATCGCCCCAATCTTGAGTTGCTCCGTCTGCAGCATTTGGATTAACAATTCCACGACTAATTGCACCGCTTAGCTGCGCTTGTAATGCTTTACTCTGTTCATCACCTTCTGCCAAACAACCTTTACCTTCAATTACTTCTTGAGTATTTGGCTTACGCGATATGGTTGCTGTAACGCCATTAAATGCTCCAAGCTCGCCTACCATAGTCAAAACTCCATTATTAATGCGTCCGCGCCAAATTCCTCTTTCGCCTTGATCACACACTAACTGTTTGCTTGAAAAGGCTGACCATATTTGATCTATATAATTTTGAAAATAACTGGCAGATACACCTCCTTCTTTAAATGAAGCCAATTTTGAAGGTTGTTCTATTATGCCACCTAAGTTGTCGGAAGTAATAATTTCACGATAACATTCAGCAAAATCAGGATCTGAACCTAATTGGGTATTCCATTTGTTAATCATACCTGAATAATTCAGTAAATCACCATTTTTTACATATGCTTCATTACCATAAACGTCAAGACCCCATATCTCAGCACCCATAGAATACATATATGCATCTACACGAGTTGTATTAATCCAAAAACCATTGTCAGCTTTTGAAAATTCAATATTTTCAAAACGTATTCCGGTATTTGGATCTGTCGAATTATTCAAATCAACTCCCGCATAACCACCTGTTTCATGAAAGTGTATATATAAAGGCTGATTAAACGAGATAAACATACGACACGCATAAACTTGTGGCATGTACGCAATTTTAGATTGTATATCACTGAGTTTTGTGAATATGTCAGCATATCCCCAATCGCCTGTAGTTTTATGAATAGTATTATAACTGGCATTCATCGGCTTTATTGCCGGATTCCCTGAAGAATTCTCAGAAAAATCGATCCAAATATCGGTACCATTTTGCTTACCGACCATAGCGATATAAATTTGTTCGTCTGAAAAAACAGAATTATTTAAAAATTCAAAGGGGAAAGTTTCTTCTGCTCTAGCAAAAACAGAAAGCAGGCATAAGCATGCCGTAAAAAACAAACGACTTGATTTCATGTTGTATTTAATATTAAGATTCGGTTGCAAGTTATAAATTTATAACATAACGCAAACGTTTTCTACTACATCTAAAATACTACAATGAAAAAATGTAGATTATTATTAAAAAAACAAACAATACATCAATAATACATCAATTAGGCATTAAAACCTTGGATTACATACTTTGCATACTCTTTAGCTCCAAATAAAGATAGGTCTCTGTAGTTACCGCATTGTATTTCGTTTGCAGCCGGTACTTCTGTAGCCAACAATACTTTATGCAATGCTGAAATTAGAGCTTTTTGTACTTCTTCTATATCGTGCTCACCCCATACAATAAAATAAAAGCCTGTACGACAGCCCATTGGAGATAAATCTATTACGCCTTGTATTTCTTCTCTCATATAACCGGCTAAGAGATGCTCTAAGGCATGAATAGCAGCAGTAGGGATAGATTCTTTATTAGGTTGCATAAATCGCAAATCAAATTTTGTTACTATATCGCCATTTTCACCTATTTGGACACCGCATTTACGTACAAAAGGAGCTTTAACCTTTGTATGATCCATAGTAAAACTTTCTACTGTTACCATATACTTAAATTTAATTATGCAAAATTACCGAAAAGAATCGAAACACATACATGATATATAATATTCGTGTTTAACGAAAAGAATCCGGCATCACTGCCGAACTCTTTACTGAATCGAACAAACATTCGATTCTACCCATTAATACAACACAGATCACTTAGTTCTCAAAACTTTTTCTACTACAACATTTCCTGTGTTTTGCAAATTTGGAAATATTGGAAAATGATACAACAGCAGAATTTATAAGTTCAGGATCTTCATTATCAATATTTCTTTTTAATGTATATGAAACTTCATCTACTTTTATAGTAGGAAGATATGCCAACTTTTGTTCTAACCATAATTTTCTGTTTTGATTTCATGCTGGTGTTAGAAAAACTGCAGCTCCTATAAAAGTTTTATTAGGATCCGTTGACTTTATGTAAAATTATATTCGATTGAGATTATTAAATCATTCAACACAAAAATATAAATATATTTATTTTGCAGGATAAATTCTTGTTTGCACGGCATTTGCAGACACAGAAACTGCATAATACTTGTCATCTATTTTAAGCTTGAATGACAATGGTTCTTCACGAGTATTCAATATATTTACAACTATATGCCCATCAGGTTTTTGCACTGCATTAACAAATACTGTTTCAGCAAGTTCTTCTGCTTGTTTAACATAAATAACAGTATCACCGGGACGAATATTTCTACTTAGTTGTTTTAACACCTTATATACCGGTGTATAATATATTTCTTTATTTTGAGTATCAATCATAATTGGTGCACCGCAATGATTGCCAACGTGATTACGACCTCCATTAGGTTCAAGCACTACATTCCAATCTATAAAACCTGTCATCCAATTATTCATACCTTCTATAATAAAACGAGCATAACGATGAACAGGTACATATTTAGGATGCAATTCCGGCCAGAAAGGTGTACTGTATGCCCAGTCTGTTGCTTCTTTATTCCACCAGAATTTATCGTTTTTATACCAGTTTTTTTCAACAAAACCTTCTTTATCAATAACTGCATCCCAAGGTTCTACTCCTAAATTATCTATACAACCTTCTGTGTGAATAATTGCTTTGTCGGGATATAAATTATGAATTGAGTCCATTACTTCAGGGAACGGAGTAAATGAGCTACCATACCAATGTACTGCCATTCCGTAAGTATATTTACGCGATAATGAATCACCATATATTGCAGCTGTCCATGGTCCTATCTCAAAAGTATTTTGATCAAATCCTAGTATTTTAACATCACCATAGCCAGCTTTATATAGAGTAGGTCCTAAATATTGACCGATAAACTCAGATTCTTCTTGAGGAGTAAAATGCATACTCTCCCAACTTCCATCATTTCCTTGTGGTTCGTTTACAGGTGACAAAGCCCAACAATTTATACCTTCCGATTTATAGAACTCTAAATATCTCAGTAAATAATTAGCATATGTTTGATAGTACTTTTTTAACAAACGCCCACCTGTTTTCTTCTCTTTACTATAATAATCATTAATATCTTTCATCCAAGCAGGTGCAGTCCATGTAGTAGCAACTACTCTGTATGTTTTATCATCTTGCTTTGCTTTAATTTCGGCGACATCTTTCATTAAAGAATATAAATCGTAAGTGCTATCGACTATTTCAGGATATTTATCAGTACTAAAACCTTCCTTATCATGAGCCATCGAAAATGAAGCTAGAGCTGTATCTCCTTTTTGTTCTGCTAAAGAATAATGTCCTTCAACCGAAAAATCACAAGCACCTATATGTGTTCTTGTAATTGGGAAATTCGCACCATTTTCTCCAAATAGCTCTTCTAACAAAGACTGACGCTCGTTAACCGGCAAGCAAGCCAACACATAAGCTGACGATTCGGTCAAAGACGATCCTATGCCGTCAACTACTTGACGCTTGTTTTGAGTATCGACTACAAACAAAGGATCTTCCGGTTCATTCTCCGATTTTTCTTGTACTTGATTATTCTTACAACTTGTAATAGCAAGACATACAGTAAAAACTAAACACAGACTTTTAATTTGATCTCTTTTCATAATTAATACTCATTAATAAAATAATATTTTAGTACAACATTGCAAATTTATCTTATTTCTACGGTTATAAAAAATAGTTCACTTTCACAAAAACTTTCTAACATATTGATTTTATTTTCTCAATAATACTACAAATTACAAAGCGAGCTGCCGGAATCCACTTATTAAAAGATTCCAACAGCTCGCTAAGCTATTGTTTTAAAGAATATTACATCATTCTTTATATAATTCTATTGTACCTTTTTTAATTTCACCGTTTGGCAATGTTACTTGATAGTAATACACACCTGGCATACACATTTGTCCTGCACTTGTTCCATCCCAACCATTAGAGCTTTCGAATATTTTATTTCCATAACGGCTAAATACAATAATTGGGAAATCAGGATTCATATCCGTAACAAAAGTACGATTCAAATCACTACTTGTGTTATAAGGCATAAAGGCTGTCGGCCAAAGCACTTTAACTATCGCGTCTTTGCTTACTGTATTACAATCACCTTCCATTGTTATTGTATATGTTACATCAACATAAGGTTTTTCTTTTGATTGCAATTCGTCTGACGGAACATATATTTCACCATTGCGTTGCCATATAATCTTATCATAATCACCGGATATAATATTGACATTTACAATAGCTTCGTTTCCTAATACGACCTCTTCATTTGATAATTGTAAATCAAAATCAAGCATTTCCCTAACATCTGTAATAATAGGAGCACCTGCTCTTCCTACACATCCGTTTTCTTTATCTGTTACCTCTACCCAATAATTTGAGCCTGCTTCTAAAACATCACGTGTCTCTAAAATTGAATTATCATCCCACAAATAATCAACATCCTTTTGCGTTTCAGCAGTCAATACAACTTTTTGATTTTGACATGTAATTTCTGTTTCAGGTGAAGTGATATCAACTTGCGGGATTTCTATATTCTTCGTAATTTCTTCACTACTTGCCGAATTCTGACAACCATTAGTTAGATCTGTCACGGTAACAGTATAAATGCCTACATCATTTACATTTAATGTTGATTCAGTAGAACCATCACTCCACATATATGTTACATTATCTGCTTCTGCAGTCAGCACAATTGAAGTCGTTTTACATGTTAGAACCGTTTCTTGTGAGCTTATCTGAACATTAGGTTTATTAATACTTTCTGTAACTACAACAGACGCATTGTTAGTACATCCGGTTGTAATATCTGTTATTGTAACCGAATATTCTTGAGCCACACTTACTTCAATAGTATTTGAGGTTGATGAATTACTCCACAAATACGTAACATTATCAGCTTGAGCTTCAAGTGTTACTGTTGTTTCAGTACATGTCAAAATAGGATTTTCAGGCACTATTGTTAAGCTAGGATAAGTTTTTTCGTCGTTTATAGATACTTCTTCTGACTGAATAGAGCAGCCGTTAGTAGCATCAGTTATAGTAACGTAATAATTACCACTAATACTTACCGTAAGTGTAGACTCTGTTGTTCCATTACTCCATAAATATTGAGGAGTTACAGCATCTGTACTTGATGTCAAAACCAATGTGGGGTCAGCACATGTTAACGAGCCTGATTTTGGATTTATATCTACAGTCGGTTGTTTTTTATTTTCTGTTATTTCAATATCATTACTTGTTGTATTACATTCATTATCTGTATTTGTTATTACAACTGAATATATTCCTGCAGAATTAACATCTATATTTGCAGATGTAGCTCCATTGCTCCACAAATAATCTACGTTTGATGCATCTGTAGATGATGTCAAACTTATTGAATTATTCAAACAATTTAATTCGGTAGATGTTGAACTTATTGATGCACTTGGAGCTGCCTTATCCTCAGTAATTTCAACCGGACTACTTGTAGAAGAACAACCATTATCAGTATTTGTTATTGTTACATAATAGCTGCCGCTTGCAGTAACATCAATACTTTGTTCTGTGCTGCTATTACTCCATAGATAACTTACATTTGTTGCATCAGTTTGAGCCTCTAGCTCAATACTTGATACTGCGCAAGTCAATTTAGTAGAAACAGCATTTATAATAGCTTGTGGCTTATCACCACTTTCTGTAATATTAGTTGTTGAACTTTCTGCAGAGCATCCGTTAGATTCATCTGTAATGGTTACAGTATAATCACCAGCAGCGCTAACCTCAATAGAAGAAGTTGTAGCTCCGGTGCTCCATAAATAAGTAGGATTAGCAGCATCTGTATTTGCAGTTAAGGTTACTTCATTTAAAGAGCAAGTAAGTTCTGTCTGAGGTGCAGTGATTGATGCACTAGGTATTTGCTTATTTTGTGTTATTTCAATTTCATTACTTGTTGTAGCACATTCATTATCTGTATTTGTTATTACAACTGAATATGTTCCTGCGGAAGTAACATCTATATCTGCAGATATAGCTCCATTGCTCCACAAATAATCTACATTTGATACATCTGTTGATGATGTCAAACTTATTGAACTAATCAAACAATTTAATTCGGTAGAGGTTGAACTTATTGATGCACTTGGAGCTGCCTTATCCTCAGTAATTTCAACCGGACTACTTGTTGAAGAACAACCATTATCAGTATTTGTTATTGTTACAGAATAATTACCCACTGCAGTAACATCAATACTTTGTGTTGTGCTGCTGTTACTCCATAGATAGCTTACATTTGTTGCATCAGTTTGAGCCTCTAGCTCAATACTTGATACTGCGCAAGTCAATTTAGTAGAAACAGCATTTATAATAGCTTGTGGCTTATCTTCACTTTCTGTAATAGTCGCTGTTGAACTCTCTGCAGAGCATCCGTTTGATCCATCTGTAATAGTTACAGTATAATCACCTGCAGCGTTTACTTCAATAGAAGAAGTTGTAGCTCCGTTGCTCCATAAATAAGTAGGATTAGAAGCATCAGTATTTGCAGTTAATGTTACTTTGTCTAAAGAGCAATTAAGTTCTGTCTGAGGTGCAGTAATTGATGCACTTGGTATTTGCTTATTTTGTGTTATTGTATATATTGTACTTTCTGTAGAGCATCCACTATTTGCATCTGTAATAGTTACAGTATAATCTCCGGCAGTGCTTACATCTATAAAAGAAGCTGTGGCTCCATTACTCCATAAATAAGTAGGAGTAGCAGCATCAGTATTTGCAGTTAATGTTACCTCATTTAAAGAGCAAGTAAGTTCTGTCTGAGGTGCAGTGATTGATGCACTTGGTTTTTCTGCATATTTAATAGTACCCGAAATTGTAGCCGGTGTACATCCTGCATCTTGACCGGTTGTAGTAATTGTATAATTAATGTTTTCTGTTGGAGTTCCACTAATTTCAACTATCAATCCAATTTTACTATGAGTCATGTACAATGGCAAACCTTCTATGGTATAATTTGTAGCAGAACCACCTAATTCGTATCTACTAGAAATGATAGATCCACCTGCACACACTGTTTGATTTTGTTTGCCTGAATCCGATTTCCATATAATAGTAGCAGGATTTGGGCAATTATTCTGACAAGAAATAGTAGCTAAATCGGTAACGGCATTTGCGGAACATGAACCTACCTCTTCACCATTTAAAACTTTTAAAGCGGTTTCACGATCTCCGGCTAATATGGTTTTGATTTGTGAAGACAGACCTTCTTGTGTTAAATGTGAACATACGTCTTCACCTATTCCAGAAGCACCAGATATTTCACTCCATCCCGACCCTGTATTTATTGCCCACAAGTAATAAGGTGTACTTGGAAAGAAATCACCTTGATAACCATTAAGCACTGCAGATAAATTCAATGTTGTTCCACAACTAACTTCGGTCTCTTCTTTCTTCTTGTCTGCAATATCACCAATGAAAATACCTGCTTTTGGTTGACAAATCGAAACAGACAAATCATCTAATACCAAGTCATTACCATTATTACTACCACCTGTATTCCAAATACGTACAATAATTTGTTCAGCCAAATCGCTTGGAGTAAATGATGTTCCATAGTTAAACCATTCTGACATTGAGAATCCTTCAATATTACCGGTATCGAAATTACTTAATTCTGTTTCGACACCACCTGCTTGCCTTTCTATAATTTGTAAAGTAAAACGAGCGGGAGAAGAACCTGACGGTGCTATATTAGTTGCATACAATGAGAAATTATACCATACTCCTGAACAGAAACCACCTTCAGGATATATTTCTTTTTCGTACAATAATTGATTAGCATCTCCTGCATTGACTATAAGATAACCACCGGTACCATCGGATGTTGTATGATCTAATTTACCGGATGGCCAACCGCACATACTTGCATATGCAGCTGTAGAATTTGAAACAACAACGTAGTATCCGTCACATACCTTACCTAATCCTTCACCCCCACCACATGTATTGGTTTTGGTTGCAAATGTATATACCCCAATTGAGTCAAGTGCTGTATTTTGATAACGTTCATTAGGATCTAAGCCTGTTTCGAAAACTTCTTTCCATACAATCTTTTGTTGAGATTCACCTGATACATCGCAACATACTTTTGCTAAAACACTTGCAACAGCTTCATCCGAACCCTTAACAACACGATAATAGTTATTACCAACTAGTTCCGGAGTTACAGCTACAATTTGAGTATTTAATAACGGCAATTCTGTCCAAGGTCCACTAATACTTGTTCCTGAATACCATGTAAATCCTGTTCCTGCATCAAAACCATCAGCTTTTAAATTAACAGAAGTACCACGACAGACATAATTTTCATTTACGTCTGTAACAATTGATTTTGTCATACATCCGTATATAGTAATGTCAGATAGTGCAACAGTTGTTTCTAAAGGCAACATTCTAGCATCAATCTGAACTGAAACTTTTTGATTAGTTCCCGTCAATGTGTATCCCGGAGAAGTGTAAGTATTCTCTGATCCTGCTGAATAATCTAAGGGTGTTTCAAACAAAACATTAGAACCTTCTTTTATTACAATCCATAACTGTCTGGCGCCTACAGCTGCTGCATTCATATCATCATAATTAAATGATACTTTAAATGTACTTAATTCAACAAGTGGTTCAAATGTATATGTCAATATATTTAAACGGTTTCCTGTCGTTAATGCGGTAGAAAAGCCTGCAATAAAGCGGTTCTTTCCATCAGATTTTGCGGGATATTTACCATTTAAAACTTTAGGATTTGACACTATTGCATATTCACCATCAGAACTAGGCACATCGTGGAATCCGCCATTAACATAAGATTCTTTAATAATCGAATTGATTGTAAGATTACTTAAACGTCCTTCTGCTGTTACAATATCCGAATATGATAAATTATACGTATCTTCATCGTATGTCGATGCAGCAAAATTAGTTCCTGCAACAATTGAAGTAGAACAATTGCCGGTTGATGTACGTTGCATTGGCGTAGCTGTCAACTTAGAAGGTACATCAGGAGCATACGGATCCAATGTTTTGCAATTAGCTGAGCATGTAACAAAATTTTCTGACAATACATCCATATCATCAATAGCCCAAACATTAAACTCATAAGAGGTATTACCTGTAAGTCCTGTCAACAATATTTCACCGGCATTTGGAGTAAAAATCTGAGAATAACCTGATGCAGAAGAAACAACTTGATAGGCCTTTACATTATTAGTTCCATTTGTTGCACTTACAGCCATTGTCATAGTTGTGGTTCCTATTGGATCGATACAACTTGCTGATACCATTGTAGGAGGTGTTATTGTTTTATAAATACCACCTACAATTTTTGATATAGAAACATTACCTGCAGCATCATAAGCTTCAATAGTTGCTGATTTTGCACTTCCCGCATCACTTGGAAGATCAGGACATCCCGCAGGCAATGGAATCGTGATTGATCCATCATATAGTACAGACTCTGTAATTTGAACATCAACCGATTCGCATGTACCTAATTTTACATTAAATCCTTTTACACCAATATTATCACTAGCATTTACATCTAAAACAAACGAGCGTGCTGATGCAGCAACAAAACTTGGGTCTGAACCCCATTGTGGTGATTCGCTATCATAACAAATAGTTCCTATTGTATAATTTAATGGACTTGCTGATGTACTCTGTTGACCGGCACCTATATTATATAGAAAATATATATTTGACAATTCTGTTTGAGCTCCAATTAATGAAGCCGGATGAGTATATGTTCCAATACTACCATTCATTGTCATTATATATCCAGGAGCACCTATATATACAATTGCAGTACTTAAATTAGCAGTAGCATTGATTGTTATTGTAACTGAGTTATCGGGATTTGTAATAAATAAATAGTCGATCGATGATCCATCTCCTCCTAATACAGTTCCGCATTTTTGAGGTGCAGCACTTGTGTTTACTACAATACCGGTTTTAGAATCTGAGCCTTCACTATTAGTTGCTGTTATATTTACAGAATGAGCTCCTACTGTAAAATAACTGCTATTAATTTTTAATTTACCTGATGAATAAGTATAATCACCAGAAGATATTGTATTACCATCACAAGTAACTGTATAAGTAATAGGAGTAGATCCTGTTATAGAAAATGCAAGTTCAGCATTACCATTATATGAAGAGACTACAGTTACAGCGCCTATAGTAGGAGGGATTGGGGTTGGCGAACCGCATACAGAAAACTCTGCATCAAGAGGAATGTCAAATCTCTCCTCGCCGGAACTATAATTAATGAAAATAGTTGCCACATAAAGAGTTGGAGCCCCTGTACAAGTAAACTCACCTGTAAGAGTTTTATTATCAGCTTGAACTGAAAGAATGGCACCGATATTCACAGGCCCCGGATTACAACCGACGTTTTTATTAGTGGCACTAGTAAAAGACTCATCACTAACTAATGTAAAACGATATTGATTACTACCTAATGACTCACAAGATACTGTGGCACTTTTATTTCCGCTAAGTGAAGTAATAGGCGTGTCGCAATAGGTAGTCGCCGCCAAATTTGACGAGAGTAGTAAGAGCAGAGCACTAGCCAATAATGACAATAGAGGTAATTTGCTTTTCATTTTATTTGATTTTTAAGATTATTCAACAATTTGAAACGCAAAGATACTATTAATTTTTATTTGCAAACGATTGACCTATCCACTTTTTATTACACATTAATACATCAATGCACCACAACAACCATTTCTTTAAATAACATAATACATTATAAAACAGAGTTTTATATACAAAAATGAGGCTTGATTTTAAAAATCAAGCCTCAATAATTAATATAATACAAATTATTATCCTAACATGCTTAACAGAATTCCCGCCGCTACAGCCGAACCAATTACACCTGCAACATTAGGTCCCATTGCATGCATAAGCAAGAAATTACCTGGATTTTCTTCTTGTCCTACAACTTGAGATACACGTGCAGCCATAGGTACTGCCGAAACGCCTGCAGAACCGATTAGCGGGTTGATTTTCTCTTTGCTAAACAAATTAATAAATTTTGCAAGTAGTACACCACCGGCGGTACCTAATCCGAATGCAACAATTCCCATACATAAAATAGATAAGGTTTTCAGGTTAAGGAAATTATCTGCAGTTGCAGTAGCACCAACAGTGATACCTAAGAAAATTGTAGTTATGTTCATCAAAGCGTTTTGTACAGTATCACTAAGTCTTTCAACAACTCCACATTCACGCATCAAGTTACCAAGCATTAAGCATCCTATTAAAGCTCCTGCATCAGGAAGTAACAATGTTACAAGTATTGTTACCATAATAGGGAAAATAATTTTTTCTGTTTGAGATACTTTGCGTAATTGTTTCATCTCAATTTGACGTTCTTTTTTAGTTGTGAAGAACTTCATAATTGGAGGTTGAATTACAGGAACTAAAGCCATATATGAATAGGCTGCTACTGCAATAGGTCCAAGTAAGTGAGGAGCTAATTTAGATGTAAGATATATTGATGTAGGACCATCGGCACCACCAATAATACCAATTGATGCAGCCTCTGCGGGAGTAAAGCCAATAGCATTTGCACACAAATATGTTGCAAATATACCTAATTGAGCTGCAGCTCCTAACAATAAACTTTTGGGATTAGCTAAAAGCGGACCAAAATCGGTCATAGCACCAACGCCAATGAATATAATACATGGATAAATACCTAACTTGACACCTAAATATAAATAGTCAAGCAAACCGGCGCCATTTGCAAAATCGCCCCAATTTACATGTCCACCTGCAAAAAGTTCGGTATGATACATACCGGCACCAGGTAAATTAGTCAAAATCATACCAAATGCAATAGGAAGTAACAAAAGCGGTTCATATTTCTTAACTATAGCAAGATACAATAATAGACAACCTATTGCTAACATTATCAAGCATTTCCACTGAGTTCCTAATTTATAAAAACCCATTGTACCAACAAACTCGCTAAAACTCTTACCTATTTCCAAGTCTTCTTCTTGTTCAACTTGAACTTGTTCTTCTGCAGGCACAGTCGTTTCTATAGTCTGCTCTACAACAATAGTTTCTACACTATCTTGTGCAGATGCAGTTGCGCAAAACAAAGACATTAGCAACGCTATACCAAAATATTTAAAATTTTTCATAATAGAATCGTTATTATATAGATTATTCTAAATCAAAAAGTGAGTCACCTTGCATGACACTTTGAGCTTGTTGAACATATATTTTCTTAACGACACCATCACTTGCTGCCTTAATACTATTTTCCATTTTCATGGATTCTATAGTTAAAATAGTATCGCCGCGTTTTACAGATTTACCTTCTGAAACTAATACCTTAATGATATTACCCGGCAGTGGAGATATTACAGTTGATGCAGAAGCTGCTTTAGCAGAAAGTTTTGGAGCTGCGGCAGGTACTTCTTGTTTAGTATTATCAACAGGTGCCTCTTGAGACACACCAACACTTTCAAAATCGACTAATGTATCACCCTGCATAACAGCTTGACCCGCATCAACCTTTATTGCTTTAACAACACCGTCTCTATCTGCTTTAATATTGTTTTCCATTTTCATGGATTCAATCACAATCAAGGTATCACCTCTTTTAACAGCCTGACCTACAGAAACCATTATTTTTACAATATTACCCGGCAGTGGTGACGAGATAACACCTGATACGCTTTTACGTGATGCAGATTGACAAGAACTTGCCACACGAGATACCGGAACTTGTGCCAACTTAGCACCTTCTCTCTCTATTTCTACAGTAAGAGATTTACCATTAATGTCTACACGAGCAAAAGTTTTATCTATTTCATCAACAGATACATCGTAAGACTTTCCTTCTATTGTTAATTTGAATTTCTTCATGATTTACTTTACTAAATTATTGATACCATAAATTTTTGAATTCCAAGGAGAATTTTCTCTTTGAGTATGATTCATTGTAAGCTTACGAGTTTCATCATCGTGTAGTTCTTCATAAGCCAAATGCATTGCCAAAGCAACTACGGTCTTTTCTTCATCGGTTAAACAAAACATTTCTGTCTGATTTTGAACCCTTACCGGTTTTTCCACTTTTTTATCTGTTCCATTTTGCGACATTATACGACCGAAAATAAGAACAATAAATACTAGAACAACCAACAAAGTAAATACTAATGAAAATCCCAATAGGGTTATTATAAGGACATTGCCCCAATTAACTGCTAATACCATAGTTAAGATTATAAAGGTATATTAGAATGTTTCTTCAATGGATTATTCAAACGCTTTGTTTGTAACATTTCAAACGCACGAATAATACGGAAACGAGTATTTATTGGCTCAATCACATCATCAATATAACCGCGAGAAGCAGCTTGATACGGACTTGCGAATTTTTCTTGGTACTCGGCTTCTTTTTCTGCTATGAATTTAGCTTTTTCTTTAGGATCTTCTATTGCACTCAATGCCTTAGCTTCCAATACGCCAATTGCACCAGATGCGCCCATTACTGCAATTTCCGCATTAGGCCAAGCATAACACATATCACCGCGTAGTTGCTTGCAACTCATAACTATGTGGCTACCACCATAAGACTTGCGAATTGTTACTGTAACCTTAGGTACTGTTGCTTCACCATATGCGAACATAAGTTTTGCACCATGAGCAATAATTCCGGCATACTCTTGACCTGTTCCACACAAGAATCCAGGTACATCCACCAATGTTAAAATTGGAATATTGAAAGCATCGCAGAAACGAACAAAACGAGCTGCTTTACGTGATGCATCGCAATCCAAAACACCAGCCATCAAGCAAGGTTGATTTGCAATAATACCGGTTGATTTGCCGTTAAAACGAGCAAAGCAACATATAATATTTTGAGCATATTCGGGTTGAACCTCCATAAAGTCACCATTATCTACTATTGTAGAAATGATTTCCTTCATGTCATAAGGTTTATTCGGATTTTCAGGGACAATAGTATTTAATACCTCATCAGCACGATCTATAGGATCTGTACATGGCTGAACAGGGACTTCTTCCATATTGTTTTGTGGAATGAATGAAATCAAACGACGAACAACAGCAACGGCTTCCTCCTCTGTTGGAGCAGTAAAATGAGTTACTCCTGATCTTGTTGCGTGAATTTTTGCACCACCTAATTGTTCTACGGTAACATCCTCATTTGTAACAGCCTTAACAACCTTTGGTCCGGTGATGAACATATAGCTGTTTTGTTCTGTCATTAAAATAAAGTCTGTTAAAGCCGGAGAATAAACAGCTCCACCTGCGCAGGGTCCAAAAATTACTGAAATTTGAGGTATTACACCTGATGCTAAGATATTGCGTTCAAAAATTTCACCATATCCTGCTAAAGCACATGCACCTTCTTGTATACGAGCACCACCCGAATCGTTTAATCCTATAACAGGAGCTCCTAATTTCATTGCCATATCCATCACCTTGCATATTTTCTGGGCCATAGTCTCTGACAATGAGCCGCCTATTACAGTTGCATCTTGTGCAAATACAAATACCAAGCGACCATCTATTGTACCACTACCTACTGCAACGCCGTCACCCAGGAATACTTTCTTATCCATTCCAAAATCGTTACAACGATGTGTCAAAAACATATCAACTTCTTCAAAACTACCCTCATCAAGCAACATGCTGATTCTTTCACGTGCTGTAAAAGCACCTTTTGCATGATGTTTTTCGATGCTCTTTTCGCCTCCACCCATACGAGCAGTCTCCCGCTTTTTAATCAATTTCTTGATTTTGTCTTGATTTTCTTCCATAATTAATTTAATATTAATAGTACATGAGCTTCGTTTCCACAAAACTCACATGTAAGTTACTTGTTTTTGTTTTCACATAATTCGGTTAAAACACCGGCTGTTGATTTTGGATGCAGAAATGCGATACTCAAGCCTTCTGCACCACCACGAGGAACTTTATCAATTAATTGTACTCCATTTTCTTCAACTTGTTTCAATTTGCCTTCAATATCTTTTACTGCATAAGCAATATGATGTACACCACCACGTCCACCATTCTTTTCTATGAATTTCGCTATAGTACTTTCTGGACTTGTTGGCTCCAACAATTCCAATTTCACTTCTCCTACTTTCAAAAAAGCTGTTTTGACTTTTTGGTCTGCTACTTCTTCAATAGCATAGCATTTCATGCCCAATACTTTTTCATAATACGGCAACGCCTCTTCGATACTCGGCACAGCTATACCTATGTGCTCAATGTGTTCTGGAATCATAATTTTACTTTCTTATTTTTTTTAAAATGTTCTTTTATGTTAGTCGTATTTTCATTGTATTCCAACAAATGTCCACCCATACGTTTCCGTTTATACCACAGATAACAAAATGCTAGTCCGGTAAAAATAGGCCAAATTATAATGTTCTGATACATTCTGGGAACATCGTAATAATTCATTAAAAACAATCCTATGCCTATAACGAACTGAATTCCTACGTATATTGCGGATATCAATAGATGCGATTTTTTATGCTCGTTACATAATAATTGAAACAAGTGTATTCTATGAGGTTTAAAAATATTTTCTCCAGCAAACAAACGCTGCAAGACTGTCAACCCTGCTTCTATATAAACAACTGTAAAAAAGAATATATACACAACATTACCTGTCTTAATCAGTAAAGACAAAACTATATAAACCATTAAATAACCGATTACTATAGAGCCCACATCACCAGAAAAACACTTGGGTTGTTTTCTGTAGTTAAAAAATAAGAAAATAATTGTTGGTATAATTATAAAATAAAGAAGTATGTTATCGATAAAATCTACTACATACAAATCAATCAGTAAAGCAGGCAATACCATTGATAAAGCAAGACCGCCAAGCATACCGTTAAGACCATCCATAAAATTATATAGATTAAAAGACCCTACTGCTAATATTAGCAGAAAGCAAGCAGCAAGCCACTGAGATACAGATGCTTGTATATCAATATAAAAATCACATTTTAACTGCCAAAGCAATGCACTAGCTGCAAGACCCTGTGCCACCAAGCGAAACAAAAACCACACATCGCTCAAATCATCCATAAAACTAATAACTGCTAATATAGTCAAACCTATAAACAGCCAAATCGGAATTTGATCTCCTCTCCATATTAGGTGTATGAAATATACCAAATAAGACAAATAAAAAATAAAACCTGCACCGGTAATTACAGGCTTTTTATGCGAACTTCTATTATTAACTCCTGCAAGCAAGCGATATTTTTGCGCTATCGGGAAATATATGTACAAAGACGCAAGTAAAAGGACTACTGTAAACAAATAAATCATTACATTCTTTTTTTACGGGGATGAAAACGAATTAATCGGCAAAAGTACAAATAAATATCTTATTGAGTGTACAAAATAATATATAATTTTTCGTTATCTTTGCCATGCAAAATAAAGACTCAGTTAATAGTGTATAAAAACATATTATTTATTTTTTTTACATTCATAATAAACCCTGCGAAAGCTTGGCAAGATGTTGCTAATAAAGAATCAGGGGTACTAAATTCTAATACGTATGCTTATGTACTATTAGGATTCACTTCTTTGTTTGCATTTATTGGTTCTGTAATTCATGCTGACGAGTTTAATTGGCAATCAGGTATAAAAGAGGCATCGTTATTATTCATATCGTTGTTCATAGGTATATATCTTTCGACCTTTGTTGTTAGAATCATGCACGAGCATACTTGTAAAACTCCAATATCATTTAATCAAGGTATTGAGTTTACTATATACTCATTTTCATGTGTTTTTCTAATAAATATGGCAGGAGAATTGATTAGAGATATCTTTTATATACAAATTATCGCTTTGTATACAATTTACATTGTTTGGGAAGGTTGCACTAACTATTTGTCCATTCCAAACAACAAGCGCACACTATTTGTGTTGTGTACATCAGGAACCATTATTTTATCACCTATTATCATAAGATACTTAATGGTAATACTTATGCCCGGAATGGAATAAAAGATGGAATCAAAGATTTACATAAAAAATAAACGTGCTTCTTTCGATTACGAGCTACTTGATAAATACACTGCAGGCATTGTACTTGTCGGTACAGAAATAAAGTCTATTCGTATGGGAAAAGCAAGTTTAGTTGATTCATATTGCTATTTTGACAAGGGCGAATTATGGGTTAAAAGTATGAATATCACTGCATACTTCTATGGTTCATATAATAATCACAATCCACAAAGAGACCGCAAGTTATTGTTGTCGAAAAAAGAACTAAGAAAATTAGAAAGAGGCGTGAAGGATCCGGGAGTTTCAATTATACCTACGGCATTATTTATCAACGACAAAGGACTTGCAAAAGTTAACATCGCATTAGCAAAAGGCAAAAAAGAATACGACAAACGTCAGTCTATTAAAGAGAATGAAGACAAACGCAAAATGGCGCAAGCTTCACAGCATAGCTATTAACTAAGGGCAAAAATATTACTTTAAAAACCTAAATTTATTATGAAAATTATAATTGCTGGAGCCGGTGATGTAGGAACTCATCTTGCCAAAATGCTTTCCAAGGAAAGCCACACAATTATATTATTAGATGAAAAAGCCGAGAAAATAAAGGCTCTGGAGGCTAATTATGATATTCTTGCAATTGTAGGTTCGCCTACTTCATTAAAAGATTTGCGCGAAGCACAAGTACCTACTGCAGACCTATTTGTTGCCGTTACTCCATACGAAAGTACAAATATAACAGCTTGCTTATTGGCTACCAATCTTGGAGCACAAAAGACACTTGCTCGTATTGATAGCCAAGAATATCTACTTCCCAAAAACAAAGAGTTTTTCAAAAGTATGGGAGTCGATTCTTTGATTTACCCTGAAATGCTGGCTGCAAATGAAATTGTAAACGGCTTAAAGAAAGGCTGGGTCCGTCAATATGTAGAACTTTCAGGTGGTGCTTTAATAGTTTTAGCAACAAAAATCAGAGCCACATCTCCCCTATGCAATGTACCATTAGAAAAAGCTTTTGAAGGTAATGAACTCGTCCGTATAGTAGTTATTAAACGAGGAAATGTTACCATTATACCAACAGGTAAAGATTGTGTTATAAATAATGATATAGTTTACTTCATCACTACAAAAGAGGGTATTGAAGAAGTTCGTATTAAATCAGGCAAAGAAGACTTTGATATCAAGAACATAATGTTTGTTGGAGCAAGTCGAATAGGCATAAAAACAATACAAAATTTACCTAAAGGTAAGGATATTAAAGTTATTGAACAGGATATTGACAAAACATACAGAATAATAGAACAAACCAATAATACTTTAGTGATAAATGGAGATGGCAGAGATGTTAGTCTGTTAAAAGAAGAAGATATAGAATCTTTTGATGCTTTTGTTGCATTAACCGGCAATTCGGAAACCAACATACTTGCCTGTTTAACCGCTAAACAATATGGCGTTAAACGAACAATCGCAGAGGTCGAGAATATGGACTATATACCAATGGCAGAAAGTTTGGATATAGGTGCTATTATAAATAAGAAAATAATTGCTGCAAGCCATATATATCAACTGATTTTAGGTGGCAATGTTTCTGTTAGATGCCTTACATTTGCTAATGTAGAGGTTGTTGAATTAGTGGCAGAAGATGGTTCATACATCACAACCGATTATTTAAAAAATTTGAAGTTGCCAAAAAACACAACTATTGGAGGTATCGTTAGAGAAAATACCGGTATTGTTGCCGTTGGCGATACTCAAATAAAAGCTGGTGACAGAGTGACTTTATTTTGCGGTGAGTATACCATACAAAAAATAGAAAAGCTATTTGAATAAATATACATAAAATCTTATATTATGAAATTATTAGACATAAAAATAGTAATTCGAATAATGAGTTTCTTACTCTTGTTCGAAGCTTTATTTATGCTTATTTCTGCATTTGTATCAGTTGCTTACGGAGAGCCTGATTGCCGATATATTTTTTACTCCTCGGGAGTGACATTAGGATTCAGCCTACTCGGAATACTTTTAACTCCTAAAATAGAAGTTGAAATGGGTAAACGAGAGGGCTACTTGATTGTAGCATTAGTTTGGATTGTATTTTCTCTATTCGGTTTACTCCCATTTTATTGGAGCGGTTCTATTCCATCATTTACGGATGCTTTTTTCGAAACGATGTCCGGATTCACAACAACTGGAGCGAGTATATTGTCGGATATTGAAGAACTATCCTATGGATTACTCTTTTGGCGTAGTCTTATTCAATGGTTGGGAGGTATGGGTATCATAGTTTTATCATTAGCATTATTACCACTACTTGGTGTCGGAGGTATGCCACTATTTGTTGCAGAAGTTACCGGCCCTACAAAAGATAAATTACATGCAAAGATAAGTTCAACGGCAAAAATTTTATGGGGAGTATATTTCGGAATTACACTAATTGAAACATTCTGTCTATGGGCAGCAGGGATGAATTTATTTGATGCAGTATGCCATGCATTTACGACTATGGCAACCGGTGGATTCTCAACAAAAAATCTAAGTATCGCATACTGGAATTCTCCTCTTATAGAATACATTATCATATTCTTTATGTTTGTTGCAGGTATTAACTTTTCTCTTTATTTCTTTTTACTTAAAGGAAACTTTAGAAAGTTCTTTCACAATGAAGAGTTTAAATATTACACTATTTTTACATTTATTTTATCATTAATAGTATTTGTAGCTTTGACTATTAGTCATGGTAACACATTTGGAATAGAAGAAAGAATAAGGTACTCATTTTTCAATGTTATATCACTAATGTCAACCACAGGATACGTGAATGTTGATTTTATTCAATGGCACCCGTTTATATGGTTATTACTTTTACTAGTAATGTTATTTGGCGGCAGTGCCGGTTCTACAGCGGGCGGTATTAAAACCGTTAGAATCGTTATTTTACTCAAGAACAGCTATTACGAATTTAAAAGATTGATACACCCGAATGCTATTATTCCTGTTAGATTTAACAATGAAGTAATAAAACCACAACTTATTAACAACGTATTGGCATTCTTCTTCTTATATTCTGTTATTACTATAGTTGGCATTTTGTTTTGTGTAGCTTGTGGTATGGGGCTGGTAGAATCAATGGGTACCGTAGTTACTTCTATTGGTAATGTCGGACCAGGCTTAGGAACGGTTGGACCCGTATCAAACTTTGGAGCAATTCCAATGGCATGTAAATGGTGTGCGTCTGCATTAATGCTAATAGGTCGTCTTGAGTTATTTACCGTACTAATGGTATTTACACATGCATTCTGGAAAAAATGACAAACAAATCCTCTGAAAACAGAATATATGAGGCAGAGCAATTAGAGGGGAAAGCAATAGCTACCATAAAAATTCCAAGTTGGGCCGTAATTGACAATATTAAATATCCTAAACGTTTGTCAATGGAGCAATGCTCGTCAGAATACACGGCAAAATACAAAGCAAATATTGTTCATGGGTATTCATTTACAGACTTAACAGGGGGATTGGGAGTTGATTTCGCTTTTATGAGTCAATCATTTAAAAAAGCAACTTACAACGAGTATAATACAGATTTATTTAATATTGCAACTCATAATTTCAAGGTATTGCAACTCAATAATGTGCAAACTGTTAATTATGATGCAATGGAATACCTAAATTCAATACAAAAACAAGATTGTATTTACATAGACCCGGCAAGACGTAGTAAATCAGGTGGAAAGATGGTACTTTTAGAAGATTGTGAGCCTGATTTAACGAAAATAAAAGATAAATTATTGAGCAAATGTGATACTCTTATAGTTAAATTATCTCCAATGCTTGACATGGATGCAGCGCTCAAGAATCTACCTGAAACATCAGATATACATGTTATTTCAATAAAAAACGAGTGCAAAGAATTAGTTTTCGTATTACAAAAAAACAACGAGCAAGCATCAGTTCAAATTCATTGTGTAAATATCCCGGGAGAATCATGTTTTAAATTTAAAAAAGACGAAGAACAAAATGCACAATCATTGTTTTCAATGCCTTTAAAATATCTATACGAACCAAATTCAAGCATACTAAAAGCCGGGGCATTTAAAATGGTAGGAATAATACAAAATGCATATAAATTGCACGTAAACAGCCATCTATACACATCAGAAAAACTTATAGATTCGTTTCCCGGTCGTTGTTTTAAAATACTGGAAATTTGTAGCGCACATAAAAACAAATTAAAACACATACAAAAAGCTAATCTTGCAATTAGAAATTTCCCTTCATCAGTGGGTGAGCTTCAAAAAAAGATTGGAATAAAAGATGGTGGCGAATTATACCTCTTTGCAACAACCACATTAGATGGTTCGAAAAATATTTTGGTTTGTAAAAAAGTACATAAAAATGATATATCCGAAGCACTTTGAACAGAAAATAGGGTTCGATAAGATCAGACTGCTTATAAAAGCTCAATGCATCAGCGATTTAGGAAAAGAAATTGTTGATGAAATAGAGTTCTCATCAAATTTTAATTCTGTTGCACTTAGCATGGAACTGACATCAGAATTTATACACATTATTGATGAAGGTGATGCCTTCCCTATTGATGGATATTTTGATGTTCGAGGTTATCTTAAACGCATCAAAATTGAAGGAACGTTTTTAACCGAATCAGAATTATTTGAACTTAAACGCTCGCTTTTTACAATAAAAAATATAATTAACTTCATCGAATTAAAGGATGCCACAACTTACAAACATCTAAAAGATTTGACTGTAAATGTTAATTACGCAGTTGATGTTCAAAGGTACATTGACAAAATTTTGGATAAATTTGGAAGGATTAAAGACAATGCATCACCTGAACTGACTAAAATTCGTAGAAGTAAAAACATTGCAGAATCCTCAATATCACGCATACTAAGCAATATTATTCACAAAGCTAAAAGTGATGGATATTTGGATTCAGATATCACTCCTACTTTACGCGAAGGCAGACTTGTAATACCTATATCACCCGCATATAAACGTAAACTAGGTGGTATTGTACATGACGAATCAGCATCAGGTAAAACGGTATACGTTGAACCGGGAGAGGTTGTTGAAGCCAATAACAGAATACGCGAATTAGAGGCAGAAGAAAAACGCGAAATAACACGTATTTTGCAGACATGTGCAGAATACATAAGACCTTTTATTCCTGATTTAACAGAATCATACAGATTCCTTGGCATAATCGATTTTATACGAGCTAAGGCACTGTTTGCCAAACAAATAGGCGGAATTTTACCTGAACTGATTTCAGAAACACATATTGAATGGAATCATGCCAAACACCCATTACTATTTTTAAGCCTGCAAAGCCAACAAAAAGATATAGTGCCACTTGATATCTTACTTAACAAACAAAATCGTATTTTGCTGATTTCAGGTCCAAACGCCGGAGGAAAATCTGTTTGTTTAAAAACAGTGGGACTATTGCAATACATGGGGCAATGTGGTCTGTTAGTACCAATGGATATAAGCAGTAAATTCGGTTTATTCAAGAATCTTTTTATTGATATTGGTGATGAACAATCTATAGAAAATGATTTAAGTACGTACAGTTCGCATTTAAGTAATATGAAAACCTTTCTTAAAGAAGGTAATGAACATACTTTGCTGTTAATTGATGAATTTGGTACTGGTACAGAGCCAATGATTGGCGGTGCTATTGCAGAAGCAGAATTAGAGGTTTTTAATCAAAAAAAATGCTTCGGTGTGATAACCACTCACTACACTAATTTAAAGCATATCGCATCACAAACAGATGGACTTATTAATGGTGCAATGTTATATGATAGGCACAAAATGGAGCCTCTTTTCCAATTAGATATAGGTAATCCGGGTAGTTCATTTGCTATTGAAATTGCAAGAAAAATAGGTTTGTCAGAACAAATCATATCTAATGCAAGCAACAAAGTCGGTTTAGAGCATATTAATTATGATAAGAACCTACAAGACATTGTACGCGATAAACGATATTGGGAAAGCAAACGTCAGCAAATAAAAATAAAAGAAAAAAAAATGGAGGAAAACTCCAATGCTTTAAAAGCACAATTAGATACTATTGATAAACAAAGAAAAGAAATAATACGTCAAGCAAAAGAAGAGGCCAGAAAATTACTTTCTGATACCAATGCAACCATCGAAAATACTATACGCGAGATAAAAGAAGCCAAGGCTGAAAAAGAAAAGACCAAAGAAATTAGACATAAGTTTGAAGAAACAAAAAAAGCCATAAGAGAAGATTCTCAAAGCATTAACCCACAAAAAAATCAGCAGGCATATAACAAACAATCGAAAGATAAAAGCCTAAGTATTGGCGATTATATAAAGTACAATGACAATATAGGTCAGATAATTTCGATAAAAGGCGAAAGGATCAATGTTGCTTTTGGGCAATTAGAAGCTGTATTAAATATCAAAATGGTCGAAAAAATAGGACGTAAACAGGTTAAAGAGCAACAAACAAAGATAAATTATAATTTTGTAAGTCCTGAAACCAATGAAGAAATAAGACAACGCAAATTAAAATTCAAACAAGATATAGATGTCCGTGGGCAAAGAGTTGAAGAAGCCGTATTGACCATAACTTATTTTATTGATGATGCGATTCTTGTTGGTGTAAGTTCCGTTAGAATTTTGCATGGAACAGGAACAGGAGCATTAAGACAGGCAATACGCGATTATCTATCAACAGTAGCAGGAGTAAAGTCATTCCACGATGAACACGTGCAATTAGGCGGTGCCGGCATTACAATAGTTGAACTAAAAGACTAAATAACATGATTTTGCCCTTTTATTGAGCAAAATCAGTTGGAGTATACAATGGTTTTGTCTTGCATTTCTTACATCCGAATGTAAGAACTATACCTGCTTGCAAATTAAGCCTTTCTGAACGATATGGTATACCTTCTTTTGAATAATATAAAGGCATATAATCTCCTGCAAAATATATGCTAAACGGCGGTAAGCGGAAATTAAATCCTAGACCTAAGGTCGAAAAGCCTCCACTAATAAATGAATAGCTTGCAGACAAGCCAAACCAACCACAAGGTCTTAAATTATATGCCAAAGTCAATTCCTCTGAAAAACGACAAGCATTAAGATCTGTACGCGACAGCAAACCTACACTCATCATATCCTTTAAAAATGAGTATTCAACACCAACATACATTTTTGCATTCATTGCAGATACATAAGAGCCTGCTTGAACATCATATACATAAGACTCTTGCAAAGCCTTAAGCAATGAATCTCCGTAGTTTACCTGTTCTTCGGGTTTATACTCAACTCCGGTGAATGTATAATCAATATCACCACCTGCATTATGTGCATTTTGCCAGAACATAAAACCAACATCTTTCAATGACAATGATATGCTCAACTCGGGTAATGGTTTGTATTCACCACCTAAATCAATAGCAGCACCTAAACTTGGTCTGTATGATTGTAAGTATTCTTTAATTTCTGTCGGATAATTAATTTTTGATATATGCCCTTCTTCATCTAATTCAACAGTTATTCCCGGAATGGAAGCTCTAATAGAACCATTACCATTTAAATTCCATTGATCAATACTTGCATCCAAATTAAATGACGAGAAAGATGCTCTGGCATTTACTAACCCCATCAACAAATGAAGACGACCACCAACTGTCCATTGTTCATTGATTCTATGCGAATATGCGCCGGACATATCAATATAGACACTTGCATCAGCAGATGTTGATGATAGATTATATCTATTAACACCTACAGTATCGGGTGTACCATACAATGCTAACTTAAACAAATCTTTAGGTAAAATACCTGTCAAATCTTCACGAGCAGATAGGTTAAAGCTAAAATATCCGCGTTCTTTTACCCTAAAACCAAAACCTAAAATTGACACAGATAATTCTTGATGAATTATTGTATTATTCTTGATTGATTTATACAATGCGTCTCTATCACCATAATCAGGATGCAATGACGTAACCATTTTTCCATCCTTGTACTGAATAAAATCATTAATACCTATTGAATTATTACCGACTTCAATACTAATCGTAGAAATACCCGGAAGTTCTACATAAGTTCCACAGATAGGACGAAGAGCCGGATTCATATACGTACGGTACGGCAAATAATTCATGAAATACAAATTGCTAACTTCGGCAAAAACAGCTAAAGATGACAAACAAAACAAGACTATGAATAAAATATTTTTTTTCATTTTATTTTCTCCTTTAATTATCGTTGTTTTGTTCAGGTTTAAAACTAATTTTTCCAATAACATATGCACCAAGTTTAACATCTAACCAATTGTTTGACTTAAACCAAACGTTACACATCAACTCATTATCGACTCTATAGTCTAATACCATTCCTTTACAATTTTTCGAAAAAATCTCAAATTGCTCATAATTTAATTTGATATATGTTTTTGTTTCAGCTGTAGATTCCGTAACCTCTCCATTTACATTTACAGGAGCTGCATTAATAATGATATCACGCTCAAGTTCGGTTAAAATCTTCTGATTATTTTCGTCAATAAAATACATATGAGCCGATGCTCCTACAGGCAAGTGATTAATATGTACCATTTTTACAGTTGCAACAGTAGTATCAGCAATTGTGATATCTCCAAAATCAATTTCTCCTATTGACAAAGGAATTGTATCTGTCGAAGAAATGTAGAAATTTTTATTCGGATCTGTCGAATTTCCTTCAAAATGACAAAGAAGTTTTGTATCAACATTCAAATCCATCTTACTATCATCAAAGAAATATGACACAACCGGTACCTCAGTTTGTAAAGGTCTGATTGTATAATGATACTCCATAGTATCACAGTTAATTGTAAACAAACGATTTGTTTGTCCATATTCACGATCAAATGTTTTGTTTGTTGTTTTGATTATACCTGACAAATCAAAATTCAACAATTCTTCTCTTGTCAATCCTGCAATTTCATCTATCGATGGGTATTCGAGTACAAAATCCGTACTCATACTTCCATTAAAATCAGCATAAACCGATTCTCCTGTTTTCGAGTCTGAAACTTTCACATAATCTAATGTATAATTAGCAGGAATACCTATATTGTTTTCAACTATCATATTGATTTGAGGATCGTAAAATGGCAAGAAAAAGTCCCCGTTTTGCATAGTTTCCGTATAGGTAAATGGTATTTTTTTTGTGGTTTCGTATATAACACGTTGGGGACCTAAATAGCCATAAGTTACTCTCGGCTTAATTGTTCCATAGTCACAAGTTAAATGAATAAAAGAACCTGTAGGAATTAAATCGGGCGATATAATAACTCCTGCTACTTGCATAGTAAAACTCTTACCCCCTTTTAATTTCAACATCGCGGCATCCATGGTAATAGGTAAATCTATTGGTCCATTTGTCAAATCTGCTCTAACTTTATTTTCAGGATACAAAATAGGATTCAAAGACAATTCGTCAGGACTAAATATCAAATCCACATAAGATCCTTCTTGACATACAAGATCTGAACTTATACTTATATTTAGAGTTTGATTCTTAGCATATAGAATACTATCCAAACGCTCATTAGGATTTGTATTTATATCGTTGAACGTATAAGTCAAAACCATATTGACGTTTCCACGATACGGATCTATATCATCTCCTACAATAGAAACATTTTTTGTAAATACTCCTTTCGGATACATTTTTAAATGACCAACTATATCGTTACCCATTTCTTGGATGTTAGATTGCTCCAAGTATATTTCATCACCTTCATTTAAAAAACGGAATGAGCCAAAAGAATCAGGCAACATTTTCATTAAATTAAGATTGGAATGTCCTATTGGTCCAGCCAATGTCATATCAAGGCCTACTTCAGTATCAACTCCTTCAAGCAGTGAATAATTAGGATCGACACAAGAAAATAAACAATAAGACAATAAGCCTGTTAAACCTATTCTAACAAGATGTTTTATCTTCGTCATAGTTTAAATTAATTAGATTATAATTGCAAAAATAAACAATAATATTATATGTAAAAATTATTTAACAAAAAACGTATCAGAAAAATTAATAAGATATAATTTTTCAGTTGCACGAGTAACTGCCGTATAAAGCCATCTGACAAAAGACACGTCCATTTTATCGGCTGTAATCATTCCCATATCAATATATACATGCTTCCACTGACCACCTTGAGCTTTGTGACAAGTAACTGCGTATGCTGATTTTGCTTGTAAGGCATTCAGATATGTATTATTTCTCATTTTTTTATAACGCTCACGCTTATTACGGATATCAGCATAGTCTTCCATAACGGTTTCGTATAAACGCTTATTTAAGTCTTGTAATACAGATGGAGTTTCAGACAACAAAGAGTCCTCTAAAAGTAATGCATCTATATCCATATTATAATCTGCAAAATGCAAACTCACTTCACGGAATGAGCATCCATACATTGTTCTTGACCCGCGTGCTCTAATTAATTCAGCTACATCACCATTAGCAATAAAATCAAGACCATAAGGAAGTCCTACCATATAGTTGTTTTTTACTATCATAAGAAAATCTCCATTTGATAAAACATCTTCCCTATACAATATTCGTCCTCTAATTCCATTAGCATACATACCAGCACGTTTATTCGATCTTGTAATTACAATGGTTTCATTCTCTCCAACCTCACGATATGAGTTTTCTATGCATTCTAAAAAACTCATTCCATCTACTCTTATTACATCATTAAACTCTTTAAATGCAACTGCTTGAGGATTATCTATAAGCATTCTAAGACGTGTCGCATTTTGCAGGATGCCACTTTCTTTAGCTTGCCTTACAACTTGAGTTAAAGTATATTCAGTAACGGTCAATCCAAAAGATTCTAAACTACGCACATCCAATGCAGGGCTCTCTTCACACATAACCGGAGGTAATTGTGCAGTATCTCCTAACAATAGCAGCCGACAATTTTCGCCTTGATATACAAAATGTATTAAATCATCAAGAAGATTACCCGAACCAAAAATCTTTTCACCCGAATCAGCTAACATAGATGCTTCATCAACCACAAAAAGAGTATTCTTTGCCTTATTGTAAGCTATTTCAAAAGCGCCACCTATTTCAGGTTTACTTTGTCTATATATCAATTTATGTATTGTATGAGCCTGAATGCCTGCATATAATGATAATATTCTCGCGGCACGACCTGTCGGTGCAGATAGCACAATCATTTGCTCCATTTCTAAAAACGCTTTAACCAAAGCCCCAATCACAGTCGTTTTCCCTGTTCCGGCAAATCCTTTCAATAAAAACAGGCTTCTTTCTTCGCGATTTGTTATAAAAACCGACAAAAGATTTATCAAATCAACTTGTTGCTTAGTTGGCTCAAAACTAAGGTGAGAAAGTATTTTATCTGCAACATATTTTTCTAACATGAATCAAAGATAAACACATAAAAAAAATTGTGCAAATAAATAAAATTCAATACATTTGCAAAGTTAAAAGACAAAGATATGGACAAAGTATTAAAAATTATTCTAGTATTAGCTGCAATATGCCTCATATGGCTATGCTACGACAGCATTACCACTCCAATTGAGTTTAACAAACAACGTGAATTACGCGAGAAAAAAGTAGTGTCTAGATTGGTTGACATCCGTCGTGCGGAAACAGAGTTTAAGAACATCAAAGGAGATTACACTACAAATTTCGATACCCTTATTTCCTTTGTTAAAAATTCAAAAGCAAAAATAGTCTTAAAAGAAGGTGTTTTGACAGATAAACAATTAGAAGAAGGATTAACTGAGCGCGAAGCTGTAAAACAAGGTATTATAAAACGTGATACAACTTACGTAAGCATGCTTGAATCTTTATTCGGTAAAGATTATCCTATTGATTCTATCAAATATATACCATATTCTGAACAAAGACAAGAATTTGAATTGGCAAAAGCAGAAATTGCAACAGGTGCTGCCGGAATCAAAGTTAAAGTAATGGAAGCAAAAGCTCCATATTCTGTATATCTAAATGGTTTGGATAAACAAGAATTAGTAAATCTAATCGAATTAACAGAAAAATTAGAAAGATATCCCGGACTTAAATTCGGTGACATTCAACAATCAAACAACAATGCCGGAAACTGGGAATAATCCCGATTTACATAGTCTATCCATCCGCATCTCTACGGATGGATTTTCTTTTTGTACAAACAACGAAAACAAAGAATTACATTTTACAAAGATGGATTCTGATTTTAATCGTTGCAAGGCTATTTGTCTTTGTGAGCCTTCACTACAGGAAGATTATAGCAAAACAACTATCTTATATAATGGTATTTTCGTAACTTTAGTTCCAAGCATGATAATTGATTCTAATAATTTAGAATCAATACTTCTGTTTAACTTTCCGGAAGTATCATCCGATAAATTTGATTATATATCAAATGCTATAATTGGATACGACATTACATGTGTTTTTGCTATTCAAAAGGAATTACATAAGTTTTTATATAATAATTTCCCTGCTTGCAAAATTATGCACGCAAATTCTCTAAGTTTACAAAGAGCTTTGAAGGATTCGAAAAGGCAGGGAGAAAAATTAGTTTGGGCAGATGTATCAAAATCAGAAGCATACATCATCTTGGCGGAAGAAGGCAAATTAAAATTTGCCAACCGATTTGAATTAACCGGAGATAAAGATATTTTATACTACTGTGGCAGTGTATTTGAACAGTTTGCTTTATCACAACACAACGATAAACTTTATATATCCGGAGATATAAAATGTATAGAAACGCTGCAAAATTATTTTGCTAATTGTATTTATAAAGAAACAAATATATGCGTATAATAAGCGGCTTATATAAAGGACGTCATTTTACACCACCTGCAAACTTACAAGCCAGACCAACTACCGACTTCGCTAAAGAAGGATTATTTAATTTGTTGGACAATCGAATGGATTTAAGTGATATCAATGCATTAGATTTATTTTCGGGAACAGGCAGTATCTGCTACGAATTTGCATCAAGAGGAGCCGCTTCTGTAACAGGCATAGAACAAAACTACAACCACGTTGATTACATAAAAAAGACAGCATACGTTTTAAAAATAAATTGCTTGCAAATATTAAAAGCAGATGTGTTTAAGTTTTTGGAAACCTGCCACACGCAATACGATTTAATTTTTGCAGATCCTCCATACACATTAAGCAATCTACAATCAATACCTGATATAATATTTGCTAAATCCTTATTGAAAGAGGATGCTTGGTTAGTTATAGAACATGGAAAGAAAACAAACTTTAGTTCGCACGAGCATTTTATTGAAGAGCGCAACTACGGAAACGTTCATTTTTCTTTCTTCAAATAGAAATCAGTATATATTGGTAAGTGATCTGAGATTCCTCCGTTATAAACTGGACCTATGTACGTGCTGTTGGGTTTAACTCCCATATTTTTTGTATCCTCTTTTACTATAAATTCGCTTGCAAATATATGAGCATCCAATAAACTTGTATGCATATTGAATGATTTTAATAAGGTTCCTGATACAATTATTTGATCTAATACTCCCCACACACCATTAAATTTATGCGTACCTTGTTCTGTATTCTCATATTGAGCATACAAATTATACAAGCAATCAGATTTTATCGAATCATCTTTGTTTATATGCAGAGCACCTAATACTTCAGCTATACTTTTATTAGATGGTTGATCGTTAAAATCTCCCATTATCAAGATATTTACATTTACGTTGTTAGATCTAATGCTATCTATAGCTCCCTTTATAACTGCCGCAGATTGCATGCGTTTCCACTCTGACTGCTCTTCACCTCCTCTACGAGAGGGTGCATGACACACAAATACATGTAAAGTATCATTTTTTTCTACAATGCCTTTTACATATAATATATCTCTAGTTTTAAATGAATGGCTCTGTTTCAAGCCGACATTCAAGGATTTGCTGCCAATAGGTTCAAATCTGCTTGGATCGAACAGCATTGCCACATCTACGCCACGCTGATCGGGCGATTCGTAATGTATGTATTTATATTTTTTTGATTTCAAAGGAGATCTATATATAAGAGCATCTAATACAGAATCATTTTCGACCTCACACATACCTATTATGGCGGCACCATTCCATTCTCCTATAGAAGCTAATACTTTTGCTATTGATATTGTTTTTTTACGATACCTTGCCCAAGTCCAATGATAATCACCTTCAGGCAAAAAAGCATTATCGTCCTTTAGCGAATCGTCTCTAACATCGAAATAATTTTCAACATTATAAAAAGCGACTCTAAAAGATTGAGAATAAAGATTATTAAAACACGAAGCGCAAAATATTAAACAAAACCACAATGCACTTTTACTCAAAAAATTCATAAGCTCCTATATCGTAAGACCCATCGCTTAGACGACTTCTGCCATCTAAGTCAATAGGAAATTTAATTGCCGTTGCTTGATTTCCTTTCCCTATAGCAGCCGATCCGGCTCTTATATGAAAGTCATAATTATACGGATTGGTTAATTTCTCTTCATTAGAGAGTTCGGTATATACAAATCTAGGATTCGCATTAAACAAACAATTATTATAATGCTCATCTATATTTGATGTTAAAAGACGGAGCAAACAATTATTATATACATAATTGAATGATGCTTCACCATAGGTATCTTTCTCATAAGTAAGTTCATTGTTATAACCTCCATATACTATTGTATTATTAAACGATGCATTAAAAGCACATGGAGTAATGCCAACGCAATTCTTTAATATCGCTATGGCTTGTGTACGCGTTCCCCACGAGAATGAATAATAGTTAGCTATAGTACAATGATTAAATGTATAATCACCACCATTTAATTCAAGAATAAATGCGCCGGCATTGTATAATAACGAGTTATTAACTACCAACTTAGCATTATTCATAGTCAGCAAATTACCTGATGAATTTCTTATTTTGCTATTTTCAATAAGCAAAGCCTGATTCTCGCAAGTTGTTGAATCTACTATAATACCAAAAGTTGTATTACGGACATCCGTATTCATCAATAAATTGTCTATACTTCTATTTTTAAAACGTATTCCGCCCCATTGTGCTGATGCCTTATCATAACATAGAGGTGGTGTGGTATTCATATAATCATTTCTATCACCTCGCAGTACCACCGGGTTCTCAAATGTTCCTTGTGCAATAAGTTTACCCTCAACTAAAAGTACAGCCTGTTTTCTAAAAAACAAATTGGTACCTTCTAAAATCGTCAATGTAACTCCTTGAGGAACAAACAATGTATCAGATATAAGGAACGGCATATATGATGTTATTGTAGTATCTTGTTCTACTATATGTCTATCCCAACGTATTGCTTGTTGACCATAGGCCATCAATAAGATTTTCTGCTCATTACCATTAGTGTAACACATTATTGAATCCTTTACCAAAAATGGTGTGTTTGTGTCTTTAGGATTAATGTATACTTGTACAAAAACAATCATGCTATCATGAGCATTTATAATCACATCACTTATGTAGTTAGATTTTAAGCCGTCTACATTTAACTTAAATAAGCCATCTGAAAGTTTTATCGAACTTATTAGTAATTTATTAGCAGACCTGTTATAGATTTTTAATTGCTTAGTTGCGGATCCTAAATCGGTAAAAATCGTATCGTAAGACAATGTATCAACAGAAAATTCCAATTTTAAACTTGTATCGCTGTTTATTTGATCTTCTGCGCACGACACTCCGAATATTATTATTGGCAGGCAAAAAAACAATACTACAAATAAATGTGGTATACTATTTTTGCAATGTTCAAACTTCTTTTCCATGGTACAAAGATACATTTTTTTTGTAGATAAATCTTTTACACAATAATCTCTTTACGCTTGATTGGCGAATTAATACACCACTTATATTAGTAAGTAATGATGTATCTCCCAAATTATATTATTGCACATCATATTATATTTTTGTAAATTTGTAGAATTAAACTTTTAAATTTAACTCAAAATGGCAAGTAGACGCAATTTAAAGAAAGACATACAGTATATCTACTCAGAATTATTATCAGAATGTTTTACATTGTCAATGTTATTCCCTGATATTAAAAAAGAAGAGAGCGAAGCTATTTTTAATAAAATATTGGTTAATAACAATGATTTTATTAAGCGAGTAAGCAAAACTGATGGCAAGTGCAACTCAAAAATAGTGAAAACATATTACCGCAAATTAGTGACAGATTTATTAACAGACGCTAGCAACATTAGCAAAGAATTGCAGCAATTACATAAAAACTCTTGATACTGTGCAAAAAATCTGCTCATTAATATTAAAGATTCTCGGCTGGAAAACTAGCGATGGTGTTCCTGCTATAAATAAAATGGTCATTTGCGTAGCCCCACACACATCAAATTGGGACTTTGTTATAGGCAAATTATTTTACTCCTCAATGGGTTTAAAAGTGTCTTTTCTTATAAAAGATGATTGGTTGCGTCCTCCATTTGGAAAATGGATGAAAAAACGTGGAGCCATCGGAGTAAATAGGAAAGGTAAACACTCAATGACAGAGCAACTCACTAAACTCTTTAAATCGCAATCTCATTTACATTTGGCAATAACACCTGAAGGCACAAGGAAAGCAAATCCTAATTGGAAATTGGGATTTTACTATATAGCTAAAAAAGCTAACGTTCCAATATTATTAATCGGTTTGGATTATAAATATAAAGAAGCAAAAGTTCTTGGATTATTTACACCTACCGAAAATGAAGATGAAGATATTAAAGAGATTAAAAGATATTTCAAGAATATACATGCAAAATATCCAAATGCTTTTGATTTAGGTAATATAGATTAATATGGAAAAGCAAGAAGAATTACGAGTTCGTGTTGTACAAAGCGACATTATATGGGAAGACAAAGAAGCTAACTTAAATCATTATAATGATTTACTAAGCAATGCTGATGATGGGAACGCGGATATAATAGTACTACCTGAAATGTATAGCACCGGATTCAGTATGAATGTAAAACAACTTGCAGAAACAACTGATGGCCCCACAATGAAACTTGCACAATCATGGGCAAAGCAATATAACGCATCTATAATCGGTAGTTTTATTGCACAAGAAGATGGTTTGTATTACAATAGAGGATTTGCCGCAATGCCAAACGGCAAAACATATTTTTACGACAAACGCCACCTATTTATAGGTGGTGAAAAACAAATATTTACACCGGGAGATAATCATCTTACTATAGCATATAAAGGTTGGAATATAGCCTTGTGCATCTGTTATGACTTACGTTTTCCTGTATGGTTACGGAATAAAGATTGCGCATATGATTTGATGTTATGCATAGCCGAATGGCCATCGAACAGACAATATATTTTCGAGCATTTACTTATTGCTCGCGCAATAGAAAATCAGTCGTACGTATGCGCATGTAACCGTGTAGGTACCGATGGGAACCAATTATCTTATATTGGCGGATCTCAATTAATTGACTATAAAGGAAAAGTGAAGGGACGTTGCACCGACAATGTCGAAGAAACACGAACCTTCACTTTATTAAAATACCCACTCGAAAGCCACCGCGAAAAGGTTCCCGTATGGAAAGATGCTGACTCCTTTTATTGGGGCTAATTACATATTCATACCACCACAACAATGTATAACTTGTCCACTTACGTATGAAGACAAGTCGGATGCTAAGAATATTGCTACATTTGCAACATCTTCGGGTGTACCTCCCCTACGCAAAGGGATTTGCTTTGCCCATTCTTCACGCACCTCATCAGATAAAGCTGCTGTCATTTCAGTAATAATAAAGCCTGGAGCAATGGCATTTGCACGTATACCACGTGAGCCTAACTCTTTTGCTATTGATTTTGTAAGACCAATCATACCTGCTTTTGAGGCAGAATAATTGCATTGTCCTGCATTACCACTAACACCAACTACCGAAGACATACTGATAATAGAGCCTGATTTTTGCTTCATCATAATAGGAGATACAGCATGTATAAAATTAAATGCCGATTTTAGATTTACGGTCAAAACCATATCCCACTGTTGTTCAGTCATTCTGAGCATTAATCCATCTCTAGTAATTCCTGCATTATTAACAAGAATATCAATACGTCCGAAATCTGCTAATATTGATTCTATTACTTTATGAGTGTCTTCAAAATTAGCAGCATTGGATGCATAAGCCTTAGCCTTTATGCCTAGAGCAAGTAGTTCCTTTTCTGTATTCTCTGCATTTGCATCTATTGCCAAGTCTGTAAAAGCAATACTTGCTCCTTCAGAAGCATACTTGATAGCAATTGCCTTCCCAATACCGCGAGCAGCTCCTGTAATTAAAGCTACCTTTCCTTCTAATAGTTTCATATTTTTCCTTTTTGAAATTAACGGCACAAACTTACGCTTTTTTCTTGAAACAGCCTATCTTTGTATGTAAATATCAAAAAATATATGACGAGCATAAATATTCAAAACATGAGCTTTTACGCTCACCACGGCTGCTTTGAAGCAGAACAAATCATTGGAACACATTTCACTGTTTCACTCAAATTGTGCTACAACGCACAGAAAGCTATAGAATCGGACAACATACAAGATGCGGTTAGCTATCTTGATGTTTATCAGGTAGTTAAGCGAGAAATGGAGCAACCATCACATTTAATTGAAAACGTAACATGGCGAATAAAGCAATCCGTTCTGCAAGAATTCCCAGCCATAGAATCGGTAACAGTAAAGCTAAGAAAACTAAATCCACCACTAGGCGGTCAGGTTGAGTATGTTGAAGTTGAATTATAAAAAAATCACCACCACACATTGGTTTTATATACTGCCTCGTTATTACATTCATCAAATACATGCAGTTCTATTTTGTGGCTTTTGCCTTTTTCAACTCTATTCTTATCAAATACGTAGCTAATTGTATTAGTTTTGTTATCCATAGAGAAAACAGCCCATTTACCATCAACATATCCACTCCACTTACCAACCCCTGAAGTATCGTCTTTAACTCTAAACGAAATTATTTTCCCTTTTGACAATAGACTAATAGTTGGAGCAATTGTATCACACATTATCTTATATTCACCAAAGAAACGAGTTTCGCATTTGATAAAACCATCATCATAAGTATTACCCATAAATTCCCACTCACCTCTCTTATTTTTGTAAGCTATATAATATTTCTGCTTATCTGATAAAATGTCATTTTTTAATCTGATTTTAAGATCTGCGTACTTTTGCATCGGCACATACGGATAATGAAGTACATGCGTATCAGAATATGCTAAACTATCTTTATTATATATATAGTTAAAATATATATCGCTATAGAGAGAGCCAGCAGGAATATAAAAGCTGATATCATCTGTTTTAAACGAATTTAATGTATCCCATGGAAAATAATTATTACCCCATGCGGTATCAACTATAGGTATTAACTGCTTTTGACCTTTAATCACAAAAGACAATACAGATTTATTTCCTGAGTAATCGCATACAGTCATTTTAACGTTATAATCACGTTCTTCATTAATATCCAAACAGCCATCACCCACTAATTGCTTTATATTTGACATATAAGCATTAGGTTGAACATAAGTTTGCATGATTAATTCATCGTTTTTATACCATTTCTCGTAATCTATAAACGAATTTATATATCTCGTACTATCAAATGATATTTCATCATTTTGATAATTAAAGGTAGTAACATCATCTACATCAACTTTAAGAATGTAAACCCCATATACATTTGATGTACCTGTCATGTAATCATTAGCCTTCAAACCAAGCCCTATAAAACCCCACGCTTTTATAGAAGCACCGTTTTTGATTCTGTACACACCGTTAGAAATAGTTTCTAATTGGTATGACTTACTATCCGATACTCCTGCAGAGATTCCTTTACCTTTTATAGGATTAACTGTAAGTTTATGCATTCTAGGTCTAACATCGTCCTTTACATCATATATTGTCAAAGGATTCAAAGCATGTTCTGAAACTAGCTCTCGTAATTCGAAATGAAGATGAGGACCTCCTGAGCTACCTGAATTTCCACTCTTTGCTACTCTCTGGCCTTTACTAACAGGCAATTGATTAGGAGTTAAGCAAAAATCCACTTCAAAAGACTCATCAGCATATTGCTTGCGCTTAATAACAGAGTCAATAAATGATTCAAAGCTATCAAGATGCGCGTATACAGATGTCAAACCTGACTTTGGATGATTAATATATAGGCAATTTCCATATCCGTTTCGAGATATGCTTATTCTTGATACATATCCATCATCTACCGAATATATAGTTTGACCTATTGCCTGCATAGTTTTAAAATCTACACCCGAATGGTAATGATTAGGTCGTAGCTCAGCGAAGTTTGAACTTAGCTCCATTGGTATTAACATAGGTTGTACTAGATCAGGCTTTTCGGCAAAGGAGCTAAAGGGGAAGGCTAATGTGAATAAAAAAGACAATAACAGATACATAATTATAAAAGTTTCGGCAAAGTTACACTTTAAAATACTTCTGTAAACAAAAAAAGTCTCTTGATATAACACCAAGAGACTTCTTTTAACCTAATATAGAATCAAAACTGACTATTCGCTCTAGGTATAGCAGAATAATTTATCTTTAACGCATAAGCTCTTCTCAAAGCTTGCTTAATATCAGTTACTATACCCATCTTACAATCCTTATCAATTTTAAGCGATACTGTCAATAAATCTTGATCTGATTCCGGCATAGCCGAACGTTCAGCCACAATATAGTTCTCTATTTGGGGAACCTCAGCGAAAGCATCGTCAAGCTGAATACGAGACTCTGTACCATATTGAGAACGGTACTTTTGAATAGGATTTCCTACATATATAAAACGAACCAAACTTTTCTTTTCCAATGATACTAATTCAGTTGCTTCAGGAGGACGAATACCAACTCTATAGTCTACTTCTTTCATTGATGTTGAAATCATAAAGAAGAACAACAACATAAAAATAATATCAGGTAAAGATGCAGTACTAATAGCAGGCATCTCGTGCGAAGAAGAAGAATCTCTAAATCGTCCCATTATTTGTTTCCTCCATAATTTTTAGGTTCTGCCTCAGAAATCTTTTGTGGAAAAAATTTCTGGACTGCATTTTGTTTTGATTCATCTAATTCATTGTAAGAGACACCCCATTTAGTTCTAGCCAAATCATTGCGCAATTCATTATAAGCTGCTACCAATTCGTTTTGAACCTCAATATATTTTGAATATGAAGTACCACGGTCGTTTTGCAGTGAGATAACATGATCTTTCGTTACCATTACATTACCGAAATATTCAATATTCATAACAGATCTTTCAGGCATATTAGGATCATCGTTATTATTAACGATAAACTCTTTGGCTTTATCTTTCAACTTAGATATATCCATATACTCGTTTTGCACCAACAATTGATTATCGCTGTTAATTAAAACGACAAACACATTGCGTTCTTTTACCTTCAAGTCTTCCGTTTTTTGATCAGCGGGAACAGGAGGTGGCAAACGACGTGCTAACCCTTTATTTACAGCCATGGTAGTGGTTACGAGAAAGAATATCAAAAGCAAAAAGGCTATATCTGCCATGGAGCTTGAATTTATCTCCGGTACTTTTCTTTTTTTCATGCTCATAATCCTAATAGTTTTTTATTTTATTTTTTTTGCGAAACCGCCAGCCAAAACCAATAATACACCTGTTAAAGTCAATAAATACATCAAGTACAATTGCATATCAACCAATTTCCATGTATTATAGCTTAATTCAACATCTTCAATACCTAGTATTTTAATAGGCTCTCCACTTGAAACGAAATAAAGAACTAAAAGTAATACAAATAGAATTGCAATAGCTGCAACTGATTTAATAGCATGTTTTGGATTACTCTTCAATTTTAATAAGAATTGCCATAACTGGAACCCCAAAACTATAACAGCTGCTATTGCAACAAATGCATACATCAGATAAATAAGTTCTTGTGTAAATACAGGCTCGACATATTCAGCTGAGGGATCAACGTTGCCGCCAAAAAAGAATAAGGCAGACACAATTACCGTTACCGCAAAGAGCACGTACAGTGTTATTGTTGATATTTTATTTTGCATAATTATTATCTCCTATTAATTATTTTTTCAATTCTTTTTTCATCAAGATATCTAACATACTGATAGAAGAGTCCTCCATATCACCAACAATAGCATCAATGCGTGATAAAATGTAATTGTAAAATAATTGTAGGATAATAGCAACAATCAAACCGCCTACTGTCGTGATAAGAGCAACTTTGATACCACCGGCAACAATAGTAGCAGAAATATCACCAGCTTGTTGGATACGGTCAAATGCCTCGATCATACCTACAACAGTTCCCAAGAATCCTAACATAGGAGCTATACCTATAAATAGACCAATCCAACCTAAGTTTCTCTCTAAAAGGCCTGCTTGTACACCACCATAAGCAACTATTGATTTCTCAGCAACGTCGATTCCTTCGTCAATGCGCATTAAACCTTGATAGAAAATAGAAGCAACAGGACCACGAGTGTTGCGACAAATATTTTTTGCAGCTTCAACGCCTTCTTCAGACAAAGCTTTATCTACACTAGCCAATAATTTTTTAGAATCAGCTGTAGCCATGCTCAAATATATTATACGTTCAATAACTACTGCCAAACCAAAGATAAGACACAACGCAACAAGACTCATAAATCCTGCACCACCTTCAATAAATTTTTGTTTGATTGCTTGATGAATACCTGTTTCTTCAGTTTCATCTACTGTTGCATCAGAAGCAGCAGACTCAGGAGCAGTAGCAACTTGCTCTGTTGTAGCAGAATCTGTTGATTGTTCTGCGTCTTGAGCATATAAACTCATTAAACTTACACTAGCGATGAACGCTAATACAGCAAATAACTTTTTCATGTCTTTTTGTTTAAAATTAAAATAATATTTTTATTAATGATTGTTTTTAAAAGATTTTATCTTGTAACACGAACACAAATTGCTTATCAATAACAACCGCTATACTTCGCATAATGCGGAGAAAGCGGGATTCGAACCCGCGATACTGTTTCCAGTATACACGCTTTCCAGGCGTGCCTCATCAACCGCTCGAGCATCTCTCCAATTCCTTTCAAGCCCTTGATATGAGAGCCTACAAAAGCGGGTGCAAGTTACAAAAAGTCTACGAACTTACAATAATTTTTGAATAATATTTTTTTATTAATGTAAAATTATAATCACAAATCAATCACTAGCTATAAATCTAGACTAAATAATACAGTAACAGGTAATTATACAACTGATATGCCGCTAATATCGTAATAATACTCGATTAATTAAATGCAAAATACATCTTAATAAATGCTACAAAATAAATATATTCTCAGCATTTTTAGACGTTTGCTCTGCTAATTCATCTTCCTTAATTCCGTACACAGAAGCCAACTTTGTAGCTACATATACCAAATAAGCAGGTTCATTGCGTTTCCCACGGAATGGCACGGGGGTTAAATATGGTGCATCGGTCTCTAATACAATTCTATCAATTGGTATTTCGGATAAACGCTCAGTAAATTTTGCATTTTTGTAAGTACAAATTCCCCCTATACCCAAATAAAAATCGCCGGACAAAAAGATCTCTCTTGCCTGATCTTTTACTCCCGAAAAGCTGTGAAAAATCCCTCGCAATTTTGATTTGTCAAATTTTCTCAGACTAGCTATCACCTCTGCAAAAGACTCACGACAATGTATAACAATCGGAAGCGATTTTTGTATAGCAACATCTATTTGATGTTCAAAAACAATTTTTTGCTGATTCAAATACGTTTTATCCCAATATAAATCTATTCCTATTTCACCAACCGCAACATAAAAACTGTCATCAATACTCTTGTCAAACACAGCTAATTCATCTTGATAATCTGCATTAACTGATGTAGGATGTACTCCCATCATTACATGACATAATTCAGGCCATTTATTTCTCGTTTCCAACATTGCAGCAATACTTGTAGAATCTACATTAGGCATAAAAATATACTCTACACCTGCCGCTTCTGCCCTTAAAACTACTTCATCTCTATCGGCTGAAAATTCGTCTGAATAAATGTGTGAGTGCGTATCTATTAGTCTCATAAAAATGACATTAATTCACGTAAATTACGAATGATATAATTTGGAGTAAATGTAATCGAAGCATTGTCGGAGGGAGAAAATAATACTTGATCAATACCTGCATTTTTTGCCCCTACTATGTCGGTATCCCAATTATCACCGACAACAAGACTCTCTGATTTTCTGGCATTTGACGACTTAATTACATAGTCAAAAAACAAACGACTTGGTTTATGTTCTCTGACATTCTCAGACAAATATATTTTTGTAAAGTACTTCTGCAAACCGGATTTTTCAATCTTAATATACTGTACTTCGCTAAACCCATTCGATATGACATACAATTTATATCCTTCATTTTTAAGATATGCCATAACTTCACCAGCCCCATCTATTAAACGTGTCTGTTTTGCTAGCAGAGGCAAATAATCGCGTTGCATTGTATCCGACTTCGTTTTATTCAAACATCTCTTTTCCTGCATGGGATAAACAAATCGTTCTGCATTTAAATAGTCCTTATTAATCTGACCTAACGAATACAAAGACCACAACTCATCATTTCGTTTTTTGTACAAAAGGTAATACTCATCAAAAGAGTCAAAATAAGCATCTAAGCCATTTTGAAAAAACAACACCTTGAGGGTTTCTTCTGCATTAACAGAAAAATTCCACAAGGTGTTATCCCAATCAAAAAACAAATGCTTGTAAGGATATCTCATATAATATGCATTAATGAATCATCCATTACGATAGTTTTGTTTTATTATATTAGTCTATTTGAATCAATAAATATTTTGATGCACTCCAAAAATCAGTAGGATTTTTGATTATCAAAGAGTATTTTTTATCTGATCCCTTGATCAACTCATAAGATGTAGCCGGGTGTTTTGTCAAAATTCTAGCCGATTTTGAATTTGTATCCAATCTGTCTAGTTGACGCATATCGGCCGTTGTAAACAAACTTGTCCTCAAACTTGAGCGCATATTCTTAACATCGATATTGTTTGACTTAATTGTTTTTCTGTTGGCCATTAAGTAGTAAACACGATGAATTTGAGCATCTTGTTCTTGCAATGTTTTTTGTTGTGCATCATTTTCTGCAGCTAAATCATTAGCTTGAGAATGGATCATTTCGTTTTCGAGCAACAAGCTGTCAATTTTATAATCTTTCTGTTCTAATTCTTTTTGCAATGCTGTAATTTCTGCATTTTTTTGTTCCAAAGTAGCTGACAAGCGTTCTACTGTTTTCTTAAGTTGAGTAGATTTGATATTACCATTATCAAGTTTTTTCTCCAACTCTTCAATTTTAGCTTTATTATCAGCCAAGATGCTGTTAATCATATACATATTGTCAGCAACTCTGGTTCTCATTTCGGAAGTTGGATCACCTTCTGTATTTGAAGTTACTGCCATATAATTCTGAGATTGACGAATTGCTTCAAATCCGGAATCAACATCCTGAATAATTGACAAATACTCATCTAGCTCAGCAGATTGGCGTTCTTGTACCGCCATAATAGAATCATTCTGCATTTTCAAAGCTTTATAAGCTTTAGATTCATAATTACATGATGTAAACAGAACACATAGAACTGCACATCCTAAAAAAAACTTTTTCATGTTTTTATTAATTTTTAATGGCGCAAAGATATAACTATTTTTTCAATCCGCATACAACAATAACAAATTCTCCACGTGGTTCATTTTCTGCGAAATAACTAACTAACTGCTCTAATGTTCCATACTTAGTTTCGTTATGAATTTTTGATATTTCGCGTGATACTGATGCTAGCCGATCGGGGCCGAATATAACTACAAATTGTTCCAACGTTTTAAGGACCCTGTAAGGTGATTCGTAAAACACCATAGTTCGACTTTCTTCTTTCAAAGAATTCAATCTTGTTTGACGACCTTTTTTTTGAGGTAAGAATCCTTCAAAACAGAATCTATCCATAGGTAAGCCTGAATTTACAAGTGCTGGTATAGCAGCTGTAGCACCCGGTAAACACTCCACTTCTATACCTTTAGAAACGCATTCGCGTACTATTAAAAAACCGGGGTCAGACAGACCCGGAGTTCCTGCATCAGAAATAACAGCTCCTTGCTGACCTGCCAACAATCTTTCGATTATAGCCATTAGTGACTGATGTTCATTGTATTTATGGTGTGGAATAAGCTTGTTTGAGATTTCAAAATGTTTTAGCAGCACACTACTTGTTCTAGTATCCTCAGCTAAAATAAAATCTACTTCTTTTAAAACTTTTATAGCTCTAAAAGTCATATCGTCTAAATTACCAACAGGAGTTGGCACTATATATAATTTCATGAACGATAATATCTACGATGCAACAAATCAAAAAAGTAAATTACTGTATCATTCGTTTCGCTCCAATCAAAATGGCTACGAACATAGCTCATAGCTTCTTCAAACGCATCTACATTATTAAGAAAGTCAAACGTATCCGACATAAGTTTTGCATCACCTTTAAACAAATCATTTTTAAAACGGAAACGATCATTGATTCCTATTGCCTTTTGCAAATCTACAATTAATCTGGCGTCAACCGGCTTAAGTTGTGGTTGAGCAATAGTGTTATCTGTTTTTTCTGCAATAGGATTAGATTTATCTGCAACAGATTCGGCTAAAACTTTATTATTTTTTTCCAAAGAGTCATCTTCAGTCGACAAAGCACTAAATTGTTCTATTTGATAATTTAGTTGCTTCATTTGTTCTTGAATTAAGATCATTCTTTTTCTTATATCATCTAACAAAGTTTGTTTATTCATCTGTCGCATAATTTTTTTTATTTACTTTTGCAAAAATAGTAATTTTATAGATAAAACACATCACAACACTCATATTATGTTCAGCAAACCATTTACATTAGATCGCACAGTACGCATAGTAGGCGCGATTATAATAATAATAAGTACTATACTAGTATTAAATAAGTTAAGTGGCGTTCTTCTTCCTTTTTTCGGAGCATGGCTCATAGCATATATGATAAATCCTATGGTTGAGTTTGTACAAAATAAAATGCATTTTAAAAATAGATTAATAAGTGTACTCACTATCATGTTATTTTTATTGAGTATAATTGTGGGAATAGGATTTTTAGCAAGCAATTCTATCGAAAAAGAATTAATGGAAGTAGATAGACTAGTAGACACCTATCTTGCACAATCAGACAAAACAGAATTTGCTCCATTTATAAACGATTACATATCACAACTTCTTCAAGGTGTTAATATTGATATGTTGCTTACACGCGAGAATATTGTAGATGCCATAGAAAAAGTTATACCTAAAGCATTTGACATAATGTCAAGTTCCTTACAATATATTACCGGTTTAGTAGTTGTGTTTATAATGATTCTATATATGTTTTTTATACTCTTAGACTTTCAATCACTTTCTACCGATTGGGAAGTTTTAATACCAAAACGTTATAGAAAATTTTCCAGACAACTGTTTTCAGATCTGGCATCAGGCATGAATATTTATTTCAGAAAGCAAGCACTAATATCGGGTATTGTAGGATGCCTATTTGCAATCGGTTTTAGTATTATCGGACTTCCTATGGGTGTACTAATGGGTCTGTTTGTAGGTTTACTCAATATGATTCCATATATGCACACATTGGGTATTATTCCTCCATTATTAATCGCTCTTATACAATCGGCACAATCAGGTTCGGGATTTTGGATGACAGCATTATGGATTATTCTCACATTTTGCATAATTCAAGTCATATTGGATGGTTTTTTAACTCCCAAAATAATGGGTAAAGCAACCGGATTGAATCCTGCTGTAATATTATTGTCTCTTTCTATCTGGGGTTCTCTAATGGGAGTACTTGGAATGATTATTGCTCTGCCTGTAACTACATTGATGATTTCATATTATAAGCATTTCGTCATCGGGGAAAATAACGATAAGTTGGAACCTGTTAATAACTTAAAGGCTTAAAATCATAAAATAAGTTCCTTTATTCTTACATTTGCAACAGAATATACGAACAATGAATTTTTCCAACAGCAAATCTGACATAGTAAAACGTTATGAAGATCGTAACGATGGCTATTTTGATGTAAACGAAATAAGTGAAATAGTCGATTATTACTTACGCAGGCTTCGCACAAAAGATGCCAGAAAAGCTGTGGAAATAGGTTTACAACTACATCCTGACGATTGGGAATTGCATTATCAGAAATGTCGTATTTTGCTTGATTTGCAAGAATATGATAGCGCTTACGCAGCAACTAACGAAATGTTTGAACTCTGCAAATCAAACAACGAAATAACCGATATTGATGCAATGGCCGATACTATTTTATTAAGAGGAGAAACCCTCGTAAGAATGGGAAATGACAAACAAGCAAAATTGGTATTTAAAGAATTATTACAAGATATGTACGGCAAGTTAGATGATGCATACCTAGACATTGCAGACACATATATTACATTAAACGACCACGAAACTGCACTTCAGTATCTGCAGGAAGGTTTAAAATACAATCAGGGCAACACATCAATAATATCTGAAATATCATTTTGTTACAAACAGTTAAGACAGGTAGATAAGGCAATAGAATATTGTAACAAATGCTTAGACATATCGCCATATTCATCTGACTCTTGGTACAATCTTGGAGAATTATATTTTTCTAAAGAACAATACTCAGAAGCAATTGATGCATTTGATTTTACTACAGCTATTGATGACACAGATGTTAGTGCATGGGAAATGAAAGCCTACGCATTATATTATAATGAAAATTATAGGAAGTCTGCAGAATGTCATCTTAAATGCGCTCGGTTAAACGGTTCAAATGATGCATCATCGCTAGCATTTGCAGCCGAAGCATTTGAAAAAGCCGAAGATTATGAAAATGGCATACGATATTATTGTGAAGTACTAAAACTACAACCAGAAAACACAGATGCAATTTGTGGCATAGGATTATGCTTGTTTGAGCAAAAACAATATGAAGAGTGTATAGTACAATTTAAAAAAGCAATAGAACTTGATGGCTCTTCAAGCGATAATTGGATGTATCTTGGAGAAGCATACGCAGCATTGGATAAAGTAGAAGAAAGCATATCTGCCTATAATCAATGCTTAATGAGAAAAGACAATCAATCCGCTGTTTGGGCTACATTGGGAAATTTACATTTTGAAACAGACAATTTAGAACTAGCATTACACTGCTATAATAAAGCCTCAGAATACGATCCTGACCTACTATACATCGACCTGTTTTTATCTCTAACATATTACGGATTAGGTAAAATGGAACTAGCAGTTAAACATCTAAAAATTGCAATCGCAAAAAATGCGAATAGCACAGATTTATTTTTAGAGGTATATCCTGATGCACAAGCGTTTATATTCACAATAAATACAAATTCATGAAAAAACTTTTGATTATTCTATTTTTTTGTTTTTCATTAGCCTCATTAAACGCACAAAATGATGAAACAAAATTAGTTAAAGAAAACCCTTCTTTAATTCAAAAAGTTGAAGCATGGTATGAAGATAATACCAATTATTATACAATAACAGCATTGATGGCAATTGAGAGTTCTTTCATTCCTTTCCCGTCAGAAATTGTAATTCCACCGGCTGCATACATTGCAAGTAAACCTGATTCAAATCTAAATATTTTCTTAGTTGTACTTTTCGGTATATTAGGAGCTATTATTGGAGCTATTTTTAATTATTACCTAGCTTTATGGTTAGGCAGACCTATTATATATAAGTTTGCAGATAGTAAGATAGGTCACCTATTTCTGCTAAGTAAGGAAAAAATACAGAAGGCGGAAGAATATTTTGTTGCAAACGGAAATGTATCAACTTTGGTTGGACGATTAGTTCCCGGTATCAGACAGCTTATTTCAATACCGGCAGGTCTGTCAAAAATGAATATTTGGAACTTTCTATTATACACTACGATAGGATCAGGAGCATGGAATTGCATACTGGCATTACTAGGATATATTGCACATGGGCAACAAAACTTGATTAATCAATATAGCCACGAACTATCAATAGGATTAATAGGCTTGGGTGTATTATTTATTATTTATCTCATCATTAAAGGAATATTAAAAAAGAAATGCAACGCAAAGTAATTACAAAATTGTACGGAGTAATAGGTAATCCTCTGATACATTCTTACTCTCCTGCTTTTTTTCAAGAGAAGTTTAAAGAGAAACATATTGACTCATCTTATTATGTAAAATTCGAACTAAGCAGAATAGAAGATATTATTAATGTATTGAATCAAAACTCTAATCTTCGTGGATTAAATGTAACCATTCCATATAAAGAGACTATTATTCCTTACCTTACAGAAATAGACGATGATGCTCGTAATATTGGAGCTGTTAATGTCGTTAAAATTGACAAAGATGCAGAAGACAAATTAATTTTAAAAGGATACAATTCAGATTGGTATGGTTTTAAGAAATCCATAGAAACAAAACTTAAACCTTGGCATAAAAAGGCTTTAGTATTGGGTACCGGAGGTGCATCAAAAGGAATTATTTACGCACTTAAACAGCTTAACATAGAATATCAATATGTATCAAGAAAACCCAAAGAGGGTTGCATTACTTATGATGATTTAAATGAGGATTATTTCAAGCAATACAAGATTATCATAAATACGACGCCTGTTGGTACATTTCCTAATGTAAAAGCATGTCCTGAAATACCATACGAATATATAACAAAAGAGCATCTTGTGTACGATTTGATATATAATCCAATTCGTAGTTTATTTCTGCATCAAGCAGAATTAAAAGAAGCAACAATCTGCAATGGATGGGAAATGTTTGTATATCAAGCACTTCGTTCGTACAAGATATGGGAAAATATAGATTGGATACATAAATTTTAGTCTAAATTTATGTCTTTTAAGGTGTAATTTGTTAAATATTGCTAACTCTAATAATTTATTTAGTACTTTGTAGTACATAGTACTATAAAGTACATATCTTTGCGTCATCATACTTGTGTATGATATTTACTCATAAAAAACGAAAGATATGGCAATTAGTACAGACAACATCACATCACAAATGAGAAAAGGCTTCTTAGAGTATTGCATATTACTACTAATAAACAAAAAGCCTTATTACACTTCTGACATAATAGAAGAACTCAGAAGTGCTAAACTAATAGTCGTTGAGGGAACATTATATCCTCTACTTACAAGGCTCAAAAATAGTGGCCTACTCGACTATCAATGGGTTGAATCAACTCAAGGTCCACCACGAAAATATTATGCCTTAACAGACAACGGCAAATTATTTTTAAAAGACCTTGATGGTGCGTGGACAGACATTAAACAAGTTGTTGAATTTATTAAATCAAACCAATAAAACCAAAACACAAGATGAAAAAGACTTTATCTATAAATCTAAACGGTATCGCATTCAATATTGATGAAGATGCCTATCAGACACTTAAACAATATACTTCAGAAATAAGCGCACATTACAATACAGATGACGATAAAGAAGTTATTAAAGATATAGAAGCACGTATTGCCGAATTATTTTCTGAAAAATTGCGTGATGAGAGTAAAAATGTTGTAGAAATAAATCACGTAATTAGTGTTATTGATGTTTTAGGCAGACCTAATCAGTTCGAAAGCGAAGGAACCACTACGGAAACAAGCAATAATACTAGCACAAAAAAACGTAGTAAGCATTTCTATCGGAATCCGGAAAACAGTATCTTAGGCGGTGTAGCTGCAGGACTTGCTGTATATTTAGGATGGGATGTTACTTTAATTCGTATTCTTATAATACTGACAGTGATTTTCGGATTCGGTTGGTCAATACTATTTTATATAGTAGTGTGGATTATTGCACCTGAGGCTCGCACAGCAGCTCAAAAGTTAGAAATGCGAGGCGAAGATGTTACAATAGAAAATATTAAAAGCCAATTTAATAATGCCAAAGACTATGTAGAATCAGATAATTTTAAGTCATCTGCCAAATCTGTTGGAAAAACAATGGGAGAAATATTTATTACCATATGCAAAGTTATTCTAATTATTATGGGATGTTTTGCAGGATTTATAGGGCTAGTTATAATCGGCGCTTTACTTACGGCAGCTGTATGTGTCTTTGCTAACCCTGCTTTATTTTTAGGATTACTCCCTTTCACGCTATTACCAGGTTATATAGCTGCTATAATTGGAATTTGCGCCTTATTTATAGTTTTATGTCCTTTAATAGGATTGGTAACTATTTGTATTAGAATAATACGTCACAAAAACGGATCAGAATCAAAATGGTTTGGATGGACATTATTAATTATTTGGCTATTGAGCATAATAACCTTAGCAGGAGTTAGTCTTGGAAATATCAATAGATTGCATGAATTCGGTTCAGAATGGGAAAATTGGAAGAACCAAGCAAATATTACATCTATACAATGGCAATCTTCATTCCCTAATGCTTCTTCTATTGATGTAAATGACTCTATAGACAATACTGACAACGCAGCATTCGACTCAACAGCAGTTTTTTAAATAGGCAGGCACTAAACGCTCGCACAGAACTTTTTCATGCATTGAAGCGAAGCGCTTCACCACGTAAGGTATTTGATATTTTACCATTATCAAATACCTTACGTCCGTTTATAAATGTATATGCAACTTTGGTTGTGAATTCTACTTCCTCGTACGGAGACCATGCACATTTCGACAAAATACAAGATTTATCTGCACGCCAACGTTCGTTTCTACGTACTATAGTTAAATCAGCCTTATAACCTTTTCTTATAAAGCCACGTTTCTCAATATTAAATATTTTAGCCGGATTGTGACACATTTTCGTCACTAATTGCTCAATACTTATGTGTCCATGTTTAACAAGTTCCAACATTAAAGACAATGAAAACTGAATACTTGGCATACCTGAAACAGCCTGCATACAATATCCATCCTTTTCAGACAACAAATGCGGTGCATGGTCTGTTGCAATAACATCAATTTTATCAGACGACAAAGCATTCAATAAACCGTATTTATCTGCTTCGGTTTTAATTGATGGATTACATTTTATTTTTGCTCCGTGTGTTTCATAATCATTATAGCTAAACCATAGATAATTAACACAAACTTCCGAACTTATTCGTTTTTTATCTATTGATATATTTTCAAAAAGAGCCAACTCTTTTTCAGTGCTTATATGAGCCAAATGTAAACGAGTATTATATTTATGAGCCAATTCAACGGCCATGGCGGATGCCTTAAAGCAAGCTTCTGCGGAACGAATTGATGTATGACATTCTACCGGAATTTTGTCTGCGTATAAATTAGTAAAGTGCAACTTGTTTTTTTGTATAATTTCCTCATCCTCGGCATGAACAGCTATCAGTAAAGGAACTTTTGCAAATAAATTTTCTATGGCTTCTTTCTTTTCTACCAGCATATTTCCGGTTGATGAACCCAAAAATAATTTCACTCCACATACTTTAGTCGGATCTGCTTGAAGTAGCTCTGAAATATTATCGTTAGTTGCACCTAAATACAAGGCATAATTACACAATGATTTATCAGACGCAATATTCATCTTGTCTTCCCAATTGCGTATTGATGTTGTTTGAGGATTTGTGTTTGGCATATCCATCACAGATGTTACACCACCGGCAACGGCTGCACATGTTTCTGAGTAGAAATCCGCTTTTTCAGGGAAACCGGGATCACGAAAGTGTACATGGTCATCTATTACTCCTGGCATAAGCCAACAATCAGAGGCATCGATTAACTCTGCACTCTGCATAATAGATTCAGGAACATCAACTTTAAATATTGAATCAATTTTATCGTCTTTAATTAAGACCGATGCTTTAAAAACTCGTCCCTCATTTACAATATGGGCATCTTTTATTAAGTACATAAAAAATATTTTACACTTGTTTTTTAGGATATTTTCTAAAAAAGCTATTCCATTTAAGTTTTAAAACTCCCAAAACAGCCTCACCGAAAATGCCTCCACTCATTTTTGATGTTCCAAGTTCTCTATTAATAAATATTATAGGAACCTCTTTTATTATAAAACCACACTTATACGCTGTGAATTTCATTTCTATTTGAAATGCATAGCCTACAAATCTGATTTTATCAAGTTCTATTGTTTTTAATACTTCACGTTTATAGCATTTAAAACCGGCTGTTGTATCCGCCACCCGTAATCCTGTTACAAAACGAACATATTTTGATGCAAAATACGACATTAAAACTCTTCCCATTGGCCAATTTACAACATTTACGCCTGATACATAGCGAGAACCTATTGACATATCTGCACCTTCATCATGACATGCTGCATATAATTTTAATAAATCATTAGGGTTATGAGAAAAATCGGCATCCATTTCAAAAACGTAGCCATAGTCATGACTAAGCGACCATTTAAATCCTGCAATATATGCCCTACCTAATCCTTGCTTACCCGATCTTTCCATTAAATGTAAGGATTCCGGGAATTCTTTTTGCATTCTTTTTACAATAGCTCCTGTTCCATCCGGAGAACCATCATCAATAACCAAAATATGGAATTCTTTCGGCAAAGAAAATACTGCGCGAATTATATTCTCAATATTCTCTTCTTCGTTATAAGTTGGTATTAGGACTATACTATCTGACATTTTATTTATTTTTAGTCCTCCAAAATTATGAAAAGATTTTTATACGGCAACAATCTATTGATTAAAAATGGTAAAATAAAATAGACTTGTACAATATATTTTTGTTTGCAAAAACACTAAAATCAACTTACCTTTGCGATGCAGACTATGCAAATTGTTTGCGAAAAGCAAATGGACAGTTCCGATTTTTTACAGATTCTAAGACGCCATCCAAATTTTGATAAACTTCAATCATGGGTATCGTCCTCATCCAAAAATCTTAAAATAAATGGTTTTTGCGGTTCTTCTGCACCCGTTTTTTTGCATGAAGCACAAATTGGGCACCATTTACCCGCTATTTACGTATTACATGACAACGAAGAGGCCGGGTATTTTTACAACGACATTATACAGCTTTATGGCGAAGAAAATATATTTTATTTTCCGTCATCATATAAGAAAAAAATAAAAGATGGGATTTCAAAAGACTCTGCTAATCAGGTACTTAGAACAGAAACACTGAATGCAATCAGCCTGAGGTCTGATTGGACTATTGTGACTTATCCCGAAGCATTATCAGAAAAAGTAATTGAGCCTGATAAACTTGGAAAAGAAACTTTACATCTACGTGTGGGAGAAAAACTCGGTATTGAATTTGTAATCGATGCTTTAACTGAATATGGCTTTGAGCAATTTGATTTTGTTTATGAGCCTGGGCAATTTTCTGTACGTGGAAGTATCATAGACGTGTTTTCTTATTCAAACGACTTACCATACAGAATCGATTTTTTTGGAGACGAAGTTGATTCGATAAGAAGTTTTGATATTGAAAGTCAATTGTCGGAAGGTTCTCAAAATGAGATATCCATCATATCAAACAAGATAAATACAGAAACTAAAAATTTAGTTCCTATTTTCGATTTCTTTCCCATAGAAACTTTATTCGGTTTATACGATGCAGATTACTTATCTGAGGTATTACAAACTATTATTGAAGAAAATACTGATAATGAATGCTTTATAACGGCAATCGAATTTGAAATACGTATAAAAACATATAAAATAATTGAATGGGGTCTAAGAAATCATTTCGGCAGTAGAAAAACTATCCAATTTAATGAAAGTATACAGCCTATTTTTCATAAAAATTTTGATTTAACAGCTTCCGATTTTAAGCAAAGGCAGTCCGAAGGCTTTGAAGTATATGTACTTAGTGACAACTCAAAACAAATTGAACGTTTAAAAGATATTTTTGAAGATAGAGAGGAACATATAATCTTTATACCGGTACTATCGATATTGCACGAAGGATTTATTGATAACGACCTAAAGATATGTGTTTACACTGACCATCAGATTTTTGAACGATTCCAAAAATACACTCTCAAATCAGCAAAAACACGAACAGGTAAGGTTGTACTATCTCTGAAAGAGTTAATGCAATTTCAAATTGGAGATTACATTGTACATACAGATCATGGAGTTGGCAAATTTGGCGGACTGATTCGTACGGAGATGGGTGGAAAAATGCAAGAAGTCATAAAACTTACATTCAAAGACGACGACATCATTTTTGTAAACATCCATTCCTTACATCGTATTTCAAAATATAAGAGTAAAGATAGCGAGCCTCCAAAATTAAATAAATTAGGAACAGCAGCATGGACTAACTTAAAAGAGAAAACAAAGAAAAAAGTTAAGGACATTGCCAGAGAATTAATTAGATTATACGCAGAACGTAGAGAAGAAAAAGGTTTTTCTTATTCTCCTGACAGCTATCTGCAACAAGAATTAGAAGCATCATTTATTTACGAAGACACTCCTGATCAATCAAAAGCTACTGCTGTTGTAAAAAAAGACATGGAAAGCGAGAAGCCGATGGACCGATTAATTTGTGGAGACGTTGGCTTCGGAAAAACTGAAATAGCTATTAGAGCGGCATTTAAGGCTGTATCAGATAATAAACAAGTAGCTGTGCTTGTTCCAACCACAGTCTTAGCCTTTCAGCATTATAAAAGTTTTTCGCGAAGATTGAAGCGCTTCCCGTGTAATATCGATTATCTTAGCCGCGCACGAAAGCCTGTAGAAACAAAAAAAATATTGGAAAAAACTGCAGCAGGACGAGTAGATATTCTGATTGGCACACACAAAATATTAAGTAAAGAGGTTAAATTCAAAGACTTAGGCTTACTAATAATTGATGAAGAACAGAAATTTGGAGTTTCGGCAAAGGAAAAGCTCAGACAATTACGTACAAATATAGATACTCTAACTTTGTCTGCTACTCCTATACCAAGAACATTACAATTTTCATTAATGGGAGCTAGAGATTTATCAGTCATAAACACTCCCCCACCTAATAGATATCCTATACAAACGGAATTAATCCCATTTGATGATGATGTAATTAAGGATGCTATTGAATATGAAATTAGCAGAGGTGGACAAGTATTCTTTGTAAACAACAGAATTAGTAATTTACCTGAGTTGGAAATACACCTACGTAAATTGGTACCAAAAGCACGAATTTGCGTAGGACACGGGCAAATGGACAGCGAAAAGTTAGAAGAAATTTTAATAAACTTTATAAATGGCGAATATGATATTTTATTGGCTACTTCAATCATCGAATCAGGAGTAGATATACCAAATGTAAATACCATGTTTATTAATAGCGCACAACATTTCGGATTAAGCGATTTGCATCAATTGAGGGGACGTGTAGGCAGAACCAACAAAAAGGCATTCTGCTACCTTATAACACCTCCACTCAGCAGCCTTCCTACAGATTCACGTAGAAGATTGCAAGCTATAGAAAACTTCTCCGATTTAGGCAGCGGTATACACATCGCAATGCAAGATTTGGATATACGTGGAGCCGGTAATATTTTGGGGGGAGAACAAAGTGGATTTATCTCAGACTTAGGCTACGAAACATACCATAAAATATTGGATGAATCAATACACGAACTTAAACACGACGAGTTTGCTGATGTATTTGCGGAAGAAATCAAAGAAAAAGATAATATATATGCAACAGATTGCGTGTTCGAATCCGACTTAGAGCTATTATTCCCTTCGTATTATGTACAAAACATATCTGAAAGGATGGATTTGTATCGCCGTTTAGATGCAATAAAAGAGGCAAATGCATTAATATCATTTGAAAAAGAAATGGTTGATCGTTTTGGAGAAATACCTGAAGTTTCACAAGAACTTATACAAGTTATTCGACTTAGATGGCTGTGCATGAGTTTAGGAATTGAAAAAATAACACTAAAAAACAATAGATTAAGCGCATACTTTACTAATAATTTCCAGTCACATTATTACCAATCTGAAATATTTAATAAGATTTTGCAATATGCTATGGTACATCATAGTAATACAAAATTTAAAGAGCAAACAGACAAACGATTGATATCGATTGATGGTGTTAATGGTATCCGTCAGGCATATAAGTGTTTGGAAGAAATGTGTTTATAAAAAATGAACCGGACCGACTATCGCTCTATACTAAAACAATATTGGGGATACGATGATTTTCGTAGCCTTCAAGAAGATATTGTGAGTTCTGTAGGAAGTGGTAAAGATACATTGGGTTTAATGCCTACAGGTGGAGGTAAATCAATAACATTTCAGGTCCCTGCATTATCGATGGATGGTTTATGCTTAGTCATCACACCACTGATTGCACTAATGAAAGATCAAGTTGATGGATTAAGGAAGAAAGAGATAAAGGCAGCTGCAATTTATTCGGGTATGAGTTATGAAGAGATTATGACAACCTTCAATAACTGCATATATGGACATTACAAATTTCTGTATGTATCACCGGAGCGTTTAGGCACTAGAGTGTTTTTAGAAAAAGTGCCACAGCTAGATATTAGCATGATTGCTGTAGATGAAGCACATTGCATTTCACAATGGGGATATGACTTTAGGCCTGCATATCTAAAAATTGCCGAAATTAGAAAAATGTTGCCTGATGTTCCGGTGTTGGCATTAACCGCAACTGCCACGCCCGAGGTTGTTGAGGACATTCAGAAACAATTGCAATTCGCAAAAAATAATGTTTTCAAAAAAAGTTTTCAAAGAGAAAACCTGGCATACGTAGTACAAAAAACAGAGGATAAGTTACAAAAGTTATTACATATTCTTAATTCTGTCAATGGTAGTTCGGTCGTATATGTCAGAAACAGAAAAAAGACAAAAGAAGTAGCCGATTTTTTAAATAACAACAATATAAGTGCTGATTATTTTCATGCCGGGCTTCCTAATTCAGCTAAAGATAATCGTCAAGAACGTTGGAAGTCAGGAGATTGCCGCGTAATAGTAGCAACTAATGCTTTCGGTATGGGTATTGACAAAGCTGATGTAAGAACTGTTATTCATATAGATTTACCGGATAGTATAGAGGCCTATTTTCAAGAGGCAGGACGCGCAGGACGAGACGGATTAAAATCATATGCTGTACTATTGTATGAAAATGCTGATATTACAAAATTAAAGAAACGTTTATCTGATAATTTTCCTACTAAAGAGCAAATATTACGTACCTACGAATACTTGGCTTATTACTATCAGGTAGGTGTTGAAAGTGCAGAAGGATGTGTTTTTGATTTTAATTTGATTGATTTTTGTACCAAATTTAAATTGTCTATAAATCCTACTCACAGCGCACTGAAAATATTGGAACTAGCCGGATATATTGAGTATACAGAAGAGATTGAATCTCATACACGAATAATGTTTTCGATGTACCGAGATGAACTGTACAAATACGACATACCCGACAAAACAGATGTTGTAATGAAATGTTTATTAAGGAGTTACACGGGTCTGTTTGCCGATTATGTAAACATTGATGAAGATCTTATTGCAAAACGGACCAAACTTGACAAATCAGACGTACTTAAAAGTTTGATTGATTTGTCAAGACTAAATGTTATAAGCTATATTCCTTACAAAAAAACACCCTATATAGTATATACACGTCAACGTGAACATACAGAAAGAATTATCATAGGAAAGGATGTATATGAAAATCGGAAAGAACGCTTTGAAAATCGAATTAAAGCAATGTCTGATTATTCAACATCAGATAATGCATGCCGTAGTCGCATACTACTAGCATATTTTGGAGAAAAAGATTCTGATAATTGTGGTATATGCGATTTTTGCCTAAAACAGAAGAGCAATAACAAAAAAACAAACAATCTTGACAAAAAAATAATTGATCTTTTAAAGGATGGTCCACAAGAAATATCTTATTTAATAGGAAAACTTAATTGTTCTGAAGAAACAATTTTTACAGTAATAAGACAATTGATGGATGAAAAAACAATTGCAACAGAAAACAAAAAAACTATATATCTGATAAAAAAATGAACTTTGAATTAACTATATTAGGGTCGGGTTCGGCAATTCCTTCATTTGGAAGATTCTCTACTTCTCAAGTTTTATCAACTCACAACAAAAGTTTTATGATTGACTGTGCAGACGGTACACAATTCAGAATGCGTGAGTTAGGCATAAACATAACTAGAATGGGACATATTTTTATATCTCATTTACATGGCGACCACTGTTTCGGTCTAATGGCAGTTATATCTACAATGAGCATGATGCACAGAACTGCTGATTTATATATACATTCTCATCCTGACTTAATTGAATTATTACAACCACAAATTGATTATTTCTGCGACGATTTAAGATATAAGGTATATTTTGAGCCATTTAATCCAAAACAGAGTGAATTAATCTACGAAGACAGAAGCCTAACAGTAAATACTATTCCATTAGTACATTCAACTCCTACATGTGGATTTTTATTTAAAGAAAAACCGAATCAACCACACCTAAATAAAGATTTAATTGATTTTTTTCAAATTGGTGTCAAAGATATCAAGAATATTAAAGAAGGAGCAGACTGGATAAAGCCTGATGGAACTATTATACACAATGCAGATCTATTAACACCGGCTACTAAATCTAAAAGCTATGCTTATTGTTCAGACACAAGATATAGCGAACGCATAATTCCATTAATTCACGGTGTTGATTGCTTGTTTCATGAAGCGACTTTTGAAGAATCTGAAATTTCAAGAGCTAAAGACACATTACATTCAACGGCTTTACAAGCTGCCAACATAGCAAAAAAAGCAGAAGTTGGTCAACTGTTAATAGGACACTATTCTGCAAGATACCAAAATTTAAATAAACTTTTAGCAGAGGCTCGTTCTGTATTTCCTAACACTAAACTTGCTGAAGATAAAACTCACTTTCAATGGTAAGCAGCTATGATAAAAAGTTAGCCGCTCTTCCAAATACGTCCATAAACATTTTGTCAACTTCATTTGTAGCATTCATCTTTGTAGGAAATGGCATTTCATGCGAATACTCAAATGGATAATCAAGTTTAATTACACATTTTGCAGCCGCCTCCGCACCTAATGCAGCACAAATACCTTTATATGGTATAACCTTATCCTTTGCCAAAGAAATAATTTGGATTCTATTTTGTGCCTTATTAAAAAAATCGGTTCTGTAATCGGTATAATAATTAGCATCAATCATCGATTTAAATGGTAAATCAAATGGATCGTCATTATTTATTGCCTGAAATAGGTGATCATTTTGATAATAAGCAATCATATCAAGGAATGCTTGAGAATCCATAATATACGGCGAATTTCCATTCATCATATTAAAAATAGAACCTCCGCAAAACATAAATAGTCGAGCGTTTTCAAACATATTTTTGTAATTTGACAAAAGCATTATTTGCGACATTAACGCTCCAATAGAATATGCAAATATATCTATTTTAGTATTTTCGTTCAAATATGGATGTTTACCCGCCTTTATGTTGTCCATTAGCTGTGCTACATCATAACAAGTCTCTCGACCCGAAGTGTAAAATCGAAGAGGAGAGGAACTCAAGCGCGAGCTTAAAGCAAGATTTGCGAATGTAACATTTTCGGCAGAAGCTGTCCTTTTTCGCCTATCCGCAACCCAATGCATTAACACACGTGGGTTATACCATGACGATGGAGTCCTATTAATATGGAATGCTATCGGAAATAGGATTACGGGCTTACCTGTCATTCTTGCTAAAGTTTCAGCCCATATCGCATGTTTATCCCAGCTTCGCTCATTAAGACCATGAAACAACAATATGCATGCATTCTCGTTGTGATGAGGAGGCCTTACCATAGGATATCTAAAACTACTGTTTTCATTTACAGCATCATCTGATGTTTTTATAAATGATGGGATTAAAAACGAATGTTGCAGTTCTCTAACATTAGAATCATTACCCCGTTCTTTAAACTCAAAAAAAGATATATCTACTGCAGAATCTTCAATTCGACAAGATTCTTCTTTTGTAAATATTTTTTTCAAGATATCAGTTCTTTGATTGACTCTTACGTCGCTTACATAGATCATATCGATTTATATTTAGGATATCACAAAATAATCCTATTATTAAATAACAAAAAATATTATGTGGTAATTGAAAGTCAATTTGGTGCAGACTAACTTTTTGTGGTGTTAAAACATTAATTATGGGGTGAATTTTATAATAAATACCAACATATTTTAACGGCACAATAGAACATCCGGAAAGATATTTTCGTATATTTGCACGCAATAAATTTTAATCCTGCCACACTATGTCATTTATTGCAGACAAAATCGTAATGGACGGACTTACTTTTGATGACGTCCTTTTAATTCCAGCTTATTCAGAGATATTACCGCGTGATGTAGATTTAACAACACGTTTTTCGCGTAACATCGAGTTAAAAACTCCTATCGTATCTGCTGCCATGGATACAGTTACAGAAGCCAAATTGGCTATTGCAATTGCGCGTGAAGGTGGTATAGGTGTTATTCACAAAAATATGTCTATTGTTGAACAAGCCAAACAAGTTCACAGCGTTAAAAGAGCTGAAAATGGCATGATATACGACCCTGTTACCATACTAAGAGAAAAACTGGTTTCTGATGCTCTTGCTCTTATGAGTGAATATAAAATAGGCGGAATACCTGTAGTTGATGAAAATAAAAAATTAGTAGGTATTGTTACAAATAGAGATTTGCGCTTCGAAAGAAATTTGCAACGCCCATTAGAGGAAGTTATGACCAAGGAAAATTTGGTTACAACAAATCAATCAACCGACTTGGAAGCTGCTGCTCAAATTCTACAAATCCATAAAATAGAGAAACTACCTGTAATTGACAAAGACGGCAAATTAGTAGGACTAGTTACTTATAAAGATATAACAAAAGCCAAGGATAAACCTATGGCTTGCAAAGACTCAAAAGGACGACTACGTGTAGCTGCAGGAGTTGGTGTTACGGCAGATACTTTTGATCGTATGTATGCACTAGTTGAGGCAGGTGTTGATGCTATCATAATTGATACTGCTCACGGCCATTCAAAAGGTGTTATAGAGACTCTTAAGGAAGCTAAAAGGCGTTTCCCACAAATAGATATAGTTGTAGGCAATATAGCAACAGGAGCTGCTGCTAAAGCATTAGTAGAAGCAGGTGCTGATGCTGTAAAGGTAGGTATCGGACCTGGATCTATATGCACAACACGTGTTATTGCAGGTGTAGGTGTCCCACAATTATCAGCAATATATGATGTAGCAAACGCACTTAAAAGTACAGGAGTACCTTTGATAGGTGATGGTGGTATAAGATACTCCGGTGATATTGTAAAGGCATTGGCAGCAGGTGCAAGTTGTATTATGGCAGGTTCACTACTAGCAGGAGTTGAAGAATCTCCGGGTGATACCATTATATACAATGGCAGAAAATTCAAATCATATAGAGGTATGGGATCATTAGAAGCGATGCAAAAAGGTTCTAAGGATCGTTATTTCCAGGATATGGAAGATGATATCAAAAAATTAGTTCCTGAAGGTATTGCTGCACGTGTTCCTTTCAAAGGATCTTTATTTGAAGTTATATATCAATTAGTTGGTGGATTAAGAGCAGGTATGGGATACTGCGGAGCTGCTAATATAGAAAAATTGCACGATGCTAAATTTACACGCATCACAACTGCCGGAGTTAAAGAGAACCATCCACACGATGTAACAATAACACAAGAAGCACCAAACTATTCGAGAGGAGAATAACAAATGAGAAAAATCGTTTTTTGCACAATTGCAACATTCTTTTTGATTAGTGCAAATGCACAAGTTGTAATGAACATAAATGGTAAAGATGTAAGTAAACAAGAGTTTGAATATTTTTACCACAAAAATAATTCCAATACAAGTTTAAATCACATTTCACTTGATGAATACGTAGATTTGTTCATCAACTTTAAGCTTAAGGTTGTAGATGCGTATCAGCAACAACTTGATACGGCAAAATCGTTCAAAGACGAATTTAATAGTTATCGCAATCAGTTGATTCGCCCATACCTTACAGACGATAGCATAAAAGAGGTTCTAGTTAATGAAGCATATTCTCGTTTAAAAGAAGACCTTGAAGTTAACCACATTTTATTTCGTATTGAAAATCAGAATGACACAATTGCTGCATACGAAAAAGCTATATCTGCAAAAAAAAGAATCAACAAAAAGAATTTCGAGAAAATTGCTTTAGAAACATCTGAAGATCCATCTGTAACACAAAATAGAGGCCGTTTGGGATACATTACCGGAATGATGCTGGTTTACCCATTTGAAAAAGCGGCATACAATGCAAAAATAGGGAAAGTAGTCGGACCAATAAGAACTAGGTTCGGATATCATCTAATTTTAGTTACAAATCGCAGACCAAGTAATGGTGAAATTAAGGTTGCACACATATTCAAACGTAAACCGGAAAAGGCTGACTCGGCAAGCATTGACAGCATAAGAACATTTGTAGATTCCATTTACAAATTGGCTAGTACCGGAAGTGATTTTGCAGAACTTGCAAAGAAATATTCGGAAGATGAAGCTAATGCGTCTCAAGGTGGAGTATTGCCATGGTTAAGTATAGGACGCACAAATGAAACGTTCGAAACCGCTGCATTTGCATTAAAAGACACCGGAGCAATTTCAAAACCGGTAGAAGCATCATACGGATGGCATATAATTAAATTTTTAGAAAAACGCCCTGTACAATCTTTAGATGATTTACGTCAGCAAATAGAATCACGTATAAACGGAGACGAACGCGCAAATATAATTAATACTAGTTTTATCAATAAAATTAAAAAAGCATATAATTATAAAGCCGGTACAGGTGATACTATCGCCACATTCGCAGATGTTGTTCTCACAAAAGATAGTTTGAATAAATTTTCGGCTACAAGACCACATAATTCCGATAGTTTAACACAATTCATCAATACTTGCCTGATGGATTATGAAAATAGCAATTTGGAACAACACTACCCTGACTTCGGTATGTTGATGAAAGAGTATTACGACGGCATTTTACTATATTACGTAAGTAAAGAAAAAGTATGGGATAAGGCATCAAAAGATACTGCAGGACTTAGAATGCAATTTGAGCAAAACAAAGAAAAATATCGTTGGAAAAAGCCTCACTACAAAGGTATAATTGTATATTGTGCATCTAAAGAAATAAAAAACAAAGCAGCTGATATTATAAAAACAGCGCCTAAGGATTCTGTATCGCAATATCTCAAAAAACAATTAAACGTAAATAAGACAACAAACGTAAAAGTAGAAAGTGGCATATATGAACAAGGCAAAAACCAAGTAATTGATGCTCTAGTATTTAACGAAGGATCGCTCCCTATTAACGAAAAATTTCCTGAGGTTTTTGTAGATGGATATGTGCAAAACGAATATCCTGAAACATATAAAGATATCAAGGGTCCTGTATCCAACGATTACCAGGAAATTCTAGAAAAATCATGGATCGATAGTTTACGTAAAATATATCCTGTGATCATATACGATAACATTCTTAAAACCGTTAAATGAGACGGCATAAAATCATAATCATAACCACAATTGTGGCAACAGCCTTTTGTTCATGCAATAAGGTTGCTCAATTTGATGCTACTAAGAATCAAATTATGGAGGTCAATGGCAATGTGTTGAACTACGATGACATTGTAAAGGTGATGCCTGATGATCTTAGTGGACAAGATAGTGCGATTTTTGTAGAGAACTACAAAAAAAGATGGGCAACAAATATTCTAATGTATGACAAAGCACTACGTAATGTCGGAAGCACTGATGAAATTAATGAACTAGCTGAAATATACAGAAGAGAGCTAATTATTAACGAGTATCAGCAACAATTAATTGCTCAAGAGATGCCTGAACTCAACGAGGATAGCATAACAGCATTCTACGAAAAGCAAAAAGAGCACTTCCCTTTGGAAGAAGCTGTTGTAAAAGGAATCTTTATTAAGATACTTACATCAACTCCTAATCAATCAAAACTTTCTCGTTGGTTATCTAATATCAATGATGAAAACTTAGATAACATTATGCGCTTCTGTACAAAGACAGCAATATACTACGATTTTTTTAATGATAATTGGGTGTATTACTCTAAAATATCGTCAATACTTCCTGAAAAGATAGATGCGAATGATCCTGCACTATCAAGAGGAACAGTAGTATTGCAATTAGATGAGTATAGTTATTATTTAAGAATAACAGGTATATGCCAAGCCGGCACTCCAAAACCATACGAACTTATCAGGCCTGAATTAATGAATATCATGGCTAACAAACAAAAAATAGATTTCATACATAATTTTCAGGAGGAGCTATACCAAAAGGCACTCAAAAACAATACAATTATTACTTTTGAAGACAAAAATAAATAGACATGAAAAAAACAACATATATAACATTTCTGCTAATATGCATAACTAGTTTGATGCCTATTTTGTCAAGTAATCAGGTTATAGACCAAGTTGTATGGGTAATTGGTGATGAGCCTATATTAAAATCGGATATTGAGACAGAAATCTTGCGTCTAAGATATGAAAAACAATCAATAGATGGTGATCCATATTGCGTAATACCTGAACAAATAGCAATTCAGAAATTATTTATTGCACAAGCTAAATTAGATAGCATAACTGTATCCGAAGGTTCTGTTGAGCAACAAGTAGATGGTCGTGTAAAATATTTTATTCAACGTATTGGTTCAAAGGAGAAGGTTGAAGAATATTTCAATAAACCGATTGCAAAAATTAAAGAAGAAATGGCACGCACTGTTGAAGAACAACTCTTGGTACAAGAAATGCAACAAAAGATTACCAGTAGCAATAAAATAACGCCAGCTGACGTAAAAAGATTTTACAATACACTTCCAAAAGATAGTATTCCGACAATACCGGAACAAGTTGAGGTCCAAATAATTTCAATTGCTCCTCAAACTACTCCACTAGAGGAAGAGCGTATTAAAAGCGAATTAAGAGATTTTCGTGAAAAGATAGAATCAGGCGAATATCAATTTTCAACTTTGGCGATTCTTTATTCGGAAGACCATGCTTCTGCAATGCAAGGCGGTGAGTTAGGATTTATGAGCAAAGGAAAATTAGTTCCCGAATTTGCAAATGTTGCATTCTCTTTGTACGATCCAAAGAAAGTCTCACGGATTGTAGAAACCGAATTTGGATATCATATCATTCAACTAATTGAACGTAAGAATGACCTAGTTAATTGTAGGCACATACTGCTAATTCCTAAGATTGACAACAAACAAAAGGATGCTGCCAAATTAAAATTAGATAGCATTGCCGGAGATATAAGAATCGGCAAATTCAGTTTTGAAGAAGCTGCTTTAAATTTATCCGAAGATAAAGATACACAGCAAAACGAAGGATTAATGATTAATTCTACGAATGGTTCTACGAAATTTCAATTACAAGATCTACCTGCCGATATTGCAAAAACTGTGTACAATTTACAAATTGGCGAAATCTCAAGACCATTTGTTTATATCAACGAGAAAGGCAAAGAAATGGTTTCTATAATCAGACTAAAATCAAAAATCAAAAGCCACGTTGCCAATCCACAGGATGATTTTCAGGAATTGAAAAACATTGTAACTGTAAAGAAAAATCAGGAACTTATTGAAAATTGGATTAAAGATAAACAGAAAGATACATTTATACATATAAACGAAGAATATAGAGATTGTAAATTTAGGTATCCTGGGTGGATCCAATAGTAATGACAAAAAAAACACTCATTTACGTTATATGTTCCGTTTTTTTAATTGAGGTTTTTGCCGAAAAAACCACTATCTATTTGGAACATTCCGAAACCTTAAGCTTTGATCAAGAACGTATGCCCGATTGCCAGATTCTTGGTGGTAACGTGCAATTCCGACATGATAATGCACTAATGTTCTGCGATAGTGCATTTTTCCATGACAAACAAAATACAATAGATGCGTTTGGCAATATTCGCATTGAACAAGGAGATAGTATATTCGTATATGGAGACAAATTGCACTACGAGGGGAATATCAAATTGGCGAAATTGCGTCAACATGTACGCATGATAAAAGGTGGCATGACCCTTTATACAGATTCCCTTAATTATGATAGAGAACTAAACGTTGGATACTATTTCAATAAAGGGAAAATTGTTGATAGTACAAATGTATTGACATCTATTAATGGACACTACTATCCTAATACAAATACAGCAGTATTTCAAAAAGATGTAGTATTAACAAATCCGGAATTTATTCTATATTCCGACACCCTAAAATACAATACAGCTACAGATATTGCCTATATACTTGGTCCATCAACAATTTTATATGATAGTACCACAATCTACTCAGAATATGGTTGGTATAACACAAAGCAAGAGCACTCAAAACTTATAGACAATTCCATTATTAAAGATAACGAAGGAAGGACACTTACAGCAGATACAATCTATTATAATAGAAAAAATAACTTAGCAAAAAGCTATATAAATGTTCAATTGCGCGACTCTGTACAAAAATCTATGCTTGTAGGAGATTATGGAATATATAATGACATGAAGAAAAAAGGTAGCATGACTAAGAAAGCTACATTTATAGATTTTTCATCGACCGACTCTCTATTTTTATCTGCAGATACACTATTCTATGCATCATCCGATAGTATTACAACAGTAAGAGGGTATTACAATGTGCAATCATGGCAAAAAGACTTTCAAGTTATATGCGACTCTATGTACTATTCGACGCAAGATTCAATTATACGTATGTTTGGGACTCCTATAGGTTGGAATGAGGACAATCAAATTACAGGTGACTCTATTTATCTACTAACAAAAGACAATAAGGTAAACAAAATTTTTGTTAGAGGTTCTGCATTTATGCTCATGAAATCTGATAGTGTAGAGTACAATCAAGTATCTGGTAAACAATTCACAGGATACGTAAAAGACGAACGTCTTTATAAATTATTTGTTGATGGTAATGCACTATCTATATATTTTGTAAAAGAAGAAGCAGATTCAACAAAAGAAGCTACATCTGATAGTACTGAATATATAGGCATTAACAAAGCTGAAAGCAGCGAACTGACAATATATATAGCTCCTGATAATAAACCAGAACGGATTATTATGACACCGGCATCCAATGGTACAATGTACACTCCCGATAAAAAGAATAATTTAGAAATAACCAGATTGAAGGGATTTATAGATTGTGCAAGTCTAAGACCTAAAGACAAAATAGATATCTACAATAAAAAAGATAAGCATCTACTCAAGCAACAATCAGCAGCTCAGCCACGATATAAGCGAAAAGAGAGATAAAAAAATTAGGTATCCATTAAATTAATGGATACCTAATTTTTAATAAAACTACTATTATTATTCAGGTTGTAAATCTTTTAATTTACCAATACTTTCATCTATAATTGATTGTGGAACTTCATAATCACCTAATTTGCCTGAAAGATAATCTTCGTAAGCCATCATATCAATTAAACCATGTCCTGACAAGTTAAACAAAATTACCTTTTCTTTACCTTCTTCTTTTGCCTTTAGAGCCTCACGTATAGCAACTGCAATAGCATGAGTTGACTCTGGTGCAGGGATAATTCCTTCTGCACGAGCAAAGATAATACCAGCTTGAAAGGTCTCTGTTTGGTTTATATCTTCGGCTTCGACTAATCCGTCTTTACGTAATTGACTTACAATAGATCCTGCACCATGATAACGCAAACCACCTGCATGTATACTTGCCGGTTCGAAATCATGACCTAAAGTATACATAGGCAATAATGGAGTATATCCTTCTGTATCGCCAAAATCATATTCAAACTTACCACGTGTAAGTTTAGGACAAGATGCAGGTTCTGCTGCGATTAAACGTATGTCTTTGCCTTCTGCAAACTTATGACGTAAGAATGGCAATGCTATACCACCGAAGTTAGAACCGCCGCCAAAGCATGCTATAACAACATCAGGATAATCTCCTGCAATTTCCATTTGCTTTTCTGCCTCCAAACCTATAATAGTTTGATGCAACATTACATGATTAAGCACACTACCTAATGTGTATTTTGTATTTGGATCTTTTAAAGCCTCCTCTACAGCCTCAGAAATGGCCATACCCAAACTTCCGCTAGTACCAGGAAATTGTTGCTGCATCTTTCTTCCTATTTCTGTTGTATCACTAGGAGATGCGAAAACATTAGCTCCATAGGTGTTCATTACTGCCTTACGATATGGTTTTTGCTCATAACTAACTTTTACCATATAAACGTTTAAGTTCAAACCAAAATGTTTACAAGCAATACTCATGGCACTACCCCATTGTCCTGCACCTGTTTCAGTAGTAATTGATTTTACACCTTCAATCTTATTATAATAAGCTTGAGGTATTGCAGAATTCAATTTGTGCGAACCTACCGGACTGACACTCTCATTTTTAAAATAAATCTTTGCAGGTGTATCTAAAGCTTTTTCTAAACCAGAAGCACGTACCAATGGCGTTGGGCGATATATACGATACAAATTACGCACCTCTTCAGGAATTTCAATCCAACGTTCTGTTGACACTTCTTGTTCTATAAGACCTTTTGCAAATATAGGTTCCAAATCCGATAGAGTAACCGGCTTCCTGGTTTTTGGATTAAGAGGAGGAAGTGGTTTATTTGGCATATCGGCCAAAACATTATACCAATATTTCGGCATCTCATCTTCTGAAAGAACTATTTTTTTTGTTGTTTTCATGATAAATATATTTTAAATTATTATTGTTGACTACTGTTTTTTTAGAAATACCATTTATTAATATTGGCTAAACTTACGCCATCGAAATACAAATTTTTCCATATTTTGAAATTATAATTAATAAAAAAAGAGTCGCAGGTGGATTCCCTACGACTCTTTATAAGATTCATTAAACAACACGAGCGCGCATCCACCTTAATTCTTAAAGCGTTGCCACCACCAATTATTGTTTAATGCTATATTTTTCATACTTATAAAAGTTCTTTATAATTATCAATATTACGATACAAACGTACAAACTTATTTTTAAAAATACCAATAATTACTAACAAAATCACAAAATAATTTGTAATTGCTTAGTAATCAGATTTATGCACTTACAGTTTGTTCTACTGCCAATTTTCCACGATAATAGCCACATTCACCACATACAGTGTGAGATATATGCAAGGCACCGCAATTAGGACAAGTTGCCATTGTAGGAGCGACGGCTTTATAATGAGTTCTACGTTTTGCTGTTCTTGTTTTTGATTGTTTTCTTTTAGGATGTGCCATAATTTTCTATATTTAATTGTTCTTTATCAATGATTTTAAAGCGTCCCAACGGGGATCTGTCTGTTCGTTTAATTGATTTTCATAATTGCTAAGCAAACTTTCCATTTGTTTATTACAATCTCCTTCTTTGTGTTTATGTTGTATTGGTATTGATAAAACGATAAATTCATACATCAACCATTCCATATCAATACCCTCGGCATCTTCTGGAATTACAATTCTATTATCATCTTCCTCCGAATAAGCCTCACCATAGCTTACCTTTAAGTGTTCATCAACGCTTATTTCAATAATCACAGGATCTAAGCAACGAACACAAGGAACTTCAACAGAACCATCCATCAACACATCTATACAAAAAGCTTCACCTAACTTTTTTACTTTCAAAGAAGCATTTACATTACCTTTTTTAATTTCAGCATCTTCTAATAGCTCAAAAAAATTATCATTTAGCACAAAGCTATATGTTGCATTCTGATTATCACCGCTTTTCAACGGAATTAGATACTTGGAAACTGTCGGCATACCAAATACTTCTATAAAAGTGGGGACAAAGGTAAGGATTTTTCACGAACCAAAAAACTTTTTACACGATATTTTTAATGATTATAGAACAAATGCAGATTTATAAACATCATACTTTTTTAAATTCGATTCTAAATGTCGTACCCTTGTTTATTTCAGAGTGTTTAACGTAGATTTTCCCTTTATGATATTCTTCTATAATTCTATGTGCCAATGATAAACCCAAACCCCAGCCGCGCCTCTTTGTAGTAAATCCTGGATTAAATACTTTTTTAATATTTTTTTTCGAAATTCCCTTACCAGTATCTGTAATATCTATGTATACAATCGATTCTTTATCTCCTAAAAATATAGTTATTCCACCTTCACCATTCATTGCATCTACTGCATTCTTACATAGATTTTCTATAACCCATTCAAATAATGGTATATTAATCATCACATAATATGTATTCCTTGAAAAAAAATCTATATTAACTTTTTTTGAAATACGTGTTCGTATATATGTTAGTGATCTTGTTATCAGCCCATTAATTTCGACCAATTCAAATTCTGTTTTAGAGCCTATTTGTGAAAAACGCTCGGCGATAGTTCTTAAACGATTAACATCTTTTTCCATTTCGAGCATCATCTTATCATCAGGATATTTAGTTTTTAATATCTCAGTCCAGGCTAACATTGACGAAATTGGAGTACCCAACTGGTGAGCTGTTTCTTTAGATAAGCCTACCCATACTTTATTTTGTTCAGCACGTTTCATTGCCAACAACACCAAAACCACAAGTACAAGATATAATGCAACAACAATAAATTGAACTATAGGAAAATATGCCAACTTTTTAAGCAATAGCGAGTTACCATAGCATATATATTGCTTCTCGCCATCATCCATTGTTACTACAATTGCTTTGCGAGCAGCAGCAAAATCTTGTGCCAGTGCAGTTAATTCTGCATCTGTATAATCGTCTTTTTCTAAATTTCTATAAGATAACACCCTAAATGTAGTGTCTGCAAGAACCACAGGTATTGTAGTATTTTCAGATATAACCTCTTGAACGAATGTTAGATTACATTCATCAGGCATACTTACTAATTCACGAGTTGCATTTGCCCATATTTCCATTCTAGCCTGCTCCTCACTCGACAAACTAGCTACCAAATTATGTGTAACATAAAAAGATAGGCTTGCGATTATAACTGCCAGAACTATAAATACTGCTTTAGTGTATTGTTGAATATCGTAAATTGATGATGCCATTAATGATATAACGAAAGAAAAGTAAGTTTATTATTAAAACTATCTATATTTATCTTCACTCTCGTCTTCCAATATGCTTAAGTAGCTTGCATATCTTGATTCGCTAATATAATGTTTTTCTACAGCCTTTATTACTGCACAACCAGGTTCACCTCTATGTATACAATTAGCAAATCTGCATTCTTTTGAAGTTGAGAAAATTTCCGGAAAATAGTGTCCAACCTCTTTCGCAACCATATCTATTACTCCGAAACCTTTTACGCCCGGAGTATCTATCACGTATCCACCATTATATGGCAGCATTTCAGAAAAAGTTGTGGTATGCATTCCGGTGTGATGAACTTCTGATATTGCTGCTATCTTTGTGTTAAAAGAAGGATGCAGACTATTTATAAACGATGACTTACCTACACCTGAATTACCTGAAAATAGTGTTATTTTATTACGAAGTTCTTCTTTTATTTCTTCAATTCCCTCGCCTGTTTTAACGGAAACCGCATGACAATGATACCCTAAAATAGAATATAAACGCATATATGCATTTAGCATTTCTTTGTCAGTAGTATTATACAAATCGATTTTATTAAAAACTATTGTAACCGGTATTTTATAGGCTTCTGCAGTAACTAAAAAACGATCTATAAATTCTGCCGGAGTTTCAGGTTCACGTATAGAAACCAATAAAAAAGCTTGATCAATATTTGCCGCTATAATTTGCGATTTTTTTGATAAGTTAGATGATTTACGTATCATATAATTTACACGCGGACAAATTTCTACAATACTATCGCCATCTAGACCTACCCTATCACCAACTGCTATGGGATTGGTTGTACGAATTCCTTGTAAGCGGAATTTACCCTTGATACGAGCTGAAATCATATCACCATTATCGGTGCGAATCTCATACCAACTACCTGTTGTTCGTATAACTAATCCGAATTGCATATTAAAAAGCCTCTGTTGCTGTTATATAAAACTTAAATTCGCCATAATTATTTCCCGCCACATCGAGCCTTAAATGAACCCTCGCATCATTCAATCTACATCTCAGACCTAAGCCGTATCCAACCTTTATCTTTTGTATATGAGGATCATATATATCTATCACATCTCCAACAGAGCAGAACACTGCAGCTTTTAACCTCCACCAAATAGGAATTCTATACTCTGTCTGAAATTCGAACATAAAATTATCGGTAAATTTTCGCTCCCTAAAACCGCGTAGATTATCACTACCACCTAAGGTCGGCAACATACGAAAAGGTATTTCCTTCCCCAAACGCGCATCTGCATATATCTGCCATGCAAGAACTTGACCAATCCATGTTGGAATATATTGTCTAATATCTAATGTAAGCGAAGTAACGTCATAGCTACTACCTAAAGCTTTTAAATTGGTATATGCTGACAGTTTTACGAAATTGCTAAATTTCTGCGGATAGAACTGATTATCACGAGTATCATACATCAACTGAGCTCCAAAAGCCCACATAAAATAAGGATCCCATCCTGCTTCTCCATACTTTTCTATTAATTCAGGTCTCTTTTTCTCTGTTTCTTCATCCCAGTTCAATTTTTCTCCCAAACAAGACAAATAAAAACCTACATGAAAACTAGGAGTAATGGCATAGAATGGTTGAAAATTCAAACTAAAAGCCTCTGATGTATACTTAACACTCTCATCAGTAGTCTCATTGCCTATTCCAAAAAATAAATCGGGATAATAACGCAAGTTTAAATTTCCCGTAAAATAAAAATTTTCTTTAGGCGTGTAAAAGCGTGGATTAATATTAATTTTCGCCTGATTCAGAAATGTGTAAATAATACTTCCCGATATACTACTTATCTTTTTAAGATTCTGACTTTTAAAATAATAACCTCCTGAAGCACCTATACCCACACTTGTCTCCTCTTGATAAAAAGCAATCGGCACAGCGAACCAACTCTTTTTCACAACAGGACAATAAACTTGCGTTATAGTATCTGATTCAGCATGTTGTATTGAATCATTTGAAGAATATACAACTTTTGTCGCAAGAAGCGCAGTTAAAACTAAGAGAAATACCTTCATACAAGGAAGTTATACCGTCATAATCTCTTTTTCTTTTTCATAGACTACCTCGTCAACTTGTTTAATATATTTATCGTGTACTTTCTGCACTTCAGATTCAGCATCTTTTTCAACATCTTCAGGCATTCCTTCTTTTAGTGACTTCTTAAGAATATCAATAGCCTCTCTACGTGCTGTACGTATGCTAATCTTAGTATCTTCACCTTCTTGCTTCGATTGCTTTACTAAATTACGACGTCTTTCTTCTGTTAACGGAGGTATACCTAAACGGATAACTTCACCATTATTCTCTGGAGTAATACCAATTTCTGATGCCAAGATTGCTTTTTCAATTTCACGAAGCATCGATTTTTCCCATGGTTGTACCACTATCGATTTGGCATCCGGTGTACTTATATTAGCCACACTACTAAGAGGAGTCATCGTTCCGTAATATTCAACTTTTACGCCATCTAAGATTCTAGGATTTGCCTTACCCGCACGTATGTGTGCAAGAGATTCGTCCAAGAAAAACATTGAATTTTCCATTTTATCGATAGCATCCTTTAAATTTTTCTGAACATCAACCATTGTTGTAGATATTATTGTTATTTTACCAAAGTCCCAATTTTTTCACCAGACATAACACGTTTCAAATTACCATATACATCCATATTAAATACATAAATTGGCAATTTATTTTCTTTACACAACGTAGTCGCAGTTAAATCCATAACTTTCAGATTTCTGTTGTATATCTCATCGAAAGTTATCTCAGAGAATTTTTCTGCCTTAGGATCTTTCTCCGGATCTGTTGTATAAATACCATCAACACGAGTACCTTTTAGCATCAAATCAGCTTTAACTTCTATACCACGTAAAGCAGAAGCTGTATCGGTAGTAAAAAATGGATTCCCTGTACCTCCTGATACAATTACAACTTCACCTGCCTCAATACATTTTATTGCTTTAAAACTACTATATAACTCACCTATCGGTTCCATACCTATAGCTGTAAGTACTCTATTCTTTACATTCAAAGCATCTAAAGCGGAGCTTAATGCCATACTATTAATTACAGTAGCCAACATTCCCATTTGATCCCCTTTGACACGATCAAATCCTTTTGCCGCACCACTTAAACCTCTAAATATATTACCGCCCCCAATAACTATTGCTATCTGCACTCCCATTGACTCTATTTCACTTATTTGTTCAGCATATTCGGACAAACGCTTTGCATCAATTCCATAGCCTTGTTCGCCCATCAGCGACTCACCACTCAATTTTAATAAGATTCTTTTATATGTAAGCATATTAATTAATTTGCAGTGTGCAAATATAGCATAATTATTAACACAAAAAAAGGGATAAGATTAACTTTCATCCCTTTTTGTAAGATTAATAAAGTTATTCAGCAGCAGGTGTTTCTGCTACAGAATTTTCTTTAATTGCATCCTCTACTACTTCTGCTGTTTCAACTTTTGCATCTACTGCTTTCTTTGCACCAGCACGACGTGTTTTGGTTTTCTTCTTTGATGCTGTATCTTTCAACATATTTTCGTTGTAATCTACAAACTCAATGAAACACATTTGAGCAGCATCTCCTAAACGGAAGCCTGTTTTCAAAATACGTGTATAACCACCAGGACGATCAGCTATGCGTTGAGAAATTTCACCGAAAAGAATTGTAACAGCTTCTTTATTCTGCAAAGCTGAAAAAACAGTTCTTCTAGAATGAGTTGTATCCTCTTTTGATTTTGTAATCAATGGCTCAACAAATTTACGCAATTCCTTTGCTTTTGCGAGTGTAGTATTGATCTTCTTGTACTTTATTAGGGAAACTGCCATGTTTGACAACATTGCATTGCGATGACCTGCTTTTCTTCCCAAATGATTAAAATTCTTATTATGTCTCATCTCGTATTACTCTTTATCTAATTTATACTTAGAAATGTCCATACCAAACGACAAGTTCAAACTTGCCAATTTAGCATCTAACTCTACCAACGATTTCTTACCAAAATTGCGGAATTTCAACAAATCATTTCTGTTGAAAGAAACCAATTCAGCTAAAGTTTCAACATCAGCAGCCTTTAAACAATTTAATGCACGTACTGATAAATCAAGATCAACTAACTTAGTTTTCAACAACTGACGCATATGCAATGCATCTTCGTCAAATTCTTCTCCACCCTCTGCATCATTGAAATCAATTGTTATTTTCTCATCAGAAAACAACATAAAGTGATGAATCAATATTTTTGCAGATTCTTTCAAAGCTTCCTTAGGATGAATAGAACCATCTGTATCTATTTCTATTACTAATTTTTCGTAGTCTGTTTTTTGTTCTACACGGTAGTTCTCAATAGAATATTTAACATTAACAATTGGCGTGTAAATAGAGTCTACTGGTATAACATCTAATCCTTGAATTAATCCACGATTCTCATCAGCCGGAACATATCCACGTCCTTTATTAATCGTTAATTCAATGTGGAAAGATGCCTTTGGATCCATTGTACATATCAAAAGATCCGGATTCAATACCTCAAAAGCGGTCAAATGTTTCCCAATATTACATGCTTTAAATGTAGTTGTGTCTGCAACGTCAATTGTAACTTTTTCATTATCTACACCTTCAACAAGTTGTTTAAAACGAACTTGTTTTAAAGCTAAGATAATATTCGTTACATCTTCCATTACTCCAGGAACTGTAGCAAATTCGTGTTGTACTCCATCAATTCTTAATGATGTGATGGCAAAGCCCTCCAATGAAGAAAGCAAGATACGGCGTAAGGCATTACCGATAGTAATACCGAAGCCCGGTTCCAATGGTCTGAATTCAAATTTACCATGGAACGTGTCTGCCTCCAACATGATAACTTTTTCTGGTTTTTGAAATGGTAATATAGCCATAATTCTACATTATTTAGAATAAAGTTCGACGATTAATTGCTCCTTAATATTTTCCGGAATATCTGCACGATCTGGCATGTGTAAGAATTTTCCAGACATAGAAGATTCATCAAACTCTAACCATGGGTATTTACTGTGATTAAATCCACTTAATGCATTTGCAATAACCTCTAACGATTTAGATTTCTCGCGAACTGCAACAACATCACCTTGTTTTACTTGAAAAGAAGGAATATTTACAACTTCACCATTAACAACAATATGTTTGTGTCCTACTAATTGACGTGCAGCCGAACGAGAAGGAGCCATTCCTAAACGGAATACAACATTGTCTAAACGAGATTCCAACAATTGCAATAAAACTTCACCAGTAATACCTTTTGTGCGAGATGCTCTGTCAAACAAATTTGAGAATTGTTTTTCCAAAACACCATAAGTATATTTAACTTTTTGTTTTTCTTTTAACTGAACACCGTATTCAGAAGTTTTACGTTTACGAGAATTTCCGTGTTGACCAGGAGGATAATTCTTCTTAGACAAAACTTTGTCAGCGCCAAAGATTGCTTCTCCAAACTTACGCGCTATTTTTGTTTTAGGTCCTGTATATCTTGCCATTTTATTCTATTTTTAGCGGTTTAACTTATTATACTCTACGTCTTTTAGGAGGACGACAACCATTGTGAGGTAGCGGTGTTACATCTACAATTTCTGTTACCTCTATACCCGCTCCGTGAATTGTACGAATAGCAGATTCTCTTCCGTTACCCGGACCCTTTACGTAAGCTTTTACTTTACGCAAACCCAAATCAAATGCAACCTTTGCACAATCTTGTGCTGCCATTTGAGCTGCATACGGCGTATTCTTTTTTGAACCGCGGAAACCCATTTTACCTGCTGACGACCAAGAAATTACTTCTCCTTGGGCATTGGTAATCGTAACAATTATATTGTTGAATGAGGAACATACGTGGGCTTGACCAGTTCCATCTATTTTCACTACTCTTTTTTTAGTAGCGGCAGTTTTTTTTGCCATATTTTAATTTATTTTCTGTTCTACAATTAATTACTTAGTTGCCTTTTTCTTATTTGCAACTGTTTTCTTCTTTCCTTTGCGTGTACGTGCATTGTTTTTTGTACTTTGACCACGCAATGGTAAACCTAAACGATGACGAATACCGCGATAACAACCGATATCCATTAAACGTTTAATGTTCAATTGTACCTCAGAACGCAAATCACCTTCCACTTTAAATTTAGAGGAAATGATATCACGGATTTTAGCCGCTTGGTCATCTGTCCAATCTTTAACTTGAATGTCTTTGTCAACACCAGCTTCCGACAATACTTTGTTGGCGCTGTTTCTTCCTATTCCGTAGATATAGGTTAAACCTATTTCACCTCTCTTATTCTGAGGTAAATCTACTCCTGCAATTCTTATAGCCATAAACTATTTTATATGATTTTGGTAAATTATTAACCTTGACGTTGTTTCATCCTTGGATCTTTTTTATTGATCACATAAAGACGACCTTTTCTTCTGACGATTTTACAATCATCACTACGTTTTTTAACAGATGTTCTGACTTTCATTATTTAAAATTTAAATTATTTGTATCTGAACGAGATTCTTCCTTTACTCAAATCATAAGGTGACATCTCAACACGCACCTTATCACCAGGTAATATACGAATATAATGCATACGCATCTTACCCGATATGTGAGCAGTAATTTCATGCCCATTTTCCAATTCCACTCGAAACATTGCATTTGACAACGCTTCTACGATGGTTCCATCTTGCTCTATTGCTGCTTGTTTTGCCATTTATGATTTGTGACTTAGAACTTCATCTACATAATCGAACGATGATAATATTTCTGCCTCTCCTTTATGAATTGCGATTGTATGTTCGAAATGAGCGGATGGTTTCCTGTCTATTGTTCGAATAGTCCAACCATCTTTTTCAAAAACAATACCTCTGTTACCCATATTTATCATTGGCTCTATAGCAATTGTCATTCCTTCTTTTAAGAGTACACCCTGACCACGTTTTCCATAATTCGGTACTTCAGGAGCTTCATGCATTTGACGTCCCACTCCGTGTCCTACCATTTCTCTTACTACAGAGAAACCCACTGCTTCACAATGATGCTGAATTGCATATCCCACATCTCCAATTCTATTCCCATGAACAGCCATTTCTATACCTTTGTATAAAGCTTCACGAGTAATTCTTAGAAGTTTTTGTGTCTTTTCATCAACATTTCCAACACAAAATGTAAATGCAGAATCTCCATAAAAACCATCAATTATTGTTCCGCAATCTACCGAAACTATATCACCGTCTTTCAAAGCATATTTAGATGGTATTCCATGAACAACTTGCTCATTTACTGAAATACATAATGTATTTGGGAAACCATTATAACCTAAAAAACCAGGAGTGGCACCATTTGCACGGATAAAATCTTCTGCAATTTTATCTAATTCAAGTGTTGTTACTCCAATTTCAATCGCCTTTGCGACCTCTGCCAATGTTTTTCCGACAAGTCTATTGCTTTTCTTTAATATTGCAATCTCTTCCGGAGTTTTAAGATATATCATCTTTATTTTTAATATGCGGCTATCGAGCCACTTCTTCCTTTTATTTTTCCACCTTTCATTAATCCGTCATAATGACGCATTAATAAATAGCTTTCGATTTGTTGTAGTGTATCCAAAACAACACCTACCATAATCAAAAGAGATGTCCCTCCAAAAAATTGAGCGAAAGACGCGCTTACGCCTAACCATTCAGATCCTGCAAACGCAGGTAAGATAGCTACAATACCCAAGAAAATAGAACCAGGTAATGTAATTCTTGACATAATCGTATCCAGATATTCAGCGGTTTTCTTTCCCGGTTTTATACCTGGAATAAAACCATTATTACGTTTCATTTCTTCTGCCATTTGGGTAGGATTCACTGTTACTGCTGTATAAAAATATGTAAATGCAATAATCAGCAAAAAGAACACCAAGTTATACCAAAAACTATTATTATTCATAAAAGTCATGGCAAAATTACTAACTTCACCATCTGAGGCAAATAAACCGGATAAAGATGCCGGAATAAACATAATGGCTTGAGCAAAAATGATAGGCATTACGTTTGCTGCATTCACTTTTAGCGGAATGTACTGGCGAACGCCACCATATTGTTGATTACCTACAACACGTTTTGCATATTGTACAGGAACTTTACGTGTACCTTGAACTAGTAACACACTAAACCCTATTACTACTAACAAGAATACTATTTCTGCTAAGAACAATACTAAGCCACCGGCAGCCTCGTGCAAACGAGATGAAAATTCACCTACAACTGCCCTTGGTAAACGTGCTATGATACCTACTAAGATGATAAATGAAATACCATTACCTACACCCTTTTCTGTAATACGTTCACCCAACCATAGTACAAACATACTACCAGCCGCTAAAATCAATACAGATGTGATCACAAAGAAAGCACCTTCAGGAACAACTGATCCTACTTGCATTCTTAAATTGACCAAATATGCAGGTCCTTGAATTAATAAAATCAAAATAGTCAAATAACGAGTGATTTGATTCATGCGTTGACGACCACTTTCTCCCTCACGTTGCAATTTTTGAAAGTATGGGAAAGCCATACCTAATAATTGCACTACGATTGATGCCGAGATATACGGCATAATTCCCAATGCAAAAATTGATGCATTAGAGAAAGCACCACCAGAGAACATATCCAACAACATCATCAAACCGCCGCTAGTTTGTTTACTAAGTTCGGAAAGTTGTGTTGTATCTATACCCGGAAGAGCGATAAATGAACCAAAACGATAAACTAAAACCAAAAGAAATGTAATGGCTAGTCTACTTTTCAGTTCCTCTATCTTAAATATATTCCGTATTGTTTCAATAAATTTTTTCATGAGAACGGATTATAAAGTTACCACCGTACCACCTACTTTTTCAATTTCTTCTACTGCTGTTTTAGAAAACGCATGAGCAGAAACTTCTAATTTAGATGTTAAATTGCCTTTTGCTAAAATTTTTACTTTGTGCTTTGAAGATACAAAACCAGCTTCAACTAATTCTTCGATTCCGATTTTTTCTATTTTTTTCTCATCAGCCAAAGCTTGCAATGTAGACAAATTGATAGCTTTATACTCTATACGATTGAAGTTTTTAAAGCCAAATTTTGGCAATCTTCTTTGCATAGGCATTTGACCACCCTCAAAACCAATCTTCTTTGAGTATCCTGAACGAGATTTTGCACCTTTGTGACCACGAGTTGAAGTACCGCCTAAGCCAGAACCTGAACCACGACCAACTCTTTTACGTATTTTTACCGAACCCTCTGCAGGTTTCAAATTACTTAAATCCATTTTGTTTGTTTTTTAATTCATCCGAAAGATTTACTTTACAATCTCTACAAGGTGTTTGACACTATTAATCATTCCAAGGATTTGTGGTGTTGCCTCATGTTCAACCACCGCATTCATTTTTTTCAAACCTAGTGAATCCAAAGTACTTCTTTGTACTCTTGGAGCTCCAATTCTACTTTTAACTTGTTTTACTTTTATTGTTGCCATAGTTAATTTATTTACCGGTGAACACTTTCTCTACCAATATACCTCTATTTTGGGCAACCGTATAAGCATCTCTCATTTCAGACAAAGCTAAAATTGTTGCTTTAACCAAATTATGAGGATTTGATGAACCCTTTGATTTTGCCAATACATCAGAGACACCAACGCTCTCTAAAACTGCACGCATAGCACCACCGGCTTTAACACCGGTACCTGTTGTTGCGGGTTTCAAAAAAACTTCAGCACCACCAAATTTTGCTACTTGTTCGTGGGGAATTGTTCCTTTTAAAACAGGTACCTTTACAAGATTTTTCTTTGCTGCTTCAACGCCTTTAGCAATAGCTGTTGTTACTTCATTGGCTTTTCCTAAACCAAATCCGACGATTCCGTCTTCGTTTCCAACAACTACAATAGCCGCGAACGTGAAAGTTCTACCGCCTTTAGTTACCTTGGTTACACGATTAATTGCAACCAATCTATCTTTTAACTCACTTTCGTTTGCTAACCTTACTGTATTATTTTTTACTGCCATAATGCTTAAAATTTGAGTCCTGCTTTACGTGCTGCTTCTGCCAATTCTTTAACTCTTCCGTGATACAAGAAACCATTTCTATCAAACACTACGGTATCAATACCAGTAGCTAGTGTTTTCTTTGCAATGATCTCGCCAACTTTAGCTGATTTTTCAGTTTTTGTCATTTTATCTTTGATAGAAACCGAAGATTCTGACAGCAATGTCTTTCCTGAACCATCAACTGCAGTATCATCAATTATTTGCACGTAAATTTGATTGTTACTTCTAAACACAGACATACGTGGCCTATCTGAGGTGCCCTTAATTTTGCCGCGCACTCCAACTTTAATCTTTATTCTTCTTGCTATTTTATCTGTCATGACACTTAAAATTTAATTATTTAGCACCAGCTGACTTACCAGCCTTTCTACGAATTTGCTCTCCGACAAACTTAACACCTTTGCCTTTGTAAGGTTCTGGTAATCTAAATGAACGAATCTTTGCACAAACTTGACCAATCAATTGTTTGTCACAAGACTCCAAAATCACTAGTGGATTCTGATTCCTTTCATTCTTAGTTTCAAGTTTTATTTCAGAAGCCAATTTAATAAAAATGTTGTGAGTATATCCCAAAGCCAATTCCAAAACTTGACCATTATTTGATGCACGATAACCTACACCAACCAATTCCAATGTTTTTTTATAACCTTCAGATACACCGATCACCATATTATTAATAAGCGAGCGATATAAACCATGCTGCATTCTATTCTCTTTCTCATCATTAGGACGAGAAATATACACTACACCATCTTCAACTTTAATTGAGATAGCTGAATTTATTTTTTGTTTCAACTCACCTTTTGGACCTTTAACTGTTACTTCATTTTCAGCAACTGTTACTGTTACGCCTTTCGGCAGGTTGATAGGTAATTTTCCAATTCTAGACATATTACTTCCTCCTCATTAATAAATGTAACATAATACTTCACCGCCAACATTTTGTTCACGGGCTTCTTTATCAGTCATTACACCTTTTGAGGTGGAAATAATCGCAACACCCAAACCATTAAGTACACGCGGAAGTTCTTTATGACTGGAATATTTACGCAAACCAGGTGTAGATATGCGTTCTAACTTCTTGATTGCGCTAACTTTGTTTGTTTGATCGTACTTCAAAGCAATTTTAATTGAACCTTGAGGACCGTCTTCCTCGAACTTGTAGTTTAAGATATATCCTTGCTCGAATAATACCCTTGTAAGTTCTTTCTTTAAATTTGACGCAGGCACTTCAACCACACGGTGATTTGCTTTTATTGCATTGCGCAAGCGCGTCAAATAATCTGCAATAGGATCTGTCATGTTTGTTTAAATTAAATTAATCCGGCTATCCCGGACAATATTTAGTTATAAAAATCTCTTTAGTATTTATTACCAACTCGCTTTCTTAACTCCTGGAATAAGACCTTTAGAGGCCATTTCACGGAATTGAATACGAGAAAGTCCAAATACGCGAATATATCCTTTAGGACGTCCGGTTAATTTGCAACGATTATGCAATCTAACAGGAGATGCGTTACGAGGAATGCTTTGCAATGCTTCGTAATTTCCTTCTGCCTTCAATTGCTCTCTCTTGGCGGCATATTTGGCCACCAATTTAGCTCTCTTAACCTCACGGGCTTTCATTGACTCTTTTGCCATATCTTCTTCTTTTATTTTTTGAAAGGTAAACCAAATTCCTTCAACAAAGCGAACGCTTCTTCGTCCGTTTTTGCTGAGGTCACAAAGGTAATATTCATACCTGATATTTTCGATATAGAATCGATATTAATTTCAGGAAAAATGATTTGTTCTTGAATTCCCAAGGTATAATTACCTCTTCCGTCCAATTTACTATTTATTCCTTTGAAGTCACGGATACGTGGCAATGCAACACGTACTAATTTCTCTAAAAATTCATACATATAATCACGACGCAACGTAACACATACTCCAATAGGCATTTTTTTACGCAATTTGAAGTTGGAAATATCCTTTTTAGAATATGTTGGAACAGCTTTTTGACCTGAGATTGTTGTCATTTCTGACAATGCGACTTCGATGATTTTTTTATCTGCAACAGCAGCTCCTAAACCTTGATTCAAAACGATCTTCTCCAAAACAGGAACTTGCATAGATGATTTATAACCAAATTCCTTCTTTAAAGTTGGAGCAATACGTTCCGTATAATCTTTTTTTAAACTGGCGGTATTCATTATTTAATTTCCTCCCCTGTTTTTTTAGCATAACGGACTAACTTTCCATTCACTAATTTTCTGCCGATACGTGTCGGTTTGTTATCTTTTCCTACCGGATTAAGATTTGAAATGTGAATAGAAGCTTCTTTTTTCACGATGCCACCTTGTGGACTTTTTGCATTGGGCTTGGTATGCTTTGATACCATATTTGCACCTTCCACAATTGCGCGTTGTTTATCTGTTAAGACTTCTAATACGCGACCTACGGTTCCTTTGTCGTCACCGGAATTAATGTAAACGGTGTCACCCTTTTTTATGTGTAATTTACTCATCTTTCTATTAGATTTCGAAAATTAAAGTACTTCAGGTGCTAAAGAAACAATTTTCATATTTGCTGTACGCAATTCTCTTGCTACCGGCCCAAATATACGGCTGCCTCTCATTTCACCTGCGCCTGTTAAAAGGACACATGCATTGTCGTCGAAACGAATATATGATCCATCAGCGCGTCTTATTTCTTTTTTAGTGCGGACTACAATTGCCTTTGACACTGATCCTTTTTTTGTATCACTTGAGGGAATTACGGATTTAACCGCAACAACAATGACATCCCCCACTGTGGCATAACGTTTGCCTGTACCGCCTAATACACGGATGCACAATACTTCTTTTGCACCACTATTATCGGCTACTGCCAATCTTGATTCTTGTTGTATCATACTATTTCACTTTTTCGACTATTTCAACTACTCTCCATCTTTTGAACTTGCTCAAAGGACGTGTTTCCATAATTTTCACCGTATCACCGATATGACACTCGTTCTTCTCGTCATGGGCATGATATTTTTTTGTCTTGCTGACAAATTTACCATAGATAGGGTGTTTTTCCTTCCACTCAATAGATACGGTAACCGTTTTATCCATCTTGTCGCTAGAAACTATGCCTTGTCTTTCTTTTCTTAGATTTCTCATAACCGGGCTGTTTATTTTTGTTTGTTCATTTCTCTTTTTGTCAATTCCGTTTTAAGGCGAGCTACAGTTTTGCGCGCTTCACGAATTTGATTCGGATTATCCAATGGAGAAATAGTATGACTAAGTTTCAATTTAGACAGAGCACCCTTTTTAGTCTCGATTTTTTCGAGAATCTCTTTGTCGGTTAATTCTTTTATTTCTGAGTTTTTCATACTATTTACGCGTTTTCGGTTTCAAAATCGTAATCGTTTCTTGTAACGAACTTGGTAGTTACCGGAAGCTTTTGAGCTCCTAGTCTTAATGCTTCTTTTGCAATTTCAAAAGGAACGCCACCTACTTCGAATAACATTCTACCCGGAGTTACAGGAGCAACGAATCCTTCTGGATTACCTTTACCTTTTCCTTGACGTGTATCAGCTGGTTTGGCAGTCTTAACCTTATCCGGGAAAATACGAACCCAAACCTGACCTTGACGTTGCATATAACGTGTTATGGCAACACGGGCAGCTTCTATCTGACGCCCTGTAATCCACTTAGTTTGCAGGGTTTTTATTCCAAAAGATCCGAAAGCCAATTGAGTGCCACGTTGAGCGTTTCCTTTCAAGTGACCTTTCTGCTGCCTTCTAAACTTTGTCTTTTTTGGTTGTAACATAGTGCTAAAATAAACTTATTAATTATTTTCTTTTCTTTTTGAAACCGCCCTTTCCACCTTCATTGCGATTTCCACCCATTGAAGGACGACCGCTTTCTTTAGAAGCTGCATATTGAGGAGTTAAATCCCTTTTGCCATAAACTTCTCCGCGACATATCCAAACTTTCACACCAATCAAGCCAACTTTAGTTAATGCTTCGCTATGAGCATAATCAATATCAGCACGGAAAGTATGAAGAGGCGTACGACCTTCTTTATACATTTCTGAACGAGCCATTTCTGCTCCGTTCAAACGACCAGATACTTGAACTTTAATACCTTCTGCACCCAAACGCATTGTTGAAGCAATGGCTGTTTTAACTGCACGACGATATGCTACTTTACCTTCAATCTGGCGAGCCACATTGTTTGATACTATAACTGCATCCAAATCAGGCTTTTTGATTTCATAGATGTTAATTTGAACATCTTTATCGGTAATTTTCTTAAGTTCCTCTTTCAACTTATCAACTTCTTGACCGCCTTTACCGATAATCATACCGGGACGGGCTGTGCAAACAGTTATTGTAATAAGTTTCAAAGTGCGTTCAATAATAATACGAGAAATGCTGGCCTTGGAAAGACGTGCATCCAAATACTTTCTTAATTTATAGTCTTCCAATATAGTATCACCAAAATTTTTGTTTTCTTTAATCCAGTTGGAGTCCCAACCTTTGATGATTCCTAAACGGTTGCTAATCGGATTTACTTTCTGTCCCATACCAACATTAATTTTTAGTATCGTTATTATTCACACTATCAACACAAATTGTCACGTGGTTCGAACGCTTACGGATCCTATATCCTCTACCTTGAGGAGCTGGACGCAATCTTTTTAAAGTCTTGCCCGAGTCAACATATACGGCACTTACTATTAGATTGCCGTTTTCTGCTTTTTGTTCGGTTTTATGTTCCCAATTGGCTATAGCCGAACGAAGGAGTTTTTCCATACGTCCTGCAGCCTCTTTTGTGGAAAACTTCAACATACCTAATGCCTTTCTAACCTCTACACCACGAATCATATCTGCGACCAAACGCATTTTACGGGGAGATGTTGGCACATCGTTGAGCTTCGCATAGTAAAGCGATTTTTTGCTCGCTTTGCTCTCTTCTGCTGTTTTTCTTTTTCTTACACCCATATTATAATCTTTTTATTATCTGTTTCCACTATGGCCTCTAAACGTACGAGTAGGAGCGAATTCACCTAACTTGTGACCTACCATATTTTCAGTTACATATACGGGAATAAACTTATTTCCGTTATGTACTGCAATGGTATGACCTATAAAATCAGGAGATATCATCGAAGCTCTAGACCATGTTTTAATTACGGATTTTTTATTTACCTCATTCATAGCGATTACCTTTTTTTCAAGTTTTACGCTAATGAAAGGTCCTTTTTTTAATGAACGACTCATATTATTCTCTAATTAAATCTGGTTACTTGTTCTTTTTTCTTTCGATAATATACTTATTCGAGGCCTTCTTAGGAGTACGGGTCTTATAACCTTTAGCCAACAGACCTTTACGAGATCTTGGATGACCACCTGATGCTCTACCTTCACCACCACCCATTGGGTGATCAACAGGATTCATTACAACGCCACGATTTCTAGGACGACGACCTAACCAACGAGAGCGTCCTGCTTTTCCAGATTGTTCCAAAGCGTGATCAGAATTACCTACTACACCAACAGTAGCTTTACATGCACATAAAATCATTCGCGTCTCACCTGAAGGCAATTTTACAGTGGCATATTTACCTTCGCGCGATGTCAATTGAGCAAAAGTACCTGCAGAACGCACTAATAATGCGCCTTGACCAGGAATTAGCTCAATATTGTGAATAACCGTACCGAGCGGAATATTTTGCAACGGTAAAGTATTACCTACTTCAGGAGCGGCTTTTTCACCAGATAGTAGTGTTTGACCTACTTCTAGACCATTTGGAGCTAAAATATAACGTTTCTCACCATCAGCATAAAACAACAAAGCAATACGTGCCGAACGATTCGGATCGTATTCAATTGTCTTAACTGTTGCTGGGATTCCTTCTTTCTCCCTCTTGAAGTCAATTACTCTAAATTTCCTCTTGTGTCCGCCACCAATGTAGCGCATGGTCATCTTACCTGTGTTGTTGCGACCACCGCTTTTGGTTTTTCCGAATACAAGAGACTTTTCTGGAACAGATTCGGTAATTGTTTCGAATGTTCCAATAATCTTGTGTCTCTGCCCCGGCGTTGTGGGGTTGAATTTACGTACAGCCATTTTTTATTCTTAAATATTGCTATAAAAATCGATTGTGTCTCCCTTTTTCAAAGTCACTACAGCTTTCTTATAATCAGAGGTCTTTCCAACTAACATTCCAGCTTTAGTATAACGACTTTTTACTTTCCCTTTGCATACTGCTGTATCAACATCTACAACTGTTACATTATATGTTGATTCAATAGCAGCCTTAATTTTCTTTTTATCAGCGCTTTTCACAACTCTAAAAGCATATTTACCTTGCTTTTCGGTTAATCCTGTCGCTTTTTCCGTAACTATCGGTTTGATAATGATTTCCATTCTTTATTCTCCTCTTAAGCGTTAAAAGTTTCAACCAATCCTGCAAGTGCTTTCTCAGTTAATACTATATTGTTAGCATCAAGAATCTTATATGTGTTTAATTCAGAAGAAATTAGCACTTCTGAAGATTCTAAATTACGAGCCGACAAATATACGTTTTTATTTGGTTCTGGTAAAACCAAAATTGATTTTTTACCAGCAAGATTGAAATTATTCAATAAAGCGGTGAAATTTTTGGTTTTAGGTGCATCAAATGTAAAATCTTCAACAATTGTCAAACCATTATCTTTTGCCTTATATGACAAAGCTGACTTACGTGCCAATTGTTTCAATTTCTTATTTAACTTGAAGCTATAATCACGAGGAGTTGGACCAAATACACGACCGCCACCTACACGTACCGGTGAATTGATATCACCAGGACGAGCGCCGCCGCCGCCTTTTTGTTTACCCAATTTACGGGTACTACCCGAAACTTCGCTTCTTTCTTTTGACTTGTGGGTACCCTGACGCTTATTTGCCATATATTGCTTTACAGCTAAATAAATAGCATGGTCATTGGGTTCGACACCGAAAATGGATTCGTCTAAAACGATTTTCCTTCCAGTTTCTTTTCCTTGAATGTTATATATACTCAGTTCCATTATTTATTCACTATTACGATTGAACCTTTCGCTCCCGGAACAGAACCTTTGATTAAAATCAAATTATTTTCTGGGATAATCTTTAATATCTCAAGATTTTGGGCAGTAACACGATCTCCACCCATACGTCCAGCCATGCGCATTCCTTTAAATACCTTTGCTGGGTATGAACAAGCACCTACAGAACCTGGAGCACGTAAGCGATTGTGCTGACCATGTGTTGCTTGACCGACACCGCCAAAGCCGTGACGTTTTACAACACCTTGAAATCCTTTACCTTTTGATGTTCCGATTACATCTGCCCACAGTGTATCTGCGAACAAATCTACGGTAATAACATCACCTAATTTGAAGTTTTCTTCAAATCCTTTGAACTCAACCAAGTGGTATTGAGGTGCTACGCCTGCTTTTTTGAAAAGTCCTGCTTCTGGTTTCGTTACATTTTTCTCCTTCTTTTCTGCGAAACCTAACTGAACTGCTTCATAACCATCTGTTTCAACGGTTTTGATTTGCGTAACAACACAAGGACCAGCTTCGATAACAGTGCATGGAATATTTTTTCCATCAGCACTGAAAACGGAAGTCATTCCGATTTTTTTTCCTATTAATCCTGGCATTTCAATTATTATTAATGTAATACTACTATCTTTTATACTTGGCGTTATACTTTAATTTCAACACCTACTCCACTAGGTAATTCAAGTTTCATCAATGCATCAACAGTTTTAGCTGTAGAGCTATAGATGTCGATTAAGCGTTTGTACGAAAACAATTGGAATTGTTCGCGAGATTTCTTATTGACGAATGTTGAACGGTTAACAGTAAAGATACGTTTATGAGTTGGTAGAGGAATTGGACCGCTAACTACAGCTCCTGTTGCTTTTACTGTCTTTACAATCTTTTCAGCAGACTTATCTACTAAATTGTAATCGTAAGATTTTAATTTGATTCTAATTTTTTGGTTCATTTGTTATTTTATTATTAAGAATGAGTTTAAGAATCATTTACTAAACCCATTAATGATTATTACTACAATAAATCTACTCTACCTTTAGCTTCTGTTAAAACTTCTTTTGCAATTGAAGTTGAGACTTCTGCATAATGAGAGAATTCCATTGATGATGTAGCACGACCTGATGTAATTGTACGCAAAGACGTTACATATCCAAACATTTCTGACAATGGTACTTTTGCCTTTACTATACGTGCTCCGGTGCGACTTGATTCCATACCTTCAACTTGACCACGACGTTTGTTTAAGTCACCTATTACATCACCCATATTTTCTTCAGGTGTTACAACCTCAATCTTCATAATAGGTTCAAGTAACACAGGTTTTGCTTTTGCGCAAGCCTCTTTAAATGCTAATTGAGCACATATTTCAAAAGAGATCTGATCTGAATCGACAGGATGATAAGAACCGTCAACTACAGCAACTTTCAATTTATCTACAGGATATCCAGCTAAAACACCATTACGCATAGCTGCTGTAAATCCTTTTTGAATTGAAGGGATAAATTCCTTTGGAATATTACCACCCTTAACTTCGTCAATAAATTGCAAAGATCCCTCAAAGCCTTCATCAACAGGTCCCACACGCAATATCATATCAGCAAACTTACCGCGACCACCTGATTGTTTCTTGTAAACTTCACGAAGTTCAACAGTCTTGGTAATAGATTCTTTGTATGATACTTGTGGACGGCCTTGATTACATTCTACTTTGAATTCACGTCTCAAACGATCTATAATAATTTCCAAGTGAAGCTCACCCATACCGGAAATGATTGTTTGACCTGATTGTTCATCTGTTTTAACAGTAAATGTCGGATCTTCTTCAGCTAATTTACCTAAACCTATACCCAATTTATCCAAATCTTTTTGAGTCTTAGGTTCAACTGCAATACCGATAACCGGTGTAGGGAAATCAATTGATTCCAATGTAATTTGGTTATCTTCATCGCACAAAGTATCACCTGTACGAATATCTTTAAAACCAACTCCTGCGCCAATATCACCAGCAGAAATAACATCTACAGGATTTTGTTTATTTGAGTGCATTTGAAACAAACGAGAGATTCTTTCCTTCTTGCCAGAACGTGTATTGAACACATAAGAACCTGCTTCGATTTTTCCTGAATATACACGGAAGAAACACAAACGACCTACATACGGATCTGTTGCTATCTTAAATGCCAATGCACATAATGGTTCGTTTTCGTTAGGTTTACGATATACTTCTTTTTCAGGGTCATTTACATCGTGACCAACTACTTCAGGAGTATCAAGTGGACTAGGCAAATAGTCACAAACCGCATCCAACATTGTTTGTACACCTTTATTTTTGAATGAAGATCCACAAATCATAGGATTAATCTTCATGCTTAATGTTCCTTTACGGATAGCACGCTTTATTTCTTCCTCTGTTATTGTAGAAGGATCGTCAAAATATTTCTCCATCAACATATCGTCAAACTCTGCGACTTTGTCTAACATTTTAGCTCTCCATTCTTCTGCTTCAGCTTTTAAATTATCAGGAATTTCGTTAACTTCGTATTCTGCACCCATGGTCTCATCGTGCCATATAATTGCTTTCATTTTAACCAAGTCAACTACACCTTTAAATGTTTCTTCAGCTCCAATAGGAATTTGAATTGCAACAGGAGTAGCACCAAGTACTTCCTTTACCTGACGAAACACATCAAAAAAGTCAGCTCCTGAACGGTCCATTTTATTAACATAACCGATTCGAGGAACATTGTATTTTTCAGCCTGACGCCATACTGTCTCTGATTGAGGCTCAACACCGCCTACTGCGCAAAACGCAGCAACAGCTCCATCAAGGATTCGAAGAGAACGTTCTACCTCAACTGTAAAGTCTACGTGTCCCGGAGTGTCTATAAGGTTAATTTTGTATTTATTGTTATTACATTTCCAAAACGTTGTAGTTGCAGCAGAAGTAATAGTTATACCACGCTCCTGCTCTTGCTCCATCCAGTCCATTGTTGCGGCACCATCATGTACTTCACCAATTTTGTGAGTTAAACCTGTATAATACAATATACGCTCTGATGTGGTTGTCTTACCGGCATCAATGTGCGCCATGATACCGATATTTCTAGTGTATGATAAATCTCCTTTTGCCATTGTTACTTGTCTGTCTTAATTATTAGAAGCGGAAATGTGCAAATGCACGGTTTGCCTCAGCCATACGGTGCATATCTTCCTTGCGTTTAAAGGCAGCTCCTTGCATATTATATGCATCAACTATTTCAGCAGCTAATTTATCTGCCATAGTTTTTCCACCTCTAGTTCTAGAGTAATGGATCATATTTTTCATTGATATGGATTCTTTCCGTTCTGGACGGATTTCAGTAGGTACTTGGAAGGTAGCACCACCAATTCTGCGTGATTTAACTTCGACTTGCGGAGTTATATTATCTAAAGCCGCTTTCCAAATTTCGATAGCAGTTTTATCTTCATTTGCGAGTTTTGCCTTTACTGAGTCTAATGCCGAATAGAAGATTGTGTAGGCAGTAGATTTCTTTCCGTCATACATTAAATGGTTAACAAATCTTGTTACCATTATCTCGCCGAAAACAGGATCGGGTAAAACAATCCTTTTCTTAGGTTTCGCTTTTCTCATTTTGTTTCAAAATTATCCGTTTTGTTTTTGGTTGCCAATTGCTGTCTTCAAAAGATTCCTCTGAATCTATTTACTCAACCTTGATAAGCTATTCCAAATATGCAAAACAATATTATTAACTGTTTTTGTTTAAATTCTTAATTACTTTTTGCCTGCCGGTTTGGCTGCGCCTGCTTTTGGACGTTTTGCGCCATATTTAGAACGTCTTTGAGTACGTCCATTTACACCAGCTGTATCTAAAGTACCACGTACTATGTGATAACGTACACCCGGAAGATCCTTAACACGACCTCCACGAATCATCACTATTGAATGCTCCTGCAAATTGTGTCCTTCTCCCGGAATATAAGAGTTAACCTCTTTTTGATTAGTTAAACGAACACGAGCCACCTTACGTAAAGCAGAGTTTGGCTTTTTTGGAGTTGTAGTGTAAACACGCACACATACTCCACGACGTTGTGGGCAAGAATCCAAAGCTGGAGCCTTGCTTTTGTCGGTCAGCACTGTTCTCCCTTTTCTTACTAATTGTTGAATAGTAGGCATTGTAACTTGTTATTATATTTTATGATTTACAAAAAAAAATTATATCTAATTATCAACTTGTTAGCTCAAAAATTAACTACAAATTGAACCCAAAGCGCATTTTTTGGGGTTGCAAAGTTATGAATAAATTTTATTATACAAAAGAAAAATAGGTTTTTAATGAAATATTTTTCACAAAACCTTATAAATGAAGTTTTATTAACAGAATATACAATCTTTCAAATACACTAAAACCATTTATAGCGTTTCAACAACCAAATGGTTAAAATGGCAACGAGCAGCATGATTCCCCATGCAAATAAGTAACCATATTGCCAGTGAATTTCAGGCATTGAAGTAAAATTCATTCCCCACAAACCAACCAAAAATGTAAGCGGTATGAATATTGTAGAAATTACCGTAAGACGCTGCATTATTTGATTCATACGCAAATCGTTACCTGCCAGATATAAATCTTCTAAAGAGCGTAACATTTCTTTATTATCACTTATAACTTGGACAACATATCCGATATGATCTTTTACATCTTGAAAATACAATAAATTTTCAGGTCTTATGAATTTATTTTCGCCTGTAGAAAGACGTCCTAATTTTTCTTTTATTGGGAATGTACTTTTACCTAACTGAATTAACAATTTCCTAGCATATTGTAATTCTTTTGCCATTCTTTTATTTGGAGAAAAGTTTAGAATGTGAGTCTCCAAATTTTGTAGAATCTCGCTTATCATTTCCACATCATTCATAAAATCTACTGTTGTATTGTTAAGCAATATACTAAACAAATGGTCTGCAGTAATTATAGATTGACTTCCACTAAGAGTTTGACTTATATTATCAAAAACCCGTCTATCAGTATCTTGGAACGTGAGCACAAAATTATTTCCCAAAATTAATGACACATTATCATACTCATAATGTGTATCTGTTTTAGTTAGTGTATTAAGAATGGCAAACAAGTATTCTGAATACTCTTCAATTTTTGGAAGATGATTTCTGTTATATATATCTTGAATGTGTAATATGTTAATTTTAAAATACTTGAGTATTATTTCTATGTTACTAATATCCTTTAAACCATTTATGGCTACCCAATATGACAAGCCTTTGTTTGCGGCAATTTCAGCAATTGCTTCTTGTGGAGAATTACATCTTTTCGTACTAAATGGAATGTCTTTCCCAAACAAAGACAATTCGATATACGTATCTATTGTACTATTGCCGGTATACGTATATGTTCGTACTAATTGACTATTCTTCCGTTTCATGCCTCGCCTTTAAATCCTCCAAAGTTCATTGGAATTTGTATCTTTTGCTCAGGTAAATCTATTTTGCCGTACTGACTCTCGTACTTATCTACATTTTCTTTAAGTGCAGACAATAGTCTCTTTGCGTGTTCGGCAGTAAGTATTACACGCGCTTTAACTTTAGCTTTTGGAGTATTTGGCATTATTCTTACAAAATCCAAAACGAATTCGCTTGATGAATGCGCTATTATTGACAAATTTGCATAAATACCTTCAGCCATTTCGTCCGAAAGCTCAATGTTTAATTGATTTTTTGATTGTTCTTCTTTCATTAATTACTATGTTTATTCTGCCACAAATTTAAAATTAATTATTGTTATATGCGCATAAAAAGTTACATTTGCGAAAAATTCCCTTTGATTTTAACTATATGGAAGATCGAATAAAGCGCAACCGGAAAATATTTGATGAGATATTCAAGAATGCATTGTTTATCATAGCAATTGTAGCTATAACGTGCAGTTTTCCAAGAGAAGCTAAGTATCAATATCAGTTTGAGGTAGGTAAACCATGGCAATATGATTTACTAACAGCAACTTATGATGCTCCTATATATAAAACAAAAGCTGAACTAAAGGCAGATAGAGATGCTATCCTCAATAAGAATGTACCTTATTACAATTACAATAGTGCAGTAGAATCCGAACAAATAAAAAACATGGAGACATACGTTATGCATGTCTCTTTATCGCAAGATGGTATAAAGGACGAAAATAAGAAAGAGCATGCCCCATATGCAGCATATTTAAAAAGCCAACTACATGAGATATACTCCAAAGGTCTACTTAAAAATAATGATTTCGCTGAATTAGAAACTAAAAACACTGAGCATATAGTTGTGCTAAACGGTGGCATCGGAAGAAATCATACCACCGAAGACATTTATTCAGTATCGAAAGCCTTACAGAAAATATTAAACAATATTCCAAGTGATCTATCTTCAACAAAATTAAGAGGATTTGGCATTGAAAATTATTTAAAAAGCAATTTGCAGTATAACGCAGATATAACAAACAAAATAAAAACTGATGAACTGAATAATGTATCAACCACTTCGGGTATGGTACAAGCAGGAGAACGTATTATAGATAAAGGAGAAATTATTACTGAGCAAAAATTCAAGATATTAGATTCTCTACGAAAAGATTATGAATCTCGTAAAGAGTATTCGTCAGAACAAAATAACTGGTTAATTAGTGGGCAGGCATTATTAGTAACATTCCTTATTTCATTATTTTACCTATACACAAGATTATTTCGCAAAAAATTTTACAACAGTAAAAGGTATATTGTTTTATTATTAATTTTGATATCCGGCTTTACTATTTTAACTGCCTTAATTGTCAGAAAATATTCTGAAGAGTATTTCATATTTTTCATACCATACGCATTACTACCTATCATATTAAGTACGTTTTTTGATACTCGAACTGCATTATTTGCGCACTTTATCACAATACTGCTTTCGGCTCTGATGGTGCACTCGCAATTTGAATTTATACTATTACAAATTACGGCAGGTATGGTAACTATTTATAGTTTAAAAGACCTAACACAAAGATCGCAACTAATACAATCTGCTTTAATTATCTTTGCCAGCTACTGCATTTTTTATTTAGGCTATGGATTAACCATTTACAAAATTAATTGGGAAATGTTATTATCATTCTTGATAAATGGTGTAATGTTATTATTTGCATACCCTTTAATATACATTATAGAAAAGACTTTCGGTTTTATATCGAATGTTACGCTCATTGAATTGACAAACACTAATAATCCTTTATTGAGAAGATTGTCGGAATCTGCACCCGGCACGTTTCAACACTCAATGCAAGTTTCAAATTTAGCTGCGGAAATTGCAGTAAAAATCGGTGCCAATCCGCTTTTGGCACGTACAGGAGCTTTATATCATGATATTGGAAAGATTCAAAATCCGGCATTTTTTACAGAAAATCAGTCCAAGGGTAATAATCCACATGACAAACTTAGTCCTGAGGGTAGTGCACAAATTATCATGCGTCACGTATCTGATGGTAAAACACTCGCAAAAGAATATAGTTTACCTCGTAGTGTAATTGAATTTATTGAAACGCATCATGGCAAAAATAAAACTAAATATTTTTACAATATTTGGATTAATCAACATCCTAACGATACTGTTGATGAAAGTCTTTTTACATATCCAGGACCAAATCCATACACTAAGGAATTAGGTATTTTAATGATTTGTGATTCTGTTGAAGCTGCATCACGTGGTATGACTGAATATACTGACGAAAGCATCAATCAATTAGTAGAGAACATAGTTGACGAACTCGTATACGGACACTTTTTAGACAATGCGCCATTAACATTAAAACAAATAACACTTACGAAATCTGTTCTCAAAGAAAAATTAAAAAATATATATCATACACGTATTGCTTATCCTGAAATAAACAAACAATAACATTATGAAAAACAATCTACTCTGCGTCTTGTTTTTAACTATGCTAACATGCACAGTTAATGCTAATTCTGATGGCTACGTATCGCATCCAACCAATTTTAATGACTATACGATTTTGCATACTAAGACTACACTTCCGGAAAGATTTGATTCGAGAGAACAATCTTGGCTTCTTGCTCCGAGAAGTCAACAAATAACGGGACCATGTTGGGCATTTGCTGTATGCGACGCTGTACAAGCTTATTTTTACAAATCAGGATTTGAAGAAGGTTATTTATCTCCTGAGATTCTTACGAACTGCCACGACGGATTTGTATTTACTAAAAGCCAAGGTGGAAATTCATATATTGCAACAGCATGTTTCTCGCGACTAATAGGACCGGCTTATGAAGATGCTATTCCGTATTCGCCTTTATCTACAGAATGTCCGGTTCATTCTGTAGACGATTACCCTGCATATGTTTTAGGTGCAATAATTTTACCAAAGAACGATACTTTAGCAATTAAACAAGCCATTTGTGATCATGGTTCTGTTACTGCAGCAATATATTTTGCCAATGCATATTACAATGGCGATGATTATTCTTACTGCTACACAGGAACAGAAAAACCTAACCATGGAATAAGCATAGTTGGTTGGGATGATACAGAACGTGTATTTATAGTCAAAAATACATATGGAACCAATAGTTATGACGCTGGATATTTTTATGTATCTTATGATGATGTTAACATTATATCAGAATGTTTTGCATTTGAAAAACGTGTTGAGAAATCGGCTATAGACACAGTTTATGGCTATGACAAAACAGGTATGATAAGCAAATATACTTATACATACAAAACAGTATCTACAATTAGCAGATTCGAGGCTCCAGAAAAACAAATATTAAATTCTGTGGGATTCTACATTCCTAATCCGAATATGAAAATAGTGATTGGAGTGTTATCAACTAATGAAATTATTTATCAATCTGATAGTTTATCATACACATATCCCGGATTTTATACTTTTGATTTGCCTGAGAATACTTTTGTTGATGGTGATTTCTACGTTGGTATTGATTACCCATACGTAATTCCTGTAGAAAATGCAGTTGAGAATTACAACGAACCTGTTATTAAACCAATAGGCTACCAATATATTCAATTCAATAACGTAAGTGCTTGGTATGATGTTGGTCAGGGAAGTGGAGTTACCAGCTTAAGTAACATTAATTTTTGCACTAAGGCATACACAAGAAAATTTACAGTTGAAACACCAAAAGAAGCTGCTACAGAAGATTTATACGTAGTTCTAGAAGGACGTATAAACCAAAATATTTGGAAAGACGCAAATAATATAGAGATATATTCTAATACAGGAAAGCTAGTTGAAACTATTAAACAAGATACTGAATATACATATTCCGGATTCTGTGTTTTGGTAATACACTATAATGATGGCACTACTAAATCGGTTAAGGCTATATTAAAATAGGATATTGACAACATTATATTAAAAAACACTTATAATTCCGTTTATTAATCTAAAAAGCCGTATTTTTGCAGTTCTAATTCGTAATAAGCATGAATTTATTTGAACACGTAGGACGATATGCACAATTGATGAGTGGCGTATTTTCAAAACCTCAACGATGGACTTTATTGGGAAGGCAGTATGTAAAAGAGGTTGAAAAACAAGGCTTACAATCGATTGGCATCACTATTATTATTTCGATTTTTATTGGTTCCGCGATAACCATGCAAATGGTGCTAAACACTGAGAACCCTCTTCTACCTAAGTATGTAACGGGTTTAACTACCAGGGAAACATTATTGCTAGAATTTTCATCTACAATTTTGTGTTTGATTCTCGCAGGAAAGGTAGGATCTAATATCGCATCAGAAATAGGTACAATGAGAATTACCGAACAAATTGATGCTCTTAAAATTATGGGTGTTAATGCGCCTAATTATTTGATATTACCAAAGATATTGGGATTTGTTACTATTATTCCCGTATTGGTTATTTTCAGTATGTTCTTCGGAATATTGGGAGGTTATCTTATTGCATACACAGGCATATTATCACCTGCCCAATACGTAATGGGGATTCAATATGCATTTATTCCTTACTACGTTACATATTCTATAATAAAATCACTGTTTTTTGCATTCATAATATCCTCAGTATCATCATACTATGGTTATTATGCTTATGGTGGAGCTCTTGAAGTAGGTAAAGCAAGCACAAATGCCGTGGTAAACAGCAGTATTATTGTTTTACTATTTAATGTAATTCTAACCAATCTTTTACTTGTATGATAGAAGTTAGGCACATTTCAAAATCGTTTAACGGAGTAAAAGTTTTACACGATATATCAGCCACTTTTGAGGCGGGGAAGACTAATCTTATAATAGGTCAGAGTGGTTCCGGAAAAACTGTGTTAATGAAATGTATCATTGGTATACATCGGGTTGATGAAGGTGAAATTTTATATGGTAATAGGGAATTCACATCTATGAATTCGAAAGAAGTAACCAACTTACGTAAAGAAGTTGGTATGTTATTTCAAGGTTCCGCCCTTTTTGACTCTATGACTGTTGAAGAAAACGTCAGATTTCCATTGGAAATGTTTTCTAACAAGCCGAAAAGTGAATGGAAAGAAAGAGTCGATTTTTGCTTACATAGAGTCGGATTAAGCCACGCTGCAAAATTGTACCCCGCAGAAATTAGTGGTGGTATGCAAAAAAGAGCTGCAATTGCAAGAGCTATTGTACTACAACCTACATATTTATTTTGCGATGAGCCGAACTCAGGATTGGATCCAAAGACTTCACAAACGATAGATCAATTGATTCGCGAAATTACATACGAATCGAATATTACTACTATCATTAATACTCATGATATGAATTCTGTGATGGAAATTGGAGACAAAGTTCTATTTATACATGAAGGACGTAAATCGTGGGAAGGCCAAAAAGAAACTATATTCGACTCAAATAACGAAGACTTAAATGCATTAGTTTTTGCTTCATCATTATTCCAAAAGGTAAAGAAATACCACAATATGGCATGAAAATTTTATCTTACAACGTAAACGGTATAAGAGCTGCATTAAATAAGGGTCTGTTTGAGTGGTTTAAAACAACAGACGCCGATGTACTATGCATACAAGAGAGCAAAGCACAACCGGACCAGATTGATGCTAATCTTTTTGAATCAATAGGATATCATGGTTATTTTATGTCGGCAGAAAAGAAAGGCTATAGTGGCGTAGGAATTATTTGCAAACAAAAACCAGACAAAATAGTATATGGAATGGGAATGCAACGCTATGATAGCGAAGGCCGTGTATTAAGAGCTGACTTTGGAGATTTTACTATTATATGTGTATATGTGCCATCAGGTACAACAGGCGGTTTAAGGCAAGACTTCAAAATGGAATTTCTTGCAGATTTTGAACGCTTTGTTACAAATTTACGGAAAAGCAGACCTAATTTATTAATATGTGGTGATTATAATATTGCTCACACTCCTATTGATATAAATCATCCTGAAAGACAAATAGGTGTATCAGGATTTTTACCTGAAGAAAGAGATTGGTTTACTAATTTTCTTGCTACAGGTATGATTGACTCATTTAGAGAAAAAAATAAACGACCTGAGCAATATAGTTGGTGGAGTTATAGAGCCGGATCTCGTGCACGTAATGTAGGCTGGAGAATTGATTATCATTTGTTATCAGAGCCGCTTCGCGACAAAATAAATGCCGTTAGTATCTTATCTGATGTGATGCATTCAGACCATTGTCCTATTCTTATTGAATTGTCAATATAAACTTTCACCGGATAATTTATTTCGTAACTTCAAATCAGTTACGAGTAATACCGATTTAAATTAATTCTTATTTTTGTACGATTAAAGATTTATACAAATGGCACTACTTTTTTTTCGTCAACGCAAACCTAGAAGATTTGAAATAAAACCACGCTACTATGATGAGCATAAGGACAGACTTGCTCAATCTGAGGCACGCGTACGAAAACAATTAGGTTTAGAAGAAAACAAAAAAGAGACTAAACACTATGATAATATTCATAATGCTTTATTCAATAGCCTTGACCGAAGTAGACAAGAAAAAAAATCAAAAATGCGATTAGGTATTATTCTTGGAATATTTGTCATTGTAATTTATTTGGTTTTTCACTATGCAGGATAGCAATAATATAATTCATGTACTACAAGATAGTGTAGCGAATAAAATTGCAGCTGGAGAAGTTGTACAACGTCCTGCATCGGTTGTAAAAGAATTAGTTGAAAATGCTATTGATGCAGGTGCCGACAAAATTATTATCAGACTTAAAGATGCCGGCAGAACTCTAATACAGGTTATCGATAATGGGAAGGGCATGTCACCAACAGATGCTGTAACTGCATTTGATAGACATGCTACATCTAAGATACAAACAGCAGAAGATTTATTTAGTTTGCACACCATGGGTTTTAGAGGTGAGGCTTTATCTTCAATTGCAGCTGTTTCGCACATTAAAATGGATACGAGGCGTAAGGAAGATGATTTAGGTTACCGTATATCATTTACAGGAGGTACTCTATATGAACAAGAATTTGTAAATTGCTCTTTAGGTACCAATATAATGGTACGCGATTTGTTTTTCAATATACCTGCAAGGAGAAAATTTTTAAAGTCTAACGAAACTGAATTCAGGAATATATTGAATTGTTTTCAGCAGATAGCATTAGTCTACCCTAATATAGCATTTGAATTATATAATAATGACGCGATTGCATTCGAACTTCCAATAGAGAATCAACATCAGCGCATAGTATCATTGTTCGGGAAAAGGATAAATCAGCAATTATTACGCATAAATGTAGAAACATTGCTAGTTAATATATCAGGATTTATCGGGTTACCTGAATTTGCGCAAAAACGCAACGCAAATCAGTACTTTTTTGTAAATGGCAGGTATATACAACATCCTTATTTTAATAGGGCCGTAAGTGCTGCATACGAAAAAATCATACCTCAAGATCATAGAGCATCATATTTTATTTATTTTGAGGTTGATCCATCAAAAATTGATGTAAATATACACCCTACTAAAACAGAGGTAAAATTTGAAGACGAATCATCAATTTTTCCAATAATAACTGCAGTTATTAAAGAAGCCCTTGGTAAAGCAAACGTAACTCCATCTATCAATTTTGACCAAGAAGATGCACCATCAATACCAATATTAAATGGAGATATTGAATATGTTGCTCCTCCAAAAGTATCGTACAATCCACAATACAATCCTTTTGCATATACAAACAGCGAAAGTTCATACTCGTCAAAAAAGAGCATTGATAGTTGGGATAAATTATATAAAAACAACAGTCTTGACAACAATACTGAAACTAAAATAGAAACAAGTGATGATGAAGATAGGCAATATAACCTTGATTACAAAGAAAACGAAAATACTAAGTTTTGTGGTTTTCAATTGTTTGGTAAATTTTTAGTTCAGGCAGATGTTAATGGGATAAAGATTACCAATCATCAACGTGCACATATACGTATTTTATACGAAAATTTTGTTAGTGCTATGACTAAAAATCATAGTGCATCACAAAAATTATTATTCCCTGAAATTTTAGAGTTGTCTGCAATAGAAAATAGTATGTTTGCTGAAATACGCGAAGACTTATGCTCTATAGGATTTATGATTGAAGACTTTGGAAAAAACGCATACCAAATAATCGGTATTCCTGCTCAAATGGAAGATTGCAATCCAGTTCAATTAATACACGATACAATAACAGCAGCCCAAGAAACTCCAAATGCCTTAGTTGAAGATTTACAGGAAACTATTGCATTAGATATGGCAAAACACATATCAACAAGAAAGGGAAATACTATTTCTACAGAAGATGCATCATATATTATGGATTCGTTAAAAAAATGCTCAGACCAAATCTATACTCCTGATGGAAAACACATCTCATACGTACTGACTGAGCAAGAAATCAATAAGCATCTACAATAAGTTACTATAAAATATTACTATCTAACGAGTTTATCTTTATATCAATATACAAATTGTAAGCAAATACACATTATTTGTTTACAATTTGTAGGTTATTGTCTGCAATTTATTACATAATGTTATATTTGGCATTTTTGTATCAAATAGACGTTTATTTCGAATTATCAAAATGTCAAAATGTCTAATTTTGCATTAAATACAAAACAAAATTTAGGCAAAAGCTATGTATTAATAAACTTTTGCATGTTTTTTTTGAAAAAAATAAATAAGATGAATACAAATGAACATGATCTATACAGACCTGAATTTGAGCATGACGCCTGCGGTGTAGGATTAATCGCTCACATACATGGTGCTAAAACACATGACATAGTAGAAAAAGGTCTTCAGATATTGGAAAATATGTTACATCGCGGAGCTGAAAGTGCTGACAATAAGACCGGAGATGGTGCGGGTATTCTCACACAGATTCCACATGAGTTCATTTTACTACAAGGTATACCTGTTCCCGAAAAAGGAACATATGGTACCGGATTAGTATTTTTCCCTAAAGATGATAACGAGATTACCGTTTGTATGAACATTATAAACACTATTGTAGAAAATGAAGGATTAAAAATGTTGGCTGTACGCGATGTCCCTACAAATAGTGATATTTTGGGCGAAATATCGCGCTCGAATGAACCTAATATTAAACAAATATTTATCACAGGCGAAACAGATCAGGATAAGCTCGAACTAAAACTTTATGTCATTCGCAAAAAAATAGAGAAAGCCGCACTAAAGTCTAATTTAAGTCAGAAACGCAATTTTTACATCGTTAGTTTATCTTCAAAACGTATAGTTTACAAAGGTATGTTAACTTCATTACAACTTCGCGATTACTTCCCTGACTTAACAAGTCCATATTATACATCAGGTTTGGCTTTAGTACATTCTAGATTTAGTACTAACACATTCCCTACATGGGATTTAGCTCAACCATTTCGCTTACTTGGCCACAACGGAGAAATTAACACTATAAAAGGTAACCGATTCTGGATGGAGGCACGCGAAAGTATTATGCAATGTGATAAGTTAGGTAACATGGATGATATGTATCCTATAGTTCAACCATGTATGAGCGATAGCGCATCATTAGATAATGTTTTGGAGTTCCTTTTAATGACAGGTAAAAGCATACCCCATGCTTTGTCTATGCTTGTTCCTGAAAGTTGGAATGACAAGAATCCAATCAGCAATTGTTTAAAATCATTCTATGAATATCATTCTATTATAATGGAACCATGGGACGGACCAGCTGCTATACTATTTAGTGATGGAAGATACGCCGGAGGAATGCTTGATCGTAACGGATTACGTCCTGCAAGGTATACTATTACAAAAAAAGATACTATAATTATTGCATCAGAAGCAGGTGTTTTAGAAATTGACCCTGATGATGTAAAAGAAAAAGGGCGTCTTAAACCAGGTAAGATCTTATTAATTGATACTGAAAAGGGCGAAATTTATTCAGATGCTCTACTAAAAGAGGAATTAGCAAAAGCATATCCATATAGTGAGTGGTTATCTAAGAATAGAATTGAACTTGATAAAATATCAACGGGTAGAACAGCTAAATATGAAGTTGAAAATCATTATCGTTTACTTCGTGCTTTCGGATATTTCAGAGAAGACTTTGAAAAGCTTATTATTCCAATGGTACAGGATGGTAAGGAACCAACATCATCAATGGGTAATGATACGCCGCTTGCTGCATTATCTAACAAACCTCAACGCTTGTTCTCGTACTTCCGGCAATTATTTGCGCAAGTAACCAACCCTCCTATTGATCCTATTCGAGAAGAATTAGTAATGTCATTAAGATTGTATATTGGTGCTCAGGAAGGCAATTTATTAGTGCCTTCACCAAAACTATGCAAGATGGTAAAATTAGAGAGTCCTATATTGAGCAATAGGCAGTTTGACATATTAAAGAATTTAATATACAAAGGATTTAAAACGCTGACATTACCAATGTTGTTTGAACCAGAGAAAGGTGTTAATGCATTGGAATTAGCGTTAGACGAATTATGCCAAAAATCAGAACAAGCTGTAATTGATGAATACAATTATATAATATTAAGTGATAGAGGTGTTGATGAAAAACATGTAGCTATTCCTTCATTATTGGCTGTTTCTGCTGTGCATCATTATTTAATTGAAAAACGTAAGCGTATGCAGATTGCTATAGTAGTGGAGTCTGCAGAGCCTCGCGAAATTATGCACTTCGCTTTATTATTTGGATATGGAGCTACTGCCGTGAATCCTTACATGGTATTTGCATCAATAGACAAATTAGTAAAAGATAATGAGTTACAATTAGATTTCCATACTGCAGAAAAAAATTATATCAAAGCAGTAAACAAAGGCTTACTCAAAGTTATGTCTAAAATGGGAATCTCAACAATAAGGAGTTACCGCGGAGCACAAATTTTTGAGGCTTTAGGTATAAGTCAGTCTGTTATTGAAAAATATTTCAGAGGAACTATTTCTGAAATAGAAGGGATCGACATCCATGATATACAAAATGAAGCTATAAATGCTCATCAACTTGGATTTGGAGATAATTTCAGCGAAAGTAAATTGATGGATAATCTCGGCTTATATGCATATCGTAAAACAGGTGAGTTTCATGCTTGGAACCCTGAAACAATTTCAATGCTACAAATTGCAACACGCCTTGGTAGTTTTAAAAAGTTTAAAGAATATACAGATTCTATAGATTTTAAACAAGAACCTGTTTTCTTACGTAACATGATGCGATATAAATCAGACCGTAAACCTATTGATATCTCTGATGTTGAACCGGCATCAGAAATAACAAAACGTTTTGTGACAGGTGCCATGTCATTCGGTTCTATAAGTAAGGAAGCTCACGAAGCCATTGCAATTGCAATGAATATTATTGGAGGTAAAAGCAATACAGGTGAAGGTGGTGAAGATCCTGTTCGTTTCAAGATAGGTAATGACGGATTAAATCGTAGAAGTGCAATTAAGCAGATCGCATCAGGACGTTTTGGAGTTACAGCAGAATATCTGGTTAATGCAGATGAATTACAAATTAAGATTGCACAAGGAGCAAAACCTGGAGAAGGTGGTCAACTGCCAGGCTTTAAGGTTGATAAAATTATTGCACAAACTAGACATTCTATTCCGGGAATTTCACTTATTTCACCTCCACCTCATCACGATATATATTCTATTGAGGATTTGGCGCAATTAATTTTTGACCTAAAGAACATAAATCCTAGTTCTCGTATTAGCGTAAAATTAGTATCTGAGGCAGGTGTTGGAACTATTGCAGCAGGTGTTGCTAAGGCCAAAGCAGATATGATTCTCATATCAGGTAGTGAGGGTGGTACAGGAGCTAGTCCGGCTAGTTCAATTAAATATGCCGGTTTACCAATAGAACTAGGTCTTGCAGAGACCCAAAAAACCCTAGTAATGAACAACTTACGTGGACAGGTACGCATACAGGCAGATGGACAATTAAAGACAGGTAAGGATATTATTACAGCCGCCCTATTAGGTGCTGAAGAGTTTGGATTTGCAAGTTCTGCACTTATTGTATTGGGTTGTGTTATGATGCGTAAATGCCACTTGAATACTTGTCCGATGGGAATTGCAACACAAAGCGAGGAACTGCGTAAACGATTTATAGGCAGATATGAATATCTTGTTAACTATTTCAATTTCTTAGCAGAAGAAGTAAGAGAGCATTTAGCTGCAATGGGTTATAGTAAACTTGAAGATATTGTAGGACACAGCGAACTATTAGAATTTGTACCTACTCAAGTTAACGAAAAAGCTAAAAAGATAAATCTGGAAAAACTTATTAGATTACCAAAAGAAGCCGAAAAGAATGATCTTCACATGGTTAAAAAGCAAAATCATAAAATTGAAAACGTTCTTGACATAAGATTAATTGCCGAAGCAAAATCTGCAATAGAATCACATTTAAGCGTAGATAAAACATTCAAGGTTCGCAATACAGATAGAACAATTGGTGCGATGCTTTCGGGCGAAATTGCGAAGCGCTATGGAAATGCAGGTTTAGCTAAAAATACTATTCGCTACACTTTTCAAGGTTCGGCAGGACAAAGTTTTGGCTCATTCTTAACACACGGAATAAGTTTTAGATTAGAGGGAGAATCTAATGATTATTTAGGTAAAGGTTTGTCTGGTGGTATTATCACATTAGTTCCGGCAAAAGATAGCAATTTTGAGCCTGAGAAAAATATAATTGCAGGTAATACATCTTTATATGGTGCCACAGCAGGCGAAATATATATAAACGGATGTGTCGGCGAACGTTTCTGTGTTAGGAATTCAGGAGCTACTGCTGTAGTTGAGGGTGTCGGTGACCATTGCTGTGAGTATATGACAGGCGGACGTACTGTGGTACTTGGCCCTACAGGACGAAATTTTGCAGCAGGTATGAGTGGAGGTATTGCATACGTTCTTGACATAGAAGGTAATTTCGATTATTTCTGTAATATGGAAATGGTAGAATTATCATTAATTGAGGATAATTCGGACAAGATTGATTTACAATCTTTGATTAAGAATCACTATAAATTAACAAATAGTCCATTAGCTAAACGCATCCTTGACAATTGGGATGAGTATTTACAACACTTTATAAAGGTAACTCCTATCGAATATAAAAAAGTACTTCATGATGAAAAGATTGAAGCTATAAAAAAGAAAATAGCTCGAGTGGAATATGATTATTAATAGACAAAAAAAACATCTATAATGGGAAATCCAAAAGCATTTTTAAGTATCGATCGTAAGGAGGCAGGATATCGTCCTATTAACGAACGTAAGTATGACTTCGGTGAAGTCGAGCAGACTTTAAATTCTGAAGACAGAAAGTTACAAGCATCACGCTGTATGGATTGTGGTGTACCATTTTGTCATTGGGCATGCCCACTAGGTAATATAAACCCTGAATGGCAAAATTTATTATATAAAGGTTTGATAAGAGAGGCTGCCGAGTCATTGCAAAGTACTAATAATTTTCCTGAATTTACAGGACGTGTTTGCCCTGCTTTATGCGAAAATGCCTGTATCTTAAATCATAGTGGGAATCTAGCTGTTACATGCCGTGAGAATGAAGCGGCAGTGATTGAACATGCTTTTAACGAGGGTTATATTATACCCATGCCACCTAAGAAACGTACAGGAAAGAAGATTGCAATTATTGGTGGAGGACCTTCGGGAATGGCAGCTGCTGATCAACTTAATAAAGCAGGACATACTGTTGTGTTATTTGAAAAAAACGAAGCTGTAGGCGGATTGCTTAGATTTGGTATTCCTGACTTTAAGCTAAACAAAAAAGTAATTGACAGACGTTTAAATATACTTAAGGCAGAAGGTATAACATTTAAGACAGGGATTAAAGTCGGTGTTGATTATTCTACTGAGAAAATATTTTCCAATTTTGATGCTATATGTTTATGTATGGGCGCTGAACAAGCTCGAGATTTGCCTATTGAAGGCAGAGATTTAGAGGGAGTACATTTTGCATTAGAATTACTACAGCAACAAAATAGGATAATTGCAGGTAAACACATTAATTCTAATGATTCCATAACTGCACATGGTAAGCGTGTATTGGTTATCGGTGGTGGTGATACAGGTTCAGACTGTGTTGGTACATCAATACGTCAAGGGGCTAAAAGCGTTACACAAATAGAGATTATGCCGATGCCTCCCGAAAGAGAAAATGCTGCAACCACATGGCCTGCATGGCCTAATATTTTAAGGACATCAAGTTCACAACAAGAAGGATGCGAACGTAGATGGTGTCTTGCTTCTAATAAGTTTATTGGGAAAAATGGTAAATTAACTGCAGTAGAAGTAGAAGAAGTCGAATGGTTACCTAGCCCTGATGACGGACGTATTATAATGAATAAAACAGGTAAAATAGAAACATTAGAAGTTGAATTGGTATTACTTGCAATGGGATTTACACAACCAAAACATGAAGGCTTACTTAATGAAATGGGGCTTAAATATGATGAACGCGGTAATGTTGCCACAAATGCAAACCAACAAACTTCGATACCAAAGGTATTTGCAGCAGGAGACGTAAATACAGGATCAAGTTTGGTAGTACGCGCTATTGCAGCAGGACGAAAAGCTGCAGCCGAAATAGATAACTTTCTGATAAAATAGTACTATTTAGGTGTATGAATTGTATAAACATTAATTAATTATTACTACTATGTGCGGAATTGTATGTGCATTTGAAATAAAACATTTTGTTCCCGAATTAAGGACACAGGTATTAAAAATGTCGAAAAAAATAAGACATAGAGGACCTGATTGGTCAGGAATATACTCAAATGAGAACGCAATATTGGCTCACGAGCGTTTGTCTATTGTTGACCCTATATCAGGCAAACAACCTTTATACAGCAAAGATGGCAAACTAGTACTTGCGGTCAATGGAGAGATTTACAATCATCAAGAGATTCGGAAACAATTTGCAGGACAATACGAATTTCTCACAAAATCGGATTGTGAAGTTATATTAGCCTTATATAGTAAAAAGGGTCCTAACTTCATGGAAGACCTTAGTGGTATTTTTGCTTTTGCATTGTACGACGTTGAGAAAAACGTCTACATGATTGGGCGTGATCATATTGGAATTATTCCACTATATCAAGGATGGGATAAGAATGGAGTGTATTATGTAGCTTCGGAATTAAAGGCATTAGAAGGTCAATGTTGTAAGATAGAAGAATTTTTGCCCGGACATTATTTGTATAGTCCTGATAAGAAACCTAAAGTATGGTATAAACGTGAGTGGAATAATTACGAATCTGTTAAAAATAATAATTCTTCAATAGATATGCTGAAATCTGCATTAGAAGATGCGGTTTCACGTCAATTAATGACTGATGTACCTTATGGAGTGCTACTTTCAGGCGGATTGGATTCTTCTATAATTTCGGCTATCGCAAAAAAATATGCTGCCAAACGAATTGAATCGGGTAATGTGTCAGATGCATGGTGGCCACAACTACACTCTTTTGCTGTTGGACTTGTAGGTTCTCCTGACTTAGCTGCAGCCCGAAAAGTTGCAGAACATATAGGCACAATACACCACGAAGTAAATTTTACCGTGCAAGAAGGACTAGATACCATATCCGACGTAATATATCATATAGAGACTTATGATGTAACTACAGTAAGAGCTTCTACTCCAATGTATTTACTAGCACGTGTTATAAAATCTATGGGAGTAAAAATGGTACTATCCGGCGAAGGTGCAGATGAAATTTTTGGAGGATACCTTTATTTTCATAAAGCTCCCAATGCCAAAGAATTTCACAAAGAAACCGTTCGTAAAATAGGTATGTTGCATATGTATGATTGCTTACGTGCAAACAAATCATTAGCTGCATGGGGTGTTGAAGGACGTGTTCCTTTTTTGGATAAAGAATTTTTAGATTTTGCAATGAATCTGAATCCTAAAGACAAAATGGCTAAAGATGGAAAAATGGAAAAATGGATTTTACGTAAAGCATTTGAAGATTACTTGCCTGAAAGTATTATATGGCGTCAAAAAGAGCAATTCTCAGATGGTGTCGGTTATAGTTGGATTGATACCTTACGCGACATGACATCAAAATTAATATCAGACGAACAAATGGCGAATGCTGCAGAAAGATTTCCTATTAATCCACCTATGAATAAAGAGGAATATTACTATAGAACAATCTTTACAGAATTATTTCCATCTGAATCGGCTGCAAAATGCGTTCCATCATTACCATCAGTAGCTTGCAGTACACCTATTGCAATTGAATGGGATGAAGCATTTAAACAAATGATCGATCCATCCGGGCGAGCAATAAAGAGTGTTCACAAAAATACATATAAGTAAGTAGTTTAATATACTATCAAATATATTGGATTACTTACTATGTCTTAAATTGGCTTGCACTATTTTTAACCTATTATTGAAGTTAATCTACGCCTCAGCAAATGAATAGGGTTTATCTTTCTGTATCTTCTGACAACATTAGTCGCATTTTATGCAAAACTACCTGTAAAAATTTGGTACGACGTCAACTTCTTGTTTTACTTTGACAATAGGGAATACTACATACTATAGAAAATCACAAAATCCTTTATACCCGACACAAAATCACTTCTAAATAAGAGTGACCCGTTTTACATTGCACGATTTTATAATCGCAAAGAAGTATTTGTATACATCTTCAATAATAGTTTTGTAAACTGCTATTTGTCAGCCAATTTTCATATAGCTGACTGCACATTTACCACACAATAACAAGTAATTTCACAATTTATACTTGATGTTGCAAAGTATTACAAGCAAAAAAGGAAGCTAAAATATGTGTTCAGCAAATAAAAATACTACATAACTCTAAACTTAGGTTATAATATCATTAAAACTTTAAAATGTGTTCAAATAAATCTTTAATACCCCAAAATGAATATATTTGTTGATAATATTAGCTATTTTTGTGTTTCTATCAAAAACAACTGGCATACATATTATTTAATCTTAATTATCAATACAAAATGCGTCTTAAATCATTATTAATCACACCATTAATCTCAATAAGCAGCATCAATGCACAAGAATTTACAGAATGGAGCACTACTTCATACGAATCTGGAATCACTCCCGATTGTTCTCAGGTAAGCCCGGAATATGCAGATAGTATAAATAATTTTCTAAAAATTAAAGTAGGTGCAAATACAGATGTTATTGTAAGATTGATGCGAATAAGCGAGCCAAAAGATGTATGCATTCGTTCTGTATATGTAAGAAGCAACGAAAGCTACGAAATGAGACAAATTCCTGAAGATGTTTACTACATTAAAATAGCATACGGCAAAGATTATAGAGAAAAAAACGATAGTACAGGATGCTTCGGCAAATTTTTCACAAACGAAAAATTCGAAAAGGGCAAAGATTTATTGGATTTTACCCGCGCCAAACAAGCTGATAGAATTATTGATGGTAAAAAACATGAAGTATGGCATCTGCCAACATACGAGATTTTTTTAGATGCTTCGGAATTTACGCCTGATGATAAAAAAACGATGAATAACAATAGCATTTCCGAACGAGAATTCAATAAATAATATTATTATATACTATTGCATATTTATGTAGGCCAAGAAAACGTGTATTTATTTGTACGCTTACATTTAATCTAATCTCTAAATATGAGATTGACATATATAGTAAAACCCTATCTTTGCAAAGTAAATATGATGATTAGTATATGAAATTATGACATACAAAGAAGATACACATATTTCCGATATTATTGCCGGCAATTACAACCAAGTATTGTTGATGGAACATTTAGGCATGCCATTGATAGTACAAAGAAAAACTGTGAAAGAAATTTGCGCAGAAAATAATATCAACCCCAATTTGTACCTCGCTTTTGCTGAACTTTACAATGGGATGGAAGTTGTTCATGTACCTGATTTTAACAAGAATGACATTAACTGCATCCTTAATTATCTTAAAAATTGCCACAAATATTATTTAAACGAAAAAACACCCAGAATAAAAGACTATGTAAAACAAATTTCTGAATCAAATCATAGTTCTGGCATCAAACTACTTAATGATTTTGTAAATAGCTACATTGAAGAACTTAATGAGCATTTTGAATACGAAAATGATATTGTATTCCCTTATATTTCAGCATTATCGCAAAATCAAACACTTGACTCTTCATATAGTGTTACCATTTATAAGCAACATCATAATAATATTGATGAAAGTTTATCTGACGTTAAAGAACTACTCATCAAATACTTAAACTTTACAGACAAAGAAAACATTAGACGGAAACTGCTTTCTTGTTTGTTCGAATTAGAATATGAGCTAAAGATTCATTCGCATATTGAAGACAACATATTAATTCCTTTAGTTGAAAAGTATGAGCATATAGAGCATACACAAAAAGAAAAAAGCGACAATATATTGTCAAAACGTGAGATAGACGTACTAAAATATCTTATTGAAGGATTATCAAACAAAGAAGTTGCTGAGAAATTATTTTTATCAACGCACACAGTTGTATCACATCGAAAAAACATCTGTGAAAAGACAGGAATAAAATCATTGCCAGGACTTACAATATACGCTATCTTAAATGGTATTATAAATATAGACAGCTTGGAAGAAAAGCAAATGCCAAACGCAACAACAATATAAATAACATCCCATTTTTATGGGATATGGCATCATAAAATTTGACATATTCTTGCGATTGTAGATTTTTTTCAACACCCATACATTTGCGGTGTAAAACAAATTTATTAACGAATAATGTCAGACAAATGAAAAAAAAATTTATAGTTGCGATTATATGTAACTTCGCACTAACAACTACAAACATTGCAAATGCGTACGAAGCAGGACCGTTTATCTTAGAAGCAGCATACATTGGAGATGTAGTAGGTAATTTACACGGAGGTATAAAAACAGGAGCAGCCTACATGGGAAAAACCGATTTAGCCGTTAGTTTTCACACCGAGCGCGCAAAATGGTGGAAAGGTGGTACCTTAAAAGTAAAATTTGAAAACACACATGGTGACACACCTAGTACTGACTTAGTTGGCGACTTTCAGATATTTAGCAATATTGAAGCAGGAAATCATACCTACCTTTCTGAATTGTGGTACGCACAACAAATAAAACGAGTTCATTTACAAATCGGACTTATTGATATGAATAGTAATTTTATGGTAACAGATCATGCCGGCATATTTATGAATAGCTCATTTGGTGTTCCTTCAACAATTTCAACAAACAATCCTATCCCTATATTTCCGATAACAGGTTTAGGCTTTACGATACAATATGCTGTAACAGAAGGACTTCAGTTGTCAGGTGGAGTATTCGATGGGACCCAAAAAGATTGGGATGAGAATCCATACAATGTAAATTGGTCATTCAGTAAATACGATGGTGTATTTAGCATTATGGAAGCACAGTCTACATATAGCATTTTTAAAAACTTAGAATCTAATTTTAAATTAGGTGGCTACAATTGGTGGCACGTTGATCCGTCAAACAGTTTAGATAAATATAATTATGGTTTGTATCTGAGTTTAGAACAAGAAGTATTTCATACCTCATCGGATGCAACTATGCACGTATTTTCACAATTTTCATGGGCACCTTCTGAATATAATTACAACGATGTATATTTTAGTTTCGGAGCTCACGCTATGGGATTTTGGAAAAAACGCCCTGCTGACGAAGCTGCAATTGGTGTGTGTATGGCATATTTTTCGTCAGACAAAGAAGCAGAAACAAACTTAGAACTTAGTTATAAATTCAGTTTCCTGAATCATATTTACTTGCAGCCTAATTTTGCATGTGTGTTTAACCCTAAAGGGACAGAAGCCCATTTAGATACAGCCGTTCTTTTAGGATTGCGCTTCGGCCTTAATTTTTGAAATAACAAAAAAAACAATATAAGAATGAAATTATCTGAACTACAAACAGGCAAAACAGGAATTATAGTCAAAGTATTAGGTTCCGGAAATTTTAGAAAACGCATCATCGAAATGGGTTTTATTCGTGGCAAGAAAGTAGAGGTTATACTTAATGCCCCACTAAAAGATCCTATTAAGTATAAGGTGATGGACTATGAGGTTTCATTAAGACGTAATGAAGCATCATTAGTAGAAATCATAAGTGAAGAAGAAGCAAAAGCACAAAGAAAAGAACATCAAGATCTTCCTGTTGGTATAGAAGAACCTGTTCAAATAATGGAACATATTGCAACAGAGAAGAGTAAAACAATTAATGTTGCGTTAGTTGGTAACCCGAATGCCGGTAAAACATCATTATTTAATATCGCATCCGGCTCTCACGAACATGTAGGTAATTACAGTGGAGTTACTGTAGATGCAAAAGAAGGACATTTTTCGTTTGGAGGATATAAATTTAATATCTTCGATTTACCAGGAACATATTCTCTATCTGCCTATACACCTGAAGAAATATACGTTCGTAAGCATATATTTGAAAAGATGCCTGATATCATCATCAACATTGTATCTGCATCTACATTAGAACGTAATTTATATCTAACGACTCAACTTATTGATATGGATATTCCAATGGTAATAGCCTTAAATATGTATGACGAATTAGAAAAAAGTGGTGCAAAACTCGACTATAAAGCTCTGGGGAGATTGCTTGGCGTCCCTATTGTACCTACCATAGCCAGCGAGGGTTTTAGTGGTAATAGTGGCTTAAATACTTTATTCGAAACACTTATCAAGGTATATGAAAATGAAGAGCCAACAGTACGACATATACATATTAACCATGGCGGCGACTTGCAAGATGCAATTGACAAATTAAATATACTCATTAAACAAGCAGGCAACTTTGAAAGTCAGATTGCAAGCAGATTCTTTGCCATTAAGTTATTGGAAAAAGACAAAGAAGCTGATAAATACCTAAAAACACTCGACAATGCAAAAGATCTTTATAATTTTAGAGATAAGGTAAGCCCACATATAGAAGAAGAAAAGCAAGAAGATTGTGAATCAGCAATTATAAATGCAAAATACGGATTTATTGCAGGAGCATTAGCAGAGACCTACGTTGAAGGTAAAAAAGAAACATTTAAACTTACACGCATACTCGACCCTATTGTTACTCATAAATTTTGGGGATACCCTATTTTCTTCATTTTTATGTGGATTATGTTTGAGTGTACATTTTCGCTAGGTGCATATCCACAAGATTGGATTGACATGGGAGTTGAGTGGTTGGGTAATTTTATTTCTGATATAATGAGCGACGGACCTCTAAAAGACCTAATCGTAGATGGTATAATAGGAGGCGTTGGCGGAGTAATTGTATTCTTACCAAACATATTGATTCTATACTTCTTTATATCATTAATGGAAGATTCGGGATACCTTTCGAGAGCAGCATTTATTATGGATAAAATAATGCATAAGATGGGCTTACACGGTAAATCTTTTGTACCTATGCTTATGGGATTTGGATGCAGTGTTCCCGCTATAATGGCAACAAGGACACTTGAAAGTAAGAATAGCCGACTTATTACAATGTTGGTAACCCCATTTATGTCGTGCAGCGCAAGACTTCCTGTTTACGTGCTACTTACTGCAGCCTTCTTCCCGAAAAATGCAGCATTTGTGATGTTATCATTATATGCAATAGGAATTGCTGTCGCTGTAATAATGGCTAGAGTATTTAAAAGGTTTATATTTAAGGGTGATGATGCTCCATTTGTAATGGAATTGCCTCCATACAGAGTACCGACTATTAAGTCTGCACTTCATCACATGTGGGAAAAGTCTCTACAATATCTTAAAAAGATGGGAACAATTATTTTATTTGCATCAATCGTTATATGGGCTTTAGGATATTTCCCTCTAAAAAAAGAAGACGATACTATGCAAGTGCATCAAGAAAACAGCTATATAGGGAAACTGGGACATTTCATTGAGCCGGCAATAAAACCATTAGGCTTTGATTGGAAAATGGGTATCGGAATAATCGCCGGATTACCTGCAAAAGAACTTGTTGTTAGTACTCTATCTGTATTATACACGGGTGATGATGAATCGGAAGATAGCCCTAGACTTGCCGAATCGTTACAAAACGACAAAGCATTTAATCCTGTTGTTGCTTTTGGCTACATGGTATTCATATTACTATGTTTCCCTTGTGTAGCAACAATTGTGGCAATTAAAAACGAATCCGGATCCTGGAAATGGGGAATATTCTCGGCTATTTATTCAACATCAATCGCATGGATAATGGCATTTATAATTTTTCAAATAGGTAGCTTATGGATATAAATATTGAATGGATAATTGTTATTATTATACTTACAATAGCAATAGTTTACATCGGCATTTACATATATAGGTCATTTAATCGTAAAAAAGGATGTTGCGATAACAATAAAACTTGTAACGGCAACAGTAACAGCGATATGTGCGCAAACTGCCCACTTCGTAAATAACAAAAATATATCCCCGAAAACTTACTTTCGGGGATATTAAAAACATAGTTTTTAGAGAATATGTAATGTTCTGTAAGGGCAAAAAAAACCGTACCGCAAATTTTATGATCCGAACTCGTTAATAGTAGGATTTGAGGCCCCGGAACTCTTTGTAATCCGCCCAATCAGTTGCCTGATAGCGGCACGCCATTGATAAATACCGAAGTTGCTCGTTTTAGAAATAGATTGTTAAGTTTCCCAAAATATTGCGATACGGTAATTCAAAGATACAATTATTTTTCAAATACTCAAACATTCTATTAATTTTTATCATTATTATTCAATTTTATTTTTTGACTAAAACTTTTGTATTATTATAACTGCATGCAAATCAGGTGATTTTACTTATATCAGATAACTCGTTTGACAAGGATAAATAAAACGAATGATTTTGGTTAAAATCTTCACACGAAATTGTTTACCAAAATCTAACACGTTTTCGGTATTAATGTTTTATTAGGAATAATAAAAAAAAATAGCTAATTTTGTACGATTTTTTTGAGTTAAAAACAAGTAAATGTTATTTGTATGAATGTAGTAACAAAAACCATCACACTCGGTGATGGAAGGACCATTACCCTGGAAACAGGCAAGTTAGCAAAACAAGCTGATGGAGCAGTAATGGTAACCATGGGTAAAACCATGTTATTGGCTACGGTTTGCTCGGCCAAGGACGCAGTTCCTGGTACCGATTTTATGCCACTTACCGTAGAGTATAAAGAAAAATTCGCATCAAACGGAAAATTCCCAGGCGGATTTACACGTCGAGAAGGACGCGCATCAGACTACGAAATTCTGACAGCACGTTTAGTAGACCGCGCATTACGTCCCCTATTCCCTGACGATTTTCACGCTGAAACATTTGTAAATGTTACTATGTATTCGGCAGACGGCGAAGATATGCCTGATGCATTAGCCGGTTTAGCTGCATCAGCAGCAATCGCAGTAAGCGATATACCATTTCACGGACCGATTTCAGAAGTTCGCGTAGCTCGTATAGACGGGAAATTTGTAATAAACCCAACTTTTGAACAATTAGAGAAGGCTGACCTAGACATCATCGTTGCTGCAACTATTGACAACATTATGATGGTTGAAGGTGAAATGAAAGAAGTTTCTGAGGCAGACTTGCTCGATGCAATAAAAGCTGCACACGAATCAATAAAAGTTCATTGCAAAGTTCAAATGGAATTAATGGAAGCTGCGGGTAAAACTCAAAAAAGAGTATACTGTCATGAGGTTAATGATGAGGACTTACGCAAAGACTTACACGATAAAACATACGCAAAAACATACGAATTAGCAAAATCTTGCAACACTGACAAACACTTACGCGAAGCAAATTTCAGTGCTGTAAAAGACGAATATAAAGCACAATTTACAGAAGAAGAGTTAGCAGAAAAAGCACCTCTAATAGACCGCTACTATCATGATGTTGAAAGAGAGGCTATGCGTCGTGCAATATTAGATGAAGGTTTACGCTTAGATGGTCGTAAAACAACCGAAATCCGTCCTATTTGGTCGGAAGTGAATTACCTACCCGGACCTCACGGTTCAGCAGTATTTACACGTGGCGAAACTCAATCATTAAGTACTGTAACTTTAGGAACGAAGCAAGATGAAAAAATGATTGATGAAGCCTTGATAAAAGGTAACGAACATTTCTTATTACACTACAATTTCCCTCCATTTTCTACCGGTGAAGCAAAAGCACAACGCGGTATCGGTCGTCGCGAAATTGGACACGGAAACTTAGCTTGCCGCGCTCTTAAGAATATGATTCCTGAAAATTATCCATATGTAGTACGTGTAGTTTCAGATATATTGGAATCTAATGGTTCTTCATCTATGGCTACAGTATGCGCAGGATGTTTGGCACTTATGGATGCCGGTGTTCCTATCAAAGCACCTGTATCAGGTATAGCAATGGGACTTATCTCTGAAAATAAAGGTACAAATTATGCAATCTTGTCTGATATTTTAGGAGATGAAGATCACCTAGGAGATATGGACTTTAAAGTAACCGGAACTAAAAATGGTATTACTGCTACTCAAATGGATATAAAAGTAGATGGTTTATCATTTGAAATTTTGGAGAAAGCATTAAAACAAGCACACGATGGTCGTATGTATATTCTTGAAAAAATTCAAGAGACATTACCTGAACCACGTGCAGATTTGAAACCTCACGCTCCACGTATTGTTACAATAAATGTTCCAAAAGACATGATTGGCGCAATTATCGGTCCTGGAGGAAAAATCATACAAGGTATGCAAGCTGAAACCGGAGCCACCATTTCTATCACAGAAGCTGATGACAAAGGTGTTGTAGAAATAGCAGGAACAAACAAACAATGCATTGATGCAGCTGTTGCTAAAATCAAGGCTATTGTTGCAATTCCTGAAGTTGGTGAAGTTTATGATGCTAAAGTGAAATCTATTATGCCTTATGGTGCATTCGTAGAATTCATGCCTGGTAAAGAAGGTTTACTTCACATTTCTGAAATTAGCTGGAAACGCATTGAAACAATGGAAGATTCAGGTTTGAAAGAAAATGATATTATGTCTGTCAAATTACTTGAAATTGATCAAAAAACAGGAAAATTCAAACTATCTCACAAAGTTTTGACAGAGCGTCCTCCACGCGAACCTAAGAAAGACGAAGCTCCTAAAGCAGAGTAATAAAAATTATAGTTTATATATAATAATCCCCAAAAGTCTTACTTTTGGGGATTATTGTTTTAATTAAGATTGATGACGCAATTCGCGTGCATCTAAATAAAAAACAATCTCTTCTGCAACATTATTGAAATGGTCGCACATACGCTCTACTCTGCGAACTACTTCTTGCAAAGTCATAAGTTCTTCTGTATTTTCAGGATTAGATCTTATTGCATCAGCTAAAATATCTGTAGATGAATTATAAATATCATCTACTATTGTGTCTAAATCCATAAGAGATAAGGCTTTCTCCGAATTCTCCGTTTCAAAAGACTCACGAGCCATTTGCATCATCTTTATAGTTGTGTCTGTAAGTTCACGCCATCTTAATGATTCTTTTAGTTCTTGACTCAAGGCTTTTGTCTGTCTGTTTAAACAAAACTTTGCAAGTCCTTCGGCAAAATCACCTATACGTTCAAGATTATTATTAATCTTAATCATTGATATAACAAAACGCAAATCAACTGCAACAGGAGCAAATAACGCTAAAAAGCGTTCGCAAGCATCATCAATTGCCAATTCCTGTGCATTAACCATTTTCTCACGCATAACTATTGCCTTTGCTGCATCGCGATCAAAATTTTCTATACTTGCGAAAGAACTTATCACTTGCTTCTCGACCAAATACCACATTCGTGTATACTGATCTTTTACTTTCCTAATTTCATACTCTGTCTGTTTCATAGTCTTAATTTTATCCGAATCGTCCTGTAATATAATTTTGTGTTTCCTTTTTTTCCGGGTTTAAGAAAATCCTTTTTGTATCTCCATACTCAATAAGATTTCCCAAATAAAAAAATGCCGTTTTATCAGACACCCTTGTTGCTTGTTGCATATTGTGAGTAACAATAATTATGGTATAATCATCTTTTAAAGAGTAAATAAGTTCTTCGATTTTAGCTGTTGATATCGGATCTAAGGCTGATGCCGGCTCATCCATCAATAATACTGATGGCCTTACAGCTAAGGCTCTTGCAATACACAAACGTTGCTGTTGTCCTCCCGACAGAGCAAAAGCTGACTTACCAAGTTGGTCTTTAACCTCATCCCACAATGCAGCTCCTTTCAATGAACTTTCTACTCTTTCGTTAATAAAAGATTTATTATTTTCACCATTTACACGTAATCCGTATGCAACATTCTCAAAAATACTCTTCGGGAATGGATTTGGCTTTTGAAAAACCATACCTACTTGTTTACGCAATTCATCTACTTGTACATCCTTACCGTAAATATCATGACCTTCAATTTTAATAGATCCTTCTAAATGTATATCTGGTATTAAATCGTTCATACGATTTAATAGGCGTAAGAATGTTGATTTACCGCAACCTGACGGACCAATAAATGCAGTTACAGTATTTCTTTCGATTGACAAATTAATATTATTAAGTGCCTTAAAAGTTCCATAATAAAAATTGACGTTTGATGCCTGAATTATTTTGCTTTCCATATATTATTGTTTTAATTTTTTTGAAAAATAACGTCTGAGTAAGGCAGCTGTAAGATTAATTAATGCTACTAAAATTATTAGTACCAATGCAGTACCATAAGCTATTGGACGAGCAGACTCAATATCAGTACCACTAGTTGCCAATACATACAAATGATATGGTAAAGCCATCACCGGTTCAAATATCGATTGAGGCAATTTTGGTAAAAAATATGCTGCAGCAGTAAACAATATCGGTGCTGTTTCGCCCGAAACACGCCCAACAGAAAGGACAAGACCTGTTATAATATTGGGCATCGCCATTGGCAAAACTACTTTCTGAATTGTCTGCCAACGAGTTGCACCTAATGCTAATGAAGCCTCACGATACGACATTTCAATCGCTTTTAAAGCCTCCTCAGTAGTACGGACTACTATTGGTAAAACGAGTAAGCCTAAAGTCAATGAACCTGCCAAAATCGAATCACCAAAATTTAATTTATTCACGAATAAAGCCATACCGAATAAACCGAATATAATAGATGGTACAGAGCTCAAGTTATCTGTAAGAAGACGAATTAAACGAACAAAAAATCCATTTCCTGAATACTCATTCATGTATATTCCGGCTAAAATTCCGATAGGCATAGCAAAAACCATCGAACCAATCATCAAACATATAGTTCCTATTATTGCAGGGAAAATACCCCCTGATGTCATTCCGTCTGTTGGAAAACTTGTAATAAAATCAATGCTCAAAACGCCACTTCCTTTAACAATCAAGAAGACTAATATCCATGCTAGAAATGCTACAACTAACAACGCCATGATACGGAAAAACGTAAAAACTATATTTTGTGTAAGTATTTTAGACTTATGATTATCCATGTTTATTCTGTTTTGATGATATATATGACGCAGTTAAACTTAGAACTAATGTCATTAAAAACAACACACACGCAAGTAAGAACAAGGCCTGGTAGTGTGTTCCTCCGGCAGATGCTTCACCTAATTCTGCCGCAATTGTAGCCGGTATTGTTCGCACAGGCATCAATAATGAATTTGGTATAACAGCCGAGTTGCCAGTTACCATTAACACTGCCATTGTCTCACCCACTGCTCTACCCACTCCTAGAATTATAGCAGCTGAAATTCCTGATGAAGCATATGGCAATATAACACGACGTATCGTTTGCCAATGGCTGGCACCTAATGCTAATGATGCCTCTTTAACCGATTTAGGGACTGTTCTTATTGCATCCTCTGCCACGGTAATAATTGTTGGCAATGCCATTATCGCAAGAATAACAGCACCTGTCAATGCTGTTTCTCCGACATCCAAGCCGAAAATATTTTGAATTAATGGAGCCAAAACAACCAAGCCAAAGAAACCATATACCACAGATGGTATACCCGCTAACAGTTCTATTATAGGCTTCAATATAGCTCTCGTTTTAGGTGATGCCAACTCTGCCATATACACAGCAACAGACAATCCACATGGTAATGCTAATAATATAGCTGCAATAGAAACCCATAGAGTACCTAGTAACAAAGGTAGTAGACCGAACATTGCAGCAGGCTTAGCTGTTGGAAACCATTCTGAACCGACAACAAAATCAGACAAACTTATTGTGCCGGCGTCTATTAGTTTTCCTGAAAAATTATCAGGGATATACATCTCAGGTATAAATGCTATTATCCCGGGCATAACATTTATCAAGCTATCTATGCACAATGGCAATCTTTCAAAATCAGCTCCCAAGGATTCTTCAGAAACATAATCAGGTATATCTGACAATCGTAATACTGTAATTGGAATATCTTGGCCACCTAATTCACTCCAATTCTGAATTTCTGCATCAAACAATTCCTTTATTTGTACTTCATTTAATGTTTCAATCTTATTATTAGTATTGACAGCCAAAACATATCCTGGTTCGACTACTGGTTCGGAGAATAAACCCGAGCCTTCTTTAAATAAGAATATTACCATCATAACAATCACAAAAGCGCTACTTAAGCCACATAGCTTAATTACACTTCCCATGAACTTGTTTTGGAAATATTTAAATTTCATTTTTATTACTTTTGAGGCAAAATGTCTACATAACCTACTTTGTCAACCCATTTCTGGCCCTCTGCAGACAATGCAAAATCAATAAATGGTTTTATAGATTTTTCTTTCGCTTTTACGTAATACAGATACAATGGGCGTACTATCGGATACGTTTTGTTCTTAGCATTTGCGTAAGATGGAGCTACATATGTTTTACCTTTATCGTACGAAACTTGTATGGCCTTTGTCTGATTATTCAGATATGCTAAACCTATATAGCCAATAGCTCCTTTGGTCTGGCTCACGGATTGGACTATAGCTCCGGTTGCCGGCATTGACAAAACTGACGATTTATAGTTTTTTTCTTTAAGAACACTGGTTTTAAAGAACTCGTAAGTTCCCGAACTAGTCTCGCGCGAATAGACAACAATTTCTCTGTTTTCGCCGCCAACTTCTTTCCAGTTTGTAATTTTACCTGTAAAGATTCCTTCTAACTGCTCTCTAGCCAACTTTGATACAGGATTTGAAGGATTGACAATTACAGCCAAAGCATCGTAAGCGATTACTTTTTCAACAAGAGATTGACCTGCAGATTGTAATTTCATACGCTCATCAAACTTTATTTTACGGGATGCCATAGCTATGTCTGTGTTTTCGTCAATCAAAGCTGATATTCCTACACCTGATCCACCTCCGGTTACAGTAACTCTTGACGATGGATTTTTTTTCATGAAAGCTTCTGCTTGCTTCTGCGCCAAAGGTAATACAGTATCACTTCCTTTCATTTTTTGAGCCATAAGCCCATTAACACTTAATGTTGTTGCCAATATTATGGCGATAATTCTTTTTAGATTTTTCATTTTTATTTATTTTTAATTTAAAATTTATATTGAGCTCGCACGGTAAGAACATTATCTCTTTTGTTATAAGAAAAATCGGGCAGAGCAGTATTTTCGTTCCAAACTAAGTCTACGTACGCCATAAATCGTAAGTTTTTTGACAAAGTAAACATATATCCTATTCCTAATGTTTGATACTTAATATCTCCATTATTTAAACATTCTATTCCGGACAACAAGTAGTTCGGATCGTAGCAATCATACTTTAATGTTATTGAATGTTTAGAGTTTGCTATATTTTGAACTAAATAAACATATCCACCCATAAATGGTCTTAGGTACAAATCACCGGCTTTGGAATCATGACTACCACTAAAAGAAGCTGCACCATTCATATATCCACTTCCACTACTACTAACTGAGGAGCTATACAAACCTGGTTGAGTTCCGATTAAGAATTCACCGAAGATTTTTGTAGTTCCTAATATTGATATAAGCTGATACTGAGCATCTATACCATAATATTGTCTATGAAATAATGCTTTATCTACAGCAACGTATTGTTTATTGACCAACTCATAAGCTTTGTACTGTGTAACAGTTCCTAAATCATCAATATAATTACCTACATATACATTTCCATAATATACAGATGTACCCACACCAAAACTCATATTATCAAAATCTTGACGATATGATATTTGGGCTATAAAATCCTTATCCATATCGCCATACTTAGATTTATCCTCCCATGCTATACCATTTCCGGCAAAGATTCCTGCATTTAATTTCAACCTATTCCATGCTGTATTTTTAGGGCCTTGGAATGTAAGTTTAGCTCCTAGCTCTCCCTCGTTAGGAAATAATGTTGTAGTAATTCGTGATCTTTCAGGAGACTCACGCACAGCCGAACTATATTCTACCTCATAACCAAATGGCCGGCCGAAAACACCTCCTGTAAGTGAAAGCCAATCAAACTTAGGCAATTTAGCCATTAGATAGGCATCCTTAATACCAACTCCTTTTTCCGTTACATTAATTTGTAATACAGCAGCACCCCATGAGTTTGAATATGCTCCTTTTAAGAATCCTCGTCTAATACTAAAACCTACATCATTACTTATTTGCCTGTATGTAACATCAAATTGAACATATCCTGAAAATTTTAATGCACCCCAAGACGACATTTTATCATTTAAAATAGAAAGCCGCTCTTCCATTTCCTCAATCTTTGAGAGTTCTGGAGCAACGGCATCCGTTTTAATTGAATCACTTACTTGGCTAATTGCATCACTTTCTTGGTTGGCTGCTGATATATTACTAAATGTAATAAAACCAAGCAGTAAAATAAAAATTCGCTTTTTTCGGTATGACTTCATTTTCATCTGTATTATTAATTTTTTCACGATACAAATATATCTGCTAGATATTTCAATTCCATTTCAATAAAATTACAAAACTATTATCTTCGTTTAAATTATTGCATTTTTTGATTAAATATTAACCAACTCGCATAAATCGTCACCATTTTGTAATATCAAATGTGTTTTTTTTTCTACATTTGCGCCGTGACAATCAATCAACGCATATTAACTTACTTTGGTGGCATCTTCTTGGTGTTCTCCATCTTTATTATTCTTATAGAGCATCGCTATACTCAAAATGTTGCAATCGAAAATTTATGCGATAAATTAGAAATATGCTGCGACGTAGTAAAAACTCAATACGACAAATCAGAGATTCCTTTTTTACCTGATTCAACAATAAGAATCACCATTTTAGATATAGATGGTAATATTGTTTTTGATAATAATATAGTGCCTAAGGAGTATACAAACCATGCTAGTAGAAAGGAATTTACAATAGCAAAAAAGAAAGGCAAAGGATTTGCGATTCGAAAATCAGACACTACAAAACAATCATATTTTTACTATATAAAAAAATATGAAAATTATTATATTCGAACTGCTAAACCCTTTAATAGGCTATCTGATGTATTTAAAACAGATAATCTTGCTATAATAGTAATATTGCTTTTTTTCTTATGTGCATCGGGCGCATTTTATATGGTTGCAAGACGATTCGGAAACACTATAAATGCTTTAAAAAATCTTATTGAAAAGGTAGATTCAGGAGATAAATATAATTTTCCGGATAATGAGTTCAGGGAAATTAGCGAATACATAGTTAATATGTATAAGAAACTTGATCACACTCAAAAGGCTTTAAATATAGAACGAGAAAAACTAATGTCACACCTTAGGTTATCTAAACGCGGCTTGGCTATTTTTTCTCCGCAACGTAAAGAAATATTATCAAACGAATTATTCATTCAATATATAAACCTAATCTCGGATAAACAAAGAAGATATCCTGAAAGTGTTTTCGAAATATCCCAATTTGGAGAGATTACAGAATTTTTAGATGACAGACAACGTAACGACACAAATATATTTGAAACAAAGTCAGTACAAATACATAAAAATGACTCTATCATATCAATAAATTGTATCATTTTCCCTGACAAGAGTTTTGAAATAACGATAGATGATATTACACAGCAAGAAGAACAAGCTCTTTTAAAACGTCAACTTACACAAAACATATCACACGAGTTAAAAACTCCGATAAGCAGCATACAAGGATTTATGGAAACGCTGCTTAACAACCCTGATATGGAAGAAGAGAAGAAAAAATTTTACATACAAAGATGTTATAACCAGGCTATTAGATTAAGCTATCTATTACAAGATATATCGATGCTTAACAAACTTGACGAAACATCAAATATTTTTGCAAAAGACGATCTTGATTTACACAGCATTATTGATAGCGTAGTCCAAGATGTTGCTCTCGAATTGGAAGAAAAACACTTTAATGTTCATGTTGACGTAGCATCGCCACTTCCTATTAAAGGCAATCAGTCTTTACTATATTCGGTATTCAGGAATCTATTAGACAATAGTCTTCACTATGCAGGATCTGATATTAATATTGAAATAAGTTGCTATCGAAGCGACAAAGAATTTTATTATTTATCTTTCGCAGACAACGGCGTTGGTGTGGAAGAAACACACTTAAATCGTATATTTGACAGATTCTATAGAGTTGACAAAGGAAGATCCAGAAAACTTGGAGGAACAGGTTTAGGTTTAGCTATTGTAAAAAATGCAATCCATTTACATCAAGGTCGTATATCAGCAAAAAATCGTCAGGGTGGCGGACTTGAGTTTCTATTTACTCTTCGTAAAGAATAGAGTTAAGCCTCCAATATTGCAACTAACAATTTCCAAAAACGTTCTACACTATTAATATCCAAGTTCTCGTTAACTGAATGTGGATGCTTGATTGTTGGTCCGAATGACAGCATATCCCAATCAGGATATATAGAGCTAAAAATACCACATTCCAAACCTGCATGAATAATACTTACGCGAGGCTCTTCATTAAATAAATACTTATAGCTCTTTACAGTCTTTTTGAGTATCTCAGACTCCATATTTGGTTCCCATCCATCATAATTCCCCCAGAAACGAACGGATGCACCTGCTAATAGAAAGATACTCTCAATCATTGATTTTACTTCACCTTTCATCGAATCCAAAGTACTTCTGAACAAAAAATCAAGTATAATAATATTATCTTTTGTATGAATACTGCCTAAATTAGACGATGTTTCTACTACGCCTTTTAACGTTGGAGAATATCTATATACACCATTTGGTATAGCAACTATAGCATTAATAATATCATCTTGTACAAATTCAGGTAATAAACCTTCCGGTAATGATATAGATTCAACTGTTAATTCAAATTCAGGGTCAGATACTTCATACTCATTCCCAAATATCTCCTGAAATTCTTGAGCAACTTCATATAAATCGTCTTCACCTTCTGCCGGGATTGTAATAATTGCAGATGCTTCATTAGGTATGGCATTACATACAGTACCTCCTTCAATAGATGCAACTCTGGCTTCAAAATCTCTAACTAATGTTTTTAGAAAATGCGACAGACATTTAATTGCATTAGCGCGTTGCAAGTGTATATCTAAACCCGAATGCCCTCCTTTAAGATTTTGTACCGAAATTTTATATGCTGCATCACCTCTTGGAACAGGTTCTTTAGAATATATAAACTTACACTCTGCTCGCGTTGCACCACAACACCCCACTATCAATTCACCTTCTTCTTCTGAATCAAGATTAAGCAAAATCTCTCCCTTCAATGCATTTGAATCAAGTCCAAAGGCTCCAAGCATACCAATTTCTTCATCTACAGTAAATAGACATTCTAAAGCAGGGTGTTTTATATTGGTTGATGCTAAAACAGCCATCATAGAAGCGACTGCTACACCATTATCGGCTCCCAATGTTGTGCCTTGAGCAAAAATCTTCCCGTCTTTTTCCGAATATTTTATAGAATCTTTTGTAAAATCATGAGTTGTACCAGGCGCAATTTGTGGCACCATATCAACATGTCCTTGTAATATCACAGCAGGACGTGATTCCATACCGATAGTTGCCGGCTTGCCTATAACTATATTGCCTGCATCATCTATCTTTGAATCTAAATTATTCGATTTAGCAAATTGTTCAAGATGTTTGATTATGGCACTACAGTTTCCCGAAGGACGTGGTATCTTGCATATCTCATCAAAGTATTTCCAAAACGAAGTTGTACTATTCATCTTTATAATGCAATTATTGTTCGTTCTCCCAAATAGCGAGCCAAAGTTTGCCTGTATTTATTCAATTCCATTTGCTTATTGATCAATTCATTTATCTTTTTATAATCATTTTCAGCATTAGCTTGTTTCAATTCTGCAATCAACTCATTACTTTGTTGCTCAAGTATTTTATTTTTGTATTCAAGAGTAATTCTAGGTATTATAACCTTCAACCTTTCTTCTTCAGTTTCTGTTTTATTGAATTTATCATGAATATTACTACGTTCATATTTATCTTCCGATAAATAAAAGGCATAATTTCTTACAGACTCATCAGGATGATTAAGAAAATAATAGCGAAAATCGCCTTCTGTCATAATAGCCTCTTGTAGAATATACTTATGCAAACCGTATTCCAATTGCATATCATCAGCAATTAAACTTTGATTAATATAATCAAGCACAGAAATCTGCTCAATTTTATTTTCATCTATCTGTACCGGTATTAGATTTTTGCCGTATCTAATTATATATCTTATAAGATTTTGCTCTTGCATAAATGCAAAAGGCTTTTCTTGATCTTTTTCAATTACTGCCTGCTTTATCTCATTTTGAGAAATAGTTTTTTGAGTGCCTGATATTTTCTTTGCCAATACCTCAGCCAATACTGATTCGCGCATTTCAAAACGATCTGCACACTCTTTTATGTATAAAGAACGTATTATTGCATCCGGGATAACAGATATGCTGGTTACAATATCGTTAATAAGATTAGCTTTTTTTATTGGATCTCCTGCTGCATCATCTAATAACAGTTGAGTTTTAAATCTGATAAAATCAGTTTGATGCGCTTGTATAAATGCATTGAATTCACTTGAATCTTTACTTCTGGCAAATGAATCAGGATCCTCACCATCGGGGAGTAAAACCACTTTAACATTCATGCCTTCAGACAAAAGCATATCTATTCCTCGAATTGATGCATGTATGCCTGCTGCATCACCATCATACAAGACTGTGATGTTTGAAGTAAATCTATGAATTAGTCTTATTTGACCTGGCGTTAATGATGTTCCGGAAGATGCGACTACGTTTTCAATGCCGGCTTGATGCATCGAAATGACATCAGTATAACCCTCAACTAAAAAACAACGATCCTCCTTAACAATATTATTTTTCGCAAAAAATATTCCGTATAACTCGTTACTTTTATGATAAATCTCAGAATCAGGTGAGTTTACATACTTCGCAGTATTATCTGTCTTTTTAAGGACACGACCGCCAAATGCTACAATTTTCCCCGAAAGAGAATGTACAGGGAACATTACCCTACCTCTAAACCTGTCAACCAAACCACCGCGTTCAGATTCGGTGCATAATCCTGTTTTAAGTAAAAACTGTTTGTTATAACCGCTTTTAATTGCTTCTTTGCTTAAGGAATCGAATTTATCTAAACAAAATCCAAGTTGAAATTTCTTTATAATATTATCTCTAAAACCTCTTTCTTTGAAATACGATATACCTATAGCCCTGCCATCTTCGTTTTCCCACAAGATTTTAGTAAAATAATTTAAAGCAAACTGATTAATCGCAAACATGCTCTCTCTGTCATTACGATGTTCAAGTTCTTCAGAAGAAAGCTCTTTTTCAACAATCTCGATATTATACTTTCGGGCTAAATAACGTAAGGCATCAGCATAATCCAATTGCTCATGCAACATAATAAAGTTAACAGGTGATCCACCTTTTGAGCATCCGAAACACTTACAAATGTTTTTTGCGGGAGATACTGTAAACGAAGGCGTTTTTTCATTATGAAAAGGACATAGACCAATTAGATTAACACCTCGTTTTTTAAGCGTTACAAAATCACCTACAACCTCCTCAATTTTAGCTGCAGTTAATATTCTATCTTTCGTTGCTTGATCTATCATAGAATAACAAAGATAAGAATTTTTTTATGACCCTATAACAATATCTACTTTGTTAATCTAATGTTGTAATCATTTGATTTTACAAAAAGATTATCATTTAAGAGATTTTAGATAGGCTCCACGTAATAAGTCTTGCACATCCATAGCTTTTTTACCTGCTAATTGTAAATGATGCACTGTTACATAGCCGTTATAAGCAGCAAACTTCAAATAAGTTTTATTGTCAGTTAATAATACACCAAATGGTTCTGATGTTTTTGTTTCTTCAACTGATACATCATAAATCTTAAGGCTAAGCACTCTATCTTTTTCGTCTTTGACTTCTGTAAAAGCAGCAGGATATGGTGATAAACCTCTTACAAAATTTTTAACTTCTATCACTGACTTACTCCAATCTATTCGGCAAGTATCTTTAAATATTTTAGGTGCAGGTTTTAAAACAATTGATTCATCTTGAGGTGTTAAAGTATAATTTCCAGAGATTATACGATCAACAGTTTCTGTTACTACTGATGCACCTAAATACATTAATTTATCATGTATATCTCCTACAGTCTCATCATCTCCTATAGAAATCTTGCTTTGCATGATTATATTACCTGTATCAATCTCATGTTTCAAAAAGAATGTAGTTACACCGGTTTCCTTATCGCCGTTTATTATTGCCCAATTAATAGGAGCAGCTCCCCTATATTGTGGTAATAGAGATGCGTGAAGATTAAATGTACCATATTTTGGCATATTCCAAACAACTTCAGGTAACATTCTAAAAGCTACAACAATTTGTAAATCTGCATTCCACTCACGCAGCGATGTCAAGAAACCTTCATCTTTCAAGTTTTCAGGTTGCAGTAATGGTAAATTTCTTTCGAGCGCAAATTTCTTAACTGCAGATTGTTGTAACTGATACCCTCGCCCTGCGGGTTTATCAGGCATTGTTACCACACCTACAACATTGTATGAGTCATTTACCAATTTCTTTAATGGTTCAACTGCAAAATCAGGCGTACCCATATACACTATACGCAATTTCTTCTTTTCCATCTTTGCTATTAAATGGGTAGAGACGTACCTTGGCACGTCTCTACTCGTATTTATTACAATTTAAACTGATTATTTCTTTTCATTAAGGAGCTTTAATATCTCATCGGTGATATTATATGCTTTATTACCATAGAGAATATTATTACTTCCTGTATTACTAAAGATAAAATGGTATTTCTTGTCTTTGTTATACTCAGTAACTACAGAATCAAGTGTTTTAAATAATTTATCATTCATATCTTTTTGTTTAGCAACAAGATCTTGAGCCAATTTGCTGTCAAGTTCTTGTAATTCACGTTGTTTGCGAACCAAACGTTCTTGTTCACTACGAGCACGTTCTTCTGACAAGAATGCTCTATTTTCTATTTTATTCTGAAAATCAACCATTTCAGCTTGTAAAACATTTGCTTTTTGATTAACACTTGCACGAGAACGTTCCTCTTCTTGCAATAATTCTTCGCTCATTGTTTTATATAAATCATAATTGAGCAACAATGTATCGATATTTACGTAAGCTATGGGTAAAACTTCACCCTCGGTTAAAGCCTGTTCTTTTGAATTATCTTCTTTATTGCAAAAGAATAATATAAACAAGACGACAACTGCAACAACTAATACGCCATTAATAATGTAAAGTAATAAATTTTTCATGCTTTTATTTGATTTGTTTTTTGTTTTCTAGCCTCTCTATCCTGTGTTTGCACGCAATGAATTCCTTTTTCTCTTAATGCAGCATTCGAATCTACATGAAGACTTGGAAATTTACCCTTCTGTGTAAAAAACACACGATACCCCATCAATAAAATTGCGGGTATCAGAATAATTAGAGACAACAAAAAGGCTTTAAGCATACATTTATTTAATAATAAGGAGCAAATATAGGTTATAAAAATTTTAATTGTGAAACATCACACATAATTTTGTACTTTAATAACGAAAAAATTAACGTTTTCAACTTTTTTAAAAGCTGCGCCGTAATTATTACCTAAATACTATGTTTTTTTTGAAGTTTTATTACTTATTACAGACTCAAATTTATTTACTTTTGCAATATATATAATAATCAATTTAGATATAAATATTTACAATGAATCAAAATATGCCTGAGCCTATCGATGTGTGGAAATATTTCTCTGAAATATGCAAAATTCCACGTCCATCAAAGCACGAAGAAAAGATAACTGCTTATTTAATTCAATTTGCACAAAACAATCATCTTGAATACAAACAAGATGAAGTCGGGAATGTATTGATAAAAAAAGCAGGGGTAGGCCATACTATCATATTACAAGCACACACTGATATGGTTTGCGAAAAAAATGACAATGTAGTTCATGATTTTATGGTAAACCCTATCAGCTTTACTCAAAATGGAGATTGGATTTCGGCAAATGGTACTACCCTGGGAGCTGACGATGGAATTGGTGTTGCAATGATGCTTGCATTATTAGCAGGTAATAAAACTAAACGTTCACTTGAATGTTTATTCACAATTGATGAAGAGACCGGACTTACAGGTGCATCAGCGCTAAAGGATGATTTTATTTCGGCTGATTCGCTAATAAATTTAGATTCTGAGACAGATGATGAAATTATTATAGGCTGTGCCGGTGGATGCGACTCAACTCTTACTTTTTTTATAGAGAAAGAGCCTATTCGGGACCATTTATTCGGAGTTTCCTTAAAAATTTTCGGATTACAAGGTGGACATAGTGGAGACGACATAAACAAGGATAGAGCAAATGCAAATAAACTATTGAACGATTTTTTAAACTCAGTATCAAAACAATTTGATTTATCAGTATGCAGTATTAATGGCGGTGGACTAAGAAATGCCATTGCACGTGAATCAAGTGCTATAATAGCAGTTCCGTGGGCTGATAAAGAAAGAATACGAATAGCATGGAATATTTTCTGTGCAGAAACTGAAGATAATTGGATAAAAAAAGAGCCCGGCATGAAATTCTCGCTAGATTCATGCAAAGTTCCTGATACAAGAATCAAACATGAAGATGCTCTGAATATTATTCATGCAATAAGCGAATGTCCACATGGTGTGTTAGAATATAGCAGTGAGATACCGGAACTTGTTGAAACATCTACAAATCTTGCATCAATTAAAACACTAGAAAATTCTATAGTTATATGTACGAGCCAACGTAGCGATTATGTAGATAAATTACATAAGGCAGCATCTATGATTGATAAAATTGCAACCACGCATAAAGCATCAGTCACACACTCGAACGAATACCCTGGTTGGAAGCCTAATTTTGAATCTCCTTTATTAAAAAAGGCTGATAATATATACAAACAACTATTTAAAAAGGCTCCAAAGATAAAAGTTATACATGCAGGTTTGGAATGTGGTCTTTTTTTGCAAAAATTTCCTCACTTAGACATAATTTCAATAGGACCTAACTTGGAAGGAGTCCATTCGCCCGATGAACGCGTTTCTGTTTCATCGGTCGAAAAGATATGGGAATATTTGATTGAACTCCTAAAATAAATTACTCTATATTTTTGCGCAATTTCTTTAGATAAGCGTGCAGTTTATCAGTATCCTTTGCATCAACTATTGCTAAAAGATGTTTCAACTCTTCGCGAATTTTTGTCAACTGACCTGAGGTAAATGGATTGAACATAATTTCGGAAATAAGATAATCATCTTCAGAAAACAGACCCCTGGCTATAGTCATATGTTTCTTAAATGTTGTACCCGGAGCTTCTTGGTGTTTCATTACGGCAGCAAAAACCAGAGTAGATGCAAATGGTATTGACAATGAATATGCGATTGTCTCGTCATGTTCAAGGAATGTATATTCAAAGATTTTAAGCTTAAGTGAGCCATATAAATCTTTAAAAAATGCCTTGCCCATATGATCTGACTCGGATATTATGATTGCACTTTGCGTGCTTAGATCTTCTAAATTTGCAAATGTAGGTCCAAACATCGGATGCGTCGATACATAACGCATTCCACATAGTTTGTAATATTCGGGGAGTCCCGTTTTAACAGATGCTATATCAGAAATAATACAAGTTTTAGGTAAATATGGTATCACTGCATTAAACGCATCAATAGTATATTTAAGCGTTACGCAGTTAATCATTAATTCCGGCTCAAACTCTTTTATTTCGTCGTATTTTGTCATTCGATATGTATTGAACACAAATCGAAGATTCTTAGGATTAACATCGAATAACGCTACCTCATGTTGAACGCACAAAACGTCTGTTAAGAAAGTGCCCATTTTACCTGCACCCAGAATTAATATTTTCATCGTTTAACTATTAATGATTTCGATTTGTTGACGTACTGATTCCTCATGTACTGATTCTAAAAACTTACGTACAAAATCTGCTGACATTCCAAGACTCTCGCCTAGAATAACACGTTTTTGCATAATCTCATCATAACGAGCTGCCTGCAAAACAGGCATTGAATGTTCCTTCTTATATGTTCCTATTTCTCTAGAAACACGCATACGTTTTGACAACAAATCAAGCAATTCATTATCGGTTATATCTATTTGTTTACGTAACTCGGCCAAATTTTCGGTTGTCTGATTTGTTTCACGAATTACCAATGTATTCAAAATATATTCCAATATATCAGGGGTTATTTGTTGAGATGCATCACTCCACGCTTTGTCAGGATTACAATGAGTCTCTATCATCAATCCGTCAAAACTTAAATCCATAGCTTGTTGAGAAAGTGGTGCTATAAGTTCGCGTTTACCACCAATATGGCTTGGGTCACAGATAATTGGCATATTTGGAATACGGCGACGTAGTTCTATTGGTACATTCCACTGCGGCAAATTTCTATAGATTTTTTTATCATAAGTACTAAAGCCTCTATGAATGGCACCTATTCGGCGGACGCCTGCATTATAGATTCTCTCTAAAGCCCCTATCCACAAATCTATATCAGGGTTCACAGGATTTTTTACTAATATAGGGATATCGACTCCTTGTAAAGCATCTGCCAATTCTTGCACTGCAAATGGGTTTGCAGATGTACGAGCACCTATCCATAACATATCAATTCCTGCTTTTAATGATTCTTCTACATGTTTTGGAGTAGCAACCTCGGTACTTACATACATTCCGGTTTCTTGTTTAACTTCTTGCAACCATTGTAAACCAACTACACCTACACCTTCAAAACCACCAGGTTTTGTTCTTGGTTTCCATATTCCTGCACGAAATAATTTTACTCTTTTTTCGGCCAAAGCCTTAGCTGTTGTAATCACTTGTTCCTCGGTTTCGGCACTACATGGTCCTGAAATAATTATAGGACGTCTGTCTTCTACACCCGGAAGTAAAATTGATTTTAAATCATTCATATCTTTTGTATTTGTTTGTTTTTAAATTTTATTTTATCGATTATTTTTTAATAGACTTTACACGGTTTAAAGCTTCTTGAAGTTTTTCTTCTTTAGCGCATAATGAGATGCGCACGTAACGCTTACCATTACTACCGAATATAAATCCAGGAGTTATAAATACGTGCGCCTCATTTAATACTTTTTCGGTAAGCACTTCAACATCCGAATAAAAATTCGGAATTTTTCCCCATAAAAACATACCAACTTGAGAAGTGTCATATTTACAATCTAACTCATCCATTATTTGTCCGGCTAATGCGCGACGTTTTGCATAAACATCATAGTTCATAGCCTCGTGCCATTCGTTTTCATTTCGCAAAGCAGTAGCTGCAGCTAGTTGCATAGGTCTAAACATTCCTGAATCGATATTGCTTTTTACCCTTAATATCCAACTTACAAATGTTGCGTTAGTTGCCAACATTCCGATACGCCAACCCGGCATATTATGACTTTTACTCATCGAATTAAATTCAATACAACATTCTTTTGCACCTTCTACAGACAATAAACTAATAGGTTTTTTATTTAAAATAAAACTATAAGGATTGTCGTTTACAATTACAATTTGGTTTTTGCGTGCAAAATTTACTAGTTTCTCATATAATTGCATTGTTGCATTAGCTCCGGTCGGCATATTAGGATAGTTTGTCCACATCAATTTTACACCGTTTAAATCCATTGATTCCAAAGCATCAAAATCCGGCTGCCAATTATTATCTTCTTTCAAATCATAAGGAATTACATTCGCTCCTAACAATGTACTAAGAGAAGTATAAGTCGGATAACCAGGATTAGGCACTAAAACCTTATCTCCTGGATTAACAAATGCCAAAGTTACGTGAAGAATACCCTCTTTCGAACCTATCAATGGTTGAATTTCGTTCTTCGGATTGAGCGCTACATCATACCAACGCTTATACCATTCTGCAAAAGCTTCGCGTAATTCAGGGATACCTGTATATGGTTGATAACCATGAACATCAGCTTTTTTTGCTTGTTCGCATAATGTATGAATTGTGGCTTCAGATGGTGGCATATCCGGACTACCGACTCCTAAACTGATGATGTCTAATCCGGCAGCATTCATTTCAGCAATCTGTTTTAGCTTTTTTGAGAAATAGTATTCTAAAACGCTCGACAATCTTTTTGCAGGTTCTATCATATTGATTAGTATTTTACTGTTCTTTTGATCCAACATATTCACCTAATATACGCAAGTCTTTTGTAAATGGTCTTATTGCATCTAATGATTGACTATATGATAAATAATTATCAAATGTCAGATTAACATAGAACAAATATTCCCATTCTCTGCCAATAATTGGTAAAGATTGTATTTTCGTTAAGTTTATTTTATAGTAAGACAAAATTGACAAAACTTTTGCCAAACTACCTTCTTCATGAGGCAAAGCAAATACCATTGATGATTTATCTATAGTTTTTCCTTTTAAATGCTCATCTGCAGTCCAAGGATCACCAATAATTAAAAAACGGGTAAAGTTCCTTTTATTAGTCTCTATACCCGATGCCAAGATCTCAAGTCCATAAATCTCTGCTGCTAATTTTCCGCAAATTGCTGCTCTACCCATTATTTTATTTTCGGCTATACGTTTAGCACTTTGCGCAGTATCATCACTTTCTACTGCAGAAAGATGAGGATGTTGTGCCAAGAAATCTTCACATTGCATCAAAGCAATAGGATGCGAATAAACATCATGAACATCTTCAATTGTTTGGCCTTTTAAACAAACCAAATTGTGCTCAATTCGTAATTTTATCTCGCCCATAACACGCAACCCACTATCTTTCAATAGATTGTGATTAGGAAGCAAACTTCCGGCAATCGTATTTTCTATTGCAATAACTCCTATTACAGAATTGTCTTTTTTAATAGTTGCAAATACATCCTTAAAAGAATCGCATGGTATTATTTCTTGTTCATCACCTTTAAAATAATTTTTTGCTGCGATGTCGTGGAAAGATCCAGCTACTCCTTGAATTGCAATTTTTCTTTTCATAAATGTGTGTGTGTTAAAAAAAAAAGAATCCCGACCTTACGGACGGGATTCTTATATATTTTAGAATGATTCTTATTTCTTATTACATACATTAAATCCCGTTCACTTTGTGCTAAAGTAAAAGTAAAAATAATAGTATGCAAAAGATAAATTTCTCATTTATTCTCAATAAATATGTGTCAAAGGTAAGGATTATTTTTAAATATGAAACATTTATGGAATAAAAATTTACAAATTAATAATATATACCATAAATAATTCCAATTCTCCAACGAAAAAACGCAAATCTAAGGTAGTATATAATATGTTTACCTGGCAAACCTTGGGGCTACATATTTAAGCAATCTTTCGGCAAGGCTTCCTTTTATTACAGCCTCGTAAGCCTGCTCAAAACTATTAAACCATTGTGCATCATCAACTTCACTTTTTGATGCCTGTTCTAATGATTCGGTTTTTACGGTTGTCAAGAAATTAAGCATTAATGTATTTGACTTTTGAAAGTAGGCACTATACAGGTATTCGATTTTTTCAGGATACATACCCATTTCTTCAAGCATTTCACGTTTTAGAGCAGTCTCTGCATCTTCGCCTTGAGTTATATAGCCTGCCAAAAAATTGTATTTCTCGCGGCCATATTGGCGCATCATCAATAATTTGCTATAATCTGAATTGAACAATGCCGTGCATACTGCAACATTGAAGGCTGCAAATCGATACTCTCCACATTTAACACAATATGGAATCTCGGTAGATTCTCCTTCGCATGGTCTTAATTCTAAAGCAGAACCACACACATGACAATAAGCATTAAAAATCATAATGTTACTTTTTAGAAGGAGCTCTGAATGATGTAACGAGTTCCATAACAGCCGCAGCAGTAAGTATTGCTACCCACAATTTATTTTGAACAAACATAAAATAAGCCACTGGTATATATAATAACGTGGCAATAAATTGCATGTTTTGTAAGCGTTTCAGACGGAAATCATTACCTTTATACATAGAATTAATGCGCGATATAACTAAAAACACAACGCCAACTGAATATATATATGGAGCATACTGCGGATAAGACAAATTAAGTACTGCACCGGTTAAAATAAATAACGCGGCTAGCGCAAACAATATATCGTACAAACGTTTATTTTTCATTTTCCTGTATTATTACATACACATCTTCATCAGCTTTCTTCATTTGATAACGCTCTCTTGCATATTTTTCAAGATTATTGCTATCCGAACGGAGCTCATCCAATTTCTCTTTATTTTTAGCAGTTTCGTTTTTGTAGTAAGATATTTTTTTTTCAAGCGATTCAATTGTCTTCTTATTTTTATAACGATGGCGCAGGTTATGATCTTCACTTGTCATCATAATTACTGCAAAAAACACAAGTACAATTAAGTATTTGTTGAAAACAATTTTCAATATCGTTTGTAAACTCTTTTTCATTTCTGCAAAGGTATAGAATTTGTTTTAAATTTATTACCTTTGCCAATGTAAAAAAAGGAAGATGGATAATTACTTGGTATCGGCACGAAAATACAGACCTATAACATTTGACACTGTTGTTGGTCAGGCACCACTCGTAACAACATTAAAAAATGCAATTAAAAGCGGACAATTAGCTCATGCATACTTATTTTGTGGTTCGAGAGGGGTTGGAAAGACCACTACTGCACGTATTTTCGCAAAAACCATTAACTGTCTTAATCCTACAAAAGACGGGGAAGCTTGTGGCGAATGCGAATCTTGTAAAGCATTTACTGACGGCAGATCTTTCAATATTCATGAGTTAGATGCCGCATCAAACAATAGCGTAGATGACATAAGAAATTTGACAGATCAGGTTAGAATCCCGCCACAAATAGGTAAATACAGCGTATACATTATTGATGAGGTTCATATGCTTACATCATCTGCTTTTAATGCCTTTTTAAAGACCTTGGAAGAACCGCCATCATACGCTATTTTCATATTAGCAACTACCGAAAAGCACAAAGTTATTGCTACTATATTATCTCGTTGCCAGATTTATGATTTTAATCGAATCAGTGTAAAAGATACAGTTGCACATTTAAAGGGCATTGCAGCAAAAGAAGGTGTTGAAATAGATGACGAGGCTTTAAATGTTATCGCCTTAAAATCTGATGGAGGTATGAGAGATGCCCTTTCAACATTCGACCAAGTTGTAAGTTTCTGCGGATCAAAAGTAGACTATCATAGTGTAATCGAGAATCTAAACATACTTGATTACGATTATTATTTCCGTTCTATTGATTTATTCTTAACAAACAATGTTCCTGCTGCCTTATTACTGTTCAACGAAATTTTAGACAGAGGATTTGATGCACATAATTATGTTACCGGTTTGTCAGAACATCTGCGTGATACCTTAGTTTGCAAGGACAAAAGTACGGCAGATCTGCTAGAAGTCGGTTCCAGCATCAGAGACAAGTATACAGAACAAGCTTCAAGATGTTCGGTCGATTTTTTATATGATGCCTTAGAAGTTTGCAATGATTGCGATATTTCTTATAAGCAGAGTAAAAACAAGCGTTTAGCTGTTGAACTAATGTTAATCCGATTGTGCCAACTATCGGGGCAAAAAAAAAATTAGGCGACTAAGAAAGAAGAATCCGTTACTTCCTTTCTTTCCTTCCGAATTTACAAAAGCTGCATCTGTTGCATCAAATATCAGTCCACAAATCAACAAGACGAATGAGGCTGCACCATCTGCATCAGCTATTAAAGGTGTTCCTATAATGTCATTACGCGGTTTACTCAACAAGCAAGAGAGTAAAAATAAACCTGAACAGAAGAAAACAGAAAAAAAACGTTTAAAAGAATTTACTACGGATGAACTTATTGCTGCATGGTATTCTTTCCCGAATAAAATTTTAGAACAACCTAAGTTACACTATTTGTTCAAACAAATTCCGCTGTTTGATAATGAGAAAAATATAACAATAAAAGTGCCTAATAGTATTGTAAATTCGGAGGTTAAAGAATTAATGCCTACTCTACACAAACATCTTTCGGATACGCTTGAGAATGATACTATTGTAATTAGCACCGAGTTAATGGAGCAACAATCAGCATTGCCAACCTCATCAAAAGAGAAAGCACGCTACATGGCTGAAAAAAATCATGAATTAAAAAAATTATTTAAGGACCTGAAACTAGACTTTATTTGATTAAAGTCTTATAACTCATTAATTAAGCAGACCGTATGGCATGCCACTAATGCGGCTGTTTCTACCCTTAATCTAGTCTCTCCAAGAGACACTGCTTTATATCCAATAGATAATGCTGTGGCAACTTCTTCGTCACTAAAATCACCTTCCGGGCCTATTAATATCAATATCGATTTGCCTTTCTCCACACTTTTTGAAAGCAATTGTTTATCAGCTTCGTGGCAATGCGCTATGAATTTTTGATCTGCTTCTGCCGTTTTAAACAAATCCGACAACTGACGAGGCTCATTCAATTTAGTAATAAATGGCTGCTTTGACTGTTTCATTGCCGAAACAAGGATTTTTTCCAAACGACTGTTATTAAGAACTTTCCGCTCTGAAAAATGACAAAATACCGGAGAAATCTCATCTATTCCTATTTCTGCTGCTTTTTCTACAAACCATTCAAGTCTATCCATGTTTTTAGTTGGAGCAATGGCTATATGCAGATAATAATCGCGCGGAGATTTTACTCTATTAGGTGTTAATGAATTGACAATACAATGCTTTGGATGGGCAACTGCTATGGTTGCATTATACATAGTGCCTTGCCCATTAAGTATGACAATGTCATCACCTGCCTCCAAGCGTAAAACCTTGACAGCATGATTTGATTCATCCTCAGGCAAACACATTGTCTTTTCTATGTCGGGAGCGTAAAACAAATGCATCTATCAAATATTTTTTATTAATCCTGAAAGTAATGAGAAATTCTTTTGTGGAGCACTATCCCAAAAATTCAAATATTGCTCATTATGATTATCAACCCACGGAGTATCACTTATAATTCTAAAACTCAAAAATGGAACATCACGCAAAAAACATACATGTGCAATACTATTAGATTCCATATCAACAGCTAAACCGGAAGGATGTTTTGCTTTGATTTGCTCTAAAACTACATTATTAGTTATAAATTGATCGCCTGTGCATATTAAGCCGAACTTGATACCATTATTTTTTGCTGCTAATGTATGCAAACTATTTAACATGGATGAATCAGCAGCGATAATTTCAGGGAAACCTAATTCTTTAATATGATCGGCTACATCACCTGCATAATAATCATGATATGTAGTTTGTTCTCCTATAACAATGTCAGCCACATTCAAACTTCTATCTATACCACCTGCAACTCCCGTATTTATTATACAATCAGGAGAGTATAATTCAATCATTTCGATAGATGCAACTGCTGCATTTACTTTCCCTATACCACTTTTCATCAAAATGATTTGCTTTTCACCAAGCGATCCTAAACTGAATTTAAACTTGTGTACCTCATCCTCAGTTGTATTTTGTAAGGTTGATTTTACAAGTTCATATTCTTTGGTCATGGCAACGATTATGCCTATCTTATTATATTTCATAATTAAATTTAGCTATTCTTACAAAATGCACAAAATGCTTTATAAGCCATATAAACGTCCAGTTTTGCTGTAATTTCGAATGGAGAATGCATGCTTATTACAGGGACTCCGATATCTACAACTTGAGGCCCCATATTCGCGATATAAGCTGCTACGGTGCCACCTCCTCCCATATCCACGCGCCCTAATTCTCCTGTTTGCCAAACTATATTATTTTTGTCAAGCATTGTATTTATTTGCGAGATATATTCTGCATTTGCATCAGAAGAGCCAGACTTTCCTTTACTACCGTTATATTTTGTAATAACTACACCATAATTTAGTAATGATACATTATTAATTTCTGATACATCTGGAAATGTTGGGTCAAATGCTGCATTTACATCTGCCGACAAACAATTTGAATTTGATAATACAATTCGCTCCGAGCTACCAAACGTTTCTGCAATGTCGGCAATGAAATAACGTAAAAAAGCAGATTGCATTCCGGTATTTCCCATACTACCTATTTCTTCTTTATCAGCAAACACTGCTACTGTGGTTTTTTGTGGAGTTTCAGTATCTAGAAGTGCTTGAAGTACTGTATATGCACAGACTCTATCATCTTGTCCGTATGCACCAATCATACTGCGGTCAAAACCAATATCTTTTGCTTTATTTTGAGGAACAAGTTCCAATTCGGCTGACAAGAAATCTTTTTCTACAATACCAAACTTATCATGTAATATGGATAAAATATTTGCTTTAATTTTCTCTGCATTCTCGGTATTTTTAAAGGGAAGAGAACCTACCAGAACATTTAATTCCTCTCCTTTAATAATTTCTGAAGCATCACGCTTCATTTGCTCTTGGGCTAAATGCGGCAATAAATCACTTATGCAAAAAACAGGGTCATGTTCATCCTCACCTATATTAATTTGAATTTTACTGCCATCTGACTTAATAACGACACCATGCAAAGAAAGAGCTATAGTTGCCCACTGATATTTTTTTATACCTCCGTAATAATGAGTTTTAAATAATGCTATTTCGGAATTCTCGTATAAAGGATTTTGCTTTAAATCTATGCGAGGTGAATCTATATGTGCAACTAATATATTTACTCCTGCATCAATAGGATCTGTCCCTATATTTGCTGCAATTATTGATTTTGCTCTATTATTCACAAAAATTTTATCGCCGGCGACAAGATTATCACCATACTTATATGATTTAAAACCTTTTGCTTTTAATTGATTTTCTATTTCAGTTGCAGCTTCTCGTTCGGTTTTTGCGCAATCCAAAAACTTTTTATACTTATCACAAAACGAAAATGCAATATTAATATCTTTATCATCAATAAGACTTGCTGCATGTGAGCGTTTATAAAATAAATCCTTCATATTGATTATATTTACTTTAGTGGACTTTGTTTTTAATTTTCTTATAGAAGAATAATCCTAATAACAACAATACTACTGATATGCTTATAGACAAACTCAAATAATACGATAATCCAAGTCCTTCCGGTGCTACTAATATGTATGTTACAACAACAGATGTCATAAACAATGCAGGTAGCAAAGTTACCCAATAACACTTCTTCTCTTTTAGTAGATATACAGTTATTGCCCATAAGGTCATTACAGCTAATGTTTGATTTGCCCATGCAAAATATCTCCAAATAATATTGAAGCCTTCTTTGTCGCGCAAACTATATAGCAGAATCCCGATTGTAATCAAAAACAAAGGTACACTTATAAACAAACGATTTTTAATAGGTCTTTGATCAAATTTAAACATGTCGGAAACCATCAAACGAGCCGACCTCAATGCTGTATCACCTGAGGTAATAGGTGCTGCAATAACTCCAAGTATAGCTAATACGCTACCATATACACCTAGCCAATCTTTTGTAATATTATTTACAATTTCTGCAGCGTTTGATATTCCCATACCATTTCTTTGAAAGAAATAAGTGGCTGCGGCCGCCCAGATTAAAGCTACAATGCCTTCTGCAACCATAGCTCCATAAAAAATTCTTCGTCCTTGTTTTTCATTTGTCATACAACGTGCCATCAATGGAGATTGTGTTGCATGAAATCCTGATATTGCGCCACAAGCTATACTGATAAACATCATTGGAAATATTGGCATTCTTTCTCCACCCGGATGTATGTTTGCCAAACCATCTGTTATTTCAGGTAATGCAGGAAATTTAATGTATAGCATAACAAGTATTCCAAATGCCATAAATAGCAACGCAAATGCAAATAATGGATATATCTTACCTATTATTTTATCAATAGGCAGCATAGTAGCTAAAAAATAGTACAAGAAAATAATGATAATCCAAAATGTTGTATCAAAGAATGACGGTGTCAAACTGCCTAGTAATTCAGCCGGTCCTGCAACAAATACTGCACCGACCAAAATCATTAGCAAAACAGCAAAACAGCGAGAAAATTGTTTCATTGAATTACCCAGGTATTTTCCGTGTATTTCAGGTAAATTACATCCATCATTGCGTAGTGAGATCATACCTGCTAAATAATCATGCACAGCTCCCCCAAATATTGTACCTAACACTATCCATAGATATGAAGACATACCGAACTTAGCACCCATAATTGCTCCAAAAATAGGTCCCAAGCCTGCGATATTCAAAAATTGTATCATAAACATGCGCCAGCCCGACATAGGCACATAATCAACTCCATCCGCTTTTGATATTGCTGGTGTGGTTTTTGAAGCATCAGGAGCAAATAATCGCTCGATTAAAGCTCCATAAGCAAAATATCCTACAACAAGCAGCAATAATGCAACACTAAATGTAATCATACTTTTATAGAATTTTAAATTGCAAAGTTAATGATTTCGCTCTTAAAAGTAATACATACAAGCAAATATGTATCATATATTACACAAAAAACGAGTACGTTAAATACAAATTATAAACTTATCTAGATCATTTTCATACTTATTTATTTGATTCATCACTTTTATACACTCTAAATAAAAAGCCCAATATAACTTTAAAAATCAAATAAAAATAGTACCTTTGTAGCAGTTTTTAATTTTAATATTCATTTTACTTAAAATTTGATTCAAATATGGATATTCAATCTCCAATAGTGCTTTTAGTAGTTGGTATGGGAACAGTATTTATAGCCCTACTGATTATAATATACTTAGGCGAAGGTCTTATTCGTTTGGTAAATCGTTTCTTCCCTGAAGACGAAAATCCGGCTTTTGCCAACAAACAAACAGCATCAGTAAGTCCTAAAACAGCTCAAGCAATATCTGCAGCTGTTCAAATTATCACCAATAATAAAGGGATGGTTGAAAAAATCAAAAAAATATAATAAAACCCAATAACTATGTCAAAGAAGAAAGAAGTAAAATTCTGCCTTATGTTTCGCGACATGTGGCAGTCTGCGGGTAAATATGTGCCGCGTGTAAATCAATTATTAAAAGTAGCTCCTTCCATTGTAAAAATGGGATGCTTTACACGTGTTGAAACCAATGGTGGAGGTTTTGAACAAGTGAATTTGTTATTCGGAGAGAATCCAAACAAAGCTGTTCGCGAATGGACAAAACCTTTTCATGAAGCAGGCATACAAACACAATTGCTAGACCGAGGCTTGAATGGTCTTCGCATGAGTCCTGTACCTGCTGACGTTCGCAAATTATTCTACAAAGTAAAAAAAGCACAAGGTACTGATATCGCACGTACATTCTGCGGATTAAACGACACACGTAATATTATTCCATCAATTGGATATGCAAAAGAAGGTGGTATGATTTCACAATGTAGTTTGTGTATCACATTCTCTCCAATTCATACGGTGGAATATTATACCAATATGGCTTTTGAATTAATCGAAGCCGGTGCTGACGAAATCTGCTTAAAAGATATGGCAGGTATCGGTCGTCCTGTATCTTTAGGGAAAATCGTAAAAAATATAAAAGAAAAATATCCTGAAATTCCTATTCAATATCATAGTCATGCAGGCCCCGGATTTAGCATGGCATCAATCCTTGAAGTATGTAAAGCTGGATGTGATTTTGTTGATGTTGGCATGGAACCACTTTCATGGGGCACAGGACATGCTGATTTATTAGCTGTTCAAGCCATGTTGAAAGATGCAGGATTTGATGTTCCCGAAATCAATATGGAAGGATATATGGAAACACGTTCATTGATTCAAGAAATGATGGACGATTTCTTAGGATATTATATTCCTTCCAGAAACAGATTAATGAACTCATTACTTATTGCTCCGGGACTTCCCGGAGGAATGATGGGTAGCTTAATGACTGATTTAGAAACCAATCTTGAATCTATCAATAAATACAAAGCTAAAAATGGTCAACCGGCTATGACTCAAGATCAACTTCTTATTAAGTTATTTAATGAGGTTTCTTTTGTATGGCCTAAGATGGGTTACCCTTGCTTAGTTACTCCATTTAGCCAATATGTAAAGAATATGGCTTTGATGAATGTTATGCAAATAGAAAAAGGCAAAGAACGTTGGTCTATTATTGCTGATGATATTTGGGATATGATGTTAGGAAAGGCAGGTAAATTACCAGGTAAATTAGATAAAGAATTAATTGCAAAAGCAAAAGAACAAGGTCGCGAATTTCATAATGAAGATCCTCAAAGTAACTATCCTGATGCATTGGATACATTCCGTAAGGAAATGGAAGACAATAAATGGGAATTAGGCTCGGATGAAGAAGAATTATTCGAATTAGCTATGCATCCACAACAATATCGAGCATACAAATCGGGGCAAGCTAAAGCCGATTTCGAAGCTGACTTAGCAAAACGCAAAGCTGATAGTGTAAATTGCAATGGCTCTTTATCATTACCACAAACTGTAACAGTTGATGTTAACGGCGAAAAATTTGCAGTAACAATTGGAGCAAACAACGGGAAAGATGATTCTGCAACAACTACAGTTTCTGCTGCACCTGGCGAAGGTACGGCTTTAATATCTCCATTGGAAGGTAAATTTTACTTAGTAAAAAATGCATCAGACGTTCCAGTAAAAGTAGGTGACTTTGTAAAGAAAGGTCAAACAATATGTTACATCGAAGCAATGAAAACATTCAACGCTATTGCAGCTGAATTTGACGGCGTTATCACGGAAATCAGTTTATCAATCGGTGCACCTGTATCCGAAGATGATGTATTGATGAAAATAAAAGCATAATACTATGGAAGAAATCTTAAATAAAATCTATGAAATGACGGCAATCAGCAACATAGTAGCTGATCCTAGATTTCTTATCATGTACGCTTTGGCTTTTATTCTATTATATTTAGGTATAAAGAAACAATATGAGCCTCTGCTATTAGTACCTATTGCTTTCGGCGTATTGATTGCTAACTTTCCGGGAGGTGATATGGGTGTTACACAAGCTGCTGAAGATGGCACGATTAAGCTTATTAACGGCGAAATGGTAAATATATGGGAGATGTCTTTACCGCAAATAGCACATGAACTTGGTATAATGAACTTTATATACTATTTGCTTATTAAAACAGGTTTCTTACCTCCTATTATTTTCATGGGTGTAGGTGCATTAACCGACTTCGGACCAATGCTTAGGAATCTTAAGTTAGCAATTTTTGGTGCAGGTGCACAGTTCGGTATATTTGCAGTATTACTTGTTGCCAGCCAATTCTTTACAATGCGAGAAGCTGCATCATTAGCAATTATTGGTGGAGCAGATGGCCCTACAGCTATTTTTACAACAATAAAATTAGCACCTCACTTACTAGGACCTATAGCTATCGCAGCATACTCTTATATGGCATTAGTACCTGTAATTATTCCTTTGGTTGTTAAACTTACATGTACAAAAAAAGAATTGAGCATTAATATGAAAGAACAAGATAAACTTTATCCTTCTAAAACAGAAATAAAGAATATGCGTGTTCTTAAAATATTATTCCCTATTGTTACGACAACAGTTGTTGCTATTTTAGTTCCATCTGCAGTAGCTCTAGTTGGTATGTTGATGTTTGGTAATCTTGTAAAAGAGATTGGTGCTAACACATCACGTTTATTTGATGCTGCTTCAAATGGTATTATGAATGCTGCAACTATATTCTTAGGACTATCCGTTGGTGCAACAATGACTGTTGATGCTTTCTTAAATTTAACAACTATAGGAATTGTAATAGGTGGTTTCTTTGCATTTGGTTTATCAATCTTTGGAGGTATAATGTTGGTCAAAATCACGAACTTATTCTCAAAGAAAAAAATTAATCCACTTATTGGAGCAACCGGTTTGAGTGCTGTTCCTATGGCATCACGCGTTGCAAATGAAATAGCATTAAAGTACGATAGTCGCAACCACGTATTAAATTATTGCATGTCTTCGAACGTTGCAGGAGTTATCGGTTCTGCAGTTGCAGCCGGTATTCTAATTTCGTTCTTAGGATAACGATTATAATTAATAATATACAAAAAGGCAGAAGATTTTCTTCTGCCTTTTTTGTGTCAATATATAATCTAAAAAATTAGGTTCCTATTCCTGTAAAAAGTTTTAATAAGTAACCTATCAAGAAGCTGACTCCTGCAACACTAAAACTTAGTATTGCCATTTCAAGGAATCGCTTTTTAAAACTTTCGCCTTTGGCTACCGAATAATAGAAATTGAATATCGCAATAATAAACAATGCCGCTAATAACATTATTACCAAAGAGATAATAACATTAGAGCAAAAAATAAACGGACTCACCAATGCAATAACCGTTATTATATATGCAACACCGGTATATACAGATGCTTTTATAGGATGCTTATCACTATCACCACCTTCAGATTTTGTTGATAGATACTCGGAAGATGCCATAGACAAAGCAGCTGCTATTCCGGTAATACTTCCGGTTAAGGCAATGAGTCTATGATCTCCTAAGGCTAATGTAAATCCTGCCAAGGCTCCTGTGAACTCAACCAAAGCATCATTCAAACCCAAAACAACGCTTCCCATATAAGATAAACGTTCTTCATTTATCAAAGCTATCAAACGTTGCTCATGTATTTCCTCTTCTTGAGCGAAAGCTTTAATCTCAGGAATATCATACATTCCATACTTATAACTTGCACTCTTTTCACCAGATTCCATTAACTTAATTGCAAATGTTAATCCAAAAGTTCGGGCACAAAATACATACCAATAAACCTTTGATAAATTAGGCTTTGGTGATACACCTGAAAAATTTTGCAATATTTTGTAATGCTTATCCTCTTCTGATGCTATTTGCTCTAAGACTGCTTTATTCGCTGGATCCTTTTCTAATGAGGCTAGTTTGCGATATATCATGCCCTCTGTAGTCTCATTTACCTGAGCATCGATAATTTGTTTTTTTACTGATTCGTCCATGATTTATAAATCAGCATACACTTACACCGCTTCTTACAATATCACTCGGAGATACAACTACCAATCTTCCATCGGCATCTTCAGCACTCAAAATCATTCCTTGACTTTCTACCCCTTTAAGTTTTCTGCTTTCAAAGTTTGCTATAAAACATACTTGTTTTCCTACTAAAACTTCTGGATTAGGATAATATTTTGCTATGCCGGATACAATTGTTCTGCCTCCCATTCCATCGTCAATCTTAAATTGCAATAGTTTATCTGCCTTTGGTACTTTAATGCATTCTAATATTGTACCTACTCTTATATCAAGTTTGCCGAAATCATCAAAACTTACTTGTTGTTTAACTTCTGCAGGTTTAAAATTATTCAGCGCATTTTGTTGCTTAATATTTAACAGACGTTGTATCTGAGCTTCGATCGCATCATCTTCTATTTTGTCAAATAATAGTTCAGGTTGTGAAACAGATTCGCCTGTCTTCAATAAATCGGTGCGTCCCAATTCATTCCAATTAAACGAATCCATATTAAGAAGATTACGCAATTTTTCAGAACTAAATGGCAAGAAAGGCTCAAATGCAATTGACAAATTAGCTGTTATCTGCAAAGCCAAATATATAATAGTTTCAACTCGCTTCATATCTGTTTTGGCTAATTTCCAAGGTTCTGTATCTGCCAAATATTTATTCCCGATACGTGCCAAGTTCATTGCTTCTTTTTGAGCATCTCTAAACTTGAATACATCAAGCAAATCTTCTACACTTTTCTTGATACTAGCAAATTCTTTAAGAGTTGTAGAATCATATTCGGTTAATTCGCCACAAGCAGGTATTTTCCCTTCAAAATACTTTTGTGTAAGCACCAATGTTCTATTTACAAAGTTTCCGTATATAGCAACCAATTCATTATTGTTACGTGCTTGGAAATCTTTCCACGTAAAATCATTGTCCTTTGTTTCAGGTGCATTTGCAGTTAACACATAACGTAAAACATCTTGTTTCCCCGGGAAATCAATCAAATACTCATTCAACCAAACTGCCCAGTTTCTAGATGTTGAAATCTTGTCACCCTCTAAATTTAAGAACTCATTTGCAGGAACATTATCCGGCAAAATATATGAACCCTCAGCTTTAAGCATTGTTGGAAATACTATGCAATGGAATACAATATTGTCTTTGCCTATAAAATGAAGCAAACGCGTATCCTCAGATTTCCACCATTTTTCCCAATCATTAGGCAGTAATTCTTTTGTATTTGAAATATATCCTATTGGAGCATCAAACCAAACATATAAAACTTTACCTTCGGCATTTTCAATAGGCAATGGAATTCCCCAATCCAAATCACGACTTACTGCACGTGGCTGTAATCCCATATCTAACCAACTTTTGCATTGCCCATAAACATTAGTTTTCCATTCTTTGTGTCCCTCTAAAATCCACTCACGCAACCAATTTTCGTATTTATCTAAAGGCAAATACCAATGTTTAGTTTCCTTCAATACCGGCTTACTACCGCTTATTGCAGATTTAGGATTAATCAATTCGAGTGGAGACAAAGACGTTCCGCATTTCTCGCACTGATCACCGTATGCTTCTTGATTGTGACAATGAGGACATTCGCCGGTTATGTACCTATCTGCTAAAAATTGTTTAGCCTCCTCGTCATAATATTGCTCAGAAGTTTTCTCAACAAATCCACCCTTATCATATATGGTTTTAAAGATCTGTGATGCCACTTCATGATGAGTTTTACTAGTAGTTCTAGAGTATACATCAAACGAGATACCGAATTCTTTAAAAGAATTTTTAATTATATTATGATAGCGATCTACTATATCTTGCGGTGTTAAACCTTCTTTCTTAGCTTTTATTGTGATAGGTACTCCGTGCTCGTCAGAACCACCTATAAAAAGCACATCTTCTCCTTTAAGGCGCAAATAACGAACATAAATATCAGCAGGCACGTAAACCCCTGCCAAGTGACCTATATGAACCGGACCATTTGCGTATGGTAAGGCCGAAGTAACAGTAGTACGTTTGAATTTCTTTTGCATGTTTCTGGTTTTAAATTGCAAAAATAATGCTTTTTACTGAATTTATTGTACATTTGTAGTATGTCTAACAATTAAAACCACACTGTTATGAAAAAAACACTGATTTTATTAGTTTGTACATCAGCCATGTCGTTTTCTGCTTGTGCCGATAGCGGCAATATGATTACTACAGACCAACTTCCGGTTGTTGCTCAACAGTTTATTAAGAAATACTTCTCAAACGAAACAGTTGCGTACGCAAAGTACGATCCTGAATTTGTAGATTCTTCATACGAGATCAAATTTAAAAGCGGTAATAGTATTGAATTTAACAAACAAGGAGAATGGAAAGATTACGAATGCAAAACTTGCATCGTACCTGACGAACTTATTCCCAATGAAATTTCGTCATTTATCAAGAAAAAACACCCTGACACAAATATCGTAAATTTGGGAAAAGGTAAGAGAACTTACGAATTAAAATTATCAAATGGAATTGAACTAAAATTTAACCTAAGAGGACAACTTTTAGAAATCAATTTATAAATAATCTATTATTAGTGTCCTTATTATAAATATGGAATATATACTTTCTCATTCTTGGATTCGCGGGCAAAAATGTTTTGTTCGCGGATATTGTTTTGATGAGCAATCAAATTTTATTAAATCAGATGAATTGTTGTCTTTATTTTCAGACATACAAACCGAAAAAGAGTTTTCAAAAAAATTAAAACAATTAAATGGAATTTTTCAAGTTATAGTCGAGACATCAGAAGGGGTTCTAGCCGCCGGTGATATAGCTGGAACAAATCCATTGTACTACCGCAATTACAATAATAAATGCTTTCTTTCTGATGATGCTTATTCACTATTAAAAACTGATGAGAAAATATATAAAGATGCGGCAACCGATTATACAAATCTCAATTATACTCTTCATAGCAACACTCTAATTAATGGTATACACCGAATTGAGCCAATGACTTATGCAAGAATTAGTGACAATAGGGTAATAGCATCGTCATATTATTCTTACCGCATATATAAAAATGAGATAAACAATATTGATATACAATATCGGTTTTCGGTTGCCTTGCTAAATGTTTTTGGGAGGCTAATTAAATATATCAATGGTAGGCAGGTAATTGTTCCGCTAAGCGGAGGTTACGATTCTCGACTTATAGTTGCTATGTTATATAGGCTCAATTGCAAAAACATTATTTGTTATACCATAGGTGATGAGAATAGTGAAGAATTTGAAATTGCAAAAACAGTTGCTAAAAGATTAGGCTTTAAGCATTATTGCATCGACAATAAATTAATGGCAACAAAATGCGATTTGTCGAAAGATGCCGAGTTTTTGGAATATTGTAAGTATGTCGGACAGCTATCCAACAAAATATGGACATTCGATTTTCTTCCTGTTAGATGGCTTAAAGAACAAGGTATTGCTGAATCCGATGCTATTTTTATTCCCGGACACAGCGGTGATTGTTTGGCTGGTAGTCATAGTAGTAAGAACCATATTACACAGCATAGTACAAGATCTTACATGGCTCTTAAAATTATGGAAGACGAAAGTTTCCTGGGACGAAATAAAGCACTGCAGAATAAGATTATCAAACTATTACAAAAGAAAGAGAAAACACTTACAACATCTAACTTTGACAATTTTGTAATCAAAAACAGACTTGCGAAGTACATCAATACTGCTACTCGGGTATATAGTTATTTTGGTTTCGATATTGCTTTGCCTTTTTGGGATATTGAATTAATGAACTTTTTTAAAACATTACATCCCTCTTTAAAGAAAAACCAAAAATTTTACCATAATTATTTAGATTCAAGTTTATTTGAACCACTTGACATAAGTTTTAAAGGCATACTACAGGCAAGTGATATGGATTTAAAACTGCACTATATTAAGTCGATCATCAAAAGAATACTTCCTCTAAAAATAGCACTTTCGTTATCTCATACACCTGATTTAGTAGGAATGGACGCGATACTAAAACCATTCGTAAAAGAACTGGCAGAAGCCGGCATTAAAACACAAACTAATAACCCAAATGAGATTATGGCACTTTGGTACCTATACCAAGTTAAACAAAATTTATGCGCACATTAGTTAACATAAAAAAATTAGTATCTCGCGAATTTATTCGTCATACAGCGACTCTTATAAGCGGGAATATTATTGCGCAAGCCATAGCATTGCTAATTTATCCTGTCTTAACACGACTTTACTCACCTGATGATTTCGGTGTTTTTAACCTATTTTTAAGTATCGGAGGTTGTATCGTACTACTCTCAACAGGAGCCTTTCATTATAGTATAATATTACCTAGACAAGAAAAAGATGCACTAACTTGTGTGCGTTTATGTGCATATTGCACTATTATTGCCACAATCATATCTTTATTACCTGCTTTTTTTAAAACTTTTACCGCCAATTTATTCAACACTACCGATTTGGCTGATTCCCTCATCTATTTGCCTTTGTTTGTTTTGAGTGGAGGTTTATGGTCTTGTATAAATTATTGGTTTATCAGACAAAAATCATTTAAGCATATTGCTGAATATCAAATTACACTAAACGCCTCTAATTCTGCATTAAAAACTATTCTTGGTGTAATTCAATCGGGATACGGATTAATTTTAGGTACTATAATTGGACAAGTAACAGCTATTTCTATTTCATTAATTCATTGTAAGAAATACTTGCGGTCATTTTTTAAATATGGTAACTTTAGCGAATTAAGACAAACCGCATCAAAATATGCAGATTTTCCAAAATATGCATTGCCTAGAAACGTAATAAATTATTTTGGTTCCAATTTACCAGTTTTACTACTAAGCCCGTATTTCGGAATGGCAAAAATAGGTATATTCGGAATGGCTATTGCTTTATCTATGAGACCAATCATACTTATAAACAATGCTCTCTCGCAAACTATTACTCAAAAAATAAATTATTGTATAAAACAGCATACAACTATACTGCCTATGATCAGGAAGTATTTTAAATATTCTATTCCAACAGTTCTTGTAGGATTCGGAGTCTTATATTTTGTATTACCTGCGGCATGTTCGTGGCTACTTGGCGAAACATGGAGAGATGCCGGTGAATATATTCGTTTGATGCTACCATGGTTAGCTTGCTTATTGTGGTTCTATCCTTTTAGCTGCATTCCTGATATATTAAACAAACAGCGTACAGATATGTTGTTTGAAATCACAATTACAATAGTAAGAGTAATTGCAATTGGAATTGGTATTGCAATCAATGATTTTTATATAACCATACTGTTATACAGCTTATTATCATCAATGATTATTGTAATCAGAGGATTCTGGTTTTTTAAATTGGCTAAAACTTGTACATAGTTTGATTTTTTATGTATTATCTTTGACAAATGATTAAGAGTCCCCTGATAGGGATACCAATGGAGAAAGTTTACAAAATATCAATTCGTTTCTATAACAATAGAGAGGTACGTGCTGTATGGAATACAGAGGCTGATGCATGGTATTTCTCTGTAATTGATATTATCAGTGCTATCAATGAACAAGACGATTATACCAAGACCCGTAACTACTGGAAGTATCTTAAGGCTAGATTGAAGAAAGAAAAGAATGAGTTGGTTAGTAGTACTACCCAACTGAGATTGCGTGCTGCTGATGGAAAAAAATATTTGACCGATACAATAAATGTCAGGGGTATATCTGAATTGGCAAAGAGAATCCACAATCAGAAAGCATCAGAATTTCTTGATTGGTTGATATTTAGCGAAAATTCCATTGACGGCAAGAGTAAACAGAAGGCATATGAACTAAAGGAGAGTGGTTTGATAAATACAATAGAGGTGGGAACCATAAAAGGATTGCAACAGATACATTCATACATATTCGGCGGTCTTTTTGATTTTGCAGGACAGATACGTACAAAGACTATTTCCAAAGGTGGTTTTACATTTTGTTTGGCTCAGTATCTACCTCAACAATTGCACATCATAGAGCAAATGCCAGAGACAAACATTGATGAAGTATTCAATAAATATGTGGAGATGAATGTGGCGCATCCCTTTATGGAGGGCAATGGTCGTAGTACTCGTATTTGGCTTGACATGATACTCAAGTATCGTTTCAGACTTTGTATAGATTGGAGTCAAATCAATAAAAAGGATTACCTGGAGGCAATGACAATGAGCGTTTCGGACGCTACTTGCATAAAGACTCTGCTTAATGGGGCACTTACGGACAAGATTAATGACCGCGAGATATTTATGAAGGGTATTGACTACTCTTACTACTACGAACAAGAAGAAAACCTTTAAAATGAAACAGAATAGATTCATATGGTCGCTTATTGGGAAAATATTTTACCCCCATTTTAAGGCAAAATCATATATAAATTCGACTTTACTGAAATTTGTATTTTGGCAAAAAATATTAGGTATCAACAGAAAGACTCCATGGCCTGTACATTTTACATCCAAGGTTATATGCCCTGAAAAAATCCAAAACGACAATGGATTCAGAGCTCCGGGATACGCCATGGGATGCTACATTGATGGAAGAAATGGTATCATTATCGAATCAGGCTCTATTGTAGGGCCTAAAGTCTCTATAATTAGTCAGAATCACAACAAATCAGACTATAGCCGGTTTGATACAAGTAATTCTATTATTATACGCAAAAATTCATGGTTAGCATGTGGTTGCACAATACTTGCTGGAGTTGAATTAGGAGAACATACTATTGTTGCGGCAGGTGCTGTTGTTACCAAATCATTTGTAGAAGGTAATTGCATTTTAGCCGGTAATCCTGCAAAAAAGATAAAAGACATACCGCCATATAATATTTAATTTTTCGTCAAACAGAACTTATGAATAACCGAGAAAGATATAAGCAGCTATGTAATACACATCCTGAAATCCCATTATTCATGCAATATTGGTGGATGGAAGCAGCTTGTATACCTAATTCGTGGGATGTACTTTTCTGTGGTAATGATGATAAAACCGAAGCAGTACTTGTTTATTATATACAAGAAAAGTTAGGAATAAAACGAGTTCTTCAACCAACATTAACTCAATATAATGGAATCTGGATTAATTATCCCCAAAATATAAGTTTAGATAAGCATTACGATTTTGAGAACAGAGTCATGGAGAATCTAATTAATCAGTTAGATGCCATGAATTTAGATTTTTACGAGCAGAAATTCCATTATAGCTTTACCAATTGGCAACCTTTCTATTGGAAGCAATACAAGCAAACTACACATTACACCTATTTAATTGAAAATATTGCGAACCGAGATGCGGTATTTGCAATGATGTCGCATAAAAAACGACAAAAAAAAATACTTTCATCAGAAGATAATTTCATTCTCGATACTGATATGACAGTAAGCGATTTCTACGAGTTTTGCAAAAACACGATAGAAGAAAAACAGCATGCTCCTATTTTGTACACATTTAATACTCTGAAAAAAATTTATGATGCATCTGTTGAAAGAAATCAAGGAATGATCTTTACTATACGCGATAAAGAGAATAACATACATTGTTCGTTATTTACCGTGTGGGATGAAAATTCTGCATACAATCTGATAATTGCAATTAATCCTAAGTACAAAAGTAGCGGAGCCTCATCATGCATTATATGGATGGTGATGGATGCACTTAAAGACAAAACCTTGAATTATGATTTTGAAGGGAGTATGATTCAGGGAGTTGCGCTAAAGAATCAATCGTACGGAGCGAAACAAATCCCATATTCAGTAATTTCAAAAAGCTCCTGCAAATACAATCTCATAAAATCTTTAAGCAATCTTCTACATATGAGATTTTAAATATATCTGTTCTAAATTATACCCCACACATTTAGCTTAAGTCTTAATTTAGCTTGTTCTAATCACATATTTTATTGTAACTTTGTGCATCTTAATTTTAATTGACGATGAAACAATATTTGTTAGACTTGCTGAGACTTGTTTACCCTGAATTATGTTTAGTTTGCGGTGGATATTTAGTAGAAGGTGAAAAATGTATCTGCTTAGAGTGTATACATAAACTCCCTAAAACAGGATATCATCTGATATGCGATAATATGGCAGAGCAATTGCTTTGGGGAAGAGTAAAAATTGAATATGGAACCGCTTTGTGTAGATTTCAAAAAGGTAATTCTGTACAAAAAGTATTGCATCAATTAAAATATAAAGGCGAAAAAGAATTAGGAATTATTCTTGGGCAATCTTTCGGATACGAAATTCAAGGAAGCAATATTTCTAAGGTTGATGCTATTATTCCGGTTCCGCTGCATCCGGACAAACTAAAAAAACGAGGATACAATCAAAGTGAACAAATAGCTATAGGATTATCTGAAGTATTGAATATACCAATAATAAACGACTTGTTGTATAGAAAATTAGCAAACAGCACACAAACAAAGAAAAATGTTTACGAACGTTGGGAAAATTCTCAAAACATTTTTGATATAAAAGAGAATAGATTATCCCTTTGCGGGAAACACATCTTATTAGTTGATGATGTTATAACAACAGGAGCTACAATAGAGGCTTGTACAGAAGTTTTACAACAAATAAATGGACTGCGAGTGAGTTTTGCAGCCTTGGCAATTGCATAATAAATCAAACATGACAACTACATTTCTAACACACTTAGACGAAATAGAATCAACTAATGAATGGATGTTGAAATCATTGCAAAATAACAAAAATCTTAATCACGGAGATATGGTTTTGGCTGATTTCCAGAGCAATGGTCGAGGACAAATCAACAATCATTGGGAATCGGAACGAGGAAAGAATCTACTATGTTCAGTTGTATTGTTCCCTGAACGTATGCAAGCAAAGGCTCAATTTCCTATATCTGAGGCTGTTGCACTTGCTGTAGCCGATTATCTCGATATAAGGACCTCTTGTATTAGCGTAAAATGGCCGAACGACATTTATTGGAATGATAAAAAGATTGCCGGCATATTAATTGAAAATAACTTATCAGGCAATTACTTGAGTAATTGCATTGTAGGCATAGGCTTAAATCTTAACCAATCGGAATTTAAGAGTGATGCACCTAATCCTATATCTCTACATACCATTACAAAAAGATTTTTTGATTCTAAAACAGCAGCTAAACGTATTCGTATACATCTAATGTCGAGATTCTGGCAAGCAGAAAATACTCCTGATGTTTTACACGAGGAATACCTAAAAAAATTATACAGACGAAATATCGCGGCTACATACAAAGATGCAAATGGAACTTTTACCGGCATAATAACTGATGTTGAAACTACCGGGCATCTTGTTATTAAAGACGAATCCGGAAATTTGAGAAGATACGCATTTAAAGAAGTACAATTCGTACTTTAAAATATATACTGTATGTCAAAACACAAAAACCTGAATTAAAATTAGTTATAGTAAACATAAAAAGATAAACAAGTTTATTATCTTTGCAGTTAATAAATTAGCAGATGGTATGGATATGAGAAAAATTTCAATCATAATTACATTAACACTTACATTTACAATAAATGTGCTTGCAGCGGACGGCGGTTTGATAATAATAAATCAGGACAACCGCTTAAACGAATTAGTACATCAAAACACAGGCATTTCACAAATTCCGGAAAACAACGCAATAAGTGTTTCGGGATACAGAGTTCAATTATATTCAGGTAATAATCCACAATCGTCTAAACAAGAGGCCTTCAAATTAGAAAAAGAACTCACTGAATTTTATCCTGAAATGCGCTCTTATGTAACTTACAATGCTCCATTTTGGAAAGTCAGAATCGGAGATTTTACGAGCTACTATGAAGCTTTATTGTTCAGTCGAAGATTAAAAGTTGATTTTACCAGATTTGAAAATGAAATCTATGTAATGAAAGAAGATGCTGTAAAACCTATATATTTTGAAAATAACGAATTAAACGAAATACAATGAAAAAAACATTTGTCATCATCAGCTCAATAGTTTGTCTTTTATTATCATCATGTTCTGTTGTAGAACCTGATCCTTCACTTGACGATAAAGATTTAGTAGAGGGCTACAATTTTTCTCAAACTATTAGTATAAACTACGGCCAAGACGGCGAACCTCAAATCATCAATCCTTTAAGTGGTCGAGGAGTTGAGGTTACTAATAACGGTCAGCACGTTATTATACGCTCAACAATGACAGATCCTGTATGTTACGAACTTAAGGGTACTTGCACTGAGGGGTCCGTAAAAATATATGGAGAAGAAAAATTCAAACTTAGCCTTAATGGTCTGGATATGAGTTCATCAGATAGTTGTGCTATCAATATACAATCTTCAAAACGCTGCTTTTTAGTATTGGAAGATGGTACAAATAATTCAATTACTGATGGTGCCGGATACCCAACAGATAAAGAAGAAATTGGTAGTGGAGGAGAGGACAAGAAAGGTGCTTTATTTAGCGAGGGCCAGGTAATAGTAAGTGGTAATGGTACACTTGAACTAAAAGGTAGAAACAAACATGCACTTGCATCTGATGAATACCTTCGTATTAGAAGCGGAAATATTAATATTACAAATGCGGCGTCAGATGGTGTACATATTAAAGAATATTATTGGCAAGAAGGTGGAGATGTTAATATAAACAATCAGAATGATGGTTTACAATGTTCTGATGGATATATAAAAATTGATTCCGGAATACTAAATATTGTAACAGGTGATGATGGTGTACTTACCAGTTATGGAGACGATGTAGCTGATACTGAAGCTATAGATGCATCTATCACAATAAATGGTGGAGATATCAATATTACTGCTATGTCAGGTAAAGGTATGTATTCAAATGGGAACATTTACTTAAATGCAGGTAAATTAACGATTACATGTACTAAAAAGGAAAAAGTAATATCTACAAATCCGACAAAAACTGCAAGCATTATACTTGTTGATACGGAAACGCATTATACCCCTACACAAGATTAATTGTAACTATGTTAATACGCTTATACGAAGAAAATCCTAATTCTAAGGAAATTGAAAGAATCGTGGGTATTCTAAAGGATGGGGGTATTATTATATATCCAACAGATTCTTTGTACGCATTTGGCTGTGATATTACAAATGCACGTGCGGTAGAAAAGATTTGTAAAATCAAAAATATAGATCCGGGGAAAATGCCTTTGTCTTTTGTGTGCAGTAATATAAGCCACATCAGTCAATATTCGCAATTAGACAACAATACATTTAAACTTTTAAAAGAATGTTTACCCGGACCTTTTACATTCCTTCTAAATGGCAATAGCAATCTGCCAAAACTATTTAAAAAGAAAAAAACCGTAGGTGTACGTATTCCTGACAATGGTATTGCGCTAGCATTGGTAGAAGCCTTAGGAAATCCCATCTTATCAACTTCAATTTTTATTGATGAAGACGAGCCTGAATATAGTACCAATCCTGAGTTGATTGAAGAGAATTATGCAGGACAAGTCGATTGTGTAATTGATGGAGGAGGAGGTTCTTTAGATCCTTCAACAATAATTGACTGCACAGGAGATAAACCTTACGTTAAACGTAAAGGTAAAGGTGAAGTTATACTCTAGTAAACTAATCTTTAATTATCATTCAGCTTAACAGGTAACACAACTCCTTTTGAACCATTTGGTGCCGGTATACGTAACCATCTGGATAATGTAAAGACTGCATCAGTTGCATCTACTTGATCTGATATAACTTGTGGCGCAATTCTCCATCCATATAAATATAGTGGTACTGTTTGACCGCTATGTGACTTATATCCATTGGGTCTGTCATTAATGTCAACCTCGTACCAGCCGGGCGAGAGTGTATATAACAAATCGCCTGAAGATTCGCGATAATATGCATATCTTAATGAACCTGCAGAAAAATATGCTTGCTCTAAATCAAATGAACTTGCAACATTAACCACGCCGGGTATCAAATAGAAGAACTCAACAGCCTTATTTTGTACATTCTTCAAATTCAATCCTTTTTCTTCTATCAGTTCCCTATTAAGATATATATTTCCTCCGCCACAAGATAAAACCCATTTGAATTGTCCATAGTTTGCCATTAAATAAGAATTCAACAGAGCCAAATATCTATCAACATTAAATGATTTACCAGGCACATTGGCATTCATTCGAGTTGTTTTCATTGCATCATCAGTTCGTGTAGTTGTAAGATAAATCAAGACATTATCCTTTCCGAATTTATTATCTAAATTTTCGAAAAGCCATTGTAAATTCTTATCCAAACGCAAATAGGCATCCTCTAATTCCATGCTTAAACCGAATTCTGCCTTTAAAAAAAACGGATGGGCCGAAAATTGAAGCAACAACAAGTCGGGAATCATATCCTTGCCCATTTTTAATTGCTCTATTGCTTCTAAAGCAAAATCACATACATAGTCATTCGCGAATGGTGTTGTAGCAAAATTATCATACAGATGTAAGCCATTACAAGCTGCACGTACTCCATAATTAAAGCCGCTTCCACCATTTGTTGATGCAGATACGTAATAGCCTGCAGGGTACATAGTCTCCCATGTTTTTGATAAATATGTATCTATAGTTTTCTTATTATTTAAGTTCTGTACCCACTCAGGTAAGCTATTCATATAATAATTTGATGAGGCCCAATTTCCTGTTATATTATTCATCCAAAAGCATTCCCCAACATGTCCTAATTGCAAGATTGCTTCGGTAGGATCTATGCCCACCGAAACAATTTTTGAGCCATTTATAGATGCTTCTTGCAATTCATCAGCTAAGGTTGTACATTGTAAACTTTTTGCAGACAAAGTTCTTGTATCTGACAAGCCTATTACGGATGCATCAAAGACCGACTTTACTTGTCTATTTAATTTCCTATCAAACTTTGATTCTCCTATTATTCCATGTATATATGGCTCTGTACCCGTTGCAAAACTTGCCACATCAACTGACGCATCAGCCGATTTATATGAATATCCAACATTTGGTAAAACAGCACCTTGCTCTGCTAGGCGCTTAAAGCCACCTTTTGACAAGCTATTCCAAAATAGAGATAGATAATCAGAACGCAAACCATCTATTGTAATCCCCACAACTATGCGAGGACGTTCTGGTAATGATTGTGTTTGAGCATCAATAGAGTTGCAAAAAAATAATAGTGACGTTATATAAACGAAAATTTTATACTTCATACAATTGTATTAAAAGAATGCACAAAGTTAAGCATTTTTTTCAGCCATTCTACGCCATCTGAAATATCCTGCTAACGCCATACATGTATATAGTGTATATAAGCCTGCCGTTATAGGTATTCCCTTGTATAAATATAATCCTACTGTAATGGCATCCACAACTAACCATACCAACCATTGCTCAATATATTTACGCGATAACATCCACAAAGCCACTATACTAAGAGCAGTAGTCAGACTATCGCAAAATGGCACAGTACTATCCGTGTAATTAACCAATACGAAATAAATACATACGTGGGCAATTACATATGCTAATACTAAAGGTACTATCTTTTTTAGTAGCGTATGGCCAATCCGAATAACTTCAGCACCGGTTTTATTCGATTTCTTACTCCAAATAAACCAACCATATAAACCTGCAACTACGTAATAAACATTCATTGCAGCATCTGCATATAGTCCGGATGTAAAATATAATGTTCCATGTACTATAGGCATAATTATTCCTATCAACCACAGCCATATATTTGCCTTATATTCAAGCCATAGATACAGTAGACCCAGTATCAGTCCTACAATTTGAAGGATTAGTTTTAAATCCATTTTATCAGAATTTTATTGTTACGTTAGCCAATACATTAAATTGAGCTTGAGGTAAATAATATGCCTCATCATAACGTTCTCCACCCGAAATTTCGGAATACGCAAAAGCATTAGTACAATATTTGGAATTAAATATATTGTTTAAGGCGATGCCGAATCTTACACTTTCAATCTTTTTTGTTTTAAGAGTATACGCAAGATTCAAATTTGTAACACAGTAATCATCTATTGTCAGATTTTCATTTTGGCCATTAGTAATATATTGTTTTCCAACATATTGAGTAAAGATATCAGCTTCAAAACCATGTGTATGGAAATTAAAATCGGTTGATGCTATAACGCTGGGTGAATACGACAAAGTTGATGTTCCGATATATATGGCATCCATCTCCCATGTGTCCGAATTTGATACATATTCTGAATAATCAAGTACTTTATTTTGACTTAAAGTTAAGTTTCCACCTAAAGAGAACCATTTTAGAGGATGCCCCACAACCGATAGTTCTATACCACGACGATAGCTACTTGGAACATTCATATATAAGGCTTCATAAGTATCCGGATTTTGTTCTCCGGTTAAAACTAATTGATCTTTGTAAATCATATAATAGAAATTAAGCCCAAATTCTACATATTTATGATTTAAACGATAGCCGAATTCAACATCGTATAACTGCTCTGCTAATGGGTCTTTACCTTTTTCTGCATTTACAAAGTCTTTACGAGTCGGTTCTCTATTTGCCATAGCGAATGATGCATACACACTATTGTATTTCAAGAAATTATAGTTTATACCACATTTAGGATTTATAAAATTGAAGATCTTATCAATATTAATTTCTTGCATATCAGATGTGTTGTAATCATACAAATCATCTTTGCCCCAGATTCTTTGATTAACGAAACGATATTGAACATCGGCATATAAATGAAAACCTTTGAATATTTCCCAATTAGATTTTACAAAGACATTACCGTCGTGTTTTATGGATGAATTTCTATAATACTCGAATGGTGCATTAAAGTTAACTGCATCTACAACATTAAGCACATTGCCGTAATGGTCGCCGGCATAAGTATTCCATGCTAAACCAAATGATAATTTAAGTTTGCTAACCTGATAATTTGCGGAACTTACAAATCCTCCGAAATGATTATACATACCTTTTTTACGTACAAGATTACTTTTACTTAAAGAATTACCATCCTTATCGACTAAATCCTCCAGCATATATGTGTACAAACTTCTGTTATTCTTGTATTGCTCATAATAGCCGTTACCATATGTATAATGAGCAGTAACACTCATATCCCAGCGTGCATTGAATTTATGATTCACTAAAAATTGATTATTTATTTGCAAATAATTATCTTTTTGATTATCGTAAAATCCTGTTACATTGCCATCTTTATCGGTAATTTCTCCACATGGATTGTATCTACGGTTTTTCTCCATCTGAACTTTAGTGATGCCATCCCATGCATTATATGTTTGCTCCGAACCTCCATAAGACAATAATTTTAGCATAGTTTTATCAGTATAATATGCAGCTTGCATCATATATGACAGTAAACTTGCAGATGCCCTCTCCATGTATCCATCTGAATATACATGCGAAAGGCGTCCATCAACAGACCATTTTTTATTTAATAAGCCTGATGACAATCTTATTGATTGCTTATTTGTATTAAAAGAACCATAACTTAATGATGCTTCACCACCAAAATCTGCAGGTAATTTGTCTGTAGTCATATTAATACCTCCACCAAATGCTCCGGTTCCGTTTGTAGATGTTCCTGCTCCTCTTTGCACTTGAATAGAGCCTACCGCCGAAATAAAGTCCGGAGTATCAACCCAATACATTTTATGACTCTCTGCATCATTCATAGGAACTCCATTTGCAGTTACGTTGATGCGAGTGCCATCATAACCACGCATACGTATCTCAGTATAACCCACTCCATTTCCCGCATCAGACATTGAGACAATTGAAGGTGTTGTTTGTAATAGATATGGGACATCTTTACCATAACTATTTTGCAATAGTTCTTGCTCTTTTAAATCTGTGTAAACAGCCGGTGTTTTATAGTCCATTCTAGTTGCTAAAACTTCGACCTGCTCCAATTCGTAAATCTTAGACGAATCAATTACAGTTTCAGCACAGATAATGCCCGACATAAAAAGAGCCACACTTGTTATCTTCAAAGACAACATTCCATTTTTTTGCATAATAAATTGAATAAAAATTACAGAACTCGGGGTACGATGTTTCTGCGTTCCATCCCGGTCTCGGCATTATCCGTATCCGGTGCAATGGGTATGATCTCAGCCTGAAAGTAAGGCACCCCTATATCAGCAACAAAGGTAAGACTATTTTTTTACAAAAACAACAAAAACCTTGATATTTAACAAAAAAAACCTCATCTTTGTTATCTACATCGTTTGCGAATTATAATAAATTATGAGAAAATTCCTGTTTTTAATTATAATACCCCTTTTTGCACTCTTTACATCATGTAACGATACAAATACTGGCGAGCCTGCGGAAAAGCTGGGAAAAGACGAACCGACTCCTACAAACAGCACTTTCACGCATTTACCCATAATACGCATTGTGATTGACGGAGGCGGAAACGTAAGTTCAAATAAAAGTGTATACAGAGATATGACAGCCGAATTTGATCCTAACGGCATAATTTCTTGCGATACTACAATAGTAAAAGGCCAAATAAGAGGAAGAGGAAATTCAACCTGGGCTATGCCCAAACGTCCATACAAAATAAAATTAGACGAAAAAGCAGGTATCTTTGGACTTAAACCGGCAAAAAAATGGGTTTTACTTGCCAATTATGCCGATAAAACTTTGATGCGAAATTATCTCGCCTTTGAAATGAGCGAAAAGGTGAATATGGATTATACTCCCCAGCATCTTTTTGTTGAATTGTTCATAAACGGAGTGCATCAAGGAAATTATCTTCTTACAGATCAATTAGAAATAGGAAACGGCAGGCTTGAAGCAGTAAATCTTTTGGAAATAGACCAACGCATTTATGAAACTCAAAATAAGCCTTGGTTTCAGACATCTCATTTTCCTATAGTAATAGAAGCTCCTACTGAAATTAATCAAACTGAACAATATCAGATTTCGGAATATTTCAAGAATGCTGAAAGAGTTTTAGATTCAAATAATTATAAAGACCCTAAGAAGGGATTCAGGCAGTATTTTGACACAAAAAGTGTAATAAAATGGTGGCTGATAAACGAATTATTTAAAAATGTTGATGCCCGAGTATATTCGAGCATCTATTTTCATCAAAGGTTGACAAGCGAGAAAGTATTTATGGGTCCTGTTTGGGATTTTGATTTGGGAGCAGGCAACTCAGGCCATAGTGAGGGATGCCAAAAATCAAGCGGTTGGTACGTTTTATATAACGCATACATATATCGAATGTACACGGATCCCGATTTTAAGCAAGAAACGAAAGATGCTTGGAATATCTACAAAAATGTTTTTATGGATGTCATTATGTCAATAGATTCAATACAAGATTACTTACAATACTCACAAGAAGAGAATTTTAAGATTTGGCCTATATTTAATGACAATGACTGGTATTCGGTAAAAAATCTGCCTGATAATTACGAAGGACAGGTTGAATTTTTAAAGAACTATTTACTTGATCGCTTTGATTGGATGGATTCGCAGATTAATCAATAATCATTCATCAGAAAATTCTACAAGCAGATTTCTATATGCGCTAAATATTTTCGATTTTGAAACATAGCCTACATATTTATCTCCATCAATCACAGGGAGATTCCAAGCATGAGTTTGCTCAAACTTTTTCATAACTTCATCCATAGATTCATCTATAGAAACAGTTGCCGGTGGCGACACCATAAGCTTTTGCACATTGAAGCGATTATATAATTCCGGACGGAACATTATATTACGAATTTCTTCAAGAGTTACTACACCAAGAAAGACTCCTGACTCATCAACTACAGGAAAAATATTACGTTTTGATTTTGAAATCAACTTTATTAAATCGCCAAACATTGCCTCCGGTCTAACAACTTGTAAATCTGTTTCTATAACATTTTCAGTTTTTAGTAAACTTAAAACTGCTTTGTCTTTATGATGCGTAATCAACTCTCCTTTTTTGGCCAAACGCATTGCATATAAACTGTGAGGCTCGAACAATATAATTGTACAATACGACACAACAGAAACAATCATCAAAGGCATAAATAGAGAATAACCTCCTGTTAGTTCGGCAATTAAGAATATACCTGTTAATGGAGCATGCATAACTCCCGACATCAATCCTGCCATTCCTGCCAATGCAAAATTCTGAGCCGGAACTTGTATGCCTATAAGTTGCAATACTATTGCTGAGATAAATCCGACAAAACAACCGACAAACAAAGTTGGAGCAAAAATACCACCACAACCACCGGCTGCATTTGTAGCGGCAGATGCAAATATTTTAAATATCACTATCAACGACATGTAAAATAACACCCAATATTGATTGTCCTTAAAATTGTAAAATAAACTATTATCGAACAATCCATTAGTATTAATATTAAGCAAAGCTGATATAGAATCATAACCTTCACCATATAACGGAGGTAATAAAAATATCAATGCACTCAGAATCAAACCACCAACAACCAGTTTGCCCCAAAAGCTTGTTATTTTACGGAAGAAATCTTCCAACCAATTCATTCCACGGGTAAAATATAATGATGCAAAACCGCATATAACACCTAATATTAAGTATCCGGGGATGCGATTCAACTCAAATGCCTCACCTTGCATAGAGAACATAACTGCATCACCCATAAGGAAATAAGATACAGCAGTTGCAGTAACTGACGATATTAGCAATGGAACTATCGAGGTAAAAGTCATATCCAACATTAATACCTCGATGGTAAATACTACACCGGCAATGGGCGCTTTGAAAATTCCGCTAATTGCACCTGCAGCTCCACAACCAACCATAAGCATCAATGTCTTCTGATCCATTTTAAAGAACCTGCCAAGATTTGAACCGATTGCCGAACCTGTAAGTACAACAGGAGCCTCAGCCCCGACCGATCCACCAAAACCTATTGTCACAGAACTTGCTACAACTGAAGTCCACATATTATGCGATTTCAAAATACTCTTACGCTGAGATATTGCGTATAGTATTCGAGTAACGCCATGACTTATGTCGTCCTTAACAATATATTTCACAAATAATCCTGACAACAAAATACCTATAATCGGGTATAATAAGTACAGAAAATTCTCGGAATCAATATTAAAATTGATAGTTAATAAAGTTTGTATTCCGTGAATTCCCGCCTTAAGCAAGCACGCAGAAAGAGCAGTAAAAATACCAACAAAAAAGCTTAATAAGATAACAAAACGTTGTGTTGGAATCTTTTTCTCGCGCCAATTCAATAATTTAGTATACCAATTCGATATCATATTAAATTCCTTTACCTGTAATAATTGTCTTAATAGTATATATTGCAATTTTACAATCTACAACTATTGACATGTTTTCCAAATATAAAACATCATAATTTGCTCGCTCAATCATTTGTTCAACCGTTTGAGCATATCCAAACTTAACCATTCCCCAAGAAGTCAGACCCGGACGAACATTACTCAACATGTAATAATATGGAGCATCTTTTACTATTTGATTAATAAAATATTCTCTTTCGGGACGAGGTCCTATCAAAGACATATCTCCCTTAAGTACATTTAAAAATTGAGGCAACTCATCCAATCTGTATTTCCTCAAAAAATGCCCTATCGAAATAATTCTATTATCATCTTTTGATGATAACAAAGCTTGTCCTTTTTCAGCATCAATAACCATTGTTCTAAATTTATACATCACAAATGATTTACCATGCAAACCAATACGTTCTTGTTTGTATATAGGCTGTTTATAAATTCTCAATGCGATTATTGCGTACACCGGACTCAAAATAATTAGCACTAAGGCAGATACTACAATATCGGCCAATCTTTTTACACTTTTCTGCCATTCGGGCATAACAACCTCTGTTAAATCAACCATAGGTATACCATAAATATTGGTCAATTTGACACTGCCTGTCAGCAATTCATATCTACTTGGTATAAGTTTAATTTTTACAGATTTGCCACACAATACATGCATTAAATCATATATTTCCGACTCATTTACTATATCTAACGCAATAATAACTACTGTAATTTTGTACTTCAACAATAGATTCTCTAAATCATTTATATTACCAAGTACTGATTTTGAATCTACACAGACTTTACTATCGGAATGGGCATAAGCAAAACCTACAACATTAAATCCCAATGATTTAGGCATCGAATCTAAATCAGATTGCAATTTTACAGCTTTTTCTCCTACTCCAATTATTAGAGTATCAAAGCCTATTCGCCTGAGCTGCATATTTTTCTGCGTAATTGTGGTAATGCACAAACGTGTAACATAAGTAAATGTGAATTGCATTCCAAATAAAAGCAGATATGATGTGTAAAAAACCGTGTAATCAGATACCGGATCATCAATTACGATTGCAAAAAATAATATTAATGTACCAAAAAATGTTGATGTAATAGTTGTCAAAAATTCAGATAACCTCGATTTAAAACACACCTCACCATAATATCCAGACAACCAATATATAAATATCCAGAAAATGGGTACCAAAGGAAATAGAATTCTAGCATTATACTGAGGCATAAACAAATTGAGGCTGAATGGAGATAAGTCAACCTCTATTCGTCTGAAAACATAAAAAATAACCCAAGTTACAAATGCAGAAAGAGCATCAGCAAGAAGATATTTATATAATTGATACTTAATTTTCAAATCTATTAGTTTCTTAGGATGACAAAAGTACCATTTTTTTTCAACTTAATTATAGATGACGCCTGTTTTTGTAGAATATCGTCCTGACGATATTCTACAATATAATCCATTTGCTCTTTTATTTTGTCCGATATTTCGGCAAAGTATTGAGGTGAGGGTTCCCCGCTTATATTTGCAGAGGTTGAAACAATTGGACGTCTAAATGCAGAACACAATTGCTTTGAAAACTTTTCTGACGTTATCCTTATTCCAATACTACCATCATCTGCAATAAGATTGGCAGCTAGATTTTTTGCTTGAGGATAAATTATAGTAAGAGGCTTATCTGCAAGTTCTGCAAGATCCCATGCTATATCAGGGATTTCGTCAACATAACTCTGAATTCGGGCCATTCCATCGGTAATCACTAACATTGATTTAGAATCATCACGCTGCTTTATTTTAAATATTTTTTCGACTGCCTCTGCATTTGATGCATCACATCCGATTCCCCAAATAGTGTCAGTAGGATATAGTATAATTCCGCCAACACGTAAAACTTCTATTGTTTTCTTTACTTCGTCAGATATTATTTTTTCATAATTATCCATATACACCTCCTTATTTTTAAAATATTATACGTATTTTTACCGATTGTATTTTTGCGGTGGCAAATTTACATTATTCCTTGCTATATACAAACAAAACATATATGCTTAATCACAAATGGATTATTAACGAATTAACTGAAGAACAAAAAAAATGTAAAGAAGAACTAGTCAAACAACTCAACATCAGCCCTATTATCTGTACATTGTTGGTACAAAGAGGTATTTACACTTATGAAGAAGCTAAAAAGTTCTTCCGTCCTCAGTTAAGCCAAATCCATGATCCGTTTCTACTGAACGACATGGACAAAGCAGTCGAGAGATTAAATTTAGCAATGGGTAAAAAGGAAAAAATCCTTATTTACGGCGATTATGATGTGGATGGTACTACCGCGGTAGCATTGGTTTACAAATTCTTACAACAATTTTATTCAAACATAGATTTTTACATCCCAGACAGATACGATGAAGGATATGGCGTATCATACAAAGGTATTGACTATGCAGCTGAAAATGGTTTTTCATTAATTATCGTACTTGACTGTGGTATTAAAGCCATAAAAAAAGTTAAATATGCAAAAGATCGTCAAATTGATATTATTATTTGCGATCATCACACTCCTGATGAACAACTACCTGAAGCAGTTGCCGTATTAGACCCCAAGCGTTTGGACACAACATACCCATACGGACACTTATCCGGATGCGGTGTAGGTTTTAAGTTGATGCAGGCTTTTGCCATTAACAATCGTATCCCTTTTGAACGTTTAACTCAACATCTTGATTTATTGGCTGTAAGTATCGCATCAGACATAGTTCCTATAACAGGAGAAAATAGAGTTTTGATGACTTTCGGACTAAAGCAACTCAATTCAAATCCTAGCATGGGTCTACAAGCTATTATTGATTTATGCGGACTTCAAGGTAAGGAAGTAACTGTAAGTGATATAGTATTTAAAATAGGCCCTCGTATTAATGCATCAGGAAGAATGTATTCGGGTCGTGAAGCTGTTGAACTTTTAACTTCAAAAGATCGCGATTTTGCAAAAGAAAAGAGCACATGTATTGACCAATATAACCAAGAAAGAAAAGACTTAGATAAAAAGACTACGGTTGATGCTCAAGACTTCATAAATGGAGATGAACATTTTGAGAACCGCAATTCTATAGTAGTTTATAACTCCGAATGGAGTAAAGGAGTAATCGGAATTGTTGCATCAAGATTAAGCGAACAATATTATCGTCCTTCTGTTGTACTAACATTATCTAATGGATTCGCAACAGGTTCGGCACGTTCTGTCAGCGGATTTGATATTTACAAGGCTATTGATTCTTGCAGAGATTTATTAGAAAATTTTGGAGGTCATATTTATGCCGCCGGCTTGACATTGAAAGAAGAAAACGTTAATGAGTTTTCCCGTCGATTCGATGAATATGTAACTACAAACATGGATGAAGACCAAAAAATTCCACAAATTGAGGTTGATTCAATAATACATTTCAGTGAAATTACTCCTAAATTTTTTAGCATCATACAAAAATTTGCACCATTTGGTCCTGACAATATGAAACCTGTGTTTATAACAGAAAACGTAAAGGACTATGGTACAAGTAGATTGGTAGGGCGAGATTTAGATCACTTCAAATTAGACTTAACTGAAGACTCATCACCGGATATAATTATGAACGGAATCGCTTTTGGTAAAGGGAAGCAATTTAATGAGCACATAAAAGCTAAAAAAACATTTAATGTTTGCTACACATTAGAAGAAAATAACTTTGCCGGAAAGGAATCTATACAACTTCTGATTAAAGATATTAAAACCGATTAATCAGCTGATTATAATAGATTATGATTCATACATTCTACAAAGAGTGTGTGAATCATTTGTTTTCATAATAGTTTATATACGATTGATTTAAACGCTTATTACCTCCCGGCGTAGGATAATTACCTGAAAAATACCAATCACCGGTATTATTTTTACATGCCTCATGTAATCCTTCCAGACTCTGAAAGATAACATCAATGGGACAACTAACCTCATTAGGAGTTAATAACTCCGCTATTTTTGCAGAAATTTGTTTCGCTGAAAATGGAGCATAAATTTCTTTTATGTAATTCACTATTTGCTCCTTTGGAAAAAATTCTTGTCGTTTTGATTTCTCGTATACTTCATCTAAAATATATTCCGAATTATTGTCATGCAACAATGCAACTGCAGCCTTAAATGCAATAAAATCTTCTAAAGATGACATGTCTATTCCATAGAAATCGGGATAGCGTATTTGAGGAGATGAGGATACAATAACAATCTTTTTAGGTTCTAATCTTGCTAATATTCTAATAATACTCTGCCTCAATGTAGTGCCTCTAACAATGCTATCATCAATAACGACAAGATTATCTTTATGCGGGATTATGCTGCCATAAGTAATATCATATACATGTGCCGCTAATTCGTTACGAATATTTCCTTCGGATATAAACGTTCTTAACTTAATATCCTTGATTGCTACTTTCTCTGTGCGTATGGACATTGACAACAATTTATCCAAATATTTTGGAGTAAGTTTGCCAACATTATTACGAATTCGTTCGTTCTTAATATCATTAAGATAATTATTTAATCCTTGAACCATACCAAAAAATGCGACTTCTGCAGTATTAGGAATAAAAGAAAATACCGAATTTTGTGTATCCTGTTCTATAGATTTCAATATATCCGGAACCAGATTAGATCCCAAAGCCTTACGTTCACAATATATATCACGATCACTACCTCTTGAAAAATATATTCTCTCAAACGAACATGATTTACGTTCTTTTGCTTCAATTACTTGTGATATTCGCAAATTACCATTATTTCCTATGATCAAAGCTTGCCCCGGCTCTAACTCACAAATCTTATCTACAGAAAGATTTAAGGCTGTTTGAATAACCGGTCGCTCTGATGCTACTACAACTAACTCTTCATCAGCATAATAAAACGCAGGTCTAATTCCCCATGGATCTCTAAAAGTAAAACTTTCGCCACTGCCTGTCAAACCGCATATCACATAGCCTCCATCCCACATATTAGCAGCACTACTCAGTACATTCTCAATACATATATGTTGCTCAATATAATTAGACATACATGTTGGAGATTTCTTGCTCTTCCTTGCCTTTGAGTACAATCTCTCAACCTCTCTATCTAAGCGATGTCCCAATTGCTCCAATATAATAAATGTATCGGCGTACTGACGAGGATGTTGTCCCATACTGCTTATAGAATCAAAAACCTCATCGACATTAGTCAAATTAAAATTACCACATATTGTAAGATTCCTTGAGCGATAATTATCTCTCCGCATAAATGGATGTACATAAGATAAACCCGATCTGCCGGTAGTACTATATCTTAGATGCCCCATATATAATTCACCTGCAAAAGGGACAGCAGACTTAGCATATTCTGCATCATGAAGCTTTTCTGATGGAATTTTATTAATTTGTGTGTGAGCAGTATTAAATATTTCACTAATTGAACCTGAGCCTTCTGCTCTTTCTCTAAACATAAACTCCTCACCCGCTTGCATATCAAGTTTTACACATGCCATTCCTGCACCCTCTTGACCTCTATTATGCTGTTTCTCCATAAGCAAGTATAGTTTATTTAAACCATACATCCATGAGCCGTATTTTTGTTCGTAAAACTGTAAAGGTTTTCTTAAACGAACCATTGCGACACCACATTCATGCTTTAGAGTTTCCATATTAATTATTCTACGGTAACCGATTTTGCCAAGTTACGAGGTTGATCGACATTTCTACCTTTGTTAACCGCTATATAATAAGCAAATAATTGTAGTGGTATAGCTGATACTATAGGCGCAAACATTTCTAATGTTTTTGGTATCTCTATACAATAATCTACAATAGAAGAAACGACCTCATCACCTTCAGTAACAACTGCTATAACCTTACCTTTTCTTGCTTTTATCTCTTGAATATTACTCACAGTTTTTTCATAAATCCTATCTGATGTAGCCAATGCAACTACAGGCATCTCATTATCTATTAGAGCAATAGGGCCATGCTTCATTTCTGCAGCAGGATAGCCTTCGGCATGTATATAAGAAATTTCTTTCAGCTTTAAAGCTCCTTCTAAAGCTGCCGGATAATTATATCCTCTGCCTAAATAAATGAAATTGTGAGCGTAGGTAAATATTTTTGACAAATCGCGTATTTTATCGTCAAGTTTCAATACTTCTTTTAGTTTATTAGGAATATCTTGCAATTCCTGAATAATCTCAACGTAATGCTCATTACTAATTGTTCCACGTAGTTTAGCTATAGTAAGTGCTAACATTGATAACACTGTTATTTGTCCGGTAAATGCTTTAGTTGATGCAACCCCTATCTCAGGACCGACATGTATATAAGATCCGGAATCAGTTGCCCTTGCAATAGACGATCCCACAACGTTACATATTCCATAAATAAAGGCTCCTTGCTGCTTAGCAATATCAACAGCCGCCAAAGTATCAGCAGTTTCACCTGATTGCGATATTGCTATAACAATGTCATTTTTGTATATTATCGGATGCCTGTATCTAAACTCTGAAGCATATTCAACTTCTACAGGTATTCTGCATAAATCTTCTAAAAGAAACTCTCCTATTAGTGCTGCATGCCAAGATGTGCCACAAGCAACAATAATAATACGTTTAGCATTAAGAAATTTATCTTTATTATCTACAACTCCTGATAAAACCACTTCTGTTCCTTCTACATTTATACGTCCTCTTATACAATCAACTAAGGTTTGTTGTTGCTCGTGAATCTCTTTCAACATAAAATTTTCATATCCACCTTTTTCAAGTTGACTTAGATTCATCTTTAATGTTGTAACTTCTGCTGTTTGTTCAACATCAGACAGATTTAATAACTTAACACCATTTTTTCTATCAATTACTACAACTTCTTCATCATTAACATATACAACCTTATCTGTGTATTCTACAATAGGTGTGGCATCAGACGCTAAAAAATATTCATTGTCACCTATACCTACAACTAATGGACTACTTTTTCTTGCGGCTACTATCTGATTTGGATTTTCTTTATCAATGACAGCTATTGCATAAGCGCCTATTACTTGGGCAAGAGCTATTTGTACTGCATGACACAAATCTACCTTATTTGTCTTTTTTACATATTCAATGAATTGAACTAAGACCTCTGTATCAGTGGTACTTTTAAATGTGTATCCCTGACGTAACAGCTCTTTTTTAATTACAGCATAGTTCTCAATAATTCCGTTGTGAATCAAAGCAATTGTTTCTGACTGCGAGTAGTGTGGATGAGCATTTTCATTGTTAGGTTCGCCATGAGTTGCCCAACGTGTATGAGCAATACCTATAGTGCCTGATACATCTTGCGACTCAACTAAAGATTCCAAATCAGAAACTTTTCCTTTTGTTTTGTAAACATTAAGTTCTTGTTTCTCATTCATAAAAGCCACACCTGCACTATCGTATCCCCTATACTCCAAACGATGCAAACCCTTAATCAAAATAGGATAAGCTTGCTGATTTCCGATATATCCAACAATACCACACATAATTGGTTTTTATATAATAATTCTTTACAAAGGTACCATACTAATAAACATAATTTATTGTCCACTGCATTAAAAGGATTTATGTTTTATTCAAAATTTCAAATTAGTAACAAAGTAAGATTCTAAGAACCAGTTTGTAATCAAAACAACTTAATCTATAACAAATTATCAAAGTACATTATAAAAATCTAACACAAACTGCTTTTTTGCTTATACATTTCCATAAATTACTATCTTTGCAATGTATTAATAATGATTACTATGCGACCTTCCTCACCTGCATCATTAATATTGGACAATGGTGCCGTATTCCATGGATATTCCTTCGGGTACAAAAAATCAACCGCCGGCGAGGTGGTTTTCAACACTGCAATGTCTGGGTACCCGGAAAGTCTTACTGACCCCTCTTACTCAGGTCAAATATTAACTTTTACATTTCCACTTATTGGAAATTATGGGGTTCCCTCTACAAATATTTCAAATGGTATTTCCGATTTTCTTGAATCAGAAAAAATACATACTTCGGGAATTGTTATGTCTGATTATTCATTTGAATATTCACATTGGAATGCAAAACAAAGTTTACAAGATTGGCTTGAGTCTAATAAAATTCCCGGCATTTACGGGATTGATACTCGCGAGTTAACCAAAATATTACGTAACGAAGGATCTATGAAAGGCAAAATCATCATTGATGGTGATAAGGATATAGATTTTGTTGATCCTAATATAGAAAATCAGGTTGCAAAGGTATCATGCAAAGAAGTTATTGAGTACAACAATTCAGGCAAGACAGTTGTGATGATAGATTGCGGAGTTAAACACAATATTATACGATGCCTACTAAAACGTGGAGTTAAACTAATCCGAGTACCTTGGGATTACGACTACAATTCGATGCAATTTGATGCACTATTTATTTCAAATGGACCAGGCGATCCAAATACATGTGCCAAGACAATTGCAAACATTCAAAAGACTATGCAAAGCGGTAAACCGATTTTTGGAATTTGTATGGGCAATCAATTGTTATGTAAGGCAGGAGGAGCCGAAACTTACAAGTTAAAATACGGACACAGAAGTCATAACCAACCGGTTAGAGAAGTTGGAACTAATCGTTGTTTTATAAGCTCACAAAACCACGGATACGCAGTTGACGACAATACTCTAAGTAAAGATTGGGAAGTTCTTTTTGAGAATTTGAACGATCATACAAATGAGGGAATCAGACATAAGACGATGCCATGGTTTTCGGCTCAATTTCACCCTGAAGCAGCAAGTGGTCCTACCGATACTGAATTTTTATTCGATAATTTTTTACAAATGATAAAGTAAAGCCATGTCAAACATGATTTCAAACATAAAAAAAGTATTAGTATTAGGCTCCGGAGCACTTAAAATAGGCGAAGCAGGAGAGTTTGATTACTCAGGTTCACAGGCTCTTAAGGCATTAAAAGAAGAAGGTATTTTTACTGTACTTATAAACCCAAATATTGCAACTGTTCAAACATCTGCAGATATTGCAGACCAAATATACTTTTTACCGGTTACACCATTCTTTGTTGAGAAAATCATTCAAAAAGAAAAACCACAAGGAATATTACTTGCCTTTGGCGGCCAGACAGCTCTAAACTGTGGAGTTGAACTTTACAAAACCGGTATTCTAGAAAAATATAACATTCAGGTATTAGGGACTCCGGTACAAGCAATTATTAATACAGAAGATAGAGAGTTGTTTGTTAAAAAGTTAGATGAGATTAATGTTAAAACGATAAATAGTGAGGCGGTCGAAAATGGTGACGATGCGCGTAAGGCCGCAGAAAAAATAGGATATCCTGTTATTATAAGAGCTGCTTATGCATTGGGTGGACTTGGCAGCGGATTTTGCAATAACGAATCCGAGTTAGATGTAATGGTAGAAAAAGCACTATCATTTTCGCCACAAGTTTTGATAGAAAAATCTCTTAAAGGTTGGAAAGAAGTTGAATATGAAGTAGTAAGAGATCGATTCGACAATTGCGTGACGGTATGCAACATGGAAAACTTCGACCCTCTAGGTATACACACCGGCGAAAGCATAGTTATAGCTCCTTCTCAAACTTTAAGCAATAGTGAATACCATAAACTTCGCGCACTTGCCATTAAAATAATCAGACACATTGGTATTGTTGGAGAATGTAATGTACAATATGCGCTTGACCCCGAATCAGAAGATTATCGCGTTATAGAAGTTAATGCTCGTCTAAGTAGGTCATCTGCTCTAGCATCAAAAGCAACAGGATATCCATTAGCTTTTGTTGCTGCAAAATTAGGTTTAGGCTATGGCTTGTTCGATTTAAAGAATTCAGTTACAAAAGATACTACTGCATTTTTTGAACCTGCACTTGATTATGTAGTATGTAAAATTCCTCGTTGGGATTTAGGTAAGTTCCACGGAGTTAGCCGTGAGCTTGGTTCAAGCATGAAATCTGTAGGCGAAATAATGGCTATAGGACGTAGCTTTGAAGAAGTTATTCAAAAAGGTTTACGAATGATAGGTCAAGGAATGCATGGCTTTGTTGCTAATAAAGAATTAGTTATTTCTGATATAGACAAAGCCTTACACGAACCCACAGACAATCGTATTTTTGTAATTTCCAAAGCATTACGTAAAGGCTACACGGTTGATGAAATACATTCCTTGACAATGATTGACAAGTGGTTCCTATACAAGTTGAATAATATTGTACAAACCGCTAATGAATTAGAATGCTTACATAGTTATCACAAAATCACTCCTGAAATGATGAAAACAGCTAAACAACAGGGCTTTTCCGATTTTCAGATAGCGCGCTTAGCAGGTGATAATGAAACAGACTTAGAGCATGCTCTTCTAGAAATAAGAAAGATAAGAAAATCAATGAATATTATACCTGTTGTGAAACAGATAGACACACTCGCTGCAGAACATCCGGCTCAAACAAATTATTTATACCTAACTTATAACGGTTGCGCTAATGATGTTAAATATCTTGGTGACAAGAAGTCTGTAGTTGTGCTTGGTTCAGGTGCATATCGTATCGGTAGTTCGGTTGAATTTGACTGGTGCGGTGTAAATGCTCTAAATACAATTAGAAAAGAAGGTTGGCGTTCGGTTATGATTAATTATAATCCTGAAACCGTTTCGACCGATTACGATAGCTGCGATAGATTATATTTTGACGAATTATCTTTTGAAAGAGTTTTAGATATTTTGGATTTGGAAAATCCTCATGGTGTTATTGTTTCAACAGGTGGTCAGATTCCTAATAATTTAGCTATTAGATTAGAATATATGAATGTGCCGATATTAGGCACTTCTGCAAAAAATATTGACAATGCAGAAGATAGGCACAAATTTTCTGCAATGCTCGATAGAATAGGGGTTGACCAGCCAAGATGGAAAGAATTAGTAAGTTTGGATGATATTAATAAGTTTGTTAATGAAGTAGGTTTTCCTGTCTTAGTTCGTCCCAGTTATGTTCTATCAGGGGCTGCCATGAATGTATGTTCAAACGAAAGCGAATTAATTGAGTTCTTACAATTAGCAGCAAATGTTTCGAAAAAACATCCTGTAGTAGTAAGTTCGTTTATTGAACGTGCAAAGGAAATAGAGATGGATGCAGTTGCCGACCATGGCGAAATTATCACATATGCAATTTCAGAACACGTAGAGTTTGCAGGTGTTCACTCCGGTGATGCAACCATACAATTTCCTCCACAAAAATTGTATCTTGAAACAATGCGTCGCATAAAAAGAATATCAAAACAAATTGCAAAAGAGCTAAACATTTCAGGTCCTTTCAACATACAATTTTTGGCTCGCAACAACGACATAAAAGTTATTGAATGTAATCTACGCGCATCACGATCATTCCCCTTTGTCTCTAAAGTCCTGAAAATAAATTTCATCGAACTTGCTACAAAAATAATGCTTGGTATTCATGTTGAAAAGCCAAATAAAAACGCATTTAACCTAGACTATGTAGGAATAAAAGCCTCACAATTTTCATTCTCCAGATTGCAAAAGGCAGACCCTGTATTAGGAGTTGATATGGCATCAACGGGCGAAGTCGGATGCTTAGGTGATGACACTAACGAAGCTATTTTAAAATCAATGCTGTCGGTAGGATACAAAATTCCTGAGAAAAATATCATGCTATCAACAGGTAGTGCAAAACAAAAAGTAGATATGTTGGATGCTGCACGACTTTTGCAAGAAAATTCATATCATTTATACGCCACAGGAGGAACTCAGAAGTTCTTACAAGATAATGGAATTAATGCTGAACGTATTTACTGGCCTAACGAAACTAATAAGCAGCCACAAGCACTCGACTTAATTCGTGAAAAGAAGATTGATTTGGTTGTAAATATTCCAAAGGATCTAAGTGCAGACGAACTCGACAACGGATACAAAATCCGGCGAGCTGCAATAGACTTTAATATTCCTCTACTCACAAATCCACGTCTTGCATCTGCATTTATAAACGCATTTTGCAATATCAACATCAATAATATTGAAATAAAGAGTTGGTCTGAGTATAAATAAAACAAGCCCCGAAAGCTTTAATCAAACTTTCGGGGCTTATAATATAATTACAAAATATATTATAGTTTTTGTTCAAACCACTTCAAAACAGCTTCTCTATCATCATTAAGTTGTGCTGTCAATTTTTCAGGCGAATCGAACTTAATCTCTGGACGCAAATAATCAAGAAAAAATACTTTTATTTTTTTATGATATATATCTTGGTTAAAATCAAAAATATTCACTTCAATGCTCTTAGCTACTGTAACTGTAACAAAGGTAGGTCTAATTCCAATATTAAGCATGCCGTGCAATATTTCTTTTTCTCCTTCCAATTCCACATCTACTGCATAAACTCCTTCATGAGGTATTAATTTGCGCACATCATTAATAGCAATATTTGCTGTTGGGAATCCTATTGAACGACCTATCTTATGACCTTGTACAATAGTGCCTTCAATATAAAATCGATATCCCAGCCATTCTGATGCTTGATTTATATTTCCTTCTTCAAGGGCTTTACGAATTAACGAAGAACTTATATTTAATCCATTTCCGGGGAATGGATTTGCTTGTTCTACTTCTATACCATATTTATTTCCACATTCTTTGTAATGAACATAGCCATTTTCACGATCGCAACCAAAATGATGATCATGACCTACAAGTAAATACTTGGTATTAAGTTTTTCAAATAACACGTGATGCATAAATGAACCAGACGACATCTCAAACATTTTATGATCAATCTTCAACAAAACACAGATATCAACACCTTGTTTTTCAAGTAATTGCATACGTTCTGCATGTGTAGTTAACAATTTAGGAACGTAATTGGCATGCAAACCCTCGCGCGGATGGATAGCAAATGTTACTACAACCGAAGCCAGTGAACGTTTGTGTGCTTCTTTGGTTAATTTGTGCAATAGTGCCACATGGCCTCTGTGTACACCATCAAAAAAACCGATAGTAACGGCTGATGCGCTACAATCAAAATTAGCTATGTTATCAATTATTTTCATAATGGAGGCAAAGATAGTGTAAGACTAGCGAAAAACAACTTTTAAGCAAAAAAAATAATATGTATCTAAATATCTGCTAGCTATAATTTAACACAAGCCTTAAATTATGGCGTTCAAAAACTCCAGACTCTCATTTGCCTTAGCCAAATGAGTTTGAAATCCGAGAGATTCTGCCGTCTTAATATTTGCAGGTCCGTCATCAATAAACAAGGTCTCTTCTGCTTTTATTCCGGCATCGTTTATCATATACTCAAATATCCGAGGATCCGGTTTTGTATAATGCACTTCACAAGACAAATAAAACTTATCAAAATATTTATCAAGATTATAACGTTCTAACATAACAGGAAAGTGTATAAAATTTGTATTGCTAAGAAGGTATATCATATACTTCTCGCGCAAATTCTTTATAAGTTTCAGCTTCTCGGCAGGAATATCCAATAAAAACTGAAACCAAGCGTCTTCTATTTGTTTGTCAGAAACAGTCTTTCCGGATAGTTTTCTTACCTCATTACAGAAATCCGCATTAGACATCAACCCTCTCTCAAAATTCAACATAAAACCAGACTGAGTGTATGGACTAATATACTCCTCAACATTCTCAAAACCTAAATCTTTAAACGATTTTACGCACGCCTGCATATCCAAATCAATCAGCACACCACCCATGTCAAACACAATATTTTTTATCATTTTCTTTGTAACTTAATAAAAAAAAATTACCTTTGCCTCCGATTTGCAAAGATACGTAAAAATATCTCAAGTCAGGGCCTATAGCTCAGTTGGTTAGAGCATCGGACTCATAACCCGCAGGTCCTTGGTTCAAGTCCAAGTGGGCCCACCTGCAAAGCGGTTGATTTACATCAGCCGCTTTTTTTATTTCAAAGAATCAAATTTTTCCACAAAAAAACCTGACCATAAATGATCAGGTTTGTTGTTGTCTCACGAAGATTCGAACTTCGACAGGCAGAACCAAAAACTGCAGTGCTACCATTACACCATGAGACAATTACTATTGCGGTTATCGCATTTGCGCGGCAAAGATAATACAAATTCCTAAAAATTGCGCAAAATCTTATCTTTTATTTTGCTGTCAGTAAAAAATAATTCTTTTTACCTTTCTGTAATAGAATATATTTACCATTAAGCAAATTCGTCTCATCAAATACTATATCAGCATTTGCTACCTTCTCTTTATTGATAAAGAAACCACCATTCTGAACCAACTTACGCATCTCACCTTTAGATTCGAAAACTGATGCTTTTTCAGTCAAAATATCAACAAATTTAAGTCCTAAATTTTCTGACAAAGCAATATCAAAACGTGGAACTCCGTCAAAAACAGATAGTAAGGTATCATCATCCAAACGACGTAAAGTCTCAGAAGTACTTCCTCCAAACAAGATTGAAGATGCCTCAACAGCCATATCATAATCTCCTTTTGAATGAACCATGATAGTTACTTCTTGAGCTAAACGTTTTTGCAAGATGCGCAAATGCGGAGCTGTCTTATGTTCTTCAACTAACGATTCTATCTCCTCACGTGTCAATGATGTGAATATCTTAATATATTTTTCCGCATCATCATCACTAACATTTAACCAAAACTGATAAAACTTATATGGAGATGTATAACGTCTGTCCAACCACACATTACCACTTTCTGTTTTACCAAACTTACCGCCATCAGCCTTAGTTATAAGCGGACATGTTAAAGCAAATGCACTACCTCCCAATTTTCTACGAATAAGTTCCGTACCGGTAGTAATGTTGCCCCATTGATCCGAACCTCCAAGTTGTAATTTACAATTCTTGGTTTCGTACAAATGCATAAAATCGTATCCTTGTAATAACTGATATGTAAATTCCGTAAATGACAAACCATCACTTGCTTCACCATTAAGACGCTTTTGTACAGATTCCTTTGCCATCATATAATTAACCGTGATGTGCTTTCCTATTTCACGAGCAAAATCAAGGAAAGAAAAACCCTTCATCCAATCATAATTATTTACCATTTCAGCCTTATTTGGAGCTTCTCCGGTAAAATCAAGAAAATGAGATAATTGCTTTTTTATAGCTTCTTCATTACGACGAAGTGTTGCCTCATCAAGCAAGTTACGTTCAGCACTTTTGCCGGATGGATCGCCTATCATTCCCGTTGCTCCGCCAATCAAAGCCAATGGTTTATGTCCGCAATGCTGAAAGTGGCGCAACATCATCACACCACATAAATGGCCTATATGTAATGAATCCGCAGTTGGGTCTATCCCCAAATATGCAGTTGTCATTTCTTTTTGTAATTGTTCTTCAGTACCCGGCATGATGCTATGCAACATACCTCTCCATTTAATTTCTTCTACAAAATTCATCTTATCTTTTATCTTTAAAAAAACGTTTCATTAATTCAGAACATTCATCAGCCATAAGCCCGGCCAAAACTTCTGTTTTAGGATGTAGGGCTGTAGGGGCTTTCTGTGTATAACCGAACTTAGGTTCTGATGCCCCATATACCAATCTCGAAATTTTTGTCCACGACATAGCACCGGCACACATCACACAAGGCTCAACAGTAACATATATTGTGCAATCAATCAAATATTTAGCACCAAGTGTTCCGGAAGCTGCCGTTAAGGCCTGCATTTCTGCATGAGCTGTTGCATCTTCCAAGGTTTCTGTTAAATTATGTCCTCGTCCTATAACCCTATTCTGTTGCACAACAATAGCTCCAATAGGCACTTCCCCGGCTTCAAAAGCAGTCTTAGCTTCTATCAAAGCTAATTTCATGAAATAATTATCATCGTACATCATCAATCGAATAATGTTGGGGAATCCTCTTCCAATTTTTTTATTACAGTTATCATCAAAGCTTCGCGCACAAACTTCGATTTACATTTTACTTTGTACTTTTTGATATACCGCTCTAGAGCATCCATCTCCTTGTCATTCAGCATAAAGCTTATGCTATGACTGCGTTTCATCTTCCTAGTCCTTGGTATTGAATTTTTATTGGCCGGCATTTTAAAGTCGCGAATACTTATTTTTGAACTACAAAAGTACATAGTTTTTTGGGATACAGCAATTCAAATCGATTAATATTTGCATATCAAGTGATTAACAGAACTCGCGTACTTAACATTTCCAAGCGCAAGCGCTGTTTTAATAGAAATTTATATGTACTTTTGAGGCGTTTTAACCACTTAATTCTTATTTACATCATGGCTGAACATAATAAACTCGGCACGGACGGAGAAAAAGCTGCTGTCAATTATTTACAATCAAACGGATACACTATTCTACATACCAATTGGCGATGCGGACATCTTGAGCTGGACATAATCGCTGAGAATAATCAATTTCTCATAATAATAGAGGTTAAAACACGTAGTAGTACCAGATTTATCTTACCACAAGATGCTGTTACTCATACAAAAATAAGGCATATTGTAAATGCAGCACAGGGTTATATTCACCAATACGGCATCACAAAAGACGTACGTTTCGATATTATGGCTTTAATACCGGGCGAGCATGGCGGATACAGTATCGACCATATTAAAGATGCATTTATGAGTCCTGTTTGGTAATTATTGGTTTTATAATATTATGGCTGATGCAAAATTTGTGTTTATCGATATATATTTGTTATTTAGTTTGCTTTTAAAATTTTACCTTTCTTATAACGTGTTGTGGATCCAACTTCGATAATAAATCGTCCTGTAGGGCTTAACTGTATAATTCCATCTTGATAAATAAAACAAGAACCAGAATGAGCTTTTAAGTTTACATTTCTACAAATACCACCATCTAAATTAAATGTACCTCCAGATTGAATTAAAATAGAAGATCCTTCTGACATGGTTAAAACGCATGTCGAATCAATGGTTAATGTGTCCGATTGAATAATAATATCACCACAAAAATGCAAGGAATCGCTCCACGTTGTATTTTCTCTAATAAGAATAGGAATACAATTATCGTATTCTCCTGTATTTCTACTATCATGACGTTCGCTTCCCCATGCAATCAAATTCGATTCCCCTTTGGTTCCCCAAGCATATATTTTCGTTCCGACTGCTGCGATTACTTCATTTTTACCATCATTATCAATATCTGCAACACAAGGATCTTGTGTAGAGAAATTGGTTTCCGTTACTAATGGAAATCCAATAACGGATGTCCCATCCATATTATATGCATATATATGATTGTTTCCCACAGATGCGTATACAATTTCCAAGTCATCATCCGTATCTACATCTGCAAGCAAGGGCGTGTGTTTATCATTTTGCGCAGGAACATCGAACAAAGACAATTCTTCTCCTTTATAATTCCATATTTTTATTATGTTATTTCCTAAAGCGACTACTTCCAATCTTCCATCTCGATTTATATCGCCTACAGAGACTTCCATGCTCAGATTACTAGTACAAGGAATTATCTGAGTTCCGTTCCATCCCGACAAGCTTGTTCCGTTACGATCTAATACTATCACTTTTCCTTGGATCTGATAGGTTTGTTTGATTGCCATAATCAAGATATCTTTATTTCCATCGTTATTTAAATCGCAAACTACAACCGAGCCACGAGGAACATAATCGGTTGCCGTGTATAATATCGCCTGTATTCCATATGCTGTTCCATCGTATTTCCAAGCGTACAAACCTGCAGGTGTCGGTACTAAAATTTCCTTATAACCATTCCCATCAATATCAGCTATAGCAGAAGCACCATAAATTCCGGATGTAATATTTTTTTCCCACAGAAGAATCCCATTAGAATCAACAACTCGTATATAACCATTGTCGCATATATACACTATTTCCTGTGTACCATCCGAGCTATTGTCTATATTAGCAATCATCGGAGAACGATAAGTGAGCGTAGTTGCAGCAACCGAATCGTTCCATTGCTTGGTAACCGTTTTTTCATAGCTGTTTAGCTCATACGAAGCCAAATAATTTCTTTCGGCTTCTTGGGACTCAGCTCTTGTACCAAAAACCAGATTGAAGACGCTATCGGCACGTAAATTTCCAATGGCTGGATATGTGTCTAAATTAGCATAAACTGTTAATATTCCGTTGTTTACATTGGTATCATGATCCACATCGAATAATTCGCTACCATAGCAATCAAACCCGGCAATAACTGCTTCTATTTCACTTTTTTTTGCCGATGCTAATAATTCATATTTGCCATCATCATCAATATCTTCTACATTAATAGACGTGCCAAATTCTGGCGAAAAGTTCAATGTTACAGGAAATCCATTTTTATAAGGGTTTGTCAACCATGTATAAACGGGTTCTGACAACGGACTTTCGTTTCCTGTATTAGACACTGATGCAATTTTATAGTAATACCCTGTAGAATTGTCATAGTAATCCTCAAAATAAGAAGGTTCTACCAAAAACGTATTGACACGTTCATAGCTATTTGTATCATTCCCATCCGCATCTGCCGGACTCCTATAGATATTGTATCCGAAAATAGAACTATTTGCATTCCATGTTAGCGTAACTCCGGAATCGGTCGACGTAAATGAAATTGCGTTCGTGTTAATCGGATTAGGCCTGTCCAATAAATTAAAAGTATAAGTTTCCGTTTTTTCATACTGATTCGATACAGTAACGGATAAAACGATCGGGTATCCAACTGTATAATTCGATGCTACGGTAAATTGATAAGCAAACGAACTGGTTTTTGTTTCGTATTTACCGATATTCGGATAAGTAACAGGAGTGGATATATATGAAGACACTACGGATGAGACATACGACAAAGCTCCGGTCACACCTATAGCCTGTGCCTTGCCTGAGTTAAACAAATCAATAGTAAACAAAACGGTTTCTCCCGGCTCAATGAGTTCATCTCCGTCAGTAGTAGACAATATCGTTTTATTTGCCTGACATAAGACAGGTTCATATACAGCAATTTTAAAAGTATCGGTATATTGCTTGGTACTATCGGTTATTTGTAACGAAAAAACAATCGGGTTTAAAGAGTTCTTCAATACTTCCGGAGTTAGTTCATCCACTATAAACGTATATTTTGAGAGTGATGTAACCGTGTCACCTGCTTGTATATTCCCAAACGAAGATTGCGTATATTGCAATGAAATATATGGGGACGAGCAGGATAAGCATGCCGTTACATTGTTTGCAGTTGTTTGTCCGTTGTTTGCCAATTTCAAGGTCAATTCAACAGTTTCACCGGCATCAATCTGTCCATCGCCATTTCCACGGCTATTACCATTGTCGTCTTCATCAATCAGAATATCAGCAAGATATAAATGTCGTTCGTTTGAAATACTAACAGGAATTGATGTCTCAAAGGGTAAGAAATTATGTGCTGTAACTGTTACTTGCAGTGTTCCAGATGTATGAGGCGTTATTGGAAAAGTGTATGTCCCATTGCCCGATACTGTTTGTACTGCATAATTCTCATCTTCCTTTTGTAAACAAATAGTCCCTTTTTTACCATTGGGCAAATTGGATAAAGTAACCGAAATAGTATCACTGCCCGTGATAATGGTATCAGAACCAATTGATACATTCAATATTTGCGGTGTATCTGTCCATACCTGCATTTCAGGATCTCCTAATAGAGTAAATCTTTTCTTGTCCCTCGAATCTGTTTCTGCGTCCAAAGTACAGCCGATGTCGTATCGACCTGATAAATACAAATATTCTAAAAAAATTTCAAATACTGGTCGATCAGAGACCCATCCGACATCAGAATTCCCAATAAATGCAACGCCTCCTCCATTAGGATTGTTGATATAATGTTCTCCGATGCAATCTTGTGTAAACGTACATGGTTTGCATCCTCCCGAAAACATAATTTGCAAATAATCGCCATTGTCTAATGCATCTATATCAGCCCTCGTTATTGATTCGGAATGTCCGTAATACGATGTACCCAAAGTTAATTCCGATGAATGATCCATGTGGTACACCAAATGAAAATATTGTGCAGATTGGCTTTCGGCATCATTATTCAAGGCCGACAAAAAATTCAAACGACCTAAATTTTCGTTACCTCCCTCACAAGGAGAAGTAGATACCCTCATTTGTTTGCTTGGATCTGTAGGACAGGAGCATATGGTATCTCTTTCTACTCCATATATATAACGGGAAGATGAACAATCTGCATTGTCAAACATATACCAAGCGTCATGATTTAAAATACTTTGGCAATAGCCTTTTAATAATTGATTTTCATTATTGGTCAAGTTATACAAACACTTATATGAGCGTTGTAAGAAAGCATTTGCTATCAACACATTACGAATATACGATAACTCTTGTACACCTGTTGCGTGTTCGTAGCGTATTACTTTGGATACAAATATTTTAGCTTCTGTAGTATCCTCTACCGAAGCTCTTCCTAAATAAAAATCACGTCCAGTATCTACATTATCCGCACTCTCGCCAAAAACACTATTTTTATTAGCATTCCAAGTCCGTTCAGTTGTAGCATAATACAAATCAGAGGGGCGAAATAGATTATGATACCCCATATACATACGTGCTGGAATAATATTAACATCGCCTCCCAGCAGCACAAACAAGCCGGCTCCCCATGCAGCATACGCTTCTTTAAGGTAATTTCGTATTTTTTCTTGTAAATCGCAACCCGCATAATTTTCGGCTATGTATTCGGTAGTCTGAATCAAAGCAGGTATTCCTTTTTGTGTTTTCCAATCAGCCAACTCCTGAAAAATCGGTTTTAAGGCTTCATTTGTTATGATAATGTAATCCGGCACCAATGTTTGTGTATTGGATGTAGCCGTAGAACGTGTTTTTGTTGTATTTTCAGCGGCAAAATTATTATATTCAGGCTGTACGGCTACTTGTTTGTTTGAAAAATCAAGTACGTTATTCGGGTTTTTTACAATCGCTTGAATATGCTGTTGCGTAAGCAATGATCGATGGTATGATTGTTTGGAAAGAGATATGGTTGACGTTCGTGCAGCTGTTGTTTGATATTGTATAGAATATGTAAAATTGCGGATATACAATTTTTTAGTATTCGAGATATAAGCAACCGGATAAATTTTGACAGTAACAACATGATATCCGAATGTATATTCGTCGGACACTATATCAAACTTCTTGTCAGGATATAAATTATCAGAGTGGTACGTCAACGAGTCCGGTTCAACGAAATCAGCAGGTGTACTGCCGTCTGTTGGAATAGGAGGTTGAACAGGATAAAGAAAATACGTACCATTTACCTCTTGTACAGTTTCGTCCTGGATTGAAATACCGGTTACCGTTGCTGCATACGGCACAACAAACGAATAAACTTGAACCGGAATTTGAGGTTTCCCTACCGATTCGGTATATGCACAGCCTTCAAACGAAACCATATCGTACACGGAATGAGTTTCAAACTGTAATTGGTTCGTATTAAGAGTGATTTGTTCATTCGTTTGAGCCAACACACAAACAAATGGAATGAAACAAACCATCAAAATGTTTGACCAGCGCTTATTTATTTTCATCTCGTTACGTAAATTTTATGTGTATTATGCTTTCCATCGATCTTTACGGTAATCATGTATACACCGGAAGCAAATGCAGCTGTAGAGATAAATGATTCGGTATAATCGGTTTGATACACCGTTTTACCATTGGTATCAACTATTTGCAATGCCGAACGATTGAATTGGCAATCAATGGAAACAAAAATTCCTTGCCTTTCTTTATCGTAAGTAACAGATACACAATTGGACATATATGCCGATTGAACAGCTTCTATTGGACATGCTTCTTCAAAACATTTGCCGCATGATCGGTTCATATATTTCACTTCTCCGTCAACCTTTAGACATAGTAATTGAAACGAAGAATACCCACCTTGATATCCTGTTAAATCATTTACACATATTGGAAAGAATAATCCACGATCACTCCCAATACCTTTATACCATGCGCTTACTCCTTCGGCTGACCACATTGAGGTCTCATTCTCGCGAGAACTATTATATTGCGCATCAGATTGAAAGCACCCCCCTCTTGATTTGTACCCATTATGATAAACCTCAGTTACTGTTTCTGAAAAATCATACAAAAGAATTTCTTTATTTAAAACACGACAAATATAATTGCTACTTGCTCTAAAATAAACCTTTAATTCTTCTTGTCTAATTCCTCCCATGTACGCGTATGACGGGAAATGTGATGGGATAATCGTATCTTCCTCCAAATAATACAACTTACTATACAAAGTATCGTTAATAAGGGTATCTCCTTTCATGGCATAGTAAATCTCTTTGTCAATATCTTCGCGTTGTACCCAAATTGCATTATCCGTAGGAAAAATATCCGGATCGCCAGCTGCAAAAGCAATACAAGCAAAGCAAGCAGCCATATATGATAATAAAATTCGTCTGTTCATGATTGAATAATTTTATTTTGTGAGTATCATTTTTTTTGTATCAACTTCTTGTCCATCTACCAAAAGAGAATACAAATACATTCCGGGAGATAATTCCGATCCGTTAATTATTTTTTCGCCAAAACCGGTTTGCGTTATCGTTTCAGAAAGTAACAAATCTCCCTGTAGTGTAAAAATACAGAGTATTGCTATTTTTGTTGATTCGGGTATGTAATATTTTATTTGAGTATCATAAGTAAACGGATTCGGCGTATTTTGATACAAGAAAGCATTAGAAGCAACACTTCCCGCCAAAATAGTTGAGGTACTTGTGGTTTTTTTTAAAGTAGTGCTTTCTGAATTCTGTAATGCTATCATAGCATTTTCCATCTCTTTGAGTTTTATACTTTGCGCAGAAATGATTGCAGATTGTTCTTTCAGACCCTCTATTAGCAACGGAATCATAGCCGTGTATTGAACTCCGAAAACATCATTAATCGAATCATATTTCACCAATTCGGGAAATATTTTTATTAATTCCTGTGCGACAAAACCATAATGAACGATATTCCCTGCTTTTTTATCTTCGGCAGATCTTGCCAAACTCGTTTTTGCATCTACTTCTGCCGAGAAAGAAGGGCGATCATCTTCACTATCGTAAATAGCATTTACGTCAATTCCATTTGTATTAGCGTTCTTTGCGGAAGTTGATGGAGTGTTCAAATGGTAAGTAACGCCCCTTACTTGATTCAATCTATCCAATACACCCTTATTAATGTTTGCAATGTCGTTCTTTGCACGTTCATCGGACGTAATGGTTGCATGATCGTTATAGTACGCACTATTTGCGTATAATGCATGCCAATAATTATCAGCTGTGCCTATATAGCCATAGCCTGAAGATGTCGGCCTAAAGGTCGGTTCACCGGATCCTGAGTTATCTAACCAAGCTCCCCTTGTATCATTTCCTGTATTCCCCGTAGCAAAATAAAATAAAACATCATTTACACTACTTGTATTATTGTATATGGCAAAACGGGATGCATAATATCCATTATTCAGCGTAGCAATATGGAAATCAACCCCTTTATCGGCAGATTCATGACTTTTAAACTGTGAACAAATGGCAACGAAATCTTCATAACTATCGTTAGCATTTTTTGTGCCTATTAAAAAACGCACCCAATTGTTTTTTGTTGTGTCACTGTTTAGAATACTAAGTCCTGTATTAATACCACTTAAATTAGTCCCTGCAGAATTGAGTACAAATCGGGGAGCTTTTAAAAATCCTCCATTTTGAGCGTCCATCACAATCATTCCGTTAGATTCTACAGAAAGTTGTGCGTTTATATGAGTAAGAAACGCAGCAAGAAAGGCTGTAATTAGCAAAAGTGTTCGTTTTTTCATGATAGTTTTTTAAAAAATTATTAAACAAATTTAGTTATTTTTTTTGTAAAAATATAAAATATAGGTTAACTTTTATATAATATTAATCATTACATCTAAATAATATCTTCATTTTGTAATGGAAATTTTATGTGTATAATATTTTCCGTCTATCATTATAGTAAGCATATATAAGCCTGAAGCAAATGCGGCTGTTGGTATAAACGATTTTTCACATTCAACTAAATAAATTTGGTTACTTTACTGCTTTGCTGTATTTTTGTAGTTTATACATTAATCTCTGATTTAGATGAAAATAGCATTGATAGGATACGGGAAAATGGGTAAAACCATCGAACAAATAGCAATAAGTCGTGGACACGAGATTGTTGCACACATTGACATAGATAACCAACAAGATTTTGATTCTAAGGAATTTAAAAGTGCAGACATCGCTATTGAATTTACTGCACCATCTGTAGCCGTAGAAAATTACAGAAGGGCATTTAATGCCGGAGTATCTGTCGTATCAGGAACAACAGGATGGACAGCAAGAATGGAAGAAGTGAAATCTTGGTGCAAGGAAAAAGATTTAGCTTTCTTTTGGACTTCAAATTTTAGTTTGGGCGTAAATATCTTCTTTGCAATGAACAAGTACCTTGCAAAAATAATGAACGAATTCACTGAATATGAAGTAGATATAACAGAAACACATCATATACACAAATTGGATGCTCCCAGTGGCACTGCTATTACATTGGCTGATGGTATTATCGAAAATCTAGATCGCAAATCATCATGGGAACTTGACAAAGCAAGCAAAGACGACAAAATAGGCATCAAAGCAATACGCGAAGGAGAAGTTCCGGGAATTCATACAATTAGATATGAGTCTGATGTAGATTCTATAACCATTACTCATGACGCAAAAAGTCGCGCAGGCTTGGCATTGGGTGCAGTTGTTGCTGCGGAATTTACATACCGTAAAAAAGGTTGCCTGGGTATGTCAGATATGCTTAATTTTTAAATACTAAAACGATGCAAAAATTTTCAAATATTCAAACCAAGCAATGGATTAAAGCTGCCATTTCTTGCATCACCTATATATTATTCATTATTTGGGTTGGCAATTATTGGTGGTTGCTGCTTTTACCTTTTATTGCAGATATATTTATCACAAAAATAATTCCTTGGAGTTTTTGGAAGAAAATAAAGAACAAAACACTTTATAGTATTTGCAGCTGGTTGGATGCCATAATTTTTGCATTGATAGCTGTATATTTTATAAACACATACTTATTTCAGAACTATAGAATTCCATCCTCATCACTAGAAAAATCTTTGATGGTTGGAGATTTTTTGTTAGTTAGTAAGGCTAGTTACGGACCACGTGTACCTATGACTCCTCTTTCATTTCCTTTAGTTCAACACACATTCCCCGGGACTAATTTAAAATCATATATTGAAAAACCCCATTGGGAATATAAAAGACTTGCCGGACTTGATACAATAAAAGCATTAGATATCGTTGTTTTCAACTTCCCTACAGGAGATACCGTTGCAACTTTACAATCTAATCCGGATTATTACACTCTATGCGAAATGTTTGGTAGAGACAACGTACTAAAACATACCGAAACCTTTGGGAAAATAGTTTATCGCCCTGTAGATAGGCGCGAGAATTATGTAAAACGTTGCGTAGGATTACCGGGCGATAGCCTTCAAATCATTGACAACCATATATTTATAAATGGCAAAGCACAATATGAACCCAAAGGTCTACAATTTAATTATTTTGTAGCTACTGATGGAAGAAAGATATCTGAAGAGCAATTTGATAAACTTGGCATTAGCGTGGATGACCGAAATGTTATAAATCAATGGAACAATGGTGATGCCATTTTAGAGTATCTTGGATATACTAGAAATTCGAATGGAGTATTTAATCCTGTTTATTATCTTCCTCTTACAAAAGCTGCATTAAGTGCAACGAAAAAATTACCTAATGTAATTGACGTCAAAATTGAGCCTAATTTATTTTCGCATCAAGTATTTCCTAAAACGGAAAAGGATTGGACAAGAGACAATTATGGCCCTATATATATACCTAGAAAAGGAGCAACAATTAGTCTGAATATGGACAATTTACCTATATATCAACGTGCTATAGTCAACTATGAAAACAATGAACTTCAGGTTAAAGACAGCGTGATATATATCAATGGTGAAAAATCTAATACTTACACATTCAAGATGAACTATTTTTGGATGATGGGAGACAACAGACACAACTCTGAAGATTCTCGCTTTTGGGGATTTGTTCCTGAAGACCACATTGTTGGTAAGCCTATTTTTATTTGGCTTTCATTAGACAAAGACAAAAGTTTTATAAACTCAATACGTTGGAAACGAATATTTTCGTTAGTTGAAAATATACGATGAGTACCGTTGTTTTATCATCTACATACGCCGGAAACATACACTATTTCAGTAAAATAGCACATTTTGATTTAGTGGAGACAGAAGTTTACGATAATTATTTGAGACAAACATATCGTAATAGATGTCAAATAGCAACTGCAGATGGTATAATGGATTTAACTATACCGGTTGAAAAACCTGATGGTAAATGCATCGTTCGTGATATTAAAATTGCAGATGAAGCTTGGCAAAAATTGCACTGGGGTGCTATTATGAGCGCATATAATTCAAGTCCGTATTTCGAGTATTACGAAGACGACCTACGCCCATTTTACACACAAAAGTACAAGTATCTTGCAGACTTCAACCAAGAATTGGAAGAATGTATTTGCAATCTCATTGGATGTAAAACAGATTTTTGCAGAACTCAGAAATACGAAAAAGAATACTCTAAAGACTTTCGAAACTTAGTTTTAATAAAACCAATAGAAGATAAAACATTTAAGCAGGAACCTTATTATCAAATATTTAAACAAAAATATGATTTTATCGAAAACTTGAGTATCTTTGACTTATTACTAAATATGGGAAACGAAAGTATTTTGATATTAAAAAAATCGTATGTCGAATAATTTAGTAAAATACTCAATATTGTTGTTGTTATGCTTATTACACGTAAACGTTTCAGCACAAATATCTTCAGGAGGATCTCCACTCCCTTATAAACATCCACAACCTTCAGAGAAAGCAAGAAAAGTTGTAGCAACAGAATCAGTAACAAACTTTTACTACAAACTACCTGTTGATACCAATAAGACCTTGCCTGAGAATAACCTGAGAGTATTATATACCGGTACAGTATGTAATGTAGATTTATCACCTACCAATAGCGGTACAACATTCACAACAGAAGATGGTACAAATATTTGGAGAGTTGGTATGTATTCTCCTAATGCAGCATCTATAAGCTTAATATTTAGCGAATTTAATGTTCCGGATGGAGCAAAACTATTCTTGTATAATCCATCACAAACTATAGTATATGGTGCTTTCACATCTGCAAACAACAATTCACACAACACTCTTCCAATAAGACCTTTAGACAATGATACTATTGTTATCGAGTATCAAGAACCAATGGATGCAGCATTCAAAGGAAGTTTAAAGATAGGCAGCGCAGTACATAATTTCGAATCAAGCACAAGCGCAACACGTAAAGTCAGACAATTCTATTATGCAGAAAGATGCAGTCCACACACATCTGTATGGGAAGGTGCTGAACCAATAAAAAGATCTGTTTGTATTTTATATGCAACAGGTACATCAAGTGCTTGGTGGGGTACAGCAAATTTAATCAATAACGCTGATAAGCATCCATACATTTATACGGCTGCACATAATGTTGACGAAACGAACGTTGAGCATCATGTTATTTGGTATTTTAATTACGAAGTACCTGCAAAAGACACCTTAGTTCAAGGTTCTGAAGAATTTACAATGGCAAGTTCTGAAGTAATTGCGAGAGATTTTACTTTAGATTTTGCGCTACTCGAATTAAATCAAATGCCGCCTAAAGACTATCGTCCATATCTTGCAGGTTGGAATTTGACAGCATCACCTACACCACCACTTACTTGTATTCAACATCCGCAAGGAGACACAAAACGAATTAGTCAGACTACTAATGCACCTGTTATATCAACCTTCGATGGCGATATACTTAATCCGGTACAAAATTCATTTTGGAGAATCAACAGATGGCAAAAAGGAACTACAGAGCCCGGATCTTCCGGTTCTGCCCTACTTGATAATAATGGATATATAATAGGAGCATTAACAGGAGGTAATTCTACCTGCGATAGTCCTGTACTAGATTATTTTTCACGAATCTCCTACGCATGGGATTATTATCAAGATGCAAGCAAGCAACTAAAAATATGGTTAGACCCATATAACACAGGAATCACACAAATGGATGGTGCAGACCCATACGAAAATTCACATCCATGTGCTCGTACGAATAACTATACGGATACAGACGAAATGAGCATTATATATATCGGTAATGGTATAAGTGGTTTACTTGCAGGACATAATTCATTGGAGCATACTGCATTTGCAGAAAAGTTCAGCTTCGACGAAGATAAATTATTATATGGAGCATACGTAGTTCCTTGCATCGGTAAATATAATAGTTCAGCACCTGTTTATTTGAATATATATAATGGAACTGATGTTCCTGAAGATATTATTGGAAGTGCACAGATACATCCACAAGACTTAACTTTTGTTAGAGGTGAATTGGGAACAAAAGACAAAGTAACTTTGACAAAAAAAGAAAATTATATCAAATTTGATACACCAATTAAGGTTGGAAAAACATTTTTTGTAGGATGCCAAATTCAGTATGCACAAATTGATTCCTTCGGAATATATGCTGTTGAAAATAGAACAATCAATAATTCCGCATTTTATCAAGATGATAACGGATGGCACTCATACACTGAACATTCATATATGCCAACAAACACTTCATTGTGGATTGAGCCTGTTGTTTGCTTTGACGACATAAGTTCTGTACAAAATGTAAATGATAATGCTTCAAATAATTTTTTGGTTTCTCCGAATCCCACATCAGATAAAATACAATGGGAATCAACAAACAATGAAATCGGCGATGAGGTATATTTTGAATTATTTGACATACAAGGCAGATTATGTAATTTCGGAAAATCCACATTGGTACAAATGCCACCCGCTAAAGGAATCTACATTCTTCGACTGATTGATGGTATTAATACAGAAGTTCATAAAATCATAAGAAAATAGTTCTTTAATGATTTACAAAACTAAAGGCATCGTTCTAGAATCTTTTAAATATAGAGACAACCAATCTATTGTTCATGTATTAACAGAAGAATTTGGTAAGGTCTCTTATTTAGTGTATGCACCTCAAAGCAAACGCGCAAGCATACGTCAGTCTAATATGCAAGTTTTAAGCATACTTGACATGGAAGTTGAGCATCTTCCTCATCGCGACTTACAAAGAATCAAAGAAGCAAGATTATCGTGTATCAATCATGGTATATTATCCGATCCAATTAAAATATCAATCAGCTTTTTTATAGCAGAAATTACTGATAAATGTATTTATTCGTCAGAAAAAGACACTGCCCTATTCGGATTTATAAAGAGTTGCATTAATGAATTAGATAATAGCTCAAAAAATGCTATGTTCGCTCTTAAATTTCTAATCGATTTATCTCGTTATTTAGGATTTTACCCTGCCGATAAAGAAGAAAACGAATTTATAAACATCGGATTGGATAAATCGCAACAAGCATTATTGATTCGCTTATTAAACAAAGAAGAACAATTTTCTCATGCAGAAAGGCGACAACTAATGGACAGCTTACTCAAATATTACAAACACCATATTCCAACTATGGGAAATCTAAACACTATTTTTGTGTTAGAGAGTCTTTTTGACGTTTAACCACAAGGCCAGATACTCCTGCTCAGGCTGTCCCGGAGTGGGAATCCATTCAACAATATCAAGTTTTCCTACCGCATACATATCCATTATTGATGTATATCCGGAACGACAAATAATATGTTTTGCACCACGTATATACTCTGACAAGACATCAGAATTAAGCGATGGATATATTTTAATATTATGCAGTTCTCTCACTACTCTATTTTGCATAGGGAGACCTTCAACTAATATAACCTTACCTTGATACTTTGAATAACGCTCCAATATTTTATTCTCTAAAATTGAACGATGCGGTTCAATTCCGGATAGTATTACTAAAACATCGGATTCGATGAATGCACCTTCTTTTGATATACGCGACAAAGGCCCAATGAACTTTGCATTTTTAGGCAATGAACAAATATGACTTAATTCGCCAGACAATGATTCTCTTATAATTTCATTATCGGGAATCCAACAACTATCATAATGATTTATTATTGAGCAATGTAAACGAGATGCAATAGGTTCTAACCATCTAAATTTTTGAGGCATACGAACCAATAATTGATGCGTTATGTATGTGCATTTCGCATCTTTACACCACATACCAAAACGATTATCAGAAACAACATCAGTTATTTTGTATTGCTTTACAATAGATTTTAGAATACTATGCTCACGAAATGAAAAAAGAATTATCGAAGGTAACGCACGGAGAATAGCAAATATCTGAGAATTACCTGCCGAATACCGCATTGAAAAAGAAGGTATATGGATGTGTTGCAAATCAGGAAATTCTTCTTTAAGTAAATAACCTGATAAACCGCAAGAGCCAATAATAACCTCATCACCTCGCGATAAAAAACTATTAATTAATGGAATACATCGCGTCGCATGTCCTAAGCCCCAATCTAATGGACAAACCAATATACGCTTTGGGGCTATCATGCAACAACCAAAGTGTTCAAGCCTAATTTGCGTACTTTTAGCTCTATTGACTTCAATTCTGACAAAGGAACGGCTTGTAATGTATCGTAAGGAGTTTTTCTGTCCAAACTATATATTTGAACCATTTTTGGCTGAATAATCTTTAAAGCATCCAACCATGCATTAATTTCTTCAGGAGTAGTATTATCACATGTAGCACCTCTTAAGAATAAAGTTTGAATAGTACAATTTCCATTAAACTTAGCCAAATCATTTATATGCTCTTGCAAGTTAAAGTTAGGATTAACAGGTCTGTTTATCTTTGAAACGGTCTCGGGAATTGCGCTATCTAATTTCAATATATTATTGTCTACTTTGCGTAGAGCAGTAAATACTTTCTTTCGTGACAAGTGCCATGCATTGGTCAGAACGGAGATTTTAGTTTCAGGAGTATAACGGTTTCTTAATTCAATAGTATCATCTATTATACCATCAAAATCAGGATGCATAGTGGGTTCTCCATTACCTGCAAAGGTAATATTATCAATGACCGGCTCACTACCTTTCATGTAAGTAATAAGTTTATTTTCTAAAGCTTTCTTGACTTCGGCACGTGTTGGAATTTTTGTATCATCACGGCCATCCGCATTTAAACCACATTCGCAATAAACACAATCAAACGAACAAATTTTACCATTGTCAGGCTCTAAATTCACTCCCAACGACACCCCTAGCCTACGACTGCGGATTGGTCCAAAAACTGTTGAATGAAATAACATGATTAATCATTAATTAGTTGTTTTTCTGCACTTTCTACACGTTCGAAAGGAAATTCTGCCAATAATGACGACATCAAAGACTGAATTTTATCGTTACATAAATTTCCTATACTACCTGCATGTGTATGATGAATCTCTTTGTTAGGTTTAAACTTACCATCTTCGATTGCCAAACCAATCTGTTTATATGCATCACGGAAAGAAACACCGGATAAGGTAAGACGATTAACCTCTTCAACGCTAAATATTAAATCGTATTTTGAATCCTCCAAAATAGACTTATTCACGCTTACTTTTTCCATCATATTTCTTACCATTTCAACACAATCCATCAGCTCGTCGAACATAGGTAAGTAAATCTCTTTAATTATTTGCAAATCACGGAAATATCCGGATGGTAAATTATTGGTTATCAGTGTTATTTGTGTAGGGATTCCTTGAATCTTATTACATTTTGCACGTGTAAGTTCAAATACGTCAGGATTTTTCTTATGCGGCATAATACTTGAACCTGTGGTATATTGAGGAGCCAACTTCATAAATCCGAAGTTTTGACTTGTAAACATACAACTATCAAATGCCAATTTTGATAAGGTAGCTGCTACTGATGCCAATGCATTTGCAACAATACGTTCTGTTTTACCCCTACCCATTTGAGCATAAATAACATTGTAATCCATGCTATCAAAGCCTAATAAATCTGTAGTCAATTGTCTGTCTAAAGGAAATGAATTCCCGTATCCTGCAGCAGAACCAAGAGGATTTCTATTAGAAATTTTATATGCACTAAGCAATAATTGCATGTCGTCTACCAGACTCTCCGCATACGCAGCAAACCATAATCCGAAAGACGATGGCATTGCTATTTGCAAGTGAGTATAACCAGGCATCAACACATCCTTGTATAAATTACTTTGAGCAATAAGAGTCTCAAATAAATCATTTACAGAAGCTACTAATTCTTGAATTTTTGCACGAGTAAATAATTTCAAATCAACTAGTACCTGATCATTTCTAGAACGTCCACTATGTAATTTTTTACCTACTTCACCAAGCATCAACTCAACTTGCGAATGTATATCCTCAACTCCATCTTCAATCTTAAAATTACCTTTTTCGATTTCTTTATATATCGAACGTAAACCCTTTAGCAATGCTTGTAAATCATCATTCGACAGTAATCCAACATGTTCAAGCATAGTTGCATGAGCCATTGAACCCAACACATCATAACTCGCAAGATACATATCCATCTCGGCATCTTTGCCTATTGTGTAACGTTCAATATCCGAATCAACCTGAATCTTTTTATCCCACAATTTACTTGCCATCTTGATAAATTTAATATGGTAATTTAGATAAATTTTCTGCCAATATATCAATTCCTTTTGACAAAGGTTCGTTAAGCATCATTTTGAACATAATTGGTAAATCAGCCTTTATCGTTAGCTTCATACAAGTATCATTCTCTGATTTCTCAACCAGTTGTATCCACATATTAAATTCAATAGGCGATTTCTCAGATGCGAATTTAATAGTTTTACATGGTTCTGTTTCTATCATTTTAACGCCGATTTCGCCAACCGGATCCACTGTGCAATATATACTATCTGATGTTATATTAATATTTTTAATTCTATCATCTTGCACTTGTTCAACAATAGGTCGCAATTGTTCTAAATCAGATAGCTTAGCAAATATTGCTTCTGCTGATGCATTTATCGATTTAATTTTACTCTCGTATGTTGTCATTTTTATCCTTGCCAAACACTTGGATCTTTTCGCCATTCTTGCAAAGCAGCCAAGTCTTTATTATTAATATAATTAGTTTTCAATGCATGTTTAAGAACTGCCTCGTAATTTGACAATGTAGTAAGTTCAACTCCGGCTTTCTTAAATTGCTCTTGTGCTAGTGGGAAACCATAAGTAAAGATTGCAACCATTCCCAAAACTTCACATTTTTTCTCATATCTTATAGCTTCAACAGCTTTTAAGCTACTACCTCCGGTAGATATTAAATCTTCTACAACTACGACCTTTTTGCCTTCAGGTAGAAAACCTTCAACTAGATTTTCCATACCGTGATCTTTCTTTGCAGATCTAATATATACAAATGGTAAACCTAAAGCATCTGCTACTAATGCACCTTGTGCGATTGCACCTGTTGCTACACCCGCTATTGCCTCTACATCAGGATATTTTTCCAAGATAATACGCGACAATTCCAATTTGATTAAACTGCGCAAATCAGGATATGACAATGTTTTACGATTATCACAATAAATCGGTGATTTCCACCCTGATGCCCATGTAAATGGTTGATTCGGCTGCAATTTAACTGCTTTAATTGCTAACAACCGAGCAGCTACCATAGCTTCTACTTGTTCCATATTAATATATATTCTGCAATAAATTTAGTCTGCAAAGATAATACAAGTTGTGTAGTTTCTCCATTTATCCAACAAGTTTTTCATATCATCAGGCAACTCAGAATTAAAGTACATACGCTCATGAGTTGTTGGATGCTCAAAACCTAATGTTTTTGCATGTAATGCTTGTCTTGGACATATATTGAAACAATTTTGTATAAACTGCTTATATTTGGCAAATGTTGTACCTTTTAAAATTTGATCTCCCCCATACCTAACATCATTAAATAATGGATGCCCGATATATTTCATATGTGCTCTTATCTGATGTGTTCTGCCTGTTTCTAATTTGCATTCCACCAACGACACATAATGAAAATTTTCTAATAATTTATAATGAGTTACAGCCGGCTTTCCTACATTACCTTCAGGAAAAACTGCCATTTGCAAACGGTCTTTTGTACTTCTTCCTATATTACCCACAATGGTTCCCTCTGCATCGGTTGTTCCCCAAACCAATGCTTGATATAAACGATCTGTCGTTTTATGGAAAAATTGTTGAGACAGGAACATTTTCGCAAAAGGATTTTTTGCAATCAACAATAAACCTGAAGTGTCTTTATCAATACGATGCACCAATCCTAAACGAGGGTCAGAGGCATCAAAGGCATTATTTTTACCAAAATGATATGCTAATGCATTAAGTAGTGTGCCGTCAAAATTACCATGTCCGGGATGTACAACCATTCCTGCTGCTTTGTTCACGACCAACAAATCATCATCCTCGTATACAATATCAATTGGAATATCTTGTGGAATAATTGTTGTGTCACGCGGTGGATAATCCAGCATAACTACAACCACATCATTGGGTTTAACTCTATAATTAGCCTTTACTACTTTTCCATTAACTTCCAGGTTTCCGGCATCGGCAGCAGCTTGCATTCTAGTTCTTGACACATTAAGTATTCTATCTGTCAAAAATTTATCTATTCTAACTAAACTTTGACCAGGATCGGCAGTAAAACGAAAATGCTCATAACGACCATTCAAATCATCGTCTTCTTGTACCTCGTCTATATATTCTTCGTTTAGCATTAAAAAACGATTTCTTCTTCAAGACTACTTTCACTCATTATATCTTCTGAGGATAAAGTATCGGGATCTTCCACTATTTCTTCTAAGGAGCCGCTTCCTACCCATAAAACCAATGCTGATTCGGCCGGTATACGATCGCCGGCAAAAACTTCTCTACCTTTATATTGAACACTCAAAACCAGATCTTTATATGCAGATGGTTTATATTCAATTTTAGCCACTTTAAATCCAGACCCTTCCAATATTGATTTTGATTGACGCAATGATATATCTGATGCCGAAGGCAGTGGTAACATCTGCACAGATCTTGCATTTATTACTATATAAATTTTTCGATTTCTTTTTACAAAAGAACCCGGCTGAGGATCTTGCTCAACAACATTTCCGGGAGGGAAACCTTTTTGATATACAGAATCTACAACCTCATAATGCAGACCTTTGCCTTCTAATAATTTTATAGCTGATTCCATTTTAAGGTTCTTTATATTTGGCACGGTTTCGCTCTCACCATGGTTTGTGTAAATATTGAGCCACCATAAAACACCAAAAACAAGAAGGAGAAATGCTACTGATACGTATATCAAGTTTCTCAGAAAATTATGTTTTTTAAAAAAATCAATCAGTTTTTTCATGTAGTTCGTTTTGAATTATCACTAACAGATAGGCAAAGATAATGCAATTTAGTTTATAATACCACAGATAAGTACAAGAAACGGGGCGAAATTATAATTTCGCCCCGTTAGTTTATGCGTTGTATATCGAAGATATTATCTTCAATACAATTAGTTACGTCTGATTGCAGCCTCGTCAGATACAGTAAGTTTTGTTCTTCCTTTTGCACGACGTGCAGCTAATACACGGCGGCCGTTAGGAGTAGACATTCTTTCACGAAAACCGTGTTTATTGGCTCTTTTTCTGTTTGAAGGTTGAAATGTGCGTTTCATAATTATCTATATTTATTTATTTCTTTTCTAACGTTCGGGACGGCAAAGGTAATACTATTTCCAAAATCAACAAAATTATTGAGTGTTTTTTTGTAAAAACACACAACAATCTTTTTAAAACAAAGCTATCTAATTAACAAATTAAATCTTTACCTGTCATTTCGGCAGGTTTGCTCAATCCCATAATATGTAAAATCGATGGTGCAACATCTGCCAGAATTCCGTTTTGTACCTTAGCCGACTTGTTTGACGTTACATATACAAAAGGTACCGGATTCAATGAATGTGCTGTATTTGGAGTTCCGTCAGGATTAACTGCATTGTCTGCATTTCCGTGGTCAGCAATTATAATGACCTCATAATCATTACGTTTAGCTGCTTCAACCGTATCGCGGACACAAGCATCTACAGTAACAACGGCTTTAGTTATCGCATCATATACTCCGGTATGTCCTACCATATCTCCGTTTGCGTAGTTAACAACTATGAAATCGAATTTCTGCTTATCTATTTCGGCAACTAAAGCATCTTTCACTTCGCATGCACTCATTTCAGGTTTTAAATCGTATGTTGCAACCTTTGGTGAGTTAATCAAGATACGCTCTTCATTTTTATATGGAGTTTCTCTACCGCCATTAAAGAAAAATGTAACATGAGCATACTTTTCTGTTTCAGCTATATGTAATTGCTGCCTGCCTTGATTTGACAAATATTCGCCTAAGGTATTCGAAACGTTGTCCTTATCGAACAATATATGTACTCCTTTAAAGGATGCATCATAAGGAGTCATGCAATAATACTGCAAATCAGGAATTGTTTTCATTCCAGCCTCAGGCATATCTTGTTGAGTTAAAACTACTGTCAGCTCTTTTGCTCTATCGTTTCTATAATTGAAGAATATTACAACATCACCGGCTTTTATACGTCCATCAACCGATTTGTTTACAATCGGCTTTACAAACTCATCTGTAACGCCTTCATCATAAGACTCTTGCATAGCTGTTATCATACAATCCGCAGCCTTACCGGTACCATTTACCAATAATTCATAAGCCTCACGTACGCGTTCCCAACGTTTATCACGATCCATTGCATAATAACGTCCTATGATAGATGCGATCTTAGCTGTAGTTCCCTTAGTATATGCATCTAACTCTTTAATAAACCCTTTCCCACTTTTAGGATCTGTATCACGACCATCCATAAAGCAGTGAATAAATGTATTATCAATATTATAGCTATTAGCAATATCACATAATTTAAACAAATGATTTAAAGAGCTATGCACACCACCATCTGAAGTTAGTCCCATAAAATGAACTGATTTACCGGTATTCTTTGCATATGTAAAAGCTGATACAATTTCTTTATTTTTCAAAATAGAATTATCACGACATGCTAAATTGATTTTTACCAAATCTTGATAAACTACTCTACCGGCACCAATGTTAAGGTGTCCAACTTCAGAATTTCCCATTTGACCGTCGGGTAAACCTACATTTTCACCTGATGCTTCCAATTGTGAATTAGGATAATTCTTTAACAATGAGTCCCAATATGGTGTTGGAGTGTTGTAAATAATATCTGCTTTACCGCGATTTCCTATTCCCCATCCGTCTAGGATCATTAATAGTGCTTTCTTTGCCATTGTTGTATATTGTTTAATTATTTTCAAGGCACAAATGTACGCAAAAAAGATGAATTAGCTTATTTTTTAGCAGACAACACAATAGGAATTTTCTTTTTTGCACTTATTCCATCTGCCGAATATATTTCTATACATATTACATATATTCCTATTGAGCATAGCTTTCCCGATTCATTTCTACCGTCCCATAAAATTGTTCCCTTTGATGAAAGCAATTCGTTTTTACACAATTGCTTAACCGGGTAACCTGACGAATGATAAACCCAAACATTTGCATAAGTTCCTACTTTAGTTTTGTAATAAATATACAAAACATCATTATTGCCATCATTATCAGGACTAAATAATTCTAAAGAAGTCCATTCGATTGTATCAGGATTAGTATAATCAAAGCCTGTAAATTGTGAGTTTTTATAGCCTGGAGTAGCATATCCCACACTATACGAAGCTGAGGTCCAAGATGAACTAATTGGATTAATACGTTCGAGCGATACGCCTTTGTTATTAACTATCAAAGCTTGATGCATAGAACTTGCATATAATAAGCTATCTAAAATCAATCCATCATCCGATAATAATGCCAAATAACCTGAATCATTAGGCATGCTTGGTAAATCTGTTTCTAAGAACAGTGTATCAGACTTGCATTCGTAAAAAGCACATACAGTTTCTATATTCGAACATAAGACTACATAAGCATTGGGATATAACTTATATGAAGGAAGCTTTATTTCTTTTTTTCTATTAGCAATTTTTACACTACTTAATTGCAGTATACTCCCTGAATTATTATACAATTCAACAAAATCGCTCCCATCATCAAATGGTCTAAAAAGTATTTCATTAAATACTATTTCTAATGGTTTAGGAGGAAGGATATCAATGTATTCATTTCCGGATGCATATAATGAAGTGAAATGAAATCCTTTACTGCGAGTAGACGTATAAACGCAAACAAATCCATGATATTTGCATCTTTCATGGGTGTTATCAATAGTCTCGAACTCATCTATAAAATTTGATTCATCTGATAAACGAGACCGAACAGTCCATAATCCTTTTACATCACGCAGTATTCTTAATTCAATTTTTGATTTTGGAGTAGATAATCGTCCGGCCTGACCTTCTGCAAGCTTTATATTTGATTGACCATTCTGTCGATATAGACATATATTCTTATCGGTATATCCGATTCTTAAAAAATAGCCATTCAATGATGATGTCAAATCTTCTTGATCTGAAATCAAATACCACTTAACATAATTTGCCGAACTGGGAGTAAAATCAAAAGACAAAGTACACTCCCACGTCGCGTTGTAGTTGTATGAAGATTCTTCCGAAATATATGCAATACCTGATTCGCCCGGAGCGTTTAAACTCAGTTCTAAATTATCTATTTTGAATTTATCTGTATCACCATTCCACGCAAATAATTTATTTGCATACGGACATACAAAAACGATCAAACAAAACGCAGTGTACTTAAAATGTAACATATAGATGTAAGAATTAGATGTGAATAATCGCATTAGCAAATGCATGGCAAATTTACTAATTTTTTGCTCGAACTCACAATTGGGTTGGGATAAAAAAATATGGCAAGCTAAAAAAGTTTGCCATATTTTTAAATTATATTTTTCCTCTCAACAAGCTAAAATGTCCGACTTGTGGTTTACCTAATTCCGGTATCTTGATTAAATACCAGTAATCTGTAGATGGCATTTGATGACCTCTATATGTTCCATCCCATCCTCTATCAGAGCCTTTGTATTCAATTAGTAATTTATGATAACGATCATATATTTGTATCAAAGCATTCGGATAATAATCAATATTTCCGATTTCCCATGTATCATTTTGGCCATCATCATTTGGACTGAAGAATTTTGGTATCATTATAGGCATCTTCGAGTTGTCAACAAAGAATTCTACTACATTCTCACATCCATTTACATCCGAAACATACATTTCATGATCTCCTGCATTTACAGTAAATACGTATGGTGGATCTGTATCAAAAAGCATTTCAGTACCATCTAACATATATACATAAGGTGATTCTGAGACATCCAGCATATTTAAAGTAGCTGTTTGCGGATCTGTTTGTTCAACCGTGAAAGATGGTAATGGCCATACTAAAACATTCATATCAGCATCATATTGACATACTCCATTTACTACAGACAATGAATAAGTAGTAGTTTGATATGGCGTTACGTTTACTTCGAAACGATTATCTGTCTTATTGCCGCTTAGTACATCACCCGGTTCATGAATATTATAAACATACATATCTGCTTGCGGTCCTGTACCTTCTGCCCATAGAACAACAGTTTCTCCGGCACAAATGTTAGCGGAAACAAAGTTACTAACCTGCAATTCATAAATTCCAATAGAAACAGATTGTGGAATAGATTTACATCCATTATTGTTTTCACCAACAATATAATATCTGTATTCTCCCGGAATACTTATTAATAAATCTGTTACTTCCTGTTGCAAGGCTGCATCTTCGTAGTAATGTATGTTATCAGCATCACTTGACAAAACTGCATCGCTAAGATTTACTGTTTCCGGAGAACATACAGGATCGATTACTTGTAAACTAATCTGAGGTACAATTATATCACTAGTAATTGTTATAGGCAAACTAGTTGTTTCGCATCCGTTGTTTAAATTGGTTACAGTTACTGTATAGTTTCCTGCTGCATCAACCGAAAGACTTGCCAAGTTAGATCCATTACTCCATTCATATTCAGGATTCACGGCATCTGTAACAGCTGTTAATGTTATACTGGTTATCAAACATGTAAGTTCTGTTTCAAGCGATGTAATTGCGGCTGTAGGTAAAACTGTATTTTCAGTAATATTTACAGGCCCACTTGTAAAACTACAGCCATTAACTTGATCTGTTACACTAACAGAATATATTCCCGCCGCCGAAACTAACAAATCCTCATTATAACTTCCATCATTCCACAAATAACTAGGATTTACTGCATCAGTTATTGCACTAAGAGTTATTGTATGAACAATGCAATTAAGTTCACTGTTTGAAGAATTTATTTGAACATCAGGGATTTTAGTATTTTCAGTAATTTCAATTGGTAAACTTATTGAACTACAGCCATTGTCAGTATTAGTTACTGTTACCGTATAATTACCTGCTGCATTTACATTTATTGCAGGATCAACACTACCTTCACTCCACAAATAACTAGCATTTACAGCATCTGTTAATGCTTGTAAATCGATTGATGTCTGATCACATGTAATTATAGTACTTAATGATTGTATGGCAGCCACCGGCTTGTTAACATCTTCTGTAATTACTATTGAATTGCTCGTAGTTGAACAACCATTATCGTTATTTGTTATCTCAACAGAATAGTTACCTGTTGAAGTAGCGTCAAAACTTATTTGCGCGCTTCCATCTTCCCATAAATAACTTGCATTAGTTGCATTTGTTACTGCTGTCAATGTTATTGATGTTCTTATACATGTAAGTACTGTTTCGGTAGATGAAATTGTTGCAGTAGGAGCAACTTTATCTTCAGTAATAGAAACAGGAAGACTTATTGTCGAGCAACCATTATCCTCATTTGTTACCTCCACCGAATAATTACCGGCAGTAGTCACGTCTATTTCAGAAGTCGTCTCGTTTGTACTCCACAAATAACTGGCATTAGTCACATCTGTTGATGCTGTTAATGTTATCGAAGTTGTTGTACAAGTTAGTTCTGTGGCTGAAGATGTTACATTAGCCAATGGAACTACTTTATTTTCAGTAATTTCAACCGGCAAACTAGTTGACGAACAATGGTTGTCTAAATTAGTTATGGTTACAGTGTAATCTCCTGCTCCTGATACTTCTATGCTTGAGGTGCTTTCTGTAGTACTCCAGTAATACATTACATTTGCAGCATCTGTTTCTGCTGTCAATGTTATCGAGCTTATTGCACATGTTAGCTCTGTCCCCGTAGTTGTTATTGTTGCACTTGGTCGATCAGAACTATCTGTAATGATAATTTCGTTACTTATTTGTGAACAAGAATTATCGTTATTTGTAATTTGAACAGAATAAGTACCTGCTTCTGTAACTTCAATATAAGAATTTATTTCACCTGTACTCCACAAATAGCTTGCATTTACAGCATCTGTCGAAGCTGATATTGTAATGGATGTTATTTGGCAGGTTATTTCTGTCGCCGTAGATGTTATAGTTGCAGTTGGTTTATTAGAACCATCTGTAATGATAATCTGATTACTTATTGTCGAACAACCATTATCGTTATTTGTAATTTGAACAGAATAAGTATCCGGTAATGTTACATCAATAGAAGGAGTCGTTTCGCCATTACTCCACAAATAGCTTGCATTTACAGCATCTGTCGAAGCTGATATTGTAATGGATGTTATTACGCATGTTAAGACTGTAGTTGTTGATGTTATTGTTGCAGTTGGAGCTGTTTTATCCTCTGTTATTGTTATAGCAGGACTTGTGGCAAAACAACCATTGTCATCATTGGTTACTGTTACTGAATAATTATTAGGAGCAGTCACATC
>RZYM01000030.1 GCA_009930305.1 Bacteroidia bacterium
ATTAACGAAATCTACCAGATGTTGAACAGACACCGCTTTTTGTTCTCTTGCCAATTCATTTCCTGAGGAATCGAGAATCAGCATATCCATCTGTGAATTGTCGGCAATGTTATATTTGCTTTTAAGAGTTTGGTCGGCTGTTTGTTGCGTATAATAGACCAAAATATATTTGTCCTTGACGGCATTTTTGAATTCTGCCTGTTCGACATAGTAGGTTGCCGCATAACCTTGTGTCATCCCATATTGACCGTGTAAATAGAGTGCGTAAAATAGAATGATTTTTTTATTTTGCTGCTGGGCAAGCTCCAAGCCGTTGTCAATATTACTCAACCAACCGTCATCGGTAGGCATGGTTTTTATTATCGGTATTTTTGACTGCGTTGATTGGTTTGCCGCCGGTTTGGTTGAACGAGCTTCAGCCGCAGAACTGAAAAAAATAGGGGTTAACAAAGCAAAAGATAAGAGAAAAGCAAAAATCTTTTTCATGAATACATCTCCTTTTTATCAAAGTAATATCCGCGGCAGATGTTATTTTGATACTCTTATTCTATAGTCTTCATTATATGCTTCGGCGATAGTCTTTGCAAGGCGGCGGAGATATGGCGTGAGGTTCCTTAGCAAGTCAATATTTTTGAGCTCCGAAAGGCACAAGGTAATTATGAAGATACGGCATTGCAAGCATTTGAACTTAGGGCAGCATGCTCTGTTTATTATCGGCAAAAACGCAACGAATTAACTAATAATTAAAATAGAAATATTGCCGATAAAATGCTATAATATAAGTAAATTTAAGAGAGGAGAGGCGCTATGAAATACCTTTCAGTCTCAGAAGCAGCCAAACGGTGGAATATATCGGAACGAAGTGTGCGGAACTATTGTGCGCATGGGAGAATTCCCAATGCTTTAATTAAAGGCAAGACATGGTATCTTCCGGAAAACGCTCAAAAGCCGGAAAGAGTCAATAAACATAGCGCACGACCTCGTACGCTGCTTGAAGTGCTGCAAGTAGAGAAATCATCTAAGCTGTCTGGTGGAATTTATTACAAGGTACAAATCGATTTTACCTATAACTCCAATCACATGGAAGGCAGTAGATTAACCTACGACCAGACGCGCTATATTTTTGAGACGAATACCATTGGAGTCCATGAAACAATATTAAATGTGGATGACATTGTGGAAACAGCCAATCATTTCAGGTGTATCGATCTGGTAATCAACCGCGCAGGCTTCATAATCAATGAGGCGTTGATTAAGCTGCTTCATGCTATGCTGAAAAATGGAACTTCTGATAGCAGGAAAGATTGGTTTGCGGTTGGCGATTACAAAAAACTACCGAATGAAGTCGGCGGTAAAGTAACTGCTTTGCCAAAGGAAGTACCTGCTAAAATGAAAGAATTGCTTGCTGATTATAATGCTAAGAAAGAAAAAACTTTTGACGAATTACTTGATTTTCATTACCGTTTCGAATGCTTGCACCCATTTCAGGATGGTAACGGGCGCATCGGCCGACTCCTATTGTTCAAAGAATGCCTCAGAAATAATATCGTACCTTTTATCATCGACGAAGAATTGAAAATGTTTTACTATAGAGGGCTTAAGGAGTGGCAGCAAGAAAGAGGTTATCTACGGGATACATGTTTGGTGGCACAGGATAAATTTAAAGCTAACCTTGATTATTTCCAAATAGCATATAAGTGAGGATTAATATATTAATTTTTGACGTTGACAAGTATCGACAAGCGCTATAAGATATAAAACATAAATTTGAATAAATAGGTGATGAATAGCCGGCGTATTCGACATCAAACAATCGTTGATGTGGATATAGACTGGAAAAGAGTGGGTAAAATCAACTCAATAGGTTCAGTTTGACCGTTTTTGCGGTTTTGTTGCTGTACCTGCTGTGTGGTTTTATTTTACTCTTCAACTTATCTTTGCCTGCAAAAGATTAGCCGTAGAGTAAAATCTACGGCTTTTTTATTTTTATTAAAGACAAAGGAGTGTTTTTTATGTATGCAAAAATCGCCAAATATTTAGCATGTCCATCAGTTTACGCGCCCAGCGACGTTAGTATTTGGAACGATGAACATATTTCGAAGCAGATGCTGCTGGCACACTTAAATCCGGATTGCGAAGGAGCAAGCCGCAAACTAAGTTTCATTGAGGACTCTGTTGCCTGGATCAAAGAGATAATGCCTTGCCAGGAGTATCCGGCACTATTGGATGTCGGCTGCGGACCTGGATTATATGCGGAGAGATTTTATCAAGCAGGCTATCAGGTAACCGGGATTGACTATTCCAGCCGCTCAATTGAATATGCGAAAAGTTCTGCCAAACGGAAAGGCCTCGATATTGCCTATGTCTGCCAGGATTACCTTCGAATGGACTATGAAAATACTTTTGATTGTGCAACTTTTATCTACTGCGATTACGGAGCATTGTCGACGGCGAACAGAGGCTTGATCCTGCAAAATATTTACCGCGGTCTGAAAAAAGGCGGGAAACTTCTATTTGATGTATTTTCTCTCGAAATGTTTCATGATTTTCAAGAAACACAAACTTGGCAAATATGTGCGGATGGAGGCTTTTGGAGCCCGGAAAAGCATCTTCTGATAAGCGGGCAGTACAAGTACCCGCAGCATGTGACCTTAGAAAAAACGACGATCATTACAGAAGATAGTATCAGGACCAGCAATATCTGGAATACTTGCTTCAGTTTAGAGAGTTTGCTGGAAGAAGTGCAGCTGGCAGGCTTTAAGAAGGTTGAGCTGTTCGGTGATGTTGCCGGTCAAAGTTATACAACAGATAGGCGCACTATTGCGATACTTTTAGAAAAATAGCCAACGAGTGCAAGCGGCAAGGAAGAAATTGGTGCAATCTTTTTTGGCAGGGACAATTGTGATATAGTTATTAACGAATGGCTGGGGAAAAGTTATTTACAAAATCAGATGGTGGGAAAGGCAGGGGTTGAATAATGCAAGAAAAAGACAAGGAATATCTGGAGAAAGCGGCAAAACTGCAAAAAGCGGCGGAAGCTGTCATGGCGGAGCTCGAAATTCGCGAGCGTTGGGGCAAGGTTGGTAAAATTATCTTAGTCGGTTCGGCGAGATTCGGCCTGATGGCCAGTACCAATCTGGATTTTGAAATCTATGTGGAGGAGCCGAATATTAATGTTGGTTTCGAAACGATCAAAGAATTTGCGAATATTCCGGGAGTAAAGCAGACACAGTATCTTAATTTTCTAGGTACTGATGATCCGGGTCTTTATTGGCGCATTGATTATGAAGATGCCAACGGGACGCTCTGGGATATTGATAACTGGCTGGTGCCCTTTAGTCATCCGCATGCCGGTATGGCAGACGGTTTTGCGCAAGCAATGCAAAAAGCGCTGACGGAAGAAAAGAAGCTGACGATCCTGCAAATCAAAGCCTGCTTTTCGCCAACAAAGAAGTATCGCGGGATTGATATCTATAAAGCAGTGCTGCAAGGCGGTGTTCAAAGCGCCGAAGAGTTCGAACAATGGATCAAAGAGAATCCGCCGGTGCCGATGGAAACATGGTCGCCGAGTGTTTGATAGAAGCGTTTTGCTTCAAGAATTAGCGAGGTAATGAGGATGTGTTGCATACCGTGAACTGCAATGTTCCTCATATATCGCTTGAAGAACGGTATCTTGTTTTTGCCAGCCAGTGGTAATCAGCCGTTTGCCATGTTTACTATCGGCAAAAACATAACGAACAAAAAATATCTAATAACGATTATACAAATCGCGATTAGATAAAAATAGAATGGATAAGACACCTTTGTCTAAGGTATTTCATACTCTGCATGGTCATCACGAGAGATAAAGAGCAACGTTGCAGAATAGCATGTTTTTACCAGCTATTTTTGCTCTTGCATTTAAATGGAATAAAACTTATAATATTATCAAATCACGATTATACAAATTACGATTAGATAAATGAGGTGGCACTGATGTTTATTGGACGCGAGGAAGAACTAAATTTTTTGGAAAGCCGTTATAACGAAAGTAACGGACAATTGATAGTTCTTTATGGCAGAAGACGTATCGGTAAAACGGAAACACTTCGTAAATTCTGTGAAAATAAGGACAATGTGTTTTATTCCTGCACCGAAGTGACCGACCAACAACAATTGAAGGGTTTTAGTGAACGCATTTTGCAAAAGGATATACCAGCCGCACGTTATATCGACAAATTTGCGGACTGGCAGCAGGCTTTGAAGAGTGTTAGGGAATTTCCAGGTTTAGGCAAAAAGCTGCTTGTAATTGATGAGTTCCCATATATGGTCAAAGGAAACAAAGCTATTCCATCAATTCTGCAAAACTTATGGGATACAGAATTAAAGAATGAAAATATAATGATCATTCTGTGCGGCAGTTCTATGTCGTTTATGGAAAATGAAATTCTAGCGGAGAAAAATCCCCTGTATGGACGCACTACCGGAATTTTAAAAATACAAGAAATGGATTACTTAACAGCGGCGCAATTTTTCCCAAATTATAACGCAGTGGAAAAAATTACTGCATATGCTGTGTTGGGAGGGATACCTCATTATTTAAAACAATTTGATTCCGGTAAGAGCTTGCAGGAAAATATTACTGCCAATATTTTGATTCGTGGGAGTATTTTGTACAGCGAAATAGAATTCCTTCTGCGGCAGGAATTAAGAGAAACTGCGATCTATAATACTATTATAGAAGCAGTAGCATTAGGTAACACCAAATTAAATGATATTTATCAAAAAACACAGATTGATAGAAGCAAGTTGAGCGTTTATCTGAAAAACCTTATCGAACTAGGCATTATTTGCCGGGAATTTTCTCTGACTGACGGATTGAAAGAACAGGCAAATGTGCAACGAGGTTTGTACCACTTAACAGATAATTTTTTCTGCTTCTGGTATAGGTTCGTTTTCCCGAATTTGTCGGAACTGGAAGCAGGAGATGCTAAGGGAATATGGAGATATGCAGTAGAGCCGGAGCTTGGCAACTACACTTCGTTTGTTTTTGAAGATGCTTGCCGGCAGTATTTACAAAGACAAAATAGAAAAGAATTACTGCCGTTTCATTTTATCCAAATAGGGCGTTGGTGGAATAAAACGGATGAGTTGGATATATTAGCTGTTGATACCAAAAGAAAGCACTATCTGGTAGGCGAATGCAAATACAAGAACAGTCAATTTTCTCTTCATGATTTACGGAATATGCAAAGAAAATTCACCCCTGTAGACCCAGAAAGTCAATTGTATTACTGGTTATTTTCAAAGAATGGTTTTGCCGATGAAATTGCAAAAGAAGCAGTAGATAATGAAATATATCTTAGAACAGCTGAAGACTTATTTGAATGAAAAAAACGCACGGAAATTTCCACTCACAAAGTTTACTTATTTTGCAGCGCGGGATGCTTTGCCAGCAAATCAGAACATAAAGGATGATAACAAGCAATGATTATTAACAAAGCTATTCTTCATATATTGGATTTCAGTTCAGCTATGTGCATTATCTCGCAAAAAGAATTGGATTTCTCCGACATTACTATCAACGAGTACATTGAAAAACATCTTGAACACATAAAAGCAGACCTTAACCAGAAATCAGGGACCTTTGCTTCAGGCAGTTCTTTTTTCGTACAATTAGATAAGTATTTGGCTGAGCAAGGCAGCTTTATGGAGTTGTCTGTATATATTGGCAATATCTTGTATGAGCAAATTGCGCGATCGGACAAAGCAGTGCCGACGGATTTACTGGTAGTGGATTTTTCCGATAACGGCACCAGGTATTTGGCGTTATTATTATTAACAAGCAAAATTGCTTACACACATCAAGTATTAACCAGTGATGGCAGCATCCATAATGAAATTATTAAGCACCATGCGATACTTCCGAATACAACACAAAAAGTAGATTCTTATGCGCTTATCAGATGTGATAATTTCGCCATTGGCTTTATTGATAAAAAAAGCCTGATTGATGGTCAGGAAGCATATTTGCTGCCGGAGATATTACTGCAATGTACGTCAACAATTTCTGGTAAAGAAGCAATTAAGACAGTAAGCCAGATTGCTGCAGAAGTCGCAGAGAAACATGGCGTCAATTCAGCGGTGATACTTTCGAAGGCCAAAAACTATCTTTTGGAGAATGCCGAAACATCTACATCTTTTTCTCCCACGGAATTAGGGCAAGATGTTTTCGCAGGTTCGCAAGTAATGCAGCAAGAGTTTGAGTCGCAAATTATTCAGGCACAGTTGCCCCAAGACGTTAAGGTGGAAAAAAACCTTGCCATTAAAACTGCTAAAAATCATAAAATCAAGACAGATACCGGCATTGAAATTACCTTTCCAGCCGAATATTTTGAAAATCATGATTTCATTGAGTTTATTAATAATCCCAACGGAACGATCTCTATTCAAGTAAAAAATATTGGAAGAATAGTAAATAAGTAATATTCTATAGCTTTTTAAAATGATAACTTAAAAGTTATTGACATATGATAACTTTTAAGTTATCATATGAATCAGAAGAGTTGCACCTAAGAAGGTGAATTTAACTTGCACTCAATACATTTTTATCGTGATAAGAATGGTAAGGAACCAGTTCTGGAATATATAAGAGAGCTGGAAGCGAAGGAAGATAAGTCGAGTAGAGTACAGCTTAACAAGATACAATTCTATATTCAAATGTTAAGCGAATACGGTCTACAAGCTGGAGAACCTTTTATTAAGCATATTGAAGACGACATCTGGGAGCTTAGACCAATTCGAGAGAGAATATTTTTTGTATGTTGGACAGATGGAGGGTTTATCTTACTCCATCATTTTATGAAAAAAACACAGAAAACACCGCAAAAAGAAATCGAAAGAGCAAGAAAAGAATTCAAAGAAATTAGAGAACAGGAATAAGAATAAAAACTTTAAAATATAAAATATTAATATGTAAAACATTAAAATTAAAATTACATTAGAGGTAAAAAAGATGAAAAACAAAGCGATAGGAAGCAACTGGGCAGACGTTAGAAAAGAAATTTTCAGCGCGGAGGAAATAGCGGCTTGTGATAAAAATGTTGCTATTATTGCGGCTGCGATTATCGAAACAAGAAAATCACAAAAAATTAGCCAACGAAAATTAGAAATACTGAGCGGCGTCAAACAACCGGTTATATCAAGACTTGAAAACGGGGATACCAATCCAACAATAGCAACTCTTCTAAAGGTATTGAAGCCATTGGGAAAAACGCTTAGCATAGTAGATCTAAAGTAGTTTGTTGCAGACAAAAAGCAGGAGGTCATTTTATGGCTTTCTGCTTTTTGCAAGTGTAAAGCGGAATGATACCAATGAGTGTGCTATAATAAAAAAGTCAAAGGAACAGGTTCAGGGGTAATCTTTAAAGTGGTTTTAAAGAGGAGGCCGTCCGATGATTAAGTTTGTTAGCGAAAAAATATTAGCACCATAAATAACTTTCAGGCAAATGGCTGAGAGTTATTTATGGTGCTTTTTGTGTTAGTTGCAGAATATCGTTAAACGATTAAATAATGATCTTTTAGCAATCTAATGACCTGCCCCCAAAAACTGTCCAAGTGAAATGTTAGTATTCACCAGAAATTTTCAGGGCGTATTCTTCTGGAGTCAAATGTCCAAGAGAAGAATGTGGTCTAATTTTATTGTAAGACTGTCGCCAGTCTTCGATTATTTTCTTTGCTTCAGTTAAATTCTTGAACCAATGCTGATTAAGGCATTCATCACGCAGCTTCCCATTGAAGCTTTCTATGTATCCGTTCTGAGTTGGTTTGCCTGGATCGGTGAATATATGCGCAACCTTATGGTCGTAAGACCATGCGTTCATATAATTGCTCGTGAATTCAGAACCATTGTCTGTCAATATTTCTTTAGGCATTCCGCGGAAGATTGCGACATTGTTTAAAACAGCGCAAACCCTCCTGCCGCTTAGTGAAGAGTCTACTTCCAAAGCAAGGCACTCTCTTGTTACTTCATCAATTAAGGTAAGAATACGGATATTGGAACCGTATCTTGTCCGGTCGCTGACAAAGTCCATAGACCACCTTGAATTTGCTTTTGTGAAATTACGCTCGGGCATGCCTCGCTTTTCATACTTTTTCTTTTTACTTCGTTTTGTTATAACTAATCCGGCACTTTTATAAAGGCGGTATGTCCTCTTGTGATTTATATTAATGTTTTCTCTTTTTAGCATGATGTGCAGACGCCGATAACCGAATCGTTTCCACCTTGCGGCTAAAGCCAAAAGGTGTTGCGTTATTTCCAAATCTTTTTCATTGTTGGTTGCAACATATCTCTTGCTGCTGCGATTAATTCCGCTAAGCCTGCACGCCCTGCGTTCGCTAATCTTATACTTTACTTGAATCTCTGTTGCAATTTTACGCTTTTCGGCAGGCTTTAGTCGTTTTTTGAAATTATATCCTTTAATATATGGTTGTCTAGCGTAAGGTCGGCTACAAGTTCTTTGAGGCGTCGGTTTTCATCTTCCAGTTGCTTTAATCTTTTTGCCTCGCTGACATCCATGCCGCCGTACTTGCTCTTCCAGCGGTAGAAGGTCTGCTCGCTGATGTTATGCTCGCGTACGAGGTCTGCTGCCTTCTTGCCGGCCTCATGTTCTTTAAGGATCCTGATTATCTGTTCTTCACTAAACCTTTTTTTCATGTTAATCACTCCATTTTTTCATTTTAGCATATCGTGACTAACATCTCTATTGGTTTAGTTTTTGGGGAGCAGGTCACTAAATCTAAACAAAAAATGCGCTTAAAAATATTTATCTATTGAAACATCTAAGGAGTGAGTAATTTATGAACAGTGCAAAAGAGGTTGCTGAATTCCCCTATAATTCATCTTTAATTTGCTATTTTGAAGTTGATAAAAGTGGTAATACGGCTAAAATTTACCACAAAAATAAATCTGACCGCCCTTGCCTTTTAGATGCATATAAGAGAGCAATAGCTGAAGAAATAGTAATATATGCTGTTTGGCTAGGCAGGTGGTCTAGCGATTTATTTATGATTGATGATTTGGATATTTTTGCCAAAAAATTTGGGTTGCTTTAAGAGTGAAATTTTTAGATAGCGGATAAAGTAGAAAATGAGGTGATATAAAGATGGATGATAAGTATTTGAAAAAATGGGAACGGCAAAGAAAAATTGAAACAGATGAATTTTTTGATTTATGGGATTGGCAGCTAATCTTTAGTACGTGGAAAAATAAAATAAGTGATTACCTAATATCATTAAATCCTCTATTCAAAGAAATAATAATTTGTGATCCCAAGAATCCATATGGACGAGAGAAGGTTTTGACGTGGCAGCCGATAAAAGAAATAAGTGAGTTTCAGTTGGAGGTTCAGAGGCACTTTGATAGTTGGCCGGGAACAATTGGGCCGATAAATCAATACAATACCAGACAAGGTGAACTTCGTACTTTGGATTATCTATGGGAGTATCAAGGTGATATAGAAAAAGTTGCAGCCATACTCATAAATGCTTCACTATTTACTAGATTGCATAGCAGCCGTGGTAAATACCCTATGGAAAATTGGCCATCATGTTGGTGTGTGCAAAAACTTTATGAAATGGCTCTAGCGATATGGAATAGTGAAAATAAGCATTTTATGTGGCAACATTACAATACAGAAGTATTACCTTATTTAAAATGGGATTATGATTATCAGTTAAATAATTTACATGCATTGATTACTTATTTAGCTGAAGAACATGCTTTATTGTTATTAAAATATTATCCAGTTGTTGTTGTTTTTCAAGATAAAAGAGACCCGTTTATTGAAAAAAGATTAAATGATGAGCGTATAATGCAACAACAAAAGTGGGATGAAATTAGCAAATTACAAAGTGAATGTCAAGATAAGAAGGTAAAAGCAACTAATTCCAGGTGGGAAAACATGTCAAGAAATGAACTCGAGAAATTAGTTTGGACTAAACCCACCGTTGCATTAGCAAAGGAATTAGGTGTATCAGATGTTGCTATTGGCAAACGCTGTAAGTCAATGAACATTACAAAGCCAAAGCCAGGATTTTGGGCAAAAGTCAATGCCGGCTTAATTCCAAATCCAAAAGGAAAGCCTGTAGTAACAGATTAAATAAAAAAATAAAATATTGTCCCTAATATTGACTTGATGTCCCAATGATGATAGTATGATTTTAGGGGTGAGCACAATGAAAAAGAAGAACGTTTTAAACCTAATAAAATACTATGCTGAGAAAAATGATGCGGCATTTAGAAATGAAGCTTATGAAATAGCAAAATCTTTTGATGAAACAAAAGATTACCAACTAGCTGAATATATTATGGCTGTTTTGTCGGATGCAAATACATTTTCTCCGCAGATGGATGCCGTGGCACATGCATTTTTTAAGCGTGTAGAGCTAGCAAACACTGCTGCACTTCCTTTACCAGATGTTATAAAAGATGATGTATTAGGAATCGTAAATGCGGTTGGCCATAATGCAGGAATCAATAAATTCTTATTTGAAGGTCCTCCAGGAAGCGGTAAAACAGAGACTGCAAAGCAAATAGCGCGAATACTTGAAAGAGAACTATTTATAGTGGATTTTGATTCAGTAATAGATAGCAAGCTGGGTCAAACTTCCAAAAATATTGCGGCACTTTTTGATGAGATTCGTACTGTACCTCATCCTGAAAAAGTTATCATTTTATTCGATGAAATAGACTCCCTTGCTATCAATAGAATTAATTCAAATGACTTGAGAGAAATGGGAAGAGCGACATCTTCGGTATTAAAAGGCCTGGATAGTTTGGATGACAACATATTATTAATTGCCACTACCAATTTATATAAATCCTTCGATAAAGCATTGAGTAGAAGATTTGATGCTGTTATTGATTTTAGTAGATACACTAAAGATGATTTGCTCGATATTGGTGAAATAATACTAAATGAACTATTGATTAAATTTAAATCTGCTGGCAGAAATATGAGATTGTTTAGAAAGATACTTAGCTGCATGGAGACAATTTCATATCCCGGTGAACTGAAGAATATTATAAAAACCTCTCTGGCTTTTAGTGATCCAAATAACGAATACGATTACCTGAAACGACTTTACAATTCTATCGATAAACCTGCGAAAGAAGATAGCCTGAAATATATGCAAAACAAAGGCTTTACAGTCAGAGAAATAGAAATTTTGACCGGCATTTCCAAAAGCCAAGTATCACGTGAACTAAAGGAGTAACTCCGTATGAATAAATTACTGCAATTAAAAGGTACCTTTGAACAAGCTTCCAGTAATTTTAGGCCCGGACCACCTAATTTGCCAGCTGGTAAATCGCTGGAGGCTTCTAAATTAGAAAAACTCAAAAAGGATTTAGTGGAATTAAAAAGGACTTGGGCGCAGGAGAATATCTTACCGGGTGCTTTGGTCAGCGTATATTATAACAAAGTAGCTGCTAAAAGTAATAGGATACAGGGACTATTGGCTAAAGGTAGTAAAAATACCGCTAATAGTTCAATTGTCGGTGCAAGATTCACCGATGACAGCTCTCCCAAACATATAATTACACACTATATTCCCAAGGAAATACTTGATGAATCAATCGCACGTTTAGATTTGAGCATTCAGGTTTTGAAAGAAAAGTTTGGTGGGTCAATTACCAATGATACCATAGCGAAAATAAATTTAAATGATATGGCTTTTCCTTCTTCAATAATTGCAAGAACTAATTTTGTTAAAGTAATAGTTGATGCATTTTATGTTGATAAATTTGACATTTTAGTTGATGATGTAGAATTTCCAAATGAAGCTATTATTACCATATACAAAACGGATGTCAAAACTGTGGAACTCATGGAAAAAATAGGCATCAAATTATCGTTTAACAGGGTCATGGACGAGACTACCATTTTATTAAGACCGGATGAATTAACGATTTTGAAGCAAAAGGCGCCATATTTGATATCAATGGCAGTTTCTAATATCACATTATTAACAAAGGCCGACTTTGATTTTTGCGTTGATAAAGTAATTTCTATTCCTTCGCCCCAAAATGAACCGACAATTGGGGTAATTGATACCCTGTTTGATGAAAGAGTTTATTTCTCGGAATGGGTTGAATTCAAAAATATGGTAGCGGAAAATATTCCAATATCGCCAAGTGATTATGGGCATGGAACAGCAGTATCATCAATTATAGTTGATGGGCCCTCATTTAATCCTGATTTGCAAGATGGCTGCGGCAGGTTTCGTGTCAGACATTTTGGCGTTGCTGCAGGGGGGCAGTTTAGTTCATTTACAATCTTGAGAAATATTAATGAAATTATTTCACAAAACAAAGATATCAAGGTTTGGAATTTATCTCTTGGCTCCAAACTCGAAATAAAACCCAATTTTATTTCTCCGGAAGCGGCAATACTAGACAGAATACAATATGAAAATGATGTAATATTTGTCATTGCCGGAACCAATAAGCCACAAGACGAAAATAAAGCAATAAAAATAGGCTCACCAGCCGATTCAATAAATTCTTTAGTTGTTAATTCGGTTGACTTTAACAATCGTCCTGCTTCATATACAAGAACAGGGCCAGTATTATCATTTTTCACAAAACCGGATATCAGCTATTATGGTGGAGATGGAGCAAACCTCTTGATGGTTTGCACTTCTACAGGGGAATGTTCTGTAAGTGGGACATCTTTTGCTGCACCGTGGATAGCGAGGAAAATGTCCTATTTAATAGATATCTTGGGACTAAACAGAGAAGTTGCAAAGGCTTTAATTATAAATGCGGCAACTGGCTGGCATAAACAAGAACTCGGTGATTCGACTCGCATAGGGCATGGTGTAGTGCCAATAAAGATAGATGATATTGTTAGCTGCCCGGATGATGAAATACAATTTATTTTAGCAGGCGTTTCCGAAAAATATGATACCTACAATTACAATATTCCTGTACCTGTAAGTAAGGATAAGCAGCCTTTTGTTGCCAAAGCTACCTTGTGCTATTTCCCATGTTGCTCACGTAATCAGGGTGTTGATTATACAAATACTGAATTAGACATACAATTTGGCAGACTAACTGGGAATGGATTAAAGCCTATAAATAATAACTATCAAAGTGCTATCAGTGGACATTTCACGTGGGAAGAAGACGCACGAAAACTTTTTAGAAAATGGGATAATGTAAAACATATTAGAGAAGTGCTGACAAAAAGCCCCCGTGCAAAAAAATGCTATGACAAAGGTATCTGGGGTGTGAGTTTAAAAACCAAAGAGCGACTAGATGAAAAATTTGGTGATGGTATAAGGTTTGGTATAGTAGTAACGCTAAAAGAAATAAATGGCGTTAACAGAATTGATGAATTTATAAAAAATTGTACTCTCAGAGGATGGCTTGTCAATAAAATTGATATCGAAAACAGAATTGATATTTATAATATTGCTGAAGAAAAAGTTGAGTTTACGGACTGAAAATAAAGTAATTCTGGTTTGCTTTGAATAATAGTGAAATAAGGAATGTTAATGCCACAGCCTGCGACACATTACTTAGTATTTAGAAAATCTATTCCAGAAACGTTTTGGGAAGAAAAGAATAGTGGAATGGTACATACAAAGAATTTTCTTCCCAAGGCTGGGCCAATAGGGGGAATTCTCATGGGAAACAATAAAATTGATATAGCCACTCTCACCGCAGAAATTGAGGTGGTCGCATGAACAAAGAATTTCAATTCTTAATCTATAACGTACCTGCGGAAGATGTAAC
>RZYM01000081.1 GCA_009930305.1 Bacteroidia bacterium
TTACCGGAATCAATAATAGTCCGGTCATTTACCTCCAAAAAAACTGCCTTCATAGCATTAAAGGACAAATGTACGAAAAAGTATAACGATTGCAAAAGATTACAAATGAATCCAATTGTTTAATATTTATATATTAGAGCGCAAATAATTAAATTTACTCAAGAATGGTTTTTATCAATCATCCAAACAAATTCATAACATCTATATTACGTATTGCTTCCTTATAATGTTATTTATATTTTTTATTTTTTCGTTTTATTTCGTTTTTATTTGTTTATTCTAAATAATTCATATATTTTTGCAGAAACAATTCTTTAGCTACATTAAAGAATCCACTTAAAAACACTTTACCATAGGTAAATTTAAAATTCTTCATTGTTTAATTAATTTATTCATTATGAAACATTCACTGACTGTATTGTTATTTACATGTTTGTATCTGATTTCTTTACCAATTTCTGCAACAGAAGTAGATAAAGAAAAAGGAACAACAGTAGCTCATAAAACAGATGAGCTAAGTAAAATTATTGCAAAAGCTCCTAAAATCTCGGGCTATCTCCAAACTGGTTGGAACTACACAACAGCCGGTAGTGGATCTTCATCATTCCAAGCAAAACGACTACGCTTGATTACAGATGGGACAGTTACTCCAAAACTAGCTTTTAGACTTCAGATTGAAGCTTTTAACGGTATTGCAGGATCCACAAATGGAAATGGTCAAAAGAACATTCAAGTTATGGATGCGTTTGCTACTTACACATTTAATTCAGCATTTAAAATACGTGCTGGACAATACTATATACCACTTGGATATGAAAACTATGATATTTCACCAGCTACTTTAGAAACAGTTGATTTCTCAAACATATGTTATCGTATTGTATGCAGAAATCCTTATGAGTATAATTTTGTTGATTATGGTCGAGACCTTGGAATCATGGTTATGGGTGATCTCTTCCCTTCACAAGAAGGGTTTAACCATTTAAGTTATAATTTATCTCTCACAAATGGTTCAATACCCTCGAAAGATGATTCTAATAAGTCAAAGGACATAATCACGGCTGTTACTCTTCGCCCTTTAAAATATTGGAATATAAAAGCATCATATGGATGGGGTGAATATACTCATATGCCAAATCAAAGCGAATCGAAATATAACGAAATGAATAGAATGATTATTGGCACATGGTATAATAACCCAAAAGGCTTTGATTTCAGAACTGAGTATGGATTCCTAAAGGGAAACAATGATAGTTTCGACGAACGTGGCGCATATGTCCTATTAGGCTACCACATTCTTACTAAATCAGGTGAATTTCTCCCTACAATACGTTATGACAAATATGAGGATATGGTTAATGAGACTTCACCAAATAATTACGATCGCATTCTAGCTGCACTCACATTTCAGCCAAAAACAAATTTCAAACTCCAATTAAACTACCAACATGGATTTTATTCTAGCGAAGCCTCTGAAGTGATTGGTAAAGAAGGTTTCGATCAAATTCAGTTGATGGGTATATTTAAATTCTAATTAAACACTTTAATAAATATAATCATGAAAAAAGTAATTATCTCAATCATTTTGATTGCCACATCATTAGCATCTGTTAATGCACAACACATTGGAACGGAATATCGATTAAAAAAAGTTATACCTGTAGCTGGACGCCAGGGTATAGCTATTGATGAAAATTATTATTATGTCTCTAACACAAAAGCATTATACAAGTATGACAAAGAGGGAAACCTTTTATTATCAAATGACCAACCGTTTCAGAATCCAGAAATTGCAAATCACTTTGGTGATATAGACATTTTTAATGGTGAAATATATTGTGGCCTTGAGAAATTTGAATATGGCAGAGGCTATAATATTGCAATTTCTGTCTATGATGCAGAGACACTACAATGGAAACGAGATATCCCCTGGGCAGCAGAATCAGGTCAAGTGGAAGTGTCCGGTCTTGCCGTTGACAGAGAGAAAAACATGGTATGGATGTCTGATTGGGTAGACAGTCGTTATGTTTATGGTTATAGCTTGGAAACTGGAAAGTATTATACCAAAATGCAATGTCGTCCAACACCATATTGGTGTCAGGGCATCTTTATAGCAGATGGCAAAATGCTGTTCACAGCGGATGACGGTGAATCGACATTCCATATTGCTGATAATATTTACATTGCAGATATCAGTGAAGTAGCTTACACTGGATTGGTTGAAGGAATAGAAGTGGTGAAGGATACTCCATTTTCGGTGAAGCTTGATAAAAAGGGGAAAGTAGTAACACGCAATGGTCTAATTGCAGGTGGAGCTAAAGCAGGACGTATTGAACTGTTCCGAGAAATGAACGACTTTAGACGCACCGGTGAAATCGAAGGGTTATCTATTGACCCTACAAATGATGACTTGGTTGTTCTTAACAATCGTGGCACACAAATCATTTTGGGAATGTCTCAAGGACCTTTTAAAGAAGAGGGATATACCGAAGAAATTCGAGAATTATATATCTATGAGAAAGTTAAATAACGAGCATTATTTTTTAAACCATAAAGAATAAACTTCAAATAAACAATCATCTTTAATACCTATATAATTCTTTATGATTCTTCCACTTCACCCGAGTATGTTGTTATACTGACATACTCGGGTAGATTTATCAAAAGAGTGAACAGAATAAACATTCCCAAAATAGCCCGTTAAACAATTCAAACCAAATAGAATTGATTAACTTGTGATATACTCTTTTTGGATTCTTTTTCTTTTTATTTCTTTCGTTTATATTTTTTTTAATTAAATATTTCTTATATTTTTGACGTATCAATATCATATTTTATGGAACGTAAACAATTCATAGAACTTTTAAAGAACTCAAACTCAGCTGTAGACTGGGA
>RZYM01000082.1 GCA_009930305.1 Bacteroidia bacterium
TTCGAAGAAACTTTGAGCATAGTCCGGTTTAACAACAACTAATGATATAAATAGAGTAATAAAGAAAATAATATTTTTCATGGTCAGATATATTTCATAAATAAGTCCTATAAAATTACAAAAAAATTTGGTTCCAATTAATTGGGCTAAATGTATAAGAAAGAAATTGGAAAAACATCAGGGAAATTCCGGATATACACCTACAGGATTTCTCTAAAAAATGATTCGGGAAAAATTCTTATCGTCGTCCAAACAAAATCCTTCAATAAAAACCAAAAAAAAAGCAGCCAATTAATGTTTTGGTTTTGCTACCGAACCACCACCATCTTCCTTGTCTTCATCACCTCTCCATTTACAACAAGAGAACAATAATACAATCCGGGTTTCAGTTTTGAAGCATTATATGGTATCTCATGCTGACCTGTAGGATGATAACCTTTGGATAGGGATTCCAGCAGAACTCCTTCAGCATTATGAATTTCAAAACAGACTGATCCATCTTTAATTAAGGTAAAGCATAGCATTGCTGTGCTCTTGACCGGGTTTGGCCTGATTGTAAAATCCCTATACGCGTCTGATCTATAATCTCTCGTCCCTGTCTGTGCTTCTTTTGCAACCGGAAGCATTGAAAGTAATTCATATTTGTACTTATTAAACTGCTTCACTGACTTCGGCTTATATTGAGGCATTTTCCCAACAATGCTTGCTTTATTTCCTGATGCTATGGTTTCATATAAATATCCAAGATCGATGATGGCATAGATACTATCCTGTATATCTGCCGGATCAGCAATTACACCTTCAAAATAATTTACAGCTTCTGTATAGTTTTCGAGTTCAATATCGCACTCATTGGCAAGTTTTGACGCAAGAGGAGCGAGCACCGGATCTGATTGAATTGTAGTATTTGTTTGGTAATATGTCTTTAGAGCTGCATAGTCATTATCCGCATATTTCTCCAGGTCAATCAGCTCATTCATTGCCGATTGTGCATATTTGGTACCGGGATTTTGCTCTATAATTGACATAAATTCGGCTTTTGATTGTGCATATTCACCGGCGACCATAAGATCCAGATTTGTTTGATATTGAACCTCCACTATCGCTGTTTCCTCAGGCGAGGCCGGAGGGCAATACATTGGCAAATGATCTATCAACGTATCGGGATATAAATCAGTAGAAGGGTTAAAACCATCTCCCCAGCAATTGTATTGGGCATTTTTTATGGCATACATCTCGGTATTTTCCGTATCAAAATATAATAATGGAGCGCAGGCCACGCCCGGAATAGCACAATTGTCATAATCGCTTATCATATTAAAATGGAAATTCCAGGGAAAACTGTTTTTTGAAAAGTACAACTCATAACTATCACAATTATAAACTCTGTTCATCTCTTCTATATATTGCGTATTGGGAACGCCCGACAGATACGTACAGGATTTATTGTGTAGTTTTATTCCAATACCACATCCTGACACCAGGTTTTTATGAATGTTACTATACGAATTTAACGTATTGATGCCAACATCACTACAATTTCTGATGTTATTATTGATAATATTTTGATTGACAGATATTGACCGGCCACAGTTGCTTAATGAAATACCCTGCAGGCAGTTATCTATTTCATTATTCTCTATGGTAAATGCATTAAACTTTTCAATCGCTATTGCGGTAGAGTCCACAGCATCAGAAAAGGTGTTATTGGTAATATTTGCTGTGTCATTCGATTCGTATCCATTCTCACAGAAAAGAGAACTGTTCTGAAAATCGCAATTTGTTATTACTGGAGCCTTTGAGTAGCTGTTGACAGCACTGTTTATAAACGTACAATTGTTTATCGTATATGTCAGGTCTTCTTTATTAATCACAATCAGGAGAGATGCTGCTGAATCGGCTTTAAAGGTGATGTTTTCGCCAAAATCCGCATCTCCGTCAATAATTATCTTGCAGTCGCCTTTTTTCGCATGGATGGTGGCGCTGTCCTTGATGATGAGACTGGATCCATCCTCAATCTTTATTGTACTTTCATACATATCGATGGAAATATCGCTAACTGTAAGCGTAGCGTTATTGGATACCGTAGGTTCGAATCTTGAGACCATATCGGAATACAAAAGCAGGTTTGAATCGATTTTATCATCATGGTGTGGGATGAGGTCGTAGTTGATGGATAAGACATTAGTACCTTTAACAATAGGGATATTCTTTTGCGCACACTCAATTTCAAATGTTTCTCCCCACCGATAATCCATGAAAGAGAAGCTATTTATCAGTCCTTCATATAAATCAAGGCTATCAACCTCATTTACACGAAAGAAAACTTTTCCAAAATCTGCATCAGGATAGTCTGTCCCAAAATTCAATGCTAGCTCAAGAGGATCTGTATTTATTCCTTGCATAAAAATACCTTCACCTCCCTGAAAAACATATGATGAGATCAATTTATAATAATTATTTGGCGGAGTTATGCAATTAGCATCTTGAGCGTAATTATAGGCAAGAGTTAAATTACCTCTACTTTCATGCGATATTGCAATCTTTATTTCATATTCAGGGAATTGCCTGATTTCTGCATGACATACATAGGCATAGTGTTCTTGCATCTGTTCTGTAGGTAAAAATTTGTATGGTAGGTATGCGTATCCATCATTACCAAAATCCGGATATCCATTAATAATTTTCAATGCACCTATCTCTCTGTCACGCAAATCGATAACACTGTCATTATTGGTATCTTCGTCGATTGTGATAAAATTGTCTTCATTAAAGTCGAAACTAATCGTATCATTATATCCAACAACAGTAAGTGCATGTCCTGGTTCACCATCATCATATCCTAAAGATGTTAACATTACATCGTTGGAATTTGGAATAGGCTCGAAAT
>RZYM01000083.1 GCA_009930305.1 Bacteroidia bacterium
ACTCTATCAGTTCCAGGAACTCTAGCTTTTCTAGCTGCTCTTGTTGCTGTACTAAATGTACCAAAACCAATAAAACTTACTTCTTTACCTGCAACAAGTGCATCACTAATTGCTTCTAGTGCTGCATCAACAGCTTTTTGAGTGTCTTTTTTAGAAAGACCTGCTTTCTCTGAAACTGCTTGGATAAATTCCGCTTTTTTCATTGCCAATTCCTTAAAATAAAGTGTTTGTTCGAGGATTGTACAATTTTTTTTAAAAAAAGACAATAATTTTCTTTAAAAAGTTAAATTATTTCCCCTAAACGTCGATATCTGGTACAAGGAATTAAAATTGCTTATCTATTTTAAAGAAATTTATTGGAGCCAAACATGAGAGTTACGGATTCACTTTTATTTAATAATTCAATACGCAACTATCGTACTTCTTCGCAGAAATTATATGATGTTAATCAGCAAATACATTCAGGCTCAAAAATACAGCAAAGTTATCAAGATACTAGTATCTATATTGACGCAATGCGTCTTAATTATGAAATCACCACTCTTGAACAATCTATTGATAGTAGTTCGAAAGCCAAAAATTTTGCAAATAACATTGATACAACACTTAACAGTTTTACAAGCAAATTAGATGAATTTAAAACAAAATTAACACAAGCCGCCAATGCATCAAACTCTCAAACGAGTTTAGATGCTATCGCTAATGAATTGGAAGCTTATAAAAAAGAACTTATCAATTTAGCAAATACCTCAATTAACGGACAATTTTTATTTTCAGGTTCAGCCCTTTCAATAAAACCTATCAGTGCGGATGGAACATACAATGGTAATGGGCAAAGTTTAACTGCTGTTGTAGGCTCTGGTGTTGAATTAACATATAATGTTGATGGTAAGTCACTGTTTTTAGGTAAAGATAGTGACTATAGTAAAGTAGTTTCAACCAATGTTGCGATGTATAATCAAACAAAATTATATCCAAGTGTTATGGATGCTTCTGGGACTGATACAAGCTCCAGTAAAGTCTATTTAACAACAACCGATACAATTCGTGATATGATAGGCGACACAGACAGTGATACAACCAATAATCCCAATGCTGTATTTTATCTTTCGGGTAGGGATACTGCGGGAGAGACCTTTTCAACTAAGATAGAAATTAGTTCGACTTCCTCTGTTCAAGATTTGTTAGATAGTGTCGGAAATGCTTATGGCAACACTTCTACAAATAAATTAGTTGATGTGAGTATGAATGCGAAAGGACAGATTGAAGTAAAAGATTTGACGACAGGAAAACAAGTTCTAGAGATGAATCTTTTTGGTGCTGTGGATAGAGATGCGGTAGCTGGTACATCGGGTAATGCCAATCAAACGGACGTTAATGCGCTACTTGCTTCCTCAAATGTTGATATTATCGCTTTTAATGCAAGTAATTACGCTTCAACTAATTCAGCTACAACAATCAGTTCCCGAGAAGATATTTACAACACTGGTGTTTATCGTATTGGGTATGAGCTTCAAACAACAAGCGGAGAAGTCGCAACGAAGAATACACTTCTAAGTGATATTATGCCTGATGCAGATAATATTTTAGTAGGAAGCACGTCTTTAGCGATTGGGGCAACGACAACAGTACAAGATTTAATGAATGCTATTGAGACTGAATATAGCTTAAGTACAGGCTCTGTTCGTATAGAAAGTGGTCAAATTGTTGCAGATGACGCGACAGGAACACTCAATGCAACACTGATTGCACGCGATGGTGTCACTCCTGTTGAAGGATTTAGTCTCCCAGATGCTATTAATTATACGCAACGTGGGTTTGAAAAAGATGGTAACGAATTAACCAGTAATGTTTCACAAGTCATTAAACAAAGTAGCGAATATGCGACCAGTGCGACAAAACTCAGTGAAGTTGCAGGAACGAGTACCTTAAATGGTAAAGCATTAAATATTGACTATACAACAATTAACGGTATCAGTCGTTCTGCTACCATTAATTTAAGCAATGCGGGAAGTATGGTTGATGTTGACACGGATAATGATGGTACAATTGATACCTCGTTTACAATTTTAGATGCTAATGGTAATCCTACAAGTGCTGATGATGTAAGCTACCAGCAATTATCAGATATTATGAGTATGTTAACATCAGTAACCATTCCTACGAATGGTGTTCCAGTTGCAACAAGCACTGATTTAGAAGAGTACCAATATGCGGTTAAAACAGCAAAAAATAGCGTGGACGTAGGACTTGATGAACAAGGTCGCCTTTCTATAAAAGATCGTACAGCCTCAGAATCTAAAATTGAATTTAGCATATCTGATAGCAACGCGGGTGATTACAGTGGAGCAACAAGCGTTGCACTCTCGTTTATGGCAAATGATTCTGTCACTATTGAAACTCCTTCTGTCAATATGTTTGAGCAACTAGACGCAATGATTGAAGCCGTGCGAAGCGGTAACTTTCGTATGGATTCGACATCTTCAGACCCACGAAATATTGGCATTCAAAATGCTTTAGCACAGTTAGACCATATTGCAGATCATGTAGAAAAAGCGCATACTGAAATTGGTGCTTTATCAAATGCTCTAACCGAGTCTAAAACACGAGCAGAAACCTTAAAAGTCAATGTTGTAACGGTTCAAAAGGATATTGTGGGTATTGATTTAGCCGAAGCTTATTTGGAATTAACACAAGTGAGCAATTCATATGAAGCAATGCTTTCAGCGATTGCAAAGGTCAATTCAATGTCTCTTTTAGATTACATGTAATAATTTGTTATAATGCCAACTCTTAATTATTTTTACATGTAAAGGATCTGTTATCGTCAAGGAGACTCT
>RZYM01000084.1 GCA_009930305.1 Bacteroidia bacterium
AATGGGAGGAGTAAATGGTGAGTTTTCTGTTGCATTCACACCTACTGCTGATAACAAATGGCATAGTAAAGAAATTAGCATGTCCGAATTTATTAATGCGGGTCTTGAATTAGGGACATCAACAAACAATCTGATATTCTCTATTGTTAGTGAGAATGTAATTAAAACTAATGCAACCATAAATGTTGACGATATTTATTATTACAAAACTAATGTATTACCTATAAGTATTACAGGTGTAGATATTGTTGATTTAAATCCCCTATCTGTATACCAACCGAATCCTGACTTGCTATGCATTAATGGGACATCAAATGGCTCACAAATAGAACTAATACATATGAATGGAATCAGTATGATAAAGACTGAAGCTACAGAGGGTACAAGCTATTTGTCGATAAATTCAATGCCTTCCGGATTATATTTATTACGTATTGATAGCAAGGTAATTAAGGTTCTTATTAAATAAAAAAATAATTTGGATTACCCATATTAAAATGAAAACATCAAGATTTATTCACATTATTACACTAATATGCCTGCTAACTGGTAGTATTAGTGTAAATGCAACAAACGTTACATTAAAAGTTATTGACAAGACAAAGGGTTCTTATAACAATGGTTCCGTATATGCATGGATAGGTCAATATGATTTTTCTTGGGAGGCAATTGGCAATATATCCAATGTAAATAGTTGGTATGCAGATTTTAGTAATAATAATATCGGCAGTAAAATAATAAAAACAAGTGATGAGTGGATTTGGGAATTTACTTTTAATGCAACAGCCGGTAATTATTCGTGGAATCCATATATGGGAGATCCTAATGGCACAAATATCGAAATTTGTAAAACACTAAATATTACATCCCAGAATATCGATTTTTTAATTGACAACAATGGCTCTTTGAGCGGAGAAACTTCTGTTGTAATATATTCTGCATCAGCAGGAGCAAAAGGCGATATTGCTTTCGGTGATAACAATATCACCGGAAGTATTGATTCTAACGCCCCGACTGACTTAAATGCAACAGTTTTTGGCACAAGCAGTAATAGTTTTTCACTTAATCTGTCAGCATCAGACGATAATCCGGTTTATTACACAATACGTTATCGCAGAACTGATGAAACAAATAAAATCCCATATTATAGCGCGTTACACGTAACCGGAACATCAATATACAATGCCGGAAATAAAGAAATTAAATTACGCGGCACTAATTTAGGTTCTTGGTTAGTTCAAGAAGATTGGATGACAGGAGATATTTGTGGTGACCAACGTTCTACAATAAACACATTGTATAGTAGATTCGGAGCACAAAAAGCGGAAGAACTTATTGATATGTGGGAAGAAAACTGGATTACCGAAAAAGACTTAGATAATATTAAAGATCTGGGTATGAATGTAGTTCGGGTGCCTTTCACTTGGATGAATCTTATGGATATGAATACAAGAGAATGGAAATCGGATGCTTGGGATCGATTAGATTGGATATTAAAAGAATGTTCCGAACGTAATTTATGGGTTATATTATGTATGCATGGAGCTCCCGGTTCGCAAAATGGCAGAGACCACTCGGGCGTATCCGGAGGTAGTGATGAACAGGCCGCAAGCGAATTCTGGTTCGGAGCAAATGCGCCTGCAAACGAAACTTTGTATTATGAAATATGGGAAACTATTGCAGCTCGTTATAAAAATAATGCAGCTATAGCCGGCTTCGACTTACTTAACGAACCATTTTGCCAATATCGTTACACAAGTACACTAGGTGATGATGTATTGCATAGCATACTATACTCTGTTTACAATAATACATACAAAAAAATCAGAAAGATAGACCCTAGTCGCATACTTATTATGGAAGCAGTATGGGATCCATGGGATTTGCCTAATCCGTCGAGTTACTCATGGTCAAACGTAATATACGAATATCATAATTATGAATATAGTGATTACGACAATAATGAAGGCAAACAAATTACAAGTATGACAAATAAAATAAATAGCATTAATGGTGCTAAAGATGCTTACAAGTTACCAAGTTATATGGGTGAATTTTGCTATTTCAACACTCCTGGCACTTGGGAAACAGGTATGGTTTTGCTAAATAATAACGATATACACTGGACAAGTTGGTCATACAAAGTTCAAGCATACTATGGTAATTGGGGACTATACAATTGCACAAAGCGTAATATAAATTTGTCAAATGCATCGGAGTCTGAAATTCGTGACGCTTGGTCTAATTCTACAGTAACGAAAAACACTAATATAGCAGATATAATTTCGTACTATGCAAATAATGGTGTTGATAAAAGTTCAACAGTCGGAATATATTACAACACATGGACGGAAAATCCAAGTGGATACACTGCATCAACTACTATTACGGGATTGAAACCATATGCAACATACGAATATATTGTAAATGCCTATGACAAATATGGTAATATGACTTCTGATTTAAAAGGTACTGTCACAACTTTGAATACTGAAGAGCAAGATAGTTACGATTATTGGGTAATATATAGGGATAATGTTTCTGATATGTCGAACTATTTGGATTTACGCAGCAACAGTTTTGCAGAATGGGCAGGTACTGTAAGTCAAACAGTTGCTAGTAGCGAATACGAAGGAGAAGAAGCTCTTGCATACACTGTTAACTCAGCAGTTGGAGGTTGGTTCGGTTTTGGAGCAGTAAATACAAGTGATTCCTACCACTTTGGAGATCTTGCAAATTATGGATTACATTTTGCTTATAAAACAGATTACAATGGCCCATTATCTGTAAAAATGGGAGGAGTAAATGGTGAGTTTT
>RZYM01000085.1 GCA_009930305.1 Bacteroidia bacterium
GACCTTGTCAACCACATAGGCTTTGTCAATCTCTAAGTCGGTTAAGACAATCTTGGCGAGAGGTTGTGTGCCTGCGATGATGTCGTCAACTTTGCTGTCTACTTCGTCAATAGCTTCTTGAACAGTTTCAGCTATTAAATCAGATATTGTGTTATCGTATGCAATATCAGTTTCGCCTGCGATAACGCCATCTACGGCATCTTGAATCGCTGCATACTGTGCATCGGTGATCGTGTCGTCTGATGGTGCTACGCCTGGTTCAATAGGCAATATCGCTTGACTAAAATTATTAGTCACATAACCGCCTGCGCCATCACTCACTTTTAATCGTGCTGTGATTTCTAAATTACCCTCAACGTCACTAAACCATCCCGTTAAAACTAATTTAAAATAACCCCCACCCGTTCCGAGTACAGGGGTTAAATAAACCTCGCCGGATGTTGCACCGTCAGCACGTTCAAATAAGCCACGACCGAGATAATTCAGCGGTATCGTGGCGTCGTTAACAAATGCAGCAGTGCTTACACCAGTTCCAAAATAAAATTGTAATTCCTTACCGCCATCATCACCGACAACGAGTGATTCCGAGTTGTCATCAATGCCGATAAGTTGGTATGTTGTTTTATTATAATATAATTTAATCGCCATTATTTCTTACCCTCTTCCTTAACGCGGTTGCCATCCTTGTCTGACTTATAACCCGTGTATTTAACCGTTATTTTTCCGCCTGTTTTCATTGTTTTATACCGTGAATGAAACGAAAAGTGATGATAATGTATAATAAGTTGGTGTCGTGTAAACAACGGGAGTTAAATCGATAGTTGCTAAAACAGTTGTATCATTATTTAGTAACTGAATAGCATTAACTGTTCCAGCTTGAGATATCGTAAAAACATAAGGTGTACTTATTAATTCGCTATAATCATGATCTCCAGAAATATTATCCCAAGTTAGCGATAAAATATCACTCATCACAACAGTATTGCTCGTATTAATTAAACGTGCTTTTGTAACTCTATTTTGAAACGAATTCATGATAACAGTTACTGCTTTTGTTCCATATTCTCCATATGCCATAATTAATATCCTCCCTTATTCCGTAGATAATGACATAACCCACTGTGCTAAAGCACATGTTCCGCCATTTGGATAATCTAAACGTTCATCAGTTGGTGTCGCTTCAAGAACCCATTTTGCAAGAACTCCAGCAGCACTACCAACGGTAAAGTCACCCCATAATTCAATTTTATAAATATCTGTTGTGGATGGTGGAATTGTAAAAACTAAATTACCACCCGTTGATGTATTAAACTCAACATCTCCTCCACCTACTTTAAAATAACTAACTGATTTCGTAAATGAATCTTTTAATGTGTCAGTCGAATCAAAAATTTTAAATAGTAGTGTTTCGTCACCATATTTTGCATCATCTAACAAATCTGAAAATAATGCGTTTTTGAATGTGCTTGCTAACCTAATCGCCATACATAATTACCTCTTTCTCTAATTTTATTTTACCATATTTTAGGTGTGATTTCATAGACTACTTTTCCATCACGCCAATACATATACGCTATTTCACCATTTTTTAAATCAACTTGAGGCATAGCATCAATTAAAACTTCATTTTCTTTTGGCGTATAGTCAGGGGATATATCTAAATATACCCCGATGACTTTTTCACCTTTTAACTTTAATAATATCATGTTAATGTACACACCTCACAATTCGTATAGCCTTGTACGCCCTCATAAATCGTGCATAACCACTGTGTTGGGTTTTGTCTCGTACATGTAATTTTATTCGTCTGTCCTAACACGCACGATACCGAGTTAGAATCGTTTGTTAAACTGATATAACTGTCATACTCTTCGAATACGCACACCGCCGTACAACGTGTGTTACCCACGTCATCTGTGCTGTTACATTCATTTGCTCCGACTGGCACTGTGCCACCTGATACCCACTGTAACTCGGTCGCTACATGTTCATAACTTATTAAACCACTAATATCAATATCATCGATATCGTAATGATCTGGCGCAAATGATGATTCCGCATGGCTTATCACACCTGAGATGTCAATATCGATAATAGCAAAATGGTCGGCGTTGTATGTGTAATCGCTGCTGATAACACCCGATATCGATATGTCGTTAATTGTGACGCTATCGCCAACTGCTAAGTATGTCGATATAATGCCCTCGATTTCAACGTCACCATAATAAACGTCGTTACCTATTAATGCCTCATGCGATATTAAACCGTCAATTGCGACGTCATCGACGTCGTAATGTAAACCGATGATAGCTTCATGTGATATAACGCCTGATATTTCGATATCGTTAATCTCAACAATGTACGGCTCGTAATTATACTGTGATACTAAATAGACATAACGCTGTGTGCCGTTAACCGCAAAATAGACATTGCCGTTTACATCAGCAACACACCATGATGCTAACCCTAACGCATCCCATGAAGTTTGTGATAATGTCGAGCGTATGCTGTTTTTAAACCGCACGACGCCGCTGATAACATCGCCCTTTGCCGTGTTATAATCAATCGCGTCATAGGTGTCTATTGTTGACCCCCACACATAGAGTGTTACATCCATATCGCCTGAGTAGTGGAGTGGGTTATGCCTGTAATAATAATCACCGATAAATACATGGCTGTCACGTTGGAAATAAAACTGTAATGTCTCCGATGTGATTTCTCGGTTGTCTTTATACCGATATAATAAGTCGGTATCGAACACGATGTCAGATGGTGGTAAACTTAAATTATCATCGATGAGTGGATAAGACCGT
>RZYM01000086.1 GCA_009930305.1 Bacteroidia bacterium
AATAGTGATAGGTAATCCTTTGATGTTATCTCCGGATTTTCCCCCACTCTAAACCGGACATGAACCTTTCAACTCATCCGGCTTGCCATCGGAATTATAAATTCCACTATTTTAGTAACTATCAACATTAGCAAGTTTTCTTAGGTTTTCTAGTTTCTTAATCTGCTTACTTTCAAAATTAAGAGCCTTTATATTCCTTTCTACATTCGTATTATTATGGTCGTGAATAATCTTGTGTACCGCAACTGTGACCAAAATTAAATTCTTGTAGTCATCTCCACCTTTACAGTGTTTTGGTACTTTATGATGGCAATATATATTTTCAATTGTTAGATTTTCACCACTGATTGCACATTTGCCCTTTTGAGCAGAATATAGCGATAGTCGATTATCATTAAACTCAACTGAATGTGATAGTACTGGATTTCGCATTAAATAATGCAATAATCCCAAGTCGATACCACTCAGGTTACTATGAATAATTGCTCTACCTTCTGCTGTATATGAGTTTATTTTGCGGTTCATGGATTTTGGTGGACCATGCCTTATATATCCTATTGGTACTACGGCATGTCCCTCTATAAATCTTAATTGCCTGCTTTTACCATATTTTTCAGCAACGTATTTTGGAATGTCACAAGGTAACTTCTTTCTTCTTACTTGTTTTGCAGTTTTAACTTTCTTTCTAAATCTTGCTTTAAGGCTTTTGTGAACTGAAAAGGCGAATGGAGTAAAGTCATCACAGACTTTTGTTGCTAATGAGTAGTATTCATGAACTCCAAGGACGAAAGAATTGTATCTACAAATAGCTTGATATTGCGTCCTTCTTCCTTCAATCGGATGTTGCATATCATACATATAGCGTTTTAGATTTACTTTTATTTTCTCAAGTGATTTATCTCTTACATGACTTACCACAACATATCGTGGCTCACCATTGCTACGCTTGCCTCTTTTAATGAGCTTCATTTTTAATCCCAGAAAATCCGAATAGTTTTCTTTTAGATTTATCACCTTGGATTTTTCTGGACTTATATCTAAGTTAAGTCTCTCTTTAAGCCATTGTTTAGTTGCGTAGTATAGTTTTACTGCGTTTTGGTAGCTGTCTGTAAATAGCTTAAAATCGTCAGCGTACCTTACACCTGTAACTATTTTGAGATTGGATTTCTTGAGGGCTTCAAATTTATGGCTTTTGCTAACACTTCCATTGGGATTGACAGTACCTTTATACGGATACTGTGTTGGTATTTCTTCCCATTGGCTTGCAATCCACCAATCTAATTCATTCAAGACCACGTTTGACAGTAGCGGGGATATTATTCCACCTTGTGGTGTTCCCTCTTCTGGGAAGCCTACTCCCGCAACTTCTGCCTTAAGCATTGCTGAAACAATACTGATAAGCTTTTTATCTCTGATTCCTAACGTCCATAGCTGTTTAAGGAGTTTCCCATGATTTACATGGTCAAAGAATCCCTTTATATCTATATCAACAACATAATAAAGATGACTTCTTTGCATATCCTTATGCACTTGTGCAATAGCGTGCTCTTGACTTCTATTTGGTCTGAAACCATAACTATGGTCATGAAATTTCGCCTCGCATATCGGCTCCAACACTTGCAGTAGACATTGTTGTATAACTCTATCCATGATTGTTGGAATACCCAGTGGTCTCTTCTTCGTTGGGTCATTACCCTTAGGAATTTCCACTCTACGAACGCTCTGCGGCACATACCATTCAAGTTTTCTCTGAACAGCTGTAACCAGCTCATCATCTGTATATAATGCAAGGTCTTTTATTGTTTTTCCATCCGTGCCAGGTGTATGACTTCCACTATTCTTCTTAATATTTCGATATGCAAGCTTAATGTTTTCTGGCATGGCTATTATCTCAACCAGATGCTTGAAAACTTTTCCATTACAACTTTCTGCATAAAGGTTATCTTGAATATATTGAAAATCATAATACTCGGCGTGTCTCAATTTACTTTTCTTTCTTGCCTTGTTTGTTGCCATAGTCGGCTTAGTCATCCTCACTTAATGTTCAGATTTTCGCCTTTCTTAGTCCTACTCGAACCTATGATTGTTTACTAATAATAATTTGTTTACTTTTCCGACTACAGTCCTTCCCTCCACCGCTTACTTTATTCACGGCTTCACAGGTAACATGACTGCACTTTCACCCCGAATTAAGAATAGTTATATCAAGCCTTCTCTTATTTGAGACGACGTGATTTTCCTATCCAGTGCTTCATAGCACGCAAATGCTCCACATTCGGGGTTTTCCATGTTCCAATAATTCTATCTGTACATATATACCCTTAGCTCAATCCTTTAGACCTGTGTGCTTGATGATGCCTATAACACCATAAGGAATTTCATATCGACAAATCTTACTCTACCTCACACACACCATTTTCATGGCTATAACATTTCTGCTATATCCCGTTCTAGGTCTGTACATTCAGATTTTCGTCAGTGGGTTCTACCCCACATACTAAGCATAGATATTTTATAGACTCCCGACCTATCATCCTCGGCCACCTCTGGCTCGATTTTGCCTTACCCTATAGGGCAGTAGCGGATGTTCACAGCCGACTTCAGCGTGCTGTGTCAGTTACGGAATTTGCGTTCCGCTTCTTCCAACGCAGTATCAGAGGGAGCATTTCAGGGCGTTACTCCATCATTCTACTCCTCGAATTATTAGTTAGAGAGATTTTCCTCTCCGTCACTTTTACCTCTTCGCAGGCGAACCCACTCAGAGTTTATATGCGACAACATGTCGCTGCACT
>RZYM01000031.1 GCA_009930305.1 Bacteroidia bacterium
CGTCGGCCGGTAATATTACCGTCAACGGTTCACTGACGCCTTTTATCGAACTCGGTGTCGGTTTTAATCCAGAGTTGACAGGTCGCGAAAACGTATTCCTCAACGGTGCGTTACTCGGTTTCAATGAAAAAGAAATGAGCGCGATGTATGATGATATTGTTAGCTTCGCTGAACTTGAACGTTTCATGGACCAAAAACTCAAAAACTATAGTTCCGGTATGCAGGTGCGTCTGGCGTTCTCAATAGCTATCCGGGCAAATAGCGACATACTTGTGCTTGATGAGGTGCTAGCCGTAGGGGATGAAGCATTCCAGAGGAAGTGCAATAATTATTTTGAAAAAATCCGTAAAAACAAGAATAAGACCGTTGTTCTCGTGACTCATTCTATGGAATCAGTGAGAAAATATTGCAATGTGGCTATTTTGATACGAAATGGAAAAGTTATAGTTAATAGCTCACCCGACCATGTAGCTGATGAGTACAGCTTAGATAATATAGAAGATTCGAATGAACATACATCGATGAACCATGAGGCTAACCATAGGGTTAAGAAACCTACTATTTCTGCAAAAATTACGAGTAGACCAATTTTAAAGAACACTGAATCGTTAAAGATAGAAGTTAATTATAGGAATTATAATAACCGATCAGTATATCCAAAGGTAGTAATAAACTATAGCAATGTTCCAATCATGGCTGCAAACGCCAAGCTGCTTTACGATATCACTACACACGACACCAAAGAGCACACATTTGAGTATGAACTACCTTTATTCGAATTTAATAAAGGTGAAGCAAACATAGTGGTCTTATTGGTTGATTCGGAGCAAGAAGTAAATGTAGCAGAATTCGGGTACAACAATGAGCTGTCATTCATTATTAAGAATCCTAAGACTGGTGAGAAGATTGGTGGCATTATGCGTGATTTAGGCAAGATGGTAATTAAAAAATGAACAGTCCATTAGTTAGTATTATTATGCCTTGTTATAATGGCGAGAAATACATACATAAACTATTGGAGTCCATTTTAGATCAAGATTATAAATCGATTGAGTTCATCGCTATCAATGACGGATCAACCGACAGAACGCAAGCAATTCTAGAAAGCTATAAATCAAAATTTAAATCTAGAAATATAAAATACACCATCGTCTATCAAGAGAACGGCGGTGCGCCTAACACTGTTAATGCAGGTCTAAGGAGATTTACTGGTGAATACTTAAACTTTGTAGACTGTGACGATTACTTTATGGATGACGCAATAAAAACGATGGTCAACTTTCTAGAGGAGCACCAAGAAATTGATGTAGTTTGGGGCGCAAGTAATCTTATCGATGGTATTTCGGGAGAAATTTTAGAAGTCTGGGGTGAGGTTAATCAACCGCCTCGCAAGAATTTATTCATTGATATGATACTCCATAGAGACTACATATGGCCAAATGCAGCTAAGTTAGTGCGCGCATCTACTTTTCTCGCCGTCAACCCGGAGAGACATATTACAGAGTTTGGTCCAGGCCAGAATATCCAGCTATTTCTACCAATATACTACAAAGGAAACAATATCGGCTATATTGATAAACCCCTTGCATATATCACAGCGCACAACGACAGCGATTCCCGTAAATATAGAAGTGAAGAAGAAACGATAGAGTATCATAATCTGGTTCGTGATACATTTATCGATACATTGCGCAAGATAAATATGCCAACAAGCGAGCGTGATAAATACATTTCAGTAGTTAACGAGAGATACCAGCAGTATCAACAAAGCAATAGAATATTCTACAAGATTAATAATGGGGATGAGCTGGGGCGATTGTATGAGTATGATAAGCAGAGGTTTCGCAATAATTACACATCAGATATAAACGCAGCGGACCAGACTCAGCTAGCGGCGAAGCTTGTTTTTTCTTCACATTCAATTGAGAAAAGCTTGAGCAATGATAGTTTTGAAGTTGGTCACGGGCTTAGGGTGTCACAATTATTAATAAACATATTACACACATATAAAGTTAAAAAGTACAATCAAGACCATCTGGCTTATATGAATACCCTATCAGTCTTGCGGGCATATTATGAGAGACATGTTGACACTAAATATGCCGGTGAGATAAAAGCTATCTTCGGTGATATGCTAGAAGAAATACTTGCGAGCAACTCAAGAATCGGTGGAGCGGAAGTAATACCGTATAAGCAGAAGAAACATAACAATACAAAGAACTTTAAAGAGCTTGCAGAAGGCCGATTTGCTGTAAGGACCTACTCTAACACGATCGTTGATAAAAGTGATATTAAAGAAGTGATCGAAATTGCGATGAAGACCCCAACGGTATGTAATCGTCAGTCAATTAAGATACATACTATATACAAAAAAGAAATAATAAAAAAAGTCTTAGATGTTCAGGGTGGAATTGCATATTATGATACACCTCCTGTTCTATTACTGATTACTTCAGATGATAGGGGTTATGTTGGCCCTAATGAGCGCAATCAAGGCTATATTGATGGTGGTTTATTTGCTATGTCAGTTCTGTATGCACTAGAGTATAAAAAGCTTGCTGCGTGTCCTCTTCACGCAATGTTTGACGACGTCCAGGATATGACCATTAGGGGTATGCTCAACTTATTAGATAGTGAGAAATTAATTACATTTATCTCTGTCGGTCATTTTAATGAGAAGAATAATGTATGTAAATCATTTAGATATCCCGTTGATTATGTAATGTCTGAGATTAGTAGGATATACGATTTTAGGATTGAGACACTTGCAGAATCACAATCGGCGCCACGAATACACGTGAAGATAATAGACAGAATACGGGTTAAATTACGACCACGTACGCGTATTTTGAATATGCTTCGTCATATAAAACATAAGACAAGATTACGCACAAGAGCGAAGCATGTAATTGCTAGTTTAAGTAACAACCTAGACAATCAAAAATATAAGCATGTTGATGGCGCAATATTGACTCTGACTGGTTATTTCAACTACGGTAATGTATTGCAGAGGTATGCACTACAAAAGTTTTTGCACAGGAAAGGCTTTAAATTTGTCTCTTATGTTGACCCGTACTCTGCGCCTCGAGATATCTACCGCATCGGTAGAAAAATTAAACTTAAGACACCTCTACGAGCTATTAATCGATTCATAGATAACCAAACACCATACTGGTATATACCCAAATACAGTGAGCTATTTCCTGAATCATATAGTTTTGAAAATATTATCAATTTTGTAAATAAAAACATATGGATAAAACCCTTTGATCCAAAAGATACATATAAAAATTATATAGTTGGGTCTGACCAGGTTTGGCGAAATTGGTGGGATAATAAAGAGATCCTAGGCTATTACTTTCTAGATTTTATCAAAGATAGAGAGGCTAATCGGATTGCGTATGCTGCAAGTTTCGGAAAAGACAAAATTAGTGAAGTGATGAGTAGCGAAGATTTAGAATACGTAAGACCATTACTCAATGGGTTTAATAAAATTTCAGTGCGCGAACAATCAGGGTTTGAAATAATTAAGAATAACTGGGGCATAGAAAAGGCCGAGGTAACGGTAGACCCAACGTTACTACTCGAAGCAAACGACTACTCGTGGCTTATTAATCATAGCAATATCCGGTCTCAGAAGATTCAGCCCATCTTTACTTACATCATTGACGAGACGGAAGGTGTTAGTGAATTTATTCACAAGGTCCAAGACGATCGCCTACAGGAGGCTACGAAGATTCGTGCGCACGTGGGTGCAGAAAATGATATTCTACCCCCAGTAGAGCTATGGCTAAAGGGGTTTCGTGATGCTGAGATCGTTATCACTAACTCGTTCCACGGTATGCTATTTTCAATTATAAACAACACAGATTTTATCATTATAGGTAGAGAAACAGGGGGCTTATCGCGTATAAAGAGCTTTTTGTCAGAATATGGAATTGATAGTAGATTTGTTAATGAAACTGAACTTTCTATATTTGATATTAAGAAGCTAAAACCTGTCGACTGGAATAGTGTTAATAAAAAACTCGAAAAGCATCGCAAAGATAGCGGTGACTGGTTAATTAGCGCGATAATTAAGTATAAAAGCTAGTTTGGGGCGGTTGTTACGGGTTGGACAGATAACAAGTGATACAAGTTGTCTGTATGTGATAAAATATGATAAATGAAACAAACCCTTGTGTCAGTGATTATAACCTGTTACAACTACGAGGATTATATCAAAGAGGCTATAGAAAGTGTTTTAAATCAGACTCACAATAATATAGAATTTATCATAATAGATGACGGTTCAACAGATGATTCCCTGAAGATTATTAAAAAATACGCAGATAAAGCGAAGATTGTTAGTCGAAAAAACAAGGGTATCGTTTATACAAGAAACGAGGCATTAGAGTTGGCTCAAGGTGACTATATTTGTTTCCTTGATGCTGACGATTATTTTAATAAAGACTATATTGAAAAATCAGTCGAGTTAGCTGAGAAATATAATTCAGATGTCGTTTACCCGAACTGGCGCATATTTGGTGATGATAATTATACTATGACATTTCCAGAGTTTGATATTCAGAAACTGATACGACAGGAAATTCATTGTACGTCTGAATCTCTTATACGAAGATCTGCAGTGGGCAACCATAGATTTGAAAGCGAAGAGGTCGCGGAGGATTGGGATTTCTTCTTAGGATTGGCATTGGATGGCAGGATATTTAAACTTGCCAAGGATTGCTATATAAACTATCGCGTACGCAGAGGTACTAGAGGGGCAAAAAGGTCATACTGGGATGACATGTATTATTTTTGCGACATACTTTCTAAATGGAGTAAGATATATCCAGAACAAGTAAACCCATTTGACCTCCCTATAACAGCTGGCAAAAATAAAGACCATCACATCGATATTTTGACAAATAGTATTAAAGATAAAGATAATATTATTGAAAACCTGACAAATATCATCCAAGTAAAGGACAATAAGATTACAGATTTGCAATATGTTGTCGGAAAGATAAGAAAATCGCGTAGCTATAGGCTAGGGAATGTAATTACACTCTCGATAAGAAAAGGAAAAAATTTGGTAAAAAAAATCTTACTGTTAACTAAATAAACTATCAACAAGGTGTTACTACGATTGTATTATTCGTAAGTGACGTATAATGTATGCAGTATGGTTAGAAAATTTTTCTCATTATTATTGCCCAAAAACAGCAAACGACGCGTGTTCGCGCGACGGATGTTGGTAAAAATTGGTTTCATGCCCCCCATTGCTCCGGGATATTACGACACACTCTACCAACAAGCTCACCAACACGTCACGCCAGTTACAAAATACAAAGAAAAAAGCTCTCCCCTTATCTCTATAATTGTACCTGCGTATAACACGAAGCAGCGGTATATAGACGAGCTTGTGTATTCAGTTGTTGCTCAAACATATACACAATGGGAGTTGGTGCTAGTCAATGCCTCAACGGACGCCGAGCGAAGTTCTGCGCTACATGAATTAGGTGTACGTGATAGCCGTATAAGAGTTATTGAGACTGAGAATATGGGTATATCAGGTAATACGAATATCGGCATAGAGAACGCGAACGGTGAGTATATAGCATTTTCTGATCACGATGACGTCCTCGACCCTAGTGCCTTACAAGAGGTAGCTACTACTATCTCTCAACAAGACGCCGATGTTATATATACTGATGAAGATAAGATAACCGATAATAGTGAGATTTATTACGATCCACATTTCAAACCAGACTGGAACCCTGACCTATTTACCCACGTTAACTATATCAATCACCTGACAGTAGTACGTAAAACACTACTAATTGAGGTTGGTTTATTAAATCCAAAGCGTGACGGAGCACAAGACTATGACTTGTTACTAAGAGTGTTCGATAAACAGCCGAAAGTCGCCCATATTGCCAAAGTCCTGTATCACTGGAGAGCTGCAGACGGATCAACAGCACGTGACTTCTCTCTTAAGTCAAACGTAGCAGATGCCGCAAGTGAAGCCCTTAGAGAACATTTTGCTCGGGTTAAAACCAATGTCACCGTTAAGCCTAAGCAAAATAAACCCGGGTTTTATTCACTGCAGTTTGAGCCGTATGAAAACATAGCAATAATCATACTTCCATTTGCGTCTGACGCTACACTTCGTTTGTATAACGAAATACTTGTCAAGCGAACACGATTTTCTAGGACTACTCAACTGATTGTGCCTAAAGGAACTGCGCCAAGATTTGACACCAAGAATTTGTCAGTTATATCTTTAACTGTCGACAGTGACTATTTGACGAAAGCCCTTACGCGTGTAAAAGGCGAAGTAACAATATGTATTGGTACAATCGCCTTCCCAGAGAGAAAAGAATGGCTACAGGAATATCCCGCAACGCTTCGGCTCAAGCATGTAAATGCAGTGTCTCCATTACTACTTCTTGATGGCAATATAATCGACGAGTGCGGATTGATCAGATATAACGACGGATTTCTCTCACTCTTCAGAAACCAGATTGCAACCAATAACCAAACATTTTTTGGCAATACTGACTGGGTGCGTAATGTCGATAGGTTAACCGGAAATGTTATGGCAGTTCGTACGAAGGAGTTTAGAAAATATCTCAATACTACACCACATACGAATTATGGTGAGCAAGCATGTAATTATGCTGTCGAAGGGAAGTACAACCTAGTATATGCAGATGAAAGGTTTAACAGACAAAGTATTCGTCTTGGGCCAGCACATACTCAAACAAGCTTTTTCAATAAAAATATCGATCCCTATGGTGACGGTTATGCACTTTATATGGCTGAAAGTGCTGCAGTCAATGTCATGATGCATATTGCAGAAGGTGAGGGAATTGATTTATGAGCGAGGCTATCCTCAAAACGAAAGTAGCCTATATTGTCGTTTCGTGGAACAATAAGGATTTACTAGAAGAGTGCATTGATTCGATAGATAGTCAAGTAACAGATGCAGACAAAGTCACATACCTGGTTGATAATAACTCCCAAGATGATACTATTCAGTATGTAACCGCTGCTTATCCCGACGTTCGCATTATGGCCCAACATGAAAATCACGGCTTTGCGAAGGGTAATAATATTGGTATCCGTGAGGCGCTTAAGGATGAACAGGTAGAGTATATTGTACTTCTCAATACTGACGCTCGTTTAGACACCAACTGGACCCAGGTGCTGTTAGACACAGCCCGTACTAAACGAAATATTGCTACAATCCAAAGCGTTACGCTTGACTACTATGACCATCAAGTGATCGATTCAACACACATCTATATTTCGCGAATAGGTCAAGGGACACAGGGAGCGTGGCGAGTTCCAATAGCCTCTGATACGGATATCCCATCCCATAAAGTCTTTGGTTGTAATGCTGCAGCTGTCATAATAACGCGTAAGTTCATAGAAGCGCAGCCATTTGACGACTTTTTTGATGAAACTATGTTTATGTACCTTGAGGATGTTGACGTAGCAACGCGAGCAACAGTTATGGGCTGGGATAATTATGTAGTTCCGAATACGCGAGCTTACCATATGGGTTCAGTAAGTTCAAAAAAGAAGGATCCGAGCTTCTCTCTTTATATGACCTTTAGGAATAACACAGGATTACTTGTAAAGAATTTACCCCTGGGGATACTCTTCCGTCTATTAGTGAAGATTCCAAAAGCAGATTTAGCGGCGATTAAGCATTTACGGCGAACAGGTAGAAAAACAGCTATACCCGCAGTAATTCAAGGAAGGTTAAAGAGTTTGCAATACATACCACTTTTTCTACGTAAGAGAAAGAAACTAAAGCCTCTTCGAGTAGTAGATGAAGACTATCTTTGGAAACTGATGAACCGTGGATACTAGTTCTCTATCTAATATACATACTGAGAAACAGACTCATCATTAAAGACTTTACTATTCACTAAAGTATTTTTCTCGTTGACGTTTATCGTGAGAAGGTGATTGGCAGTCAACGATGTGTATAAACGATAAACAGGTTTATCTGTTGGCTCTTCGCTTGCATAATATGCTATGCCCTCATATTGCCAGAATGTTCCACCAGCTAGCACGTTTTTTTCATTTTGGTCAGTAGTGAATAAATGTTTACCGGTGCTTGTTGCGTAGAGACGGTAAACGGGAACTATCGTAACTTTGGCCGATGCACGCCATGCAACACCTTCATACCCATAGCCTCCAGAATTAATCATTAAGTCCCTTTCTTTAATACTAGTAGTCCAAAAGTGACCATATCCTGGTTTCTTTGAAAAGCGATACACAAGTAACTGATCTTTTGGAGCGGGTGTTTCTTGATATACGGTGTTGATTGTAGTGAATGGGATTCCTTCGTAAGAGTAACCATTAGCAATCAATGCATCTTTTTCAGTCAGTGATTGTGTCCACGTATGAATACCATTTTTATATAATCGGTGCACTGGATAGCCAGCATTCGAATAGGCCGGATTGGCGTAAAAGCCAATACCAAGATCAGTCATGTCGGTGGAGTTAGTCTTGAGATAGTCGTACTCGTCTTGATTTGCAGTTATAAAGATAGTGCCATCAGGCTTCTGCATTTGATATATTGGTATATTTCCTGTCTGAGGTGCACGTTTAACATTACCAAAGAATGCTTTGCCTTCAAGCCTATATCCAAAGGCAACTAACTCATTTCTTTGTTCTGTTGTAGTTGCGACAGTTGGAGTATTCGTTGATAACTGACTGAGCTTCCAGATACATTCGATAGTTGTATTGGTCGCCTCGACACAGCCCGGTAATGATAGTGCCGTACTTCTTCCAAGGAAATCGTAACGTGACTGCCAGTAATTATCGGATTTCAAACGAACATATAAGGTATAGGCACCATATCGTGTGTCAACACCATCAATCGATCCATAGTCTTTCGTGATAAGTCCCATATTTGCCCGTGCACAGTCGAACATGTTCATGACATACGGAGAGCCTTCGTACGGTTGCGTTGTAGCATTAAAACCATACTGTAATCCTTGCTGAGCATATAGGCTTGAGCGTCCATTATAGCTATAGAGTGTATCTTGTACTCTAAAATCATCAGCTTCATTCTTAGTTAGAGCACGATGAGTATACGATAAATCTCCCCTGTAGACGTAGTCACTTTGAACACGTTGTGCCATATAGGTTAATTGTCGGACAAACTCTGAGTCACTAACCGGACCGGTAGGGTAAGGGCCACCATCGCCATTTACAAATTGGAAAATACCCTGTCCATTACTTGGGTTACTATGGCTAAAACTAGTCTCGCGGTAATGAATGGCTGCCAGAAGTTCCCATGGTGTATTGGTTGCATCAGAGGCGGTTTGATAAAATCCCTTATTAAGATTCACTGCATTAGTAATCCAAACAGGTAGAGTGGCGTACACATCACTGCATGTGTTGGCACTGTATACTATCTGAGTTGTCGTTATAGTGTTGAGAGAAGATATAACGAGAGTTATGCTCAGAAATAACACTACTCTTTTTCGTTTGATAAACCAACGCATTCTATAAATCCTTCGCACTGGGCGGCGACCAAGTTAAAGAAAAGTTGGAGATATCATCGTACCTACTCTCTAGATATGCGAGAGACTCTTTTTTAAACTGTTTCAGCTGAGCGATATATTCGTCGTACTGAGCAGGGCTGTTACTGATTGCGTAAAGGGTAATAGTATACGTTGAAGTATTGATCTGCTCTATTTTATAGTGTTCGTTTACTATCGGATATGGGTCATCTATATCAGGTTTATCAATTGAGTTAACTGTAATCGATGATTCATTTGAATTTGTAGAGTTGATACCGTTATTATCAGGTTGAATATTTTGCGTAGAATCCAGGAGAGAAGTGTTCTTAATAGTACTGTCATTTTTCGAAGTGTTATCTGAATTATCTCTAACTAGGCTCCACCAAAGAACTGCTACGATACACGCCAGAAATAAAACCCCAATAATAAGTAGCGCAATTCGTTTTTGTGAATGTTTTTTTATTTTTTTCATTGAATTTATCCCTGACATAAGCATATCACATATTGTCGAGTATGGCTATGAAGATTGAGGGTATTTCCGTGTGGTATTATTGAGAATATGAGCAAGTTAACCTCCTTCACGAAGATAGCCTTTACTGGAGCAGCTCCCACTTGGTTTTATGTCGTTGTCATCAGTCTGGTGTATATATTCCTTGTATCAGGTAGTTTTTCGCAATTAATCCCGGAAGCTGGTCACGACGATGGCTTACAACTTTATTTATCACAAAGTCTAAGTAGTGGCCACTGGCTTGGGTCATACAATAACCTGACTCTGGCTAAAGGTATTGCTTATCCAGGATGGACGGCGCTACTTCATTCGTTGGATATTGCACTATGGTTTGGTAATGCACTATTGTTTATTAGCGCATCACTTGCTTTAGTATTTGCGACTAGAAAGATAGTGTCGACAAGATGGCTCAGACTCTCGTTATTTGCTTTCTTGCTTTTTAATCCTGTCGTGTCTGCTCGAGCGTACCGTGATTCGATTGCACCAGCTATCGTGATGCTTGTCCTGGCGTGGGTTATTGGCCTGTTTCTAGCTGTAACACGATTAAGTGAATCCAAGAAAGTTACAAGACAAGCTGCTATTGAAAGAGAAGTATGGGTATATACCTCGTTAGGTACACTGAGTTTGCCTTTTTGGTGGTATTTACGTGAAGATTACTTCTGGATACTCCCATTTGTCATTACAGCTCTTGTGGTAACGTTGGGTATAGTTACTTATCAATACATTAAACAATTCATAAAGATACGCCAGCTCTGGGTGATTATTACTGCTATCTTACTGCCATTCGTCACAACACTTATTATAGGCATGGGAATCGCAACAGTTAACAAAAATGTCTATGGTCGGCATGTCGTAAACGACTATATGTCACATGATTTTCAGGAAGCCTACGGAGCACTAACGCGTATTAAGAATGACAACTGGCAGATTACGGTCCCGGTTTCGAGAGAGATGCGCAAGGAAGCTTATGCGGCAAGCCCAGCCTTTAAAGAATTGCAACCATGTCTGGATAATAATGGCTTAGGTTTTTGTGAAGGCTTTATCATGAATATGCGAGCAAAGGGTGATTACGAAGGGGGTTGGTTTTTTTGGGCACTTCGTCTAGCCGTTCAAGAACAAGGTTATTATACGAATGCGGCTAAAGCAGAGCAGTATTATGTCCGATTGGCAAATGAAATAAATACAGCATGCAGTACAGGTCGATTGGAATGTACATATGATGAGAGAGCAAGTCTTACGGCTCCTCTAACTATTAAGACGGTTATACCAACTCTTCAGAGGATGCCCAGAGCTGTTTCTTACGTTGCGTTTCTTGATGGGGCTGAGAATACGCGCAGTCTTCGATCTGCTATATACTCTCCAGATAAGGAAATGATGTCAGATTATTTAGATGTTAAATATAATACTAGTGAGCTGAACTTCGGGGTGCGTGTTAAAAATGCTCTTGGTTACGGTACTGCACTTATGTATAAATATACCAACCCTGTACTTCTGGCGGTTGCATTGCTGCTGTTAGTATGGCTTACGATACGACTCAAAGTCTATATAAATTATTGGCGTGAGATACTTATTGGCTGGGGGTTAGTCTTGTTATTGATAATACGAATATTTCTGATAACATATATCGATACAACAGCTTTTCCAGCAATAGATATGATGTACTTTAGCTCATTATATCCGATAATGTTCTTGTTTGAGGGTATTTTGATTGGGTTAGCTGTACGCATATTTATAGAACGCAAATCCCAAAGCCTTACTATCCTAGAGGCTAATTAGAATTTCACGAAGCGATTTTTCAATATCCACATCGCATGGTTAAATCCCGTTTTGAAATAATTCTGCTTGGTCTCCCCAAGACGCTGATCTTGGGTAATGCCATACTCTGTAAAGCGTATATTCTTTGAACGAGCGGCGTTTATTTTTATTTGTGGGCTAAGGTTCCAATCACCCATTGTTAAATGTAGTTCGTCGCGTACTTCTTGTTTTATAAACCACATTCCAGATAGTGTATCTTTTATTTTGATACCATAGAGTAAAAGAATTTCCCAGTTTAATAAATTGACACCGAGTTGTAGCTTGAAAGGGATTTTAACTCCATCTTGCAGGGGATAGCGGTTACAGGATATGAAGTCATAATTATTTGCGAGCATATACTCAACAATTTTTGACGCATCATGTATTGGATATGTAGCGTCACCATCAGCACCCATTATGATATCGCCGGTAGCTTTTTTTATTCCGGTCATATGTGCGTATCCGTAGCCAATCCCTCCGAGTGTACGATTATCTTCAAGGGCGATAATCCGTCTATCTTTTTTTGAGAGCCTCCTAGCTATCTCAACAGTGTTGTCTGTGGACTTGTTGCTTACGATAAGTATTTCATCAATTGTTTTTGGAATTCGGTCCAACACCTCTTTTAAATGCGTACCTTCGTTTCGACATGGAAGTACTAAGCTAATCTTCTTGTTTTTTATCATCAGGCACCTCTCCTTTAAATATTTTTCGATAACTAAGATAATTTAGTATTGTTGATACAGAAACACCACACAGCTTTGAGACCAGATTTAGAGTCCATATATGGTCGTCAAAATATACAATGTTTTCTAGCGAATGGTACGCAATAAAAATCACGGTTGATTGTATAATCCAAACGTTGAATAGGGTGGTGCCTACAAACGCAATCAGTGTTGTGCGCCGCTTTTTCTGAGATTTAAATACAAAATGGTGATTCAGGAAGAAACTGACCATCAGGGTTATGCCGGTTGAAAGTATGCTTGAATATACAGGATAGATTGACATGAAGTTTGCAAAAATCATGAAAAGAGATAAATCAATAATCGTATTTGTACTACCGATTATCAAGAACTTAAACGGTGTTGTATGTCGTCTTAGAAATTTAGTCGAATTGTGCAGCATTATTAGATATCATATCATAATTAATCATTCAAATATAAGATTATGTTTAGGTAACTTCCGTAAGCGTTCTTTCACAAAGTACGGAATATACTAGGACACCCACTAACTCCCAGCAGCTAAAATAGATTCATGCAGGCTAAGAAATACATTGGTTTGAGCGACGCGGAGCG
>RZYM01000032.1 GCA_009930305.1 Bacteroidia bacterium
AACTTAGAAGTACTATCAGGATTAGTTGTCCAAGTACCAACTGTTAAAGAAGTATCATCATTATCAGTTATTTCTCGTATTTGTCCTTTTCCTGTTCCTGAATAAATATAAACGGCATAGCCTATCCATTGGTCAGATGTCCAAGATTTACTGCTATCTACTAATGTAGTTGCAGTTGCTGAAGTTACACTTCCATTATCTTCGTTTGGAAGATAAGTTGTAAATGTAAGTCTATCAAGTTCGTCTTCTGCAAATTCAATTGCCTGTTCAATTACAGTATCACTTATAACATCAGTGTCTGTAACACCTATAATGTTTCTAACTTGTGTAACATCAACATATCCCATACATTATCATTTCTTTTTAACTTTATTTTTTGGTTTTGGATCTTCAGAAACATTAACTTTAGCTTCTTCTTTCTCTAGTGTTTCTTTAACTTCTTGGTAGTTATCAGGAACCCACATAGGATTTCCTTTTGAATCATAACCTTTAACTTTCATTTTAACACCTTTTATTCATCTGTACAACCTGGAGGAGTCCAAGTATTTAATCTTCTTTTGTCTTGTCTGCAAACATCTGGACGATTTTCAAAATCTTTACAGAGATTATCATCACCTAGTAATTCACATCTACAAGGAACAATCATTCTATCTGTGTTACGGTTTACTCTTTCAAACCTAACTCCTCGTAGTTTGTAATATCTTAATTCATCTTGAGTGTAATGCATATGAGGAACATCAAACACTAAGTATTTACAACATTCCCCACACATTTTACAAACCAAATTAAATCACCTAAGCTGTAGCTTTAGTACCTTTAACTAAAAGCACACAAGCACCTACACCTGTGATGAAAACTTTATTTTTAGTTGTTCCATCTACATATGCTTCTGCATCTACACCATTAGCTGAAGTATATGCATGTACATATTTAACTTCAGAGAAGTCAGATAAAACTACCCAATCTAAAGTTGTTGCTGTTGTAACAGTGTAAACTGCTTCAACATATCCTTCTGCGGATTTTGCAGAACCACCTGAAATTGGTGCTGCACTTACTGTTGCTGTTTTTAATGCTGCTGCCATTCTTAATCACCTATTTAAATATATACAACATACCCTGTACAAGCACCTGTTGTTGCACTTGTTAGTGTTATAACTTTTCCACTAAAAGTATGAGTTTCTGATGCACCTGTTGCATCTACTTTGATATTAATTATATCAATTAATTGTGTTATGTTTTTAACTGTCCAAGTATCATTTTGAGCTGCTTTTGCTTTAGAATCAATCATACCGATTTTGTATCTTTTACCGTTTGAACCTATTGTACTTCCTATTCTTTGGACGTTAACGTTTGTATTTGTTGCTGAAATACATAATCACCTTCCTAATTTCAAATTATTTTTTTACTTTCCATTTATGAACTAACATATGGCATTTACGGCATAAAGTAATTCCGTTATTTTCATCATATATTAAATCAATGTTTTCTGTATTTATACATTCTTTAACTGAAATTAAATGATGAGCTTCTAATTTGCCACCTTTTATATGACATTTCTGACAAGTCCAATCATCTCTTAAGAATACTTTTTCTCGCCAAATTCTCCATTTTGGATGACATCTTAATCTTTTATTTTTTGAATTATAATTTTCACCTTTATAATTCCAAGAATGTTTACCAGTTGATTTTCCTTTATTCCAAGGTATAATTCCTTTATGACTAATAGATAATTTTTTTTTATGTTCATCTGTTAAATATTTTCCTTTATTAAATGTAGGTTTACCTAATTTAGAAATACTTTGTTTAGATTTAATGGTATTTGCTTTTGATTTACCATATAACATAACATATGTTTTTCCTTTCTTATTAGATTTCATTCCTAATATACCAGTCATAATTTTACCTTTAATTTCTTGTCTTAATGGGGGGGAGGAGAAAAGAAAAGAAAACCCCCAATAAGTATAATACTCTTACAACATCTAACTTAAAGCTTTAATCTTTGAATTAAATGTTGGTGCTCTACAGATTAAAGTTAAATATTCTTTAATCATGAATTTCTTAGAATCATTAGTTTTTGCTAATTCTTCATAAGTTGCATCTTGTAATACTCTGATTTCCCAAACACTTGAGTCTAAGAAATATATAGATTTACTACCTGTTGTGTTTGTTAAGAATTGACTTGGATATATTTTAATTGCACCAGTCATACCTAACCATGTAATTGCAACAGTTCCATAAGTTGTAACTTCCATGTTTTGCATTAGGATTTTCTTTTCAGATAGGATAGCCATTATATCTCTATAAGTTGCAGAGTCACAAATTGCAAAGTCTGGTCTTCCTGAATCATCAAAAGCTTCTTGGATTGCTTCGTTGATTAAAGCTTCTGTAATTTCTGAACCTGTTCCGTCTACTTCATTTGTTGTAGATTGTGTTTGTACAATTCCATTAAATTCAGTTCCGTTAGCTCCACCATATACAGAAGTTGTAGCATTTCCGTTGATTAATAGCTTTTCTTCTAATTCAGCTAGTTCTCTCATTTTTACCATAACTTCAGTTTGTAAAGCATTATTAGCAAATGTAGTTCCAATTGTAGCATCTCCACCTACTCCTGAACCTGAAATGTTTGCACCTACTAAGTTATAACCTGGAATTGCTGCAATAGCTTGTCCTGTTACTCTACCTACTGAATATAAGTATTTAATTGCTACTGAGTTTCTATCATAAGTTGTGTTTGTTTCACTTAATGAAGAATCTTCTGCAGCTGTGAAAGCTCCACCTTTTGCAGTAATTACATTAAAGTCTGCTGTTCTACCCATGTTAGTTACTCTTTTAAGCATGTTCTTAACAGGAGTGAATTTTCTAGTTCTATCTACTAATGTTGGATCTACATATACAGGAGACATTGCATAACCTGCAGTTCCTGCTCCACCACTTGTTGATTCCATTGCTTTTAATTGAGCAGCATAAATTGGATGTGAATCAAATAAATGATTCTTTAAAGCCTTTAAATTGTTTTGATTTTCTTCTACTTTGTTATAAGGATCGTAGTAAACTGTTTCATCAGCTAAATTACCAAAACTTGCTTGGTAAGCACTATCGTTTCTATAAGACATATTATCACCTTTACATTAAATCAAAAACTGATGCACTCTTTAATTTAGATTCTACATCTTTACCTAAAATTGTAGAGTTATCGCCTTTGATTGCTTTTTTTATTGGTTGAGATTTAATTTTCTCAATTTCTTCTTTTAAAGATTTTAGTTCTGTTGAATAACCTTCTTTTACTTCACTTAACTCTTTATCAAAAATTTCTTTTTGTGACTTAAGTTTTGCTTCAAAATTAGATTCTAAACCTGATACTATAGATTTAAAATCAACTTCGTTAGATTTAGTTACTGGTTCTTTTGGTTCTTCTGTTATATTTTCATCAGCTGGTTGTTCTTCAACTGGTTTAGTATCTAAATCTTCTTGAGGTTCTTCAGTTTTCTTTTTAATTTCTTGTTCTGTCATGTTAAACACCTCGTTCTTATAATTTGCATCATAAGTATTAAAACTATCCATACCATTAATTGCACTCTTCATAACTGGAGTGAATGTGGCATTTGGATTCATTGGAGCACCTGTGAAAGTTATGTTAATTAAGTTTAACTTATTTACAAAACTCTTGAAAACTCCATTTACTTTTTTCTTTATTGCTTCTACTGGGATAAAGGCTACACTAAATGAATGAACAAAGCCTTTCTTTATAGACTCCCAAATATTCTTAAATCTAGGAGCATCAGAATTAAGCTCAACTGTACCATATACACCTTTTTTACCATACTTACATTCTAAATCTAACTCAGCATCAACTACCTTACCTATTGATATGTTAGAAGTAGGTTTAGATAATGGTTTTCCGTCTTTACCATAGAAAACTTCGTGTTCTGCATCTAAAGTAATTGTTCTATTTAGAACTTGGTCAAGTATATCTTTTTGTGCAGACTCTGTTACAGTTTCCATTGCTAAGTCTTCATCAATTGTAGAAAAATAACCTTTAACTTGGTATTTCTTTATTCCTTTTGTAATTACTTCAATTGGTTCAAAACCAACTTGATAAGTATAAGATTTATTTTCTTCAGGCATAAGTTTGCACCTCTATATATATATAATTTTTTTGTTATTTATAAAGGATAATGTTTTTTTGTAATATAAATTGCTTCGCTCCTACATCCCACATGTGCTGGAGGATATAAACCTCTCCAACCACTTTCCTTATCTATAAATTCTTTATCAATTGGAATTGCATTATCCTTACTATATTTCTTGGACAATCTCCTACATATTGCAGAAGTTCTATCATCCAAAACTGCTGAATAATATTTTAATAACTCAACATTTGCAGACTCTGCTGCTTTTAAAGCACCGAAGTTATAAGCTCTTGCAGTCTCTGTTCTAGCTATCATTTCTGCTCTGTGTTTTGTAGTCTCAAATATTTTCTTAATATCCTTAGCTATTACTCTTGAGTTATCTCCGTTTATGATTCCTCTTTTAAGTGTGTCTCTTAATTGATTAGCTAGAGTCTCGTTTAATCCTTTAACTAAGTCAAAGTTATAGTTCTCTAGGAATTGTATAACTTCAGGATTAATTTCTAGAATATTCTGATTTATAACTTTTTCAACTGCTTGGACTCCAAAGTCAAAGCTAAGTCTAATGTCTCTTGATAAGCTCTCAGTTAGAGCTGTTGGTAGAGAAATGTTCTTTATGAATCTCTCTATATCTTCTGGACTTGCCATGTTACTCTAATGCTCCTAAAACACTCTTTTCTAAAGCAGAATACATTTCATCTAGTTTCTTTTCGTAGTTAGTTTTCTTAGGGACTTTAGAAATACTCTTGACTGAAGGATTAGATTTATCTTCTTTCTCAGGACTCCTCTCTTCATTCTGCATGTCTTCTTTATTTGATTGATTATTGTTTTTATCTTGCTCTGTATCATTTGATGAAGGACTACCAAAGTCAAACCCAGAGTTAAAGCTATTTTGTGTCTCACCTTTAATCTTGTCATATTCTTCACCCTCTAGAGCTTCCATGTTATCCTTTTGTCTAATCTCATTAACTGTCCAAGTATTTAAAAGTTTCTCATTAAGCTCAGCTTTTCTATATTCAGCTTCAATATCATAGTTATCAAATCTAAACTCAACTTCTTTAGCAGGATCTAATTCCCATACTATATTTGTAGTTATATTATACTCAAATAACTTAAGCAAAGGTCTTAGTGCTTTTCTTTTGAATATTCTTGACATCTCATTAGATGTGCTTCTGTTTGAATCTACAGTCTCACCCATTTCATCAGGTGTTACTCCAAAAACTTGATAAACTAGTTGTCTATACCATTTCTGTTGCTCTAGCATTTGCATATCCTTAGCATTAAAACCGAAGTTAATATATTTAATTTCTCCAGTTGTTGAAGTTATTGGTATATTAAAGAACTTCTTTCTATCATTTCCATAAGTGTCTTTTTGTATAATCTTTTGATTAAAGTAATCTCTAGTTGCATTTATTTGATCTTTGTTTGCATTTGCTAGTTGTAGTATTCCATTAGGTAAATCATTAGAAACATACATATCTAAGTTAACTTGTGAACCATAAAGCAAGATTAAAAGTATGTTATAAAGTATCATAATAGGTGAAGTACCATATATACTATCTGAATTATTATTTGCTTTGATGTATACTAATTCTTTCTTACCAAAAGGCACAGGCCATATTCCACCAGTCCAATTATATTGGAAGTAAGCAGCTTCTTCTTTTAGAACAGAAGTATAATAATGATTAATTTGTTCTTGTCTTAGTCCGTCTCCTACAATTGGCATAACATAGTCTACTCTATCACCTAAATAACCATGAACATCAGGATTCATTAGGATTGTAGCACCATCAACTGAGAATAACTGAGTAAGATAACCAGCTCTGTTATACACTTTTTCTATAACTCCAGCATCTAATTCTAAAACATCTCTACCTACTGCTCTTAATAAGTCTCTAAAAGACTCGTTATTGTCATTTGGATTGAATAAGAATTGTTTTATATTCTTGATCTTACCTTTAACTGATTCTTCATGAACTTCTTCGCAAGGCACAATGTCCCAGTCAAGACTAATCATTTCATCAAGTAAGGTCTTAGTCACAGAATACACAAAAGGTGACTTTGCAAGTTTTCTAACATTTATTAAATCAATATCTCTTCTTGGATATCCGAACGGAGGTTTATATATATAATAAGGAATAAATCTCTTAATATAACCTCTTGAACCCATAGCCACTGCTGAAGTCTGTCCTGTTTGGTTGTCTATCTCTATAGGTTTTTGTTCCATTACAGGATTAGCTACTGCTTTCTTACCTGGTTGTCTTGAATTTCTTATGTCTTCTGCACTTTCTAAAATCATATTCAATCACTTTAAATTAAAAAATTTGTAAGTATTCCTAATGCACTTAAGCTACCAGCAATGTAAGCAACTTTAGTTAATATTTTTCTAAATTCTAGTTTAATTTCTATAATATCATTGTCTGTCTTCTCTTGGCAGTCTTCAAGTCGGTTAACTCTACCATTAGTCTTAGTAGCTTGTATGTGTACAGCTTCTAGCTTTTCTTCAATCTTATCCAATTTCTCATTTAGCTTATTAAACCCAGAATTATATAATTCTACCATTTCTTTGTATGATACTCTTTCACTCATATTATATACACCTATTTCTTTCATATTTAACTTAAATTCAATTTAATATTCTTTTCCCAATAATCTGTTCCATCAAAGTATAGTTCTATAATATCTATAGCGCCTGCTCCAGTTGAAAGTGTTGGTGCAGTTCCACCTACCCATTTTACATTTGAAGGAAATGTTACAGTTCTACTTCCAGTTGCATCTTGGATAATTTTTAATTGGTAATCACCAACTACCACACCATTTTGATAACCTGGAACACCAGGAACTCCATTTGAAGGTTCGCCAAATGTAAAAGTACAATTACCTGTTAATGTAACTTTTTGTTTATTACCATAAACCCAATCTATAGTTTTTGTAGTGCCTGAATTTCCTAAATCTAATTCTGAACTCCAACCAATAGGTGCATTACTTGCACTTCTACCGTATATTTGTTTATATGGGATATCTGAAGTTGCAAACATAAATGTTTCTGATTCATAAAGTAAAAATCCTTCATGAGCTGCAAAAATTCCACAAACTGAAAATCCTTCTAAATACACTCTATAACATGAAATTGTCCCGGCTCCACCAAGCCTTGCAGCATAATATGCTCCACCAGAACCTCTATAACAACTCATATCCCCACCATTAGCAATGAAAGCAGGGCCGAATATTCTTAAACCATATCCTGCAATACCTGAATTATAAAATACATTATTTGTTAAAGTACATAAGGTACCTTGTTCTGTAGTTATACAAGACCTATAATTAAATGTGTTATAAACATAACATAAATTAAACTTACAAGTTGTATTTGTAAATCTACAACCTCTTGTGTTATTTCCACCTTGAACTTGACAATAAGTGTACTCTGAATATGCTGCACCTTGTTGGTCTAGTGTAAAGTTAGAAGTTGTGTTATTAAATCTAATGTGATTAAAATATAAATTTTGTTGTCCTGGTAGAATTGAGAAATTAGAAGCAGACCCTGAATTACCCCATATAGTAGTTAATGTGTATAATTTATAATTTGTTACAGATGAATAACTTATATCATTGATTGTTAAACTATCATCATCATTTTTATGAATAACTTTATAAACACCAGAATCATCACCTTCAAAGAAATAACCTGTATAATCCACACCTGTGAAATTACCTGTGTCTGTTAGACTTGCAGGTGCTGGATAATTAGAATTATTACCTCCAACTCCTTGTGTGAAGCTATCAGCAGTACCTGTTAGAGTAGGTGTAATTGTTGAGAAGTCTTCTCCTTGGAAGGTAATTGAATAACTACCTGTGAATAATTTACCACCTAAAACTACACTTTCATTATAAGTCCCAGATGCAATATAAATTATTACATTTCCACCAGATAAAGCTGCAACCTTATCCCATGCTTTAGTAATTGTAGCAACTGCAGTTCCTGAAGAATAACCATCATTTGAATCTGAACCACTAGTTCCATCCACATAAACATTATATGCTCCAAATGAAATAATTGGTTTCCATTCTGCTTCATATATAAAAAGCATATCAATATCAGTTCTATAGAACCATTGTGCAGTTACTGGACTACTTGGAAAGCTAGTACCATTATCACAAGCCATAGCTATACTTTTAAAATTATTGAAGTCTAAATCTTCTGTTATATTTAAATATTTACTGTCTAGCTTACTCATTCAAACACCTAATATGTATAACTAACAATTAATTTATCGTTATCTTCTAAAACTCCATCTAGACCTAAACCTGACCAGTTAAGTCTTTTAACACTAGAACCATCTGAAATTACAGTAAAATCAGTTGTGTATGCTTGTTCAGGACCACCAACTGGAGTTACTTGAACCGCAGTCGCATCAACTGGCACATTAGTTAAATCAACAAACTTATTAGTTATATTTGTAGAATTTAAGGTTATGATTTCAACATCTTTAGTCTCAATTGCAACAGAGCTTGCAGTCAATACATCTTCACCATTATGTTGTAAAGTCCCAGTGAAATTAAAATTATCAGTTAAGTCTACACTTATTGTACCTGTAGAATAAGTTATACCAGTTCCACCAGATAAATGAGCATCCACTCTTGCAGTTGTAAAATATAGATTGCTTGAACCCTCTAACACATTATCAGTTGTATCTGATGTCTTATCAAATGCATTGGTTACTTGTGAAGCTGTGTAATCTCCAGCTTGTGCAGTTATTGCTCCAGTTCTACCAAATACACTTTGAACCAAGTCTGTGTTGTCTACCTTATCCCAACTAGTACCGTTATAAACTGCCCAGTCACCTATATTGTAAACAGTTCCTGAAATTGTACCTGCTACACTTATAATATAATAATCCCCAGTCTCAGGAGAAGAAGGATATACCCCAGCACTTGCATCTAATACGCCTTTATATTGCAATCCACCTAGAACTGTGTCTGGTAATTGTGTAGTTGGAACCTTACCACTTGCATCTAACCCAGCCACACCATTTGCTACACCTACATCTGCAGCAGTAATTACATTAGAACCATCATTTTGTAAAGCACCAGTGAAATTAAAGTCTTGAGTTAAATCTAAATTTATAACTCCTGTAGTTGAATTATAAGTCAATCTCGGAGAGCTATTTGAACTGATTGCAGCTCTTGCTCTTGAGTCTAAATAATAAAGATTAGTTCCTTCTACAATGTCTGTAGTTGTATCTGTAGTTACATCAAAAATATCAGAACCTACATTTATAGTTAAAGTCTCGTTTGCACCATCATTGTTCTCTGTTAGTGTAATTTTACCAGAAGTTCCTAATAATTTACCACTTAAAAACCCAGGAGTTGTATCATTTGCAGAAACCTTAACATCATGAGTATCAAAGCTATTCGGATTATAATAATCTAATGCAGACACACCACTATTATATCCTAATACGTAACCATCAGTTGGAGTTGAGTTTATATTCAATTTAACTTCTGTAATTGTGTTATTTTCTATCCATTTACCTTTTATTTGTGCCATTTAATCACCTAAACATAAATTATCTTTAATTTATCGTCCAAAGATAAAAGACTACTAAAGTTATAACCTGTCCAGAATATCTGATTTCCACTTATAGAATAATCTACACCTTGCTCTGCTTTAATTCCTACATTATCAACAAATACTCTTATGCTTTGATTATTTGTTGGAACTTGACTTAAAGTTACATATTTATTTGCAATCTCAGTTGCTGTAATTGTATAATCATCAAATACAGTGGGATTTGTATCTACACTAGATGTATTTACCCATTTTTCTGTAGCTGAATCGTATTTAATAAATTGGTTATTAGTTAAGCTTGAAAGATTTACATCAAATAAACCACTTAAATTAACAATACCTTCTGTAACATCTAAAGTTACATTATCCTCAGTTATGCTTATCCCAACAACATCTTCAGTTGTAGAAACTGAAACATCTTCTTCTGTTATATTTACTGAGACATCATCATTACTAGAAGTTATATCTACACTATCCTCTGAACTTGTTACACCTACTGTGTTTTCTGTTACATCAACGGTAACATCTTGTTCAGAAATACTAACACTCATATCTTAGTAACCTCTTTAATTAATGTAATTGTGCCTTTAACATAAGTCTTTTTCAGACCTGAAGTATCAGTTAATTGAATGTCATAAATTGCAGTTACAAAATTAAAAAGCTTAGATTGTGCATCTGTAATAGTTACTGTAAATTCTCCATTAGTTGGATCGCTTAAGGTAATTCCTGAACCTGTGCTTAAACTTAAATAAGGACTTGAATTATAGTCCTTTCTTATTTGCATATTTATAGTATAGTCTGTTAAGTCTTTAGCAACACTATTTACAGTAATTGTAAAAGTCTTAGTAAGGTCATCGCCTTGAACTAAATTAAAATCATAAGTTCCTATTATCGCCATAATTACACCTTATTCATAAATTATTGTACACTTTGTGCTTGTAGTGGTTACAACTGTAAGTCTGTCCAGAAGTTAGTGTCTTTTGTACCGTTATTGAAAGTAGTACCTACAAGTCTAATAGGGTTTGCAACCTTTAACTCACCTAAACTAGTAACATTAACACTTGTATTTGTTTCTTTATCAATTAAGTTTAAACCCTCAACACCATCAGAAGAGATAATACTAACTTTCTTAGTTTCTATAAATCCAGACATTCTAAACATCTCCTAATAGAGTTAAATTCAAAGTCTTGTGAGTTATAGTTGTTGCATCTACACTACTTTTAACATAAACTTCTAAATAATCATGTGTGTTTAAAGTTATAAAATTATTAATTCCTATACTTCTGATCTTATTAGCTGAAGCAAAATCAGTAGGTGTCTCAAAATTAGTTACTAAAACACCATTTTTATAAAGACCATAAGTCACAGTTGCAACTTTATCTGAAGATAAATCACTATTCCCTATTAATAAATAAGAAACACCAGTATCTCCTACGTAAGTTAGCTTACCTGAACCATCAGCTTCAAAACTATGTCCTGAAACTCCATTTGTCCAAGTACCACTTATTTTATAATAAGTCCCTGCAGTGGTGCAAGTAGTAGTGGTCTCGCTTGATAGAAGGTTCCTACCTTTATGTAATCTTCTTGGAATCCAACCAGCCATATAAATCACCTATTTACCTGACTTTGTAATTGTAATGGCTAGAGTTCCTGCTGTTGCTCCTACTGTTCCTGCAATGGCTTGTAATTGTATATAGTTTATACTAGAAACATCAAACTCATAAAGTTTAGTAAAATCTGAAGCACCAGTTGTCCAAAGTGCTTTTGTACCATTTGTTTCTAATTCGTATGCAGTTCCACCTGAAGTGTGATATGCATTTGCTTTTAAATTTACATTAGTTGATAAATTTACGTCTGCTGTAACCCAAACCCCTAAAGTAGTATACCCTCTTACATCAATTTCTGAACCAAAATTTGCATAAGAAGCAGTTAGAGCTTTTGCAGCTTGAATTGAAATTCCTATTGTTTGTCCAAGTATTCTCGGACTAAATGAACCTTCTGACATGTTTAAACACCCTTTTAATTATATAAAATTTGAATAGCTATATATAAGTTATCTTTTTGTTATTTATAAAGGATAATGTTTTTTAGCAGGTCTTTTTGATTAATATAGTATTTTGCACCACATCTTTTACACTTTAAGAAGATCTTATTATCATTATACTTAACTTGAAACATTCCTGAAGTCCTATTTTGTTTCTTACCATTATCACAACATAAGCAATACAAAATCTTAGGTCTTTTATCAGCTAAACTATATTTAGACAAAGCTATCACCAAAATCTATAATAAAATTCTCTGAATTACTATAACAACCAATTGCTAAGGCATCAGCTCTGTCTGGTGACTTTTCTTGACCGTCAATAATCTTCTTTTTACCATTAGAAGTAATTTCATACTGCAGTCTTCTTAATTGCATAAATAAATCAGGATCGTCTTTAATTATGAGTTGTTTCTCTCTAAACATTTTGTTTAAGTTAAAAAATATATCGGCTTTTCTGTTTACATTTCTCTCATCGTGTGCTTTCTCACTAAAAACTATAGACTCTAATTCTGTGCTTGAGCTTGAATTGTTTAAGTATTCAGTTAGCATATCATCCAAACCAGCACCTAGACCTGTTGAGTCCATTCTAATTATATCTATATTATATTCTTTGAGTATAGAAATTATATCACCTGCTGTCTTAGTTAGCTTCTGCTTACTAAATGTCCAAGTCCTGTCTAATATAAATAATGAGTTGTATTGCTTAATTAAATGAATAACAGTTAAATCATTACCTAGTCTTGCAACATCTATACCTAGAATTAGTTTAGGTTTCATTTTTGGTTCTTCTATATTTCTTTTAGCTAGTTCTAAGTCCTCAAACTTGAATAATGAGTTTTCTATGTCCTTTGGGAAGTTAGCTTCAAATAACACCATAAATTCTTCTTCAGTTAGGTTTCTTTTTTGGTCTTCAATATCTTCTTTACTCATTCTACCATACTTAACACATAACTCCCAAGGAATATGTATAACTTCCCAGTTTGAGTCCATACTATGCTCATAGAAATGATTTAAAAACCAAGGATTACCAATCTCTAGAATCTTAGCATCAGGATCATCTACTAGCATTCTATAAATCTTAGAATAAACTTCTTCTGTAATCTCTGCAGTTTCATCTATTAAGGTTAGGTTATAACCAAAACCCATAACACTAAAACCCCTACCTTTTAAGTCAGCAGTCAATACTTCAATATAAGAACCAGTTTTAAATGTGATTTTAGTTTTACTTACTTCTCTTTTTAGTCTCTCTAGCTTAGATAAATTCATAA
>RZYM01000087.1 GCA_009930305.1 Bacteroidia bacterium
GAGGCGGCTACAAGAACATTTGCTATTTTCATACAGACTATCCTTTATGTTAAAAGAATTATTGTATCTTCTTTTTTGTTATCTTAAAATAAAAGAGAAGAAATTACACGCTTAACAAATTTTCAATTATTTACAGTGATACATTTAATTTACAAAATGCTACAATGAAAAAAGTTGTTATTTTTTTAAAGGAATAAAGTATGATTTTCTCCGTAAAAGCTCCCATCCCTGGCTTTGAAGCCATTAAAGAAGTTGAACTTGAAAAGATTGATGAATTTTTTATTAAATTTATTTCCAAGTCAGACGCTACCACATTTACGTTAATTAATCCGCTTATGCTTCGTTCCTATGAATTTGAGATTCCAGAATATTTCAGAACACTCCTTGAAATCAATGAAAAATCAAACATTCTTATCCTCAATATTATGATTATTGCAACCCCCATTGAGACTTCAACTATTAATTTTATTGCACCTTTAGTCTTTAATGTTGACACAAAAAGTGTTGCCCAAGTGATTTTAGACGCTAACCAATATCCAAAATTTGGACTAATGGAGAGTATTTCGACCTATTTGAATAAAGAAAAGTCTGAGTAAAAGAGCAAAGATCTTTTAAAATTTCAATCTTTACATGTAAAGGTGACCCATGAAAAATAGTTTCTTCCTTTTATGTTTTGTTCTTTTATATTTTCCTCATATTACAATGGCGGATACAGAACCAAACGATGATTGTGCAAATGCTGAACTAATCAATGTTAATACGTTAATAAATGGAACATTAAGAAGAGATTTTCCAAATCAAGATCGCTCTGATTATTATTACTTTATTGCACCATCAAATGGAACGGTCAACATTAAAACATCTGGATTTACAGGTGATATGGATGGTTATTTACATAATTCAAATTGTTCTAGCAATTTAGCCTACGATGAATCAGGAAATTCAAACATCAATATAACATACAACGTCTCAGCTGGAACCACTTATAAAATACTACTATATGCTTACTCAGGAAATAGCAACTACACACTTAACATCGCCTTTGGTCCCACATTTTCCGGAGATAATTATAAAGATTTTTCTATTTTATACACTGAAAATTTACGTGGAGATATCCGCCAAATTGGAAATACTATTTTAGGCAGAAGTACTAATGGTAGCACAACCTGCCCTGGGAACACAACGAATAATGCAGATGGTAATTTAGTCACTCGTTATTGGGATGTGGATGGAGATAGTTCTACCTTTAACTCTTCTTCAAGTGACCTCCAAATTCCAACAGGGGCTACAATCAAAAAGGCTTATTTGTACTGGCAAGGACGAACAACCGCAAACAATTCCGCCAATGCCACACAGATTAAACTCAAAGCTCCTGGAAAAAGTTACGTCACCCTAAGGGCACCATCTGCCAATATGCATTGGGATGGAGACCGCGGAAGTTATTTTCCTTATCAAGGTTCTGTTGAAATTACAAACTATATGAATGGCTCAGGAACGTATACTGTTGGAGACCTTACAACCTATGCAGGGGAATATATAGACGGGTTAGGCGCTTATGGAGCATGGAGTATTGTCGTTGTTTACGCTAAAGATGATGAAACTCTACGTAACATCACAATTTACGATGGATATAAAACGATTGCCACCAATAACTCAGAAGATTTTACGCTTTCTGGATTTTTAACGCCATCTAAAGGAGCTGTAAACTCTAAATTTCTTATTTTTACAGGTGAAGGCGATGTCGATTTAAAAGGTGATTATGTCACTATGAATGGTACAAGGCTGACACGATTTAATGATAACAGCACAAATACAAGCAATTATAATACGTTTAATGCAAGTATCACAAAAGATAACGCCTATGTAACAACAAGACAACCTTCATGTCAAAATAACTTAGGTATTGATATTCACACCTATGATGTTGGAAGCACTGGGCTTAACATTATTAAAAACAACCATAAAAACGCATCATTAACCATAGGAACAAACAGTGATGTGTACTACCTTTCTGTTTTTGCATTTGCTACTCAGCTCTATGAACCTCGTGTGTGTTACTACATAAATCGTATTAGTGATGATTCAAATACAACTGTTTTTGAAAATAAGCAATTTGTTAATTCCATAGAAGCTAACAAAAACTATACCTTTGATCTATGGATATCCAATATGAAAAAAAGTGCTTCTGATACAGATATTGAAACGGCAAAACTTGTTCAAGTTTATTTAAATATGACAAATTTAGATTACAAAGAAAGTTCTACCTATATTCAAAATCTTGGGACATCTTCAAAAAGTTTTATTTCTGATACCCCCAATAATGATATAGGAGAGTACGATAACAATAAAAGTACTTGGCGATTAGGAATAGGAGCAAATAGTGTTCAAGGTGGGACTATTGAACCTGCTGATTCTTTTAATGATAATTCTAAAAAAGCGTTTATTGAGCTTCAAGGAAAATTTCTACTAGAAAATAACACCTCTTCTCTTAATTTATTAGATCATTTATCGTTTAAAGCATCGTTTCAAACCGATAGCATTACCATAGGAAGTGACAACGCTCAGTTTATTGAACAGTGTGTGGACTTAAATACAACTGCGACAATTTACCAACCACCCCTTGGTGTTTTTAATGTGACCAATCAAAGTGCAGACCTT
>RZYM01000088.1 GCA_009930305.1 Bacteroidia bacterium
CAAAGAACAATGGGAGATAGAACTCTTTTTCAAGACACTGAAACAGACATTAAATGTAAAGACATTCATTGGTACAAGTGAAAATGCGTTACGCATACAGATTTGGACAGCCATGATATCGCTTCTGATAATAAGATGGCTGCACCATCTCTCAAAAATGAAATGGTCATTCTCCGTAATGAGTGCGATGTTAAGACTGAATCTCTTTACGTACAGGCTATTACCGGAATGGCTGGACAGACCGTACGAAACCCCGCCGGCGGTGCCGGTGCCGGAACAACAATTAATATTCAACTGAGGTATTGGACAGTCAAAGGCGGGCAAGTGAAAAATAACAAGTAAACTATGAAGGGTAACCTGGTTTTAAATGCGTCCAAAAACGAGTTTCAAAGCCTTGCTATTACAGGAGGGCATTTTGAGATTTGAGCTATCTTGGACAGCAGTGAGTTATAGACAGAAAAATATAAAAATATCCAAGGATTTTTTTGATACAGAATATAGAACAATTGACGAAAAAACATACGAAAAATATTACATTGAAAGCTGGATCAATGATATATATGATTCACTTATGGAAGTAGGCGAGGCAATGAGAAATGAATATACGTTTTCTGAATTCCTAAAGACACTTTACTCTTGGGTGCTTACAAAAATATTATACAGTGGTGCAAGATTAATAAGGCGGCCGTTTTATATAAGAGGGAAAAGTAGTCTTGCGTCTTACCAGGGCTTAACGACAGGGCACAACTGTAGATTTGATCTGCCGGGTAAAAATTTAAAAACATTATATTTTGGCAAAGACTGTGAAATAGGAGACAACGTTCACATCGCGGCATACGAGAAGGTCTCTATAGGAGATAATTGTTTGATGGCTTCCAAGATTTTTATCAGTGATACAAGTCACGGTAATTATTCGGGGGGAGTCCAGTCTTCACCGAGTGAGATCCCGAATGATAGGCCTCTTATTACAAAGCCGGTAATAATTGGCGATAATGTATGGATAGGTGAAAATGTATGTATACTTTTTGGAGTCACCATTGGCAACGGATGCATAATTGGAGCGAATTCTGTCGTTAACAGGGATTTGCAGGATAATATTATTGCAGTTGGGATTCCCGCTAGAGTTATAAAACAATACAACGCATCTTCAAATCAATGGGAAAAAATTTAAGTGTTGTGAGTGAGGATCTGTTTATGAAAATCTCAGTCGTTATTCCAATGTATAACAGTAGGGACACTATCATTAAATCTTTGGATTCAATAAAATATCAAACTGCCTTGGATAAAATTTTTGAAATCATAGTTGTTAATGATGGGTCAACAGATGATTCGTTAGAAATAGTAAAGAAGTACAAAGAATTAAATCCATCCCTTACTATTATAATTATTGACAAACATAATGGTGGTGTATCTGTTGCGAGAAACGAAGGAATGAAAATAGCAAAGGGCGATTGGATTGCTTTGTTAGATTCAGACGATGAGTGGCTGCCCAACAAAATAGAATATCAATGTGACATAATTAACAATAATACTGAAATTGATTTTCTTGGAGGTGGGTTTGATTACGCTGATTTAAGAATTTTATTTAGAAAAATAGAAGGATTATATAAGGCAAATATAAATGATTTATGCGTAAAATTTTTCCCTTCCCAATCAACAGCTATTTTTAAAAAAAGGATATTTGAAGAGATTGGTGGATTTGATGAAAATCAACGTTATGCAGAAGAAGGAAGCTATTTCATGAAAATATGTTTAAATTATAATTATTTTTTTGTTCCAGAAGTGTTTGCTTTTAGCACTACTTCTAAACCATGTTTTGGATATAGCGGATTATCAGGTAATTTAAGGAAAATGTATGAAGGAAATTTAAAAAATATTAAAGAATTAAGAGATAAAAAAATTATAGGAGCTAATTTTTATGTATTTTTAAGATATTTTTATTGGTTAAAGTATTTAAGAAGAATTATAATTACAAAAACAACACACGTGTCCAAGATAGGAAAATGAAATAGTAAAGCCTCCGGAATTGGGATATCATTTAGTTGCGAACCCAAAAAATTCCCAAATAAAACACGGAGGCAGAACAATGATAAAGTGCGCGAGCCTGTTTAGTCAAATACTACATGAGATGTCATTATCTACAGTAAGTTTTGAGCAGCTGGTGATGAAACACGGAAATGACAGAAACGCAAAGGGATTTACGTCAAAAGCCCAACTGGTGGCGATGATCTTTTCTCTTCTGGCAAGGGCTGATTCGCTCAGGGAAATAACAAACGGGCTCTTATGCTGCAACGGCAAGGTAAAGCATCTTGGAATAAAAGCAGCTCTCAAACGATCAACGCTTGCATATGCAAACGAACACAGGAACGCGGATCTGTACGAAGAATACTTCTGGAAACAGCTTCAGCATTTCCGTACAAGAAATATGCTAATGTAAAGACATTTATCGGTACAAGTGAAAACGCATTACGCATACAGATTTGGACAGCCATGATATCGCTTTTGATAATAAGATGGCTTCACCATCTCTCAAAAATGAAATGGTCATTCTCCGTAATGAGTGCGATGTTAAGACTGAATCTCTTTACGTACAGGCCATTACCGGAATGGCTGGACAGACCGTACGAAACCCCGCCGGCGGTGCCG
>RZYM01000089.1 GCA_009930305.1 Bacteroidia bacterium
GATATCATATTAAATTAATCTTTGTGAAAATTTGTGAATCAACTTCTTTTCAATAACTTTGGTGGGCTATAACGGCGAATAAAACACTAAGATGTTAGCCGTCAGTGTAAGAAGACCGTGCAACATTGAAAGCTGACATAAAAAAAGTAAATTTACGACTTAAAAAAAGGATAAAAATATAATGGCAAGACAAGGAGCAAGCAATTTATTGCGTAAAGCAAGAAAAGCAAAAAGTGATGAATTTTACACGCAATATGTTGACATACAAAAAGAAGTTGAAGCATATCTCGAATATAACCCAGATACATTCAGAGGTAAAGTTGTTTATTGCAACTGTGACGACCCATTTGAAAGCAATTTTTTTCGGTATTTCATATTAAACTTTGACCGAATTGGATTAAAACAGCTTATCACAACAAGTTACAAACCTTCACCAGTTGCAAATACACAATTACAATTGTTTGGAGAGAACGAAACTGTAAAACAAACAAAAGGACGACCAAAAGTAACTGCAAACAAATTTATTATAAACTCAGTTGGTGACATAGATGGTGACGGTGAATTCAGTTTAAAAGATGTTGCGTTACAACTAAAACAAAACAAAAAGAACGAGTGGGCACCTTTGGACGGTGAAGGTGATTTTCGGAGTACTGAATCCATTGAATTGTTAAAACAAGCAGACTATGTAATAACAAATCCCCCGTTTAGTCTTTTCAGAGAATTCATTAAGCAGCTTGTTGAATATGACAAGAAATTTTTAATAATTGGCAATATAAATTCAATTTCATATCGAGAGGTATTTTCACTTGTTAAAGAAAATAAAGTTTGGTTAGGAACAGGAATGGGAAGGTGGATTTCAGGTTTTATCGTTCCTGAAACTTATGAACTATATGGCACAGAAGCTAGAATTGATGAGAATGGTAATAGAATAGTAGCAACTAATAATTGTCTTTGGCTTACAAATTTAGACCACGGAAAAAGACACCAGCCTTTGCCATTGATGACTATGAATGATAATATCAAGTTTAGTTCTCATAAAAGTATAAAGGGAAAAGGTTATAAGAAATATGATAATTATGATGCAATTGAAATTCCCTTTACAGACGCTATACCAAGTGACTATGATGGAGTAATGGGGGTTCCTATTACATTCCTTGATAAATATAATCCAGAGCAATTTGAAATAATTGACATTAATCCGCATTTCTTTTCAATAGTAGAACAAGGCTTGCCAAAACCAGACCAACTTCATATAACAGGTCAAAAAGACCCTTATGCAAGAATTTTAATTAAACACAGAAAAGTATAAAAATGGAAACAACATTAAGAACAGAAATTACTGTAAAGGAAATATGCGACGGGTTTGTTTATAGCGAACTTGAGGGCAAAGGATTATTTGGGCTTTCAGGTAAACTTACAATTCAACCAGAGTATCAAAGAAATTACATTTATGCTTCTGAAGGTGGCAAGAGAGAGGTGGCTGTAATTGAATCAATTTTAAAAGGTTATCCAATTGGCTTAATCTATTTCAATAAAGTCAATCCTGATAATTTTGAAGTCTTAGACGGACAACAACGAATTACCAGTTTAGGTCGTTTTGTGACAAATAAATTTGCAATCAAAGACGAAAACGGAAATGAGCAATTATTCGGTGGTTTTGCCTTAGACAAAAAGAATAAAATATTGAATACTAAACTTCTTATCTATGAATGTGAAGGAACAGAAAGTGAAATTAAAGAATGGTTTAGAACTATAAACATTGCAGGAGTTCCTTTAAATAGCCAAGAATTGCTAAATGCGGTTTATTCAGGTCCTTTCGTTACATTAGGTAAAGAAGAATTTAGCAACAGTAAAAATTCCAATATTCAAAAATGGAGTGCATACATTTCAGGTAGTGCAAATCGACAGGACTTTTTAGAAAGAGCTTTACAATGGGTTAGTAAAGAAAATGTTAGCGAATATATGAGCCGACATAGATTTGATAACAATATTACAGAACTAAAAGATTATTTCAATAGTGTTATTGACTGGGTTTCTACTGTATTCACTGATGTTGAAAGCGAAATGAAGGGAATTGAATGGGGCAGACTTTATGAAACTTATCGTAAAAAACCATATAACTCAAAGACAGTTTCAGCCGAAGTAAAAAGATTGTATGCCGACCCGTATGTAAAAAGCAGAAAAGGTATCTTTGAATATGTTTTAGGTGGCTCAACTGACACAAAACTTTTAGAAGTTAGAGTATTTGATGATGCTACAAAAAAATCTGTTTATGCAAAGCAGACAGAAGTAGCTGAGAAAAAAGGTGTTTCTAATTGCTCATTATGTGCAATCGGTCACGATTCCAACAAGATAAAAATTTGGAAACTTACTGAAATGGATGCCGACCACGTTACTGCGTGGAGTAAAGGCGGTGCAACTGACATAAAGAATTGTGAAATGTTATGTAAAACTCATAACAGAGCAAAAGGAAATAGATAAAAATGACTGAAGAAATAAACACCGAACGGCTAACACGCGGTATAGTTAATTGCCGGTGCAGTGGGTATTCGAGCGGCACAGCTCGTATCAAAAGTAGTCGTAACTTGATAGGAAAGTGCTTTGAAATCGGCAACTAACCATACCGCCAAACGTT
>RZYM01000090.1 GCA_009930305.1 Bacteroidia bacterium
TGTAAATCGTGATGCCAACCGCGAAAATGACGGCAAATACCATAAATATTGTCGCAATTGGCTCCGGAGTAGTGACAGAAAGGGCCGGTGCCGATGAAGTTGTTGGTTTAGGCATAAATACCGTCTTAAACTGCTCGTTGGCGATAAGCGGATACCCAAGCGTTAGCCCTGCCCACAACCACTGCAGTAGAAGCGACATATAGCCAAGGGCACCAAAAACATTAGCAAAAAAATGTTTCACATCTCTATCATATCATTTGCTATACATTTAAGACGTCGCTTAAACAAAAAACTACTCGTCTAGATGAAGGCTAACTTCAGTAACATGGTTAGATATAAGTGAACGTGCCGCAAACGATAACCGCTTTACGAACTGATATGGCGCATGAATTAATTGTGACTTAATGCATTGAGATTAGCTAAGTGAAACGAGATATCAGGGGTTTATATTTTGACTTGATGCACGGAGTGATAGCGGCGCTGTTGTTATATCTATACTGATTGTTTATCATGGATAGAGACAACCGTAACTAGGAGAAGATTAGTGAATAAAGAAAAAACAGAACGCACATCAGGTTTAGCGATAGCTGGGCTAGTTATAGCAATATTGGCAATTCTTGGCTCTTGGGTTCCGATACTAAATAACGTTTCCTTCTTCTTCGCTATCGTATCATTGATTTTTGGTGTGATTGGCTTGGTTGCTATCCGGAAAGGGAAAAGGGTAGGACAGGGCCTAGCTGTCGCAACAATAATCATATCAGTCCTGACTCTTGTGGTAGTGATCTCTACCCAGTCATTTTTTAGCAAGGTTGCTGACGAAGTCAGCGACTCAGTAGATGAGTCTATCAGCGACTTGGACGGCACAAACACAGACAAATTGCTTGAAACTAGTGTAGATGTGAGTCTTGGTGAATTTACACATGACACCGGAGAAGACGCGGAGTATACCTACGATGACACTACTAAGTTGCCAGTAAAAATTAAGAACAAAGCATCTGAAAAAGCTAGCTATACTGTGAAAATTGAAGCAGTAGATAATGAGGGCACTAGAATCGCAGAAGATACTGTCTATGTATCAGACCTCAACCCGGGACAAAGTGTATCTGAGGACGCATTCCAATATGTTGAAGACGGCAAACTTGAAGCGCTAAAAACTGCGACATTTAAAATTCTTGAAGTTAGCAAGTAGCTATTCTTATATAGAAAAAGACTGTCAATTGGACAGTCTTTTTCTATGGTCGGGGCGATCGTACCATGCACGAACGGCTTCTTCCTCATATTGATGCGATCGTCTCACGTTTTGAGGAGTTTGAGTATAAGAGGAAGTTCTTATGTGAGCTTCCAGCTTTAGGTTTAAGTTGTTAGAGCGATCGTTATGATTTATAAAAGACGAAAAGAGGCGAGTGTTTATTACGGTTCTGAATCTAAGAATTATGGCTGTTTGATGAGTTTGTTTCTGTTGCCGTTTCAGATATTCTAGGTAGCTATAATTACGGTAATTCAGAACATCAAACGTAGAGACTAAGGATTTACTTTATAATAAACCTTTCCAAGTGTTTTACTTATGACCCATCGCATTTTTCTTAATATCTGAGCAGTATCTTTAACGATAGAGATATCTCTTGTTGTTGGGTTTTTCTCATTCCAATCGGAGTAATCTTTATAAACATTAGATGTAAAAGTTACTTTAGATGCTTTATAGTAATCAAACGGCATAGAGCCATGTTTGAATCTTGAGTTTTTAATTTCTGCTTCAGTATGTGGAAATATTGAAATCTGTCCGTGAGGAAAACCGAATTTATGCCATAAATTACTCTTGTTATTATTAAATTCGCATTTATCTACTACAATTTTAGAATTTATTGTCAGATTGTCTATCGCTGAACCAGTATGACCTGCAATATTATTCTCAAAGTAGCAATCTTGAAAAGAGACAATTCCATCTGATTGATTTGAAACAGCACCCCCACACATAATCGATTTATTACTCAAGAATCTACAGTTTTCAAACCTCACTGAGGATCTTCCTGTGATAACTACGGCTCCACCATCAAGTATTTCAAATATGCTACATTTGCCTTTACGATATGGTATCTCTTTTCTCTGAATGTGTTTTAGCGCTTCTGTATTACCGTTTATGAAATTGATGTTTTTAACGGTACAGTTTCTACAATTGTGTATGGTTAGTAGATGCACAACTTTATCATCACCATTAATCTCAAATCCATTTCCATCAAAAATAAACTCATCTTGATTAAATAAAGAAAATGCAGAATATTTATAGGTTTTTGTTTCCCAGTTGCTATGTAGTCTCATTTTGTATAATTACTCTGTAATCATTATCGGTGTAAAAATCGGTTTTGTCGTGATGCACTTAATTGTGCTAAATCTTGGTCTTTGGCTAAGGTAATTAAAATTGTTCTGACTAAGAACGGCCTCTTGTCCAGATGATTCATAATATCTACTTCCTAAGCCTAACTCAGTTGGTTGTGCGAGCCAACCAAAAAAACAAAAAAATCACGTCTTGAATGGTCGGGGTGAAAGGACTCAAACCTTCGACCTCTCGGTCCCAAACCGAGCGCGCTATCAACTGCGCCACACCCCGATGTGTGTATAACAGAGGCTAT
>RZYM01000091.1 GCA_009930305.1 Bacteroidia bacterium
ATACCACTGTGGAAAAAGCACCGGCCAATATTCTGGGGCATTCTTGCATATTTCATCCTCAACATCTATGTGATAAGTGCATTTTCAACACTTTACAGTTATGGATGGAGAGCCTTTGTGCAGTCCTATGCGGTTTTTGTAATTCCATTTGGCTGCGCTGTGGAGGAAATCCTGACAAAGAGAATGTGGAAGAAAATCATCTTATCAGCCATTGCACTGTTTTTTATGGTGTACAGTGCGATACAGGCATATCAGGTGAGTTATGGCATTATCGACGGATCAAGAATGACAGGCAAATATTTCCGGAAAACATTCCTTCAGATAAAACCTGCTTCCGAAGAACAAAAAAAGTATTTACTGATAAAACGCTCGGAAACAGACAAAGAGGTTTTTGATAATGAAGAGGACTACACGAAGCGATTTCTGGCACTTTACGATTTTGAAAACGTAGAAAAAGGGAAAGAAGCCTTTTATGATACTGCAATAGTTCATAGTGGAAGATACTCCCTGAAGATGACTCCGGAGAATATTTACTCCAAAGGGCTGCGAATGCGCTATAAAGACCTGACCGACAATGATCATGCATGGATACGGTCGAGTGTATGGGTATACCCTACTGAAGACGTAAATATTGATGATGCTGTTCTGGTATGCACCTTCGAGCATGACGGAGGAAGTTATAAATATCGTGTGATTCACTTGAATGATCAGCGGTTGAATGTAATTCCCAACCAATGGAATAAAGTCACATTGGATTACCTCACTCCGGAAGTGCGCACAAAAAACGATGTGTTAAAAGTATATATGTGGTATCGCGGCGCAAAATCGCTCTACGTGGATGACCTGAAGATTGAATGTTTTGAACAAAAATTATAGAGAATGAAACCATTTCAAAGGAAAATAATTACAGTATTATACATACTTGTTTCTACCATAATTATATTGTTGCCGGCAATCTATAATGGATATCCTTTAGTAACCGGAGACAGTGGTGGATATATTCTAATGTCAAAGGATTTAGTACCATCCGTATCACGTCCCTTGGGATATAGCCTCTTTATTAATCTATTTAGTTGGTTTAATACTTTATGGAGTGTGGCGTATTTTCAAAGTCTGTTAATTAATATAATGCTGTTTTGGGTAATCAGAACCTTTTTATTGGGCAAAAAAACAATAATAGTACATCTTTCGATAATATCATTTTTATCAATTTTTAATAGTCTGGGCTGGTATGCAGGGCAAATAATGACAGATATCTTTGTGCCAATCACGATACTAGCCATTTATCTATTCCTGGTTAAAAAGAGTATAAAATGGTGGGAATACATTCTTTTTGGAGTTCTTTTTTGCTGGAGCAGTGCAATGCATTATTCGCAATTAATATTAATAATTGTTAGTGCAGTGTTTATGATAATAGTCAAATTAATTCTCAATACCAGATGGGAAATATATAGATTAAAAGTATTTATACGTGCTTCAGTAATGATATTCTCGGCATTATTATCAATAGTATCACTAAAAATTTATATTTCAGGCTTTCCGGATTATCTGGAGTATGGTGGAGGAAAGTATGTATTTCTCATGGGGCGATTATGCGAATCGGGAATTTTAAAAGACTATCTGGACGAGAATTGTGAAGAACTAAATTATCCGATTTGTAAATACAAAGACAACTTACCTAATACGGCCCTTGAATTTGTATGGACTTCAAAGAGTCCATACATGAAAGACACACTCAGTTTTCCTGAGGCTGACAAACAATATGAACCTATTGTGAAAGATATTGTTACCACGCCAAAATATTGGTATCGTCTGTTTATTAAAGAGGGAATATCACAAACTGTAGAACAATGTTATACCATGACAATCGGACATGGATTGTGGAAGCATAAAGAAGGAGGATCGTTTTACAGATTATTTGAAAAGGTATACCCTAATGAGACAGAGAAATATGTAAACTCAAAGCAGTATAAAAATGAACTCCGTTTCGAGCTAATAAACAGGATTAATAAAATAATGTTAATCTTATCGTTAGCGTTAATTATTATTTCGTTTGTTGTTAGTCGACCACCCTTAAATTCAATCTTGCTGACAGTAGTGATTCTTGGCGGATATGTATTAAATGCTGCAATATCTTCCAACCTTGCCAATGTAAGTTACCGTCTGGGCGGACGTGCGGCGTGGTTAATAATATTCCTTGCCGGGATAATGATTGCAGGAGTTGCAACAAAGCAAGTGGTTTTGAGAAAATCAAAGCAATCAGAAACAGAAGAATAGCGAATTAGAATGTGAAGAAGTTATCAATGTGTATTTTCGCAAATAGCGGCATAGTAATTCAAAAACCAAAAACATTTCATGTAACAGCATAAGAGAAGATATGCTGCCACGGTGCTGCCTTTGCGCCTTCCCGCCTTTGCGGTAAATTTTGCAACGCAGAGTCCTGCCGGGTTTTATAATGTTTTTGATGCAGCTATCCAGCTACCAATAACACTGTGCGAGGTGCGTCATTCAATATTCAAAATTGAGTCCCCTCCGAAAAGCGATATTTATATTACACGAAGAAAATTGTAAAATGAGTTAAAATTCACCATGGAGAACAATTGGTAGTCACAGGAATT
>RZYM01000033.1 GCA_009930305.1 Bacteroidia bacterium
CCGATTTCGAAGCACTTTCCTGTCAAGTTACAACTACTTTTGATACGAGCTGTGCCGCTCGAATACGCACTGCACCGGCAATTAACTATACCGCTTGTTGGCAACTGGTGTTCATTTATTTCCATCTGTTTGTCAATCATTTAGCTTTTTTTATTGTCATTATCAAACTGCACCAACCTATCCACGAAGCACAAATTTATTTTGTTTTTTTGAGCGAGGGCAATCCTAAAACCGTCCTGAAAGGCGGTTACGAGGGCAGGAAAGGCGGAAGCTCTTTTGCAAGCCTTTAGTTTGAGCGTTGGCTCGTGTGGGCTTGCAAATGTGCTTACGACTGTGGGTTGGCTATTCCTTACCATTTATTGTAATCATTATTTCTCTGAAACTTTCCAGTCCTGCTTCAAGGTTTTCAATTATTTCTCCTGCTAAAACGTCTGGGTCGGGTAAGTTGTCAAGGTCGGCAAGTGATTTGTCTTTTATCCAAGTGATGTCAAGCGAAGTCTTGTCACGGTTGATGATGTCATCATAGGTGAACTTTCTCCAACGACCTTCAGGATTTGTGTCAGCGTTATATACTTCTTTGCGTTTGTGTCTATTGTCAGGATTGTAGCAATTAATAAAATCTCGAAGGTCTTCAAGTTTTAGTGGATTCTTCTTCAGAGTAAAATGAATATTGGTTCTGAAATCGTAAATCCAAATGTCTTTTGTCCAAGGTTGTTTTGCAGCAGGTTTATTGTCAAAGAAAAGCACATTTGCCTTTACACCTTGCTTGTAAAATATTCCTGTTGGCAAACGTAGAATTGTGTGAAGGTCTGTAGTTTCCATTAATTTTTTACGGACTGTTTCACCAGCACCACCTTCAAACAAAACATTGTCAGGTAATACAACTGCTGCTTGTCCTGTAGATTTGAGAAGTGTTCTAATGTGCTGTACAAAATTTAATTGTTTGTTGCTGGACGTTTCCCAGAAATCTTGCCTGTTGTATGTAAGTTCGTCTGTCTCTTGTTCTCCTTCTTCATTTGTCGCAGTCATACTGCTTTTTCTTCCAAATGGTGGATTGGCTAAAACATAGTCAACTCGTAAACCACTATCTGAAATCAAAGCATCAGCAGGAGAAATGAAATTTTCACTTTCAAAATCACCGATATTGTGTAAGAATAAATTCATCAAACACATTCTTCTTGTGTTTGGAACGATTTCATTACCAAAAAATGTATCGTGTTTTAAAAAATGCTTTTGTGTTTTATCTAATTTTTGTTTTGCAATAAAATCATAAGCAGCTAGGAAGAAACCCCCAGTTCCACAAGCTGGGTCGGCTATAGTTTTCAATGGTTCGGGTTGAACACATTCTACCATTGCACGAATCAATGCTCTTGGTGTGAAATATTGACCTGCTCCGCTTTTGGTATCTTCTGCGTTCTTCTCTAAAAGTCCTTCGTAAATGGTTCCTTTTATATCTGCACCAAGTGTTGCCCATTGCTCTTTATCAATCATGTCAATGATTTTGTAAAGCATGGCTGGCTCTTTAATCTTGTTTTGACTTTGAACAAAGATTTGCCCTAAAACTCCTTTCTGTCTTGATAAAACACTTAGTGTTTTAGAATAATGTAACTCCAATTCATCTCCACGCCTTGAAGTCAGGCTTTCCCAATTATTTTCAGTTGGAATTGGCAATTTTCTGTTATATGGTGGTTTACTGAATTCATCAGCCATTTTCAAGAACAGCAGATAGGTAAGTTGTTCCAAATAATCACCGTAACCAACACCAATATCTCTTAGAGGATTACAGAATGACCATACTTTACTTACTATTGCCGATGTATTTTCGTTGCTCATATTAAAGAATGTTTCGCATATTTAAGCGGTTAATAAATGTTCTCAATTTGTGGTAAGAAATGACTGGCAATCTCTCACGAATTGCTTCTGTAATTTCAACACCATTGAAAAGTAAAAATGATTTGATTGTTTTATAATCTTCATGTTGGTAATCGCTTTGGTTTAAAAATTTAGCTAATTCTAAAACCGCAACTCTGTCAATCAAACCTAGTTCTATCAGGTCTAATTGCAATTGAGAATTAATACCATGCTGCAAGTAGGATGACCAATTTGCAAGTTGGGTTGGTAAAATATATTCTTTAGTGTTTAATTCTTTCAGCCGAATCACGGAAGAAATCACAGTTTGAATATTGTAACTAATAAATGAATTTATTAACCTTAAAACTTGATGTGTTTCAAGTTCCAAATCATGACTCATTTTTTCATACCAATTTCCATTCATCCACAATAGAATAGCATTTTTTACTTTATCACTGTCTAGTTCACAACGATTTTCTTCTACAAAAGATTTTAGATTTGTGTTGAATCTGTTTAATTTGAATACACCATTTTCTAAAATGTATTTCAACCATATACTATCAAGAGGGTCAAACTCATTGTTCCAAATTTCATCATCAAAATCAAAGTGTTCCATGATTTCTTCATAAAGTCTGATGTTTGTTCCACTGTTTTTAAGAATGGCAAAATCTCCTCGTTCAATTATTGGTCTTAATTTGTTTACCCTAAGACCAAACATATTATTTAGTGTCTTCTTTTCATTCTCACTTGCTTGGTAATATGAAAGCGTCTCAGTTACTAATTCGTTTACTAGGACATCGAGTTTTGCAATTTCGACTTCTTCTGCAAGCAAATCAATCAATGAAATGTCTATGTTGTCAAGCAATTCTTGAAGTTGTTCACTTAAAGAATCCAAAATATCGGCAGTGATTGGAAGTCTTTTGCGTTCCAAAACATCTGTGATTAGATGAACAATGTTATATAACTGACCTTTAACTGGCTCAACATTGTTTTCCAAAATCAAATCATTAATCCGATTGAAATCATCTTCATGAGGAATAATAACCAATCCTTTTGTTTCCTTTCCAGCTCTTCCTGCTCTACCAACTAAATTCTTTAAATCACGAATTTTTAAAGGAGAATAATTCCCTAAAGCATAAGGATTAAACCTTATCGTTGAATGAAGCACCATAGTTTTAATTGGCAAATTCACACCTTCTGCTAACGTGTTTGTACAAACAACAAATCGAATTTTGTTTTCACGTAGTGAATCCTCAACGATTTCTCTAACATTTTGTGGAAAGTCGCCATGATGAAATAGAACGCCAATTCTTGAACATTCTGTAAGTAAATAATTATTACCAAAGACAATAGAGAAGTATTCAGTTAGATTATTTAAATAACCTGCTGGCGAATATTTTAATAACCCATTTTCTGGCTTACTAGTTAGTTGAACAAGTGCTTCGGCGGCTAATCCTTCAACTCCTGTATTTCCTCTTTTGTGTGGTGCAAAAAGAGCAACTGTACCTGAACCTGTTGCTTTAATACTAACCGCAACTGAAATGCCTTTCTTACTGGTTATTTTTTTTGATTTTGTTTTTGATATTGGTATTGATAATTCATCATCAAACAAATATTTGTATAACTGATAATTGTATGGTCTCCTTTTATGTGGATTGATATCAAGATAGTAACCATTAGTTCTATCCATTTTCTTTAGGAATCCATATTCAAGTTCTGTTGGTCTGTAGTCTGAAGTAATTAAAGAATCATCAGAACCACCAAGCCATGAATTAACGGTTGAAATATTAGGAATGATAGCTGAAACAAAAATAAATCGCCTTTTAACATCAGGGCTGCTTTTCAATCTTGAAAGAAGTAATTCATAACTCAATCCTCTTGAATCATCATCAAGCAAATGCCCTTCATCACAAATTATAGTTGTAAACATTTGAGATATTCCAGGGAAAATATCTTCAACTGCCATGAATTTTTCAGGAGTTGAAATTAGAAGGTTTACTTCACTTATAGATGTTCTTTCTTCTTGAGTTGGTAGGTTTCCACCAAAAATGGTTTTTGAAGTAATTCCTAATTCACCTAAGCTAACTGCAAGAGATTGCTTTAGTTCTGAAGCTAAAGCTCTGTATGGAGCAAGATACAAAATTCTGCATTCATTATTTCGCTTGAATTCATCATAAATGATTAACTCACTAATTGATGTCTTTCCTGAACTTGTTGGCATTTGCAATGAACAAGTATTTCCACTTAATATTCCCTTTTGAATTGCTAATTTTTGAGATGGAAAGAAACTCCAAACAGGAACTTTTTTTTCTATGTTACGAATTACATATGCTCTCCAATGGTCAGGGTCATTATGTGCATTAAGTAAATCAGCCCAAATATTGTCATCAATGAATTTCGTCAAAATAGTTTCCACAAGGAAATGAGAAAAATAATTTTCAATATCATCATAGAATGTAGCTTCTTTTCTTAATGAAATTTGCTTTGTTAGCATTCTTAATAATCGTAAACTACCACTTTCAAGGTATCTTTTTAAAACTAAAGTATGTTCGTTTGCACCTGTAAGGTCTCTTTGCAAAAAGCCTGAAATAAACTGGTCTATTTCAAGTTCGTAATTTTTACGTGGATATAATTTTGATAGAATCCATGCAGATGCTGGGTAGTTTGATAAGTAGTATAAACCAGCGGCATATAAGATGTTATTGGAATAATTTACTCCTGTGAATTGGTTTCGCTTTTCATACAGCGAAAATATTTCTAAGCCTTTAGCCGTTGCCAAAAGTTCCTCAACAACAGATTCTTTGTCTTCAACTTTTAGCAATTCTATTGCCCTTGACATTAAACTTAAAAAAAAGTTGTCGTATTGAGAAAGGAAAGAGTATTGTGCTCTTTCATCTTCTGGCAATTTAAAGTCAATGTATGACTGCCATGAGCCTGATTCTGCAATCCAAGTATTTAATTGTCTGCTTGCTGGCATTACACTGATTTTATAATATTTGTTCTTGTGTCTTCGTATGCCTTTTTCAATTCCTCAATTGAAAATACAATTACTGTAACACCTTGAATGTTGTTAACTGCTTTTCCAGTTTCATCTGCTTCAAAGTTGCTATCCATTATTGCTATAGCTTTGAAATGCTTCTGATAATCACCAAAAGTTGCAGGGTCTTTAAATCTTTCAACCAATTGTCTTTTATCTTCTGCACCATGTTTGGCATATTTCTCCTCTAACCAAGAAAGCGTTTTTGCCATTCTTGTTAGTTTATCAGTGGTTGCTCCGTCAATCGCATCTTGTATTCTATGTTCCTTTGAATTGACGGCTTTCATTTTCGATTCTATCGTAACAAGAATATCTTTTTTAGTAGGCTTCTTAGGATTCGCAGCATGAAAAAGGATTGCATCTGCTCCTGGTGCTGCTTTATTTCGGCTGTCTTTCCAACGCCATTTTCTTGGAGCAAAAAGCACTAATCCTTTGTTTTCAAAATTTTCAATTACAGCATGAAAACAAAGTATCTCTCCAAAATCACCTGATTTTATTATTGGTTCGTCAGGTAAAATATACTTCTCTAAAAATTCCGATTTTGAAATTTTTCTCTCCTTGCTTAGTTCATCAAGTGCTTTATCTGTGATGTAACATTTTCTGAATTCTTCAGGTAGTTTAGCAATAAATTGAGCCCATTCGCCTTTTTTAAGGCGATATAAAATATGGCTTGCATTATTGCTTCTATCAAAGTGATGGAGAATTTTCATAAACTTTCTGATATAGCAACTTTCTTGCTTTGGGTTTTTACTTTCTTCTCCGCATTCACTTTCTCCTTCTTCATAGGCTTTCCGCTTCCTTTAGCAGCTCTTATTCTCTCCAACAACTTTTCAGCAGGCTCATCATTGGGGACTTGCGGAACGAGTTTGCCTTCAAACGCTTTTTTAATAATGCTCAAACGCAAAGCTTCTGCCTGTTGCAAACTATTCTCTATCGTTTCTTCAATTTTTTCACAAACAGAAAGACGGCTTTCAATATCATTGACAATTTTTACCTGCTGAATTGGATTTGGAACTGGAATTTCAAGTGCTTCCAAGAACTCTACATTAATATTTTTCTGTGCAGTTGCAGAAGCTTTTCCTTCAATTTCTTGTTTGATTTTCTGGATATAAAAATTGACATAATCAAGATTTAAAATATTCGGGTCAGAAGTGATTCCTACTACACTATCAGGGAAACAAGCATCAAAACCTAAAAAGGCAGTATCAGCAATATTTGCTGCAATTGTCAAACAGAGTGTTCCTTTAGGCCATAATTTGCTTTGCTTTAGTCCGAATTCAGAATATGTTTCGGTATATTCTTTAACAACCCTTCCATTGGCTGCTCTTACATCACCCGTCTGTATAAATGGATATTTCCCCCCAAATAATTCAGGTGCATTTCTAGGTCTGTGTTTTGATTTTCCCCGTTTTACAATAGCAACTTTTCCTAATGGTTTTATTTCCCAGTTTCCTTCAAAAGCCCATTTCAAGACAGCATGCCGATATACTTTAAGTTGCTGTTTGGTAGTTTCTAAGTATTCAATGCCTTTATCAAGGTCGGTAAGTAGTTTTTCAAGTTTGGCAAGGATGTGTTTTTGCTCGTTGAGTGGGGCAAGTGGAACTGGAATTTGTGAATATTCTGAAATCCAAAATCGTTTGTGTGTTTCGCCTTTTAAGTGAATGGTTTGCATGTAATAATATGCCAACTTGATATTCACTAAATCACAAGTCGGTTGTAAAATCTTCATGGCTGATGATTTTACTTTGAAAGGAAAATTTACAAACTGTGTTGCTGTTGTAAAGTCATCAAAAATTATCGTAGGCAATTTGGTGAATATGCCGTCTGTTTCGTTGGTATAACCTTTTATGAATGATTTACCTGCGGTCAATACTGGTGTTGGGTAAGTGTCCTTGTAATCAGTTGACTTTACGATGTAGTTAGTCGGTTGGATGTAATCCAACAAATCTTCAAACTTGGCAATCGTCCAGCCTTTTGGTAATGTCTCTAATTCAATCATTATGCTGCCAATGCTTCGTTTAATTCGTTAATAATTTCATCCATCTGCTCTCCAAATAATTGCCACATTTTGCCTTTGCCCCCTTCAGCATCAAAAGGCGTGTAGTCCAAATCATCTGCATCTAAATGTATGCTTGTGGCAATATGGTCTTTAATCATTCTCAGCCATTGCATTTGTTCTTCAGTAAATCGGTTGTGTTGTCCTGCGTTTTTCTTTAAAATCCAGTCACGGAAATTCAAATCCACTTTGTTTGAATAATCTATCAATGTGGAATCAACTCCCGAAATTCTGCGAAGCAAAGAAACCAAAGCAATCAATTCAGATTTTGGGCTACCTGTTGCCTTTTCCAATTGCTCATAAGCACGCCAAACTTGCATAGGTGCAAGTAATGGTCTTTCTAACTTCAACTTCTCCAACACTTCCTGAATCATTTTGTAATTCAGTTCACGCCTGCGATAGGGTTGCGTATAAAATATCTGTAAGGCGGTTATTTCGTCCTGATGTTGAGCAATCCAAGCTTTAAAATCAGCAACAAGGTTTTCTGCTTTTTCCTTGCTGTCGGTTGCCCAACCTTTATTCAGTAATGTGTCGGGATTGGTGATGTCAATGGTTTGTTCATGTGCCCTGCGAACATTGTCTATGTATTCTCGCAAGTCGCTACTATGAAAAACATTTGCTGCTTTTTCTTTTAGTTCGTCATGCAATTTGTTAAATGCATCTTCCTTTGCCATTGGCGATTCTCCCGCCATTTCCGTTTCAACTTTGGCTTTCAAATCTTCCAATACATCAGGATTGTATGCTTGTAACAATTCGTTTACAACTTGCTTTAGTGTTTTTCCTTCTGCTTTTTCGCTGAACTGTTGTTTTTCCTGCTCTGTAACTTGCTTTTCTAATCTTGTCAAGCGGTTTGCCAATGAAGAAAACAATTCCTCATCACGGTTTCCAACGGCAATTGCACCCAATAAATCTTTAAGCGGAACGCCTGGTTTCTTTTCCAGTGGTCGGCTATCGGACTTTATACTTTTGGTTACACCAACGGCATCCACAATTACAAAATGGTCTTTGGTGTATTTAGCTGTCGGTGTTACTTTTCTTAAATCGTCAAGGGTAATGATTCTTGTTCCCCTGCCTTTCATTTGCTCAAAGTAGTTTCTGCTTCTTACATCTCTCATAAAAAGCAAGCATTCCAAAGGTTTCACATCTGTTCCAGTTGCAATCATGTCAACCGTTACTGCTATTCTTGGGAAATAATCGTTTCTAAATTGAGCCAAAACGGATTTCGGGTCTTCGTCTTTGTTACGATATGTAATTTTCTTACAGAAACTATTCCCTTCTCCAAATTCTTCTCTCACAATGTTGATGATGTCGTCAGCATGTGAATCTGTTTTGGCAAAGATTAAAGTTTTCGGAATTTCAAATTCTCCTTTGTCCGTTATACGGTCTGGAAATATTTCAGGCAAATGCTCTTTGAATGTTTTAATGATAAGCCTGATTTGATTTGGATTTACAATGTCCTTATCAAGTTGATTGGCTGTGTAGTTTTCGTTTTCGTCTTGCAGTTCCCAACGTTTTTTCCTTGATAGTTTTTCTCTGCGTTCTACATATTCACCTTTCCAAATGGTTCCGCCTTGTTGGGTTATTTGTGTTTCAATCAGAAAAACATCAAAGCCAACATTCACACCGTCTGCAATTGCTTGTTCATGGGTGTATTCACTAACTATGTTTTGATTGAAGTATCCAAATGTTCTGTTGTCGGGTGTTGCAGTCAAGCCAATTTGAAAAGCATCATAATATTGCAAAACCTGCATCCACAAATTGTAAATACTACGGTGGCATTCATCAATTACAATAAAATCGAAAAACTCAATTGGTAATTTTTCATTATAAACAACGGGCATTGGTTCTTTTGATTGCCAGCGTTCATTTGGGTTTTCTTCTTCGGCTGATTCTTCTAGTTCAGTTTCTTTAAGAATTGAATAAAGCCTTTGAATGGTGCTGATATAAACATGATTGTCAGTGGGAACAAAACTTGATTTCAAGCGATGTACTCCGTACAATTCTGTGAATTTTCTGTTGTCATCATTTGGTAGGAAAGACATGAACTCTTGTTCCGCTTGTTCGCCAAGGTTTTTGGTGTCAACCAAAAACAAAATGCGTTTTGCTTCTGTGAATTTCAGCAAACGGTAAATGAAAGAAATGGCAGTAAAGGTTTTACCAGAACCTGTTGCCATTTGAATTAAAGCCTTTGGCTTAAATTCTTTGAATGAACTTTCCAGTTTGGTTATTGCTTTTATTTGACAATCTCTTAAACCTTCAGGCTGTAAAATTGGTATGTCCAACAAACTATTGCGAAGTGATTTATCTCTTTTTAACCAAGTTCTGAAAGTTTCAGGTTTATGAAATGTAAATACTGGTCTTGAACGTGGTTTTGGGTCACGAAAATCCGTGAACCTTGTTACATCACCTGTGCTTTCATAAACGAAAGGCAAAGGGTCGTTATTAAGATATTTAAGTTTGCTGTTTGCATATTCGTTTGATTGTTCTTCAACAGTTGTCAGTCGGTGTCCTTCTTCTTCACGTTTAGCTTCAATTACTCCAACTGGTTTTTTGTCAACGAATAATACATAATCTGTTTCTTTTCCGTCCTGTGTCAAATAGTAGCGAACTACCACACCAAGAGCAGCATTCAGGTTTATTTTGTCCTTGTCCTGAATAACCCAGCCGCAAGCAATCAATTGCTTGTCAATATTATCTCTTGCTATTTGTTCTGGGTCTTGATTCATTATTTTTTTATAATTTTCAAAAATACAAGTTATTATCTATTTAGCACTGTGAGCGTCGGCAAGATTGCACTCTTTGACAAAGCTTTGGTTTTAGAGTTGGCTCGTGCGGCTTTGGCAATGTGTGCAATGTGGGTGGGGTTTCTTTCTTCTTTTTTTGCGGGGGGAAGAAAAAAACAAAATAAATTTCCATCAAATTTGCACTGTCCTTTCAAAAAGCTAAATCCTTTCTATTTTCAATTTATCACTATCGTATCTGTCTGCTCGTCTCTCTTTTTACACTTGTTGCCAACGTTTGACAATATGGCCAGTAAGGGATTGCGGGTGATTTCCTATCAGTGTACACGAAAAATTGAAGCGGGCTACAAACCTTCGCATACCACCGAAACCCTTATTGGCTATATTGTGTGTTGGCAACTGGCGATTTTTGATAATACAATTTGTCATCCTCAACTATTCTCCAAATCTTAAGCAACTTGGTCTTAAGTTCCGATTCTTGAGGGTTTTCAATTATTGTCCATGATAAAACTGTACAAGTATCATCAATTTTTACAACTGGTTCTTTAGAACTAGATATTTGTAAAATAGCATTTCTTTCACAACTATTTTTGTCAAATTTAGGTTCATCCGAATTTGTAAAGACAAATATCACCAGAATAGGTAAAAGTATGTACCAATATTTATGTCTATTTGAAAAATTACTCAAAATAAATATGGTCGTTTTTGCGAAAATAAACATTAAGCTTAGTGTTATTGGTATGATTGTATCATATCTCAGAATATAAGGACGATAGTTTCGATATCCACCAAGCGGCAATAGTAATATGTAAATCATTGCAAAAAAGCCAATCCATTTAAATGTATTCAAAAGTTTTTTACCTTCTATAGTCCTAAGTTTATAGCGAATGATTAATGCATTGATTGTTAAAATTAAAAACAAAATAGGAAATCCTAATTTCTGAGTAAACGAATAATATATTCCTTCTGGCAATCTTGAATATAAAACAGATAAAGGCATTTTATTGCTTAAGTCAACAGAATTATATCTCCCAAGAAATAAGGAATACAAAGAAAATGCAGATATAGGTATCAAATAGTAATAGTAATCTTTAGGAATATTTTGAATTGCAAATTTTAATCTAGAAAAACCATTTTTATTATCTGAGTTGCTTAAATTTTGAGAAAAATAATATATAAAAATTAATAGACTAACCACTAACGATATCCCTGGATTTAAAGGCCCGCTTAAGCTAGATATCAAAGCTAGTGGAATCCATAAATATTTTAGGTATTTCATTCTTCTTAATTCTAAACCATAAAAATGTTTTAAAAAAAGTGGGGCAAAATATATAAGAATTAAAATAGTAGGAAGCGCATAGAAAAAGGTATATGTGGTCGATGGGTCAATTATACCAACATAACTCCTATATCCGTTAGTCTGAAACAATGGCGTTATTAAAATTGCTGCAACTAAAAAATCGAACTTTAAAATACCTCCTGAGATTAAGAGAGAAAGTAAAAATATGATTATAACCTGAATCATTGTCTTGGCTAATGAACATGATAGGTAAGCACTATTAATTGGGCTTGTGAAATTTTGAATAAATAACGGAACATTATTGAAATATTCATAAAAACTCCAATGGCAAAAAAATCTATTCGGATTAGGATATGTGATATGCTCCTTAAAAATTTTCAATCCCAATGGACTATCAAGAATTGGTTTTACATCATCAGCAGGAACAATCCCACCTGCCATGTCACCATCAAAAGGTGTATAATAATTCTGTAAGAATGAATATCCAATATCAGCTAATAATAGTGTTATCAGTAATAATGTAAGTACTTTTTTTATCATTTGTTGTTCTGTTGTTAGATGGTTCTTTTCGCTTGTTGCCAACGGTTGGCGGTATGGTTAGTTGCCGATTTCGAAGCACTTTCCTATCAAGTTACAATAACTTTTGATACGAGCTGTGCCGCTCGAATACCCACTGCACCGGCAATTAACTATACCGCGTGTTACCGCCTGGTGTTCTGTCTTTCAGTCTTGTAAACCATTGTCATTATTCAGTTTTCGTATCATTGTCATTAAAACTTTTTTTCTTTTAAGTCGGCTCGTGTGTCAGCGTTTTTTTATTTTTTTAAAGTGTCGGCAAATTTTTTTAAACAATTTCTCTCGGTGCGTTGGCTTTGCAAGCTCTTTGACAAAGCTTTGGTTTTAGCGTTGGCTTGTGTGGCTTTGGCAATGTGCTTGCAAATGGGTTGGCTAATAAATTATTTCAGCAGTATCGTAAACTTTTTTTATTACTTCTTCATTAATTGGAGTTTGTCCTTTTTTAAAACCAAGGTCTGTAACTCGCA
>RZYM01000092.1 GCA_009930305.1 Bacteroidia bacterium
CAGACAAATCGCTATTATTACGCGCTTTTAGTAAAATATAACAGGGTTCTTCAGCAAAGAAACAAGCTGCTTAAGGATGCGCGTGAAAATGGCATAAATTATCAGCTGCTGGATGTTTGGGATAAGGAAATTGCTACTTTGGCTGCTGAAATAGTTGCCTTAAGAATTAAAGTTTTAAAAAATATCAACGCGATAGCGGGCGATATTTATAAAGAAATAACCAATCAAAGAGAAGAATTAGTAATCAATTATGAGTTGAAAACTAATTCTTCTACTGTTATTTGTTCCCAAGATGATAGTCCGGCTTTCTGGAAAGATTGGTATTTGGCAGGACTGAGAGAAAGACATAATATTGACGTTATTCGCGGTAACACCGGTATTGGCCCTCATCGTGATGATTTGGTAATCACGGTCAATGATAATAATTTAAGGTCGTTCGGCTCACAAGGACAACAACGAAGCGGTGCTCTTGCTCTTAAACTTGCGGAAATGGAATATGTGAAGAATGAAGCAGGAGAATATCCAGTATTACTTCTTGATGATGTTATGAGTGAGCTTGACAGCGAAAGAAGAAAACAAATACTTAATTTTATCGATGGCAGGGTGCAAACCTTTATCACAGTGAACGACAAAAACCTGATACCTGAATTAGAATGCAACAGGTACTTCAAAGTTAGTGAAGGATCAATCAGCGAGGATTAATGTGAGACTAATAGAGGCAACAATACTTAAAATTATAAAGAGTAAAGCAGGCAAAGAAAAATTTATTGTTTATTACCTGCGCAGCAATTGGTTTGATATTTGTGGGGCTAATATAGCTAAACATTCCAAGCCTACACGTATTGACAGGGGAATTTTATTTGTTAATACGGATAGTTCCGCCTGGTCACATAATCTGCTGATGATGAAAGCCCAGCTTATGGGTAAGATAAAAAATAGCCTTGGGGAAATAGGATCTTTAAAGGGTCAGGATATTTCAATCAAGGATATTATGTTTTTTAACGGCTTAATAACTAAAAATATATCCACTGAAGAAAGCAAGGAAGAAACAAAATTAGTTTTCAAACCGTTAACCGAAGAAGAACAAAAAGAAATTTATAATAAAACGGCAAAGCTAACGAACCCGGAGATAAGAGCCGCTTTTGACAGAATTTTAAATGATGATAAAAAAAGAAAAAAAGCTGTATTAGATGTCTGGAATAGGCAGTGCAAAAAATGTGGTGTACCAATTATTGGAGAATATTATTATTGTCCTGCATGTGAAAGAGAAAGAAAAGATGCCTTATGGGCTAAAGCAGCGGAAATTATAAATTCCGCTCCGTGGCTATCGCATGAGGAGTGTCTAAATTATGTTAATTGTGATAAAATGTTATTCAGTGAAATAAAAGCCAATATAAAAAATAAGGCTTATCAAAAGATTGCACAGGAAGAATGCACAGCTGAGGACAAAGTTTTCGTAACATTATTGGAACTTGGAATAGTGCCTGAAAAACTTACGGATGAATTGATCGAGGAAACGGTTGAAAGACTGCGGAGGAATATTTATGTATCTTCATCTAGGAGCAGACTGCGTAATAAAGAGTAGCGAAATAGTAGGAATATTCAGCCTGGTCGATAAAAAAGCGAATATCTATGAAGAATTTGTGAGGCCAAATATCGGAAAATACAAGATTGTTGATTTATCCGGTGAAATATTTGCCTCCAGTTGTATTGTTACTAAGGACACGCTTTATTTGTCAGGTATTTCACCCGGAACTTTGAAGAGGCGAAAAGAAGAAGATTTCGGATTAAATGCAGTTTATAAAAGATAAATTTTAGATATCGGAGGTTTCTATGTCTAGTATTGAAGAAGAAATTGCGGTACACGGTAATTACGACGCGGGTCAAATCCAAGTATTAGAGGGTTTGGAAGCTGTTAGAAAACGTCCGAGTATGTATATTGGCAGTATTTCCAGCCGTGGTTTGCACCATCTGGTTTCAGAAGTAGTCGACAACAGTATCGACGAAGCTTTAGCAGGTTATTGTACATTTATTCAGGTCTTGATTCATCATGACAATAGCATAACGGTCAGCGATAATGGCCGTGGTATTCCTGTCGATATGCACAAGGTGGGAAAACCGGCTATTGAAGTCGTTATGACTATATTGCATGCTGGCGGTAAGTTTGGCGATGGCGGCTATAAAGTTTCCGGTGGTTTGCACGGCGTAGGTGTTTCCTGCGTTAATGCGCTCAGTTCTAAAATGGAGGTTGAGGTACGCCGGGGCGGTAAAATATACGGCATTGAATTTTCTAAAGGCAAAACAGTAGTACCTTTATACGAAAAAGGCGTTACCGAAGAAACGGGCACAACCGTTCATTTCTTGCCTGATACCAGCATTTTTACTGAGACCGTTTATAGTTATGAAACATTGAGACTGCGCATCAGGGAATTAGCGTTTTTAAACAAAGGCGTCAAGATTGAACTTCGCGATGAACGCACTAACGAAGGCGAGATATTCCATTATGAAGGCGGCATTATTTC
>RZYM01000034.1 GCA_009930305.1 Bacteroidia bacterium
ATTACAAAAGGCTATTCAGTTTACAACTGCCCCATTGGGAATATTGATGGAAGTTGAAGAATACAATAAAACGTTATACAAAAAAGAAAAATCCTGATCGTCGCCCATCACACTACCCGATCCCCGTTCATATCTCCGGACGGGGATTTTTTGTCTACAAATACATAATAAAAAACCGCCCCGAAGATTGAGTTCTTCGAGGCGGTTTATATTGTGCTATAAAAAATCCTTAATAAAAATATTTGTCTTTTGTTATTTTATTGAATAATATAGACTTTCTTGCTTTTGTTAGTATCTGGTCTATCAAATCTTGTTTTATTTCGCCTTTAATATCATCTTGTGATATCAAAGTAACAAGTTCTGATTTTTTACGTTCATTTATCTTGGTTGCACAAATATAAGAAGTATGATTTAAGAAAGGATATTATATATAAATTTACATTATCAAGAATTAATCTACATTAAGCGACATTATCACGCATTAATCTACATTATCACGCATTATCACGCATTAATCTACATTATCACGCATTATCACGCATTAATCTACATTATTACGCATTATTACGCATTATTCGGACATTGCCAAATAGACCTATTCTAACTTTGCCCTGTCAACATATTAACCAAACATATTGAATATGGCAAAAAAACTATCCAAAACAGAATTAAAAAGCATCACCGACGTAGCCAAAAAAATTCGTCAACGTGGCGGCGTTAAAAGCGTTGAAAAAGTTACGCACTACAATGTCAAATGGACGGCAGCTATTAAGCAAGCCGCCAAACAGGTGTTAGCACAACGCAAACAAAAATAGACTCAACCAATTAATAACAAACTATCATGCCTGAATTTTTAAAGAAAACAAGTACGGTATCAATCATCCTGATTGTTGCCATCGTAGGATTAGGAATCTATTTCTACCAAAAAGGGAAAAACGCCGAAGGCGAAAAAGATGCAGAACAAATCACCGACGGTGCAGCTGCATAAGTAATAAACAGTAATAACTAATTAAATTTAATAGAAAAATGAAAGATTTAAGCAACCGCTATAGCGGTATGTCATTGACTGACGAAAAAACAAAACGCTCTATTGCGCTTGGTTCAAATGGTTTAATCAAATTTGGCGGATCCGAGGGATTCGACGAAGAAGACAAAACCGAACAAAACTATACAGTATCATTGATCAATCACGGTAACGCATCAAAACGCATTGTGTTGTTCCCTGGTGAATTGGCAAACACAACTGAAATTGCTGCTATTGCTGGTATTACAGCAGATGCTATTGCCACCAATGGTAATGTTATTATGGCTGGTGATGTTGTCGTTATTGAATGTATCGCAGCTAATTTAGCTTTCTTACAACGTTTCTTGAAACGCAACCCTACTCGAGTTGTCGAAATGCAAATAACAGGTGCAACAAAATCTCAATTGTCGCAACCTATCACGGTAACCAAAGTTTCTCCGTATGCAAAATTGGGTGCAAAATCTATGATCCCTAATCAATACCGTAAAGCATCAGACAGCGATACTTTAATGGCTAAAATTGACGTTACAACTTTGCAATTGGACGATCAAACCGTATTGGACGTTGTTGTTGCTCCTAATAGTGGTATTGATATTACCTTCTTTTTTGGAGCTTCTCGCAATGATGCCTATACTTTGAACGAACAAGCAAAAATTGCTTTGGGATAAGGAGGTTGTCATGGCAAAAACAAAGAGTAGCTCAAATGACGAACTTTTTGGCGTAAACGTAGCGTTACGCTTTGCCGATGCTTCTGAAGTATCGGAATTGCTAACACGCTATGGCTACTCCCGTGACAGTGTTACCCCTGAATTGGTGTTAGAGGCTTTGAAAACATACGGAGCTTCATTCGGTAAAGATCTTGCCGATTTGGCACGTAAGGGAGCTAACACACGCACAGCAGCACAACAACTTGCAGCTTTCAAAGGACTTGTTTATGCCGACGGTGTAGGCTCTACAGCCAAAAGCTCTACAGCCAAAAGCTCTACAGCCAAAAGCTCTACAGCCAAAAGCTCTACAGCCAAAAGTAGTAATGCACTTGGATATGTCAATACAATTTTTGATTTCTTGGGTGTCGGCGTAACGTCGGCAGCAAGTATCGTCGATTCGCTTGATGTATCAGGAGCAAAATCCACTGCCGCACAAGCAGCTCTCATTGAGGCACAAAACAAGCAATTAGAGCAACAAGGTAAAAATAATACCGGCTTATATCTTGCAATAGGTGGCGTAGGTTTATTACTTGTTGGTGTAGTTGTCTTTATGGCGTTACGAAAACGATAATACAGTTTTTTATTATGATCGAAAAGCCCGACCGATTTTTGTCGGCGGGCTTTTTTTAGCAATATGTTACAAGTAATTAAATTAAATAGTACAAACAACGCCGATTTAGGTAATTCGCCGGCTGCACTATCTCGTAAAGACGGTGTAATATATATCAATGGTCCATACTTTGATAAGTTCACCGATTTTCAGAAGAAGTTTATTGTGTTGCACGAAATGGGGCATCACTACCTCAATACCGATAACGAAATCAAAGCGGATGCTTACGCTTTTGCTCACCTTGCAGGAACGGAGTTTCGCAGTTTAAAACAGGCGGTTGCCACTATTGAAAAAACACTTGTAGACGGTAATAGCACAAAAGCCGAACGTTCACGCTGCATTCGTATGATGGCGTATAAGTGGGATGCCGAACATGGAAACGAAAAAGCAGCAGAAGAATATTGTCGCTTGCAGGATATGTGCGGATGGTCATTTGCTATCGGTGGCGTTGAAATTTTTTCCGGAACAAACACCGGCGAACAAAAAGCACTTGCAGAAGCAGATTACATCTTACAACAAAGTAAAGAATTAGAAGCCACTACAACAGATCGAAGCAACACACTAAAATCTGTTCAGGGCGAAAAGAAACTATCACTTATCATTGAAAGTGTCATAGTATTACTCGCTATTGGCGGTATTATATGGATGATTAAAGACGATCTTAAATAAGTATTATGGATCCAATGTTAGCAGCAACAGCCATTTTAGGTGCATTCCAAACAATTGGAGATGTTATCTCGAGTGGCTTTAAGATGGCAATTGAAAAAGACAAAGAGCAATCAAACCGGCTCATTGCACGTAACGTACACACCGAAACGATTAGTAAGCAAACAACCGATTTAGCAACCGACGTAAATTACTCAAAGTACATTATTTACTTTTTGATCTTTGCCTTATTCGGCTATTTGCTTTACACAAAAAAAACAAAAAAATGACACCACAAGAAAAGCGAAATAAATTGAAAGAATTTTTGCGTGAAATGAGCGACAAACAATTGGCTCTTGAAAATGCAGATCCGGAAATCAATGTAAAGATTGATGTCCCAAAATGCGATAAGTGCGCAACTAAAAGTGCTGACAAAATCCGTATCGTATCTGGTCCAATGGATCAGCGTATTGTCCGTTATTTGCTCTACACACAAACAATCATGCTACTGCTATTAATCTTCAAACGATAAACAAATGAATAAAACAATTTTATATTATGTTGGTGGCGCAATTGTACTTGTATTAATACTGTACTATCTGTTTAAAGATCAAGTGAGCAACACTATAACAAAAGCCGTCGGCGATAGCTATAATCCCAACGACGAAATAGCAGAGATCAAAGCAAAATACAAAGCATTGATCACAGCATCACCGGAAGAAACCACCGAACTAAATAAAACAATGGAAGCCGAAATATCAGAAATTAATCAAATTTCGATTAAAAGGCAAACCTATAAAACTTTGTTTGGTGCGCAAGCTCCAAGTTACTATAACCTTGTCCAACTTACAACTGCTATTGAGAACAAAGAAAAAGAAGCTTTTGCAAAAGCGGTAAAAGAATACAAAGAAAAAGTTCTTCAGGATCCGCCAAAAAATCTAACAACGTCAAATGATATATATAAAGCTATTGACAGTTATATGGCTCAAAAAGCAAAAAAAGCTAATGACGATGCAGAAGCAGCTCGAAAAAACGATCTTAAAACAAAGTGGGCAAATAGGCAAAAAGTTTTAACCGATTTGATCAGTAACACAAAAGATGCTGTTTACCGTCGCGGAGCTGCTGGTAACAAAAATTGGCTTAGTGCGGATGGTGGCTTGATGGACCAATGGACTTCACTTGTTAATCCGGGAGAGTTTTGGTGGGCTTTTGAACACGCCTACATCTCATGGGCTAACGATAAAGAAGATTTTATCAAAGATTTGCTGGCACTACAAAATAATCCGGTATTATACGGTAAAGCATCAATAGCAGCTCGCGCTATTCTCGAAAGAAGGGCAAACGGCGATTGGAATACTGTTGTCGGTGTTAATGAATTAGGTGAAACAATATTTAAAAAATAAAGACATGGATACAAAAGATTATTTATTTCTCATTGTCGTAGTAGCGGCATTGTATTTCTTTTTCGTACGCAAAAAAGACGTAAAAAAGACGTTAGAAAAAAACGAAAAGCCAAAAGAACCGGACATAAATATCACTAAAAAAAAGGATGAAACGAAAACCTTTGAAGAAGCGTTTAATCCTGGTTATAGTATTACCGAATATCCGGATCAACTAATTATGGGTAAATCTAATGCTATTTACGGCTATTGCTGCACAGAAAAATCAAATCGTATTGATTATGAACTATCAGTAGCAAAAATGCGTGAAATAGAGCGTATGGTAGAAAAATTTGCCGAATCGGTAAAAGAGACACCTGCACCATTTAATAAAGAAGTAACTAATTACTTTAAGCAATTATCAACAGAGGGATATAGGTTTGCCGTTGATTGTCTTTACATGAAAGGTTATGTTATGAGAGATATTAATGAGAAAGAATATATCCTCGAAACTTTTGAAGAAGTAACGGAAGATCCGTTACAGAAAAATCGCGAAAACGTAACTGGATTTAAGACGGTAATATTAGAACAAGAGGCTAAACAACATTAATCATACAAAAATGGAAGAGAACACAGAAAACAACAATTTGATTAATGCCGGTTTAGACATTAAGATTGATTCGCAAAACTACATCTATTTAGCGTGCGCACTTATTGTACCTATTATGATAGCGTTTACACTCTATGCAGTTGTTAAAAAAATTTAGTATGAAAACAAAATGGATCATAGTAATAATAGCCGTCGTATTGGTTTTAAGCGGCGTTTCTTGCTGGTTTTTCGGATGGTATATGCCAGGTAAAAACACAGTTGTATTGCCTGATACTCCAGAAGAAGACAAACTTTTGAAAAATGGCGATTCAGGAGCTGATGTTTGCCGTTTGCAGAATGCCTTAAACAAATGGCGTAACTATGTAATTACTAATTTACCAAACAGCAAAAACACAGTAACAAAAGAAGCACTTGCGGTCGATGGAATGTTTGGCAAAATGACACTTGCAGCAGTGCGCTTGCAGTGGGGCAAAGACTTTTGCAGTATTACTGAATTATCCGAATTAGAGGGAAAAGCGTGATATGAAAAAAGAGGATACATACATCATTGTTGGATTGTCGGCACTTGTTATTATCGGCATTGTTGTAGTTATGATCTTTCGTATTACCAATTCAGACAAGAAAACGTCTACTGATTTGTTAAAGCGACTTGTTACGACACAGAAAACAAGTGACGTTGGTATCTCTAATTCACCTATTGACATAGGCGGAATTGTAAGCCTATTTAAAGACAGTTCAAAAACTAACAACATAGACAGTAACGATGAATAAGATTGCAGCAAATACGGCGTTAACGGCCACGGCTATCGTATTACCATGTGGAATGTTAATAGCTGCCACCATTATTATCATACGAAGAAACACAAATTTACTCGATAAAATAACAGGCGATATGAGAACAAGTACAAAAGGAATTAATTTGATTAAACAATACGAAAGATGCCGACTTACTGCTTACAAAGATAGTGTGGGTATTTGGACAATCGGATATGGACATACATCCGGCGTAAAACAAGGCGACACTTGCACTGCTGATCAAGCGGAAAGCTATTTTAAAAGCGATTTGCGGACCGCTGAAAACGCTATAAATACGATGGGTGTCGAATTAACACAGAATCAATTTGATGCGCTTGTATCGTTCGTATTCAACCTCGGAGTTGGTAATTTCAAAAGCTCTACCCTTTACAAGAAGATCAAAGCCAATCCAAATGATCCGACAATTTCCGACGAGTTTTCTAAATGGAAATATGCCGGTGGTAAAGAGCTTACCGGATTGCTTAATCGTCGTAATGCTGAATCAGGGTTATATTTTGCATAACACACAAACAATGAAAACAAATATATTGATATTATCACCGGACAGACCTATACACAGTATGGGTGGTCTTGGCGTTCACATAAACGAAGTAATTAACCGTTTAGACACCGAAAAATATAACGTTACAGCCATTTGTCAAGGTGCAGACGACGGAATGATCAAAGGCGTAAAAGTATTTGGCATAACGCCATATAATTACAGATATGGCAATGTACAAGACGCTTTTTCAGAAACATATCTTAATCAATCAAAGTTTGTTACACTTGCTACCAAACTATTGATGCAAAAAGAAATACCAGTACCGCATATTATCCATTGTTGTGATTGGTCTACTGCGCCGGCAGCTTGGAGTATTGCTGAAATTACAGGTGCTAAAATCGTTTTTGCGGTACATCTCTCCATCAATAATTATATCAAAGAAAAAGACGTAAATAAAATGCAGCAACTTGGGTGGAATGTTGCAAAAAGTATTGAGTTTGAGGCGTGCAGACGTGCTTTTACCGTATTACAAGTATCGGATAATTACAGCAATTTATACCCGTTTTCAATCTATAAGCACAAAACAACTATTGTGCCAAATGGTGTTGATACCACGTTATTTGAAAATACAGATCCTTTTTTATTTCCCGGTACCGGGAAAATAAAGATTTTATACATCGGACGAATTGAATACATGAAAAACGTTGATTCTCTTATGGAAATAAATGTACCAGAAGGATGTGATCTGATTTTCGCAGGGGGTAAGCAAGGAAGCAGCGAATATCTGATAAACAAACTTAATGAAATTTGCAAAAGGAATAATCGTATTCACTACATAGGACCGATTTATGATAATGATAAATACGCAGCTATTTGTAGTGCCGATTTGGTTATCATGCCATCAAAGCACGAGCCGTTTGGTATGGTAGCACTTGAAGCCTGTGCAGCAGCACAAATGGGCAAGACCATTTTTGCATCTTCATTTAAAGGTGGTATGGGTGAATTTCTTACTACTGATTGCGCAATCAATTGTGGAGTAACAAAAGAAAGCATTGAAGATGCTATAAATAAATTTTCAACAATGACCGAAGCCAAAAAAAATAAAATGAGAAAAGCAGCTATTAAAGTGGCTAAACGATATTCCTGGCAAAATACTGCCGATATTATTTCGGGAGTTTACGAACAATTAACCAATCAAAAATAAAAATATATGTACAGACAAAAGACAGTAGACGGAGTAACATACAAGGTATGGGATTCAATCGAGGACAATTGCGATCAAGACGAAATGGGACATTGCCTTTGCGCTAGCGACAAGCAAGACGCAACAGATAACAGCCTTTCAACAGTAGATAAAACAGTTGTCGGCGCGATAAATGAAACACAAGACGAAGTAACAGCTTTACAAGAAAATGCGCAAAGCAAGTCGTCTAATGACTTAACAACAGTTGCCAAAACCATTATCGGAGCTATCAACGAGTTAAATACTAACAAAGCAACCGAAACAGAATTAAATGCCGTTCGCGAAATTGCACAAGGAAGAACAAAGGGATATGCCTTTGACACTACCGCCGAATTAGATGCGTGGCTTGCAGATGCAACAAACACAGCGCAATTATCTGTTGGAGATGTGTTGTTAATTCGTGATATAAGCGTTCCTGATGCTTGGTGGGATGGCACAACTAAACAGATCCTTGAAACTCAACAAACAACACTTGATCCGATTACAAATAGTGAAATAGATGAACTTTTTGTTATACCGGCATAAAAACTAATCATCAATATTTAAAATAAAAAAATCATGAGCAAAATATTAAACGAAACAGGTCTTTCCCATTATGACCAGAAAATCAAAGAGTATATCAAAGCTAACGCTGGAACTCCGAGCATCTTTGATCGTGCAGCAGCTTGCACACCAATTAGCGATAAAATGCGAATAGAATTACCACTTTCAACACTATTTAAAGCAGGTAATTTATTTGATATAACAACGGGTAATCCTATTAGTAATGTAACAACAGAAGTTGATATTTATAATGGTGCACTTACTACAAAGATTGTACAAATCAGCGCAGACCAGCCCATTAAATCAGTAATCAGTCTAAACAACTATGTTACACAAGCAAGCAAAATAAATAGCTTAATTGTGGCTGCAAAACATAACTACCAAAACCAAAATATCCACGCTGTCGCTGACAATATAGCAAGTGCTATACCGGAGTTTGAGAAAGCAATTTTAGTTGGCAAAGACTATCAACTGACTAAAAGATTATTTGGTAATATACAAGGATATTTTTTCGGCGAAAATAGCTCTATATATGGGTGTGGAAGTGAAGCGAGCGATATTGGAACGATAGACAAATATGGTAAAACATACTCACAAATGGAAGACAATTGTATTTGTGGATATGTGCAGATGGTTAATCAGAATCCCAATGGAACCAATTATCCAATTATCGATCCATTTACAGGTGTATATGGAGTATATCTGCAGGATATGTATATAGCAGAAAATAACCTTAATTTTATTTTTAAGGTCAGAAGTGCGTATTGCGAAGATAGCAAACTATCATTTGTAACAAAACCTGGCTTCGACAACAAAATAACCATAATTCTTAACCCAGCAGATTTTGAAGACTAATGTCAACGCTCGAATTAATATTATCAGCCGTTAGTACGGTGCTAACCGCTTCAAACGTAGTGGAGATATTTTATATACGCGCTACGCGCAAGCGGATGCAGGCAGAAGCATCAGAAAAATCCGACGCAGTCCTTTATAAACGTATAGCCTATTTGGACGAACGTGTTTCAAAATTGGAAGAATTAGCCTGTTTTGATAAAGATTGCAAATATCGAAAATAATGAAGAAAAACAAATCTGTAATATTGCCAAATAAAACAAAAATAGGACGTATAAAAATGCCTATTGCAAAAGCTATAGGCAAACGATGTGCCGATATTTATATATCAAAGAATCATATTAAGCATATAGAATTAGCACACGCAAATGAATTGCGAAATTTAGGAATAGACGGTCTATCTTATGTTAAGAGTATTGCAAATGAATTTAATCAAATTCGCGAAGGATCTGGTACATCTATTTTGCTGATTATTTATCGTGAAAATATACATGATGTAGCAGCTATTGATCTTGATTTTTCGATAAATAAAGGTTTTTGGGAAGTAAAAACAGCACAGCCTCGAAGCACAAGAGATATTCACAGAAGAAAAATATTATGGCAGAATTGCCCAAGTCCTAAATAAGATCCGCTTGTATTTTCCATTTACTACACCATTACAAAATAGCGGTTCATGGTGTGTAGGGCGATCGGAGCCACAATATTTATACCGCGAATATACAACAAATTTTTAAATAAACAAGAAAATGCAAACAAAAAATTACATCATCATTAGTGCATCGGTAATAGTATTGATCACCGCCATTGCGCTTACCTTTTATTTCGTAGGCAAAAAAAAGGTAAATAATGTTGCAAAATTGCCGGACCAAACCAATTGGGGAAACGAATTAGACGACACGGAAAATTTAGAGATTCAAAAACATTCAAGAAAATTATATGAAGATATGAAAGGCTTGAATTTTTTATCTCGAGATGCTTCTATTTATAGTGAATATCTTGCATCATCTGATCGCGTTTTTGTCGGTGCTGCTAACTATTTCGCCCAAACTTATGGCAAAGGTGAAAATTTGGCTCAATGGCTCGATAGCGAAAACTTTGCAATCACCAACATTGGTTTATCAACCACTATTGATAGCATCATGGGCAGGCTTGCAAAATATGGTATAACAGCCTAAAATACAATAGATATGAATACAAACAAAACATTAGTTATTGTGTGCTTTCTAATCATTGCAGCCGTCGCTGGTGTTGCAGTGTATTTCGTAATGAAAGGCAAGGAAGACATAATCAAATCGTCTTTTAGCGGTGCTTACATTCCGCTTGATAAAGAATCAGGAACCGACAATCTCGGAGGTAAAGAATGGAAACCGGGACAACAAGCGTAACTATATGAGCAATAAAAACATAATCATATTAGCTTTATCATTGTGTGTGTTGATGGCAGCCGTCGCATACGTTGCTTATCGTTATAAGCAGAATGGTGCGACGGTTACTACCAAACGTCCAACGATCGAAATCGAACCGTTGACACTTGAAGAATTTAATGAAGAAGCCGTCAATGACTTTGTTATTATTGACGGACATCTTGTAAGAAAATCAGATCTTTAAAACTAATTATTATGAAACTTAAAAACCCAATTGCCGAACTCCGTAAAATCATACCGAAAGCAAATAAATTAATGGCATTGATCAAAGAAAAAATCAATTAATACGGTAGTAATATGAATATACCAAAAGATGATAACAAAATGATTTCAGAGAAATATACAAATAAAGTGATCGGCGTGTGCATGGAAGCTCGAAATGGATGTTTTTGTTTCATAGCACTTGCCCTTTGCCTTTGCTTGTTTTCATTCATTATAATAATGTTTGGAGGCTGCAAAACGATAAAAACCACGCTTACAGACAATAGTACAATTGAGCGTAAAGACGACATAAAAACAGCATCTATAGACGACACCATTACTGCCAATTCAACCGAAGAAATACATAAAACAGATTCAACCAATAGCGAAAAGCAAAGCCATACAGGTATCGTTTTTGGATCCGGTGGCGGAACCTATAACCTTATAACAGGAATGGCAACTAATGTAAGTCATGTCTCTATCTCAGAAAAAGAGAAGCAAATGCAACGCCTGATAGAAATATACAAACAGACGGAGCAACGCAATCAATCTACCATTATTCATTTACAAGATAGTATATCCAACCTACTCCAACAAAACAAAATATCAACGACTAAAGAAGAAAAAGAAATGAATTGGTGGAAGTTTTTACTATCAGGTGTCGCCATCGGAGCAGCTCTTATTATTTTCTTAAAGAAATTCCCATATACTAAACCATTCTTATTTTGGCTGTAAAATTATTTTACTTTTGTCAAATCAAATATTTTTTTTGTAATTTTGCGGTATAAATATAGGAGGAAGTATTATGGCAACAATAACATTAGAGTATGATGCGCGAAACCATATTGCAAAAAGTTTTGTTGATGCTTTTTTACAGGCAGGCGTTAAAGTTGGAATTTGGAAAACAGAAAAACCGACAAAACAAATGAACGGAATAGATAAATCATTGGAAGACATAAGACACGGACGTGTTCGAGAAATTAGAGATACAAAAGCCTATTTTAAAAAATTAGGTGTAAATGTATAAAACGTGGATTAAAGGTAGAAAAACTTTATAATGCAATTGAAATTTTGAGGCAAACAGGATCTTTGCCAGCTGAATACAAACCCCACAAACTGAATGGCAAATATAAAGGATGTTGGGAATGTCATATACAGCCGGATTGGTTGCTCGTTTGGCAACAAAATGACGAAGAACTTGTATTATTGTTTGTAAACACAGGAACACACGCCGATTTATTTTGATTACACCCCTCCTCTCAACTATTAAAGCACGTTAAAAAAACGTGCTTTTTTTCGTATTTGTAACCAAAACAAATTTTTGTATCCATTTTTGTAACTTGTTCAAATATCTTACAATCAGTATATTAAGTACATTTTAGATACAAAGATACAGAGTT
>RZYM01000093.1 GCA_009930305.1 Bacteroidia bacterium
AGATGGAGGAATTATAAATGGATATTTTTACAATCGGCATATGGATTGGAACTTTAATTTTTCTTGGAGTTTCTTTTGCTAAAAATAAGGGAAAGACAAATCAAGCACTTAAAATGGCATTTAATATGGGAAAAGGAATGGCTATAAGTATATTTTCAATCATTTTTGCAATTGGATTAATCCTGACACTACTTCCACCGGCAGATATTGCATCTTTTGTGGAAAAACAGTCAACTGCAATTGCAACAATAGCATCGGCTTTGTTAGGAACAATTACACTAATTCCAGCCTTTATCGCTTTCCCGCTAGTAGGGACACTGGTAGATGCGGGAGTTGGGATAGTTCCTTCCGTGGCATTTTTAACAACTTTAACAATGGTCGGTGTTGTAACCTTCCCTCTTGAGAAAAAGGAATTCGGCGTTAAGTTTACAGCAGTTCGTAACGGACTTAGTTTTCTGTTCGCTATAATTATTGCACATGTAATGGGGGTGATTATATAATGGTCTTAAAAAAAATAAAGGATAATTTGTTCTTTTTTATAATTATTTTGGCATATGCAATTATGACTACCATTAATCCGTCTATGGGGATAGAATCAGTTAAAAACAGTGGCTATTACATTAAGGAAATGCTTATGATTATGCCAGTTATCTTCGTGCTTACTGCGCTTTTAGATATGTGGGTTTCAAAAGAAAAAATAATGAAATTTCTAGGTAAGGACGCCAAAGCCAAAGGTGTTTTTCTAGCTTTTGTAATTGGAAGTATTTCAGCAGGCCCAATATATGCGGCATTTCCAATGTGCGTTATGCTTCACAAAAAAGGTGCATCAATTAGAAACATCATTATTATTTTAAGTTCTTGGGCAGTCATTAAGGTTCCAATGCTTTTAAATGAAGCAAAGTTTCTAGGCCCTAAGTTTATGGTTATTCGTTGGATATTAACTGTTGTGGCAATTATCATTTTTTCGTGGATTGCAGACAAGATAATAAAGGATAAGGATTTGCCAAGCGAGGAAACATCACAAGTAGGATTAATAATTAATAAAGGTGCTTGCATGGGTTGCACTTTGTGTACTAAGAATTATCCAGAACTCTTTGAAATAAAGAGTAAAAAGGCAGTCATTAAGGCACATGATGCAACTACAATAGATAAGGAAAAACTTCAAACTACAATAAATGCTTGTCCTGTTAAAGCTATAGAATATATAGAAGATTAACGATGCTAATTTTGTGTCACAATTAAAATATAACACCCTGTAGGCTATAAGAGTCTATGGGGTGTTTTTTACTAAATCAGTTTACTTTTTAATTGAAATGAGAAACTTAATCAATCAAAAAGTGAAGCTTTGCAATTGAGTTATAGCATATTTTTAAAATAAAATTTAAAGAGTTATTGACATATGCCATTAACAGAGGTATACTAATGATAGTAAATGGCATATGTCATAAACTACAAGGAGGTGAATGGTATGCCTAGAAGAGATGGAACTGGCCCAATGGGTGCTGGAACAATGACTGGACACGGTTTAGGCTTTTGCACAGGGAAAAATGCAGTCAAGCGTGGTGCTGGACTTGGATTAGGTCTTGGATTTGCTTGCAGACGAGGTTTTGGTAGTGGATTTGGGAGAGGTTTAGCAATAAATCAATATGCGACAAAAACACATAAAGACTTCCTTCAAGAACAAAAAGAATTACTGCAAAGCCGAATCGAAGTCATTGATAAACAATTAAAGTACCTGTAACGGGTATTAGAGGTAACTGGAGGACGCTCTGGTTATTTCTGATTAGAAATGGGGTGATAGATTATGCCAAGACCAATGAAAAGGAGAAAAGTTTGTTGTCTGCCAGAAAGTAATAAATTTGGCCCTCTTGATTCAGTGTTGGACGATCAAGATCATGTAAACATGACAGTTGATGAATATGAAACAATAAGGCTTATAGATTTGGAGGGTTTTACTCAGGAAGAGTGTGCAAAACAAATGAATATTGCCCGTGCTACCGTTCAGGGAATATATGTAGAAGCCAGAAGAAAGTTAGCTGAATCATTGGTGAATGGTAAAGTGTTAATAATTGAGGGAGGCGAATACCGTCTTTGTGATGGATCGGGAAATGGATGTGGCCGAGGCTGTCATAGGCATGGACGTGGCAGATTCTTTACAGATAATGAGAATCGAGGTGACTAATTATATATTCCGAAAAAGTAATTGAACATTTTATGTGCCCTCAAAATGCTCATAGCATGCCAGATGCTGACGCTGAAGGAAGTTTTGGAGACCCTTCGTGCGGAGATTATCTTACCGTTTATATAAAGGTGAAAGACAATCATATAGATGACATAAGTTATCTTGTGTTTGGCTGCAGTGCATCAATTGCAACGTCCAGTATGACATCGGTGATGGCAAAAGGAAAAGGCCTGGATGAAGCATTAAGAATTACAGAAGAGGATATAATCGAAGCTCTAGATGGGCTTCCTGA
>RZYM01000094.1 GCA_009930305.1 Bacteroidia bacterium
TTTTGTTTTGTTTCTAGGTTCTCTATCGCTATGTGATAATTTTGCTCTTTGTTCATAGAAGTTTAATTAAGCTTTATATTCTTTCTTCTCAGTGCTTGGAAGAACTTTAGGATTAAAGTTGTTTCTCAAGTCAGAGAATAACTGCATATCAAGCGACATGATAATCTTAGATACTTGGCTGATCTCGCTGAAGTTGAGGACAGTAGTAGTAAGACTCCATGATCTATGTAGCCAGGATTCGTACATAAATCTGGCGATAAGAAGAATGATTTGATTTCTAGAATTATTATCAAAGTCAACTGTTTCATTTAATGATGCTTCTGAATCAGTAAACTCTTTATATTTCATGTCGCCTAAAATATAAAATGGAGATTTAATTCCTGGTCTAGTCGTTCCAGGAAATCCTCCGTAATCACCGGGAGAGCTATAATCTCTCCCTAGATTTTTACTTGGATTTAAAATAACAGTCTCGCCTCTCATTGCAAATGGAATCATTTCTTCATCGTCTTCGTTTTGATAGATTTCAGCAATGCGATCGAAGATAGCGATTTCTTCATCTGATAAATGAAAGCCTTTAATAAATCCACTTTCGTCTTCAGTCATCTCAATCTTTTTCAAACGTCTTGCCGGGAAGGTTGTCTGCAACATTCTTACTGACATGTTGTAGTGGTTTATAAATTGCTTTAAATTGCACTTCTGGTAAAAACCTAAGAAGCGAACATTCTCCTCGCCTTCTGGTGGAATGTTTATAAAGCGAATTACTCCAGCTTCATAGTCAATTGTGTAATCAACTCCGTCTAAAAGTGTAGATTCTAAGCCATCAACATCAACAGTAACTATTGGTCTATAAGGACTATAGTCACAAAGAGGTGAGTAGCTTAATTCATAAGAACTTTTAATTCCATCGCTAGAAATTACGTCTTCGAATTGAATTGGGTTATTGGCATACTTCAGATTAAAGTCTTGAAATATATTTAGTAGCTTCATATCTTTAAATTAATTTTATAAGTATGTTAAGTTGAATGTGCCTAAGTTACAGTATATACTATTGTTCCACTACCATCCAAGAGAATGCATATAGAAAGGTCCTCCAAGTTTATAGGTAGTGCTTCTCTCATAATGGTATAACTTATTTTTTATAGATATATCTTGAAGTAGCATAACTAGCAGTTCCAAAAATAGAACCTATAATTAAAGTAGCTAAAACAACTTCAGGTTCTCCTAAGAGTTCCTTAGTTGCTAGATAAGCAACGATACCCATTAAGATTGTTGCGATTGTTCCTTTTTTTCCTGATAGGAATTGTAATAGTTTTGTCATATGTTTTATTAATTATAAAGTTCTATTTACTGCTACATTAACAGGACTTAGTTTACTAGCTGTTACACTATCTGGGCTAATAGGACAACTTCCTCCAAAGACATTACTAGCATTAAACTCAAAGGTTATATCTTCTGTGTAAGCATCTGCTTTTAAGTTGGTGCAATCATACCAGCAAGCGAAAAGGAAAGAATTACCAACGCTTGTTATGCCACTTGGTATGTTGAAACCACTAGGCATTGAATTAAGGAATGAGCAACGACGCCAGCAAGTATAAAGGAAATTATTACCAACACTTATTATTCCACTTGGTAAATTAAACCCAACAGGCATTGAAGTAAGAGATGAGCAACCAATCCAGCAACTGGCAAGGAAATTATTACCAACGCTTGTTATGCCACTTGGTAAATTAAACCCAACAGGCATTGAAGTAAGAGATGAGCAATTATACCAGCAATTTTCAAGGAAATTATTACCAATAGTTGTGCCTAAAGTGCTTTCATTAAAGTAAACATCAGTTACTTGATTTATGGCTGTTATTCCATAATAAGAATGAGTTAAAACATCATTTCCACTTTTATTCCAGTCATTAGCTATTTCCCATTCTCCTGTTGATGTAATATTAACTTGACCATTTGTTGTTTCTATCCAAGTGGTATCTCCTTTTTTCCTGTAATATAGGGTATAAGAACTAACTACATTAGTTAGAGACCCCCTATAAGCCCGTAAAGTAAAAGTTCCAGTTGAAGTCCAATTACAAGTTGTTATGAAATCGGGTTCAATGACAGCTCCACTATATTGTATTATTCCTGCTTTAAACATATTATGCTATTAAATCACCGACTAATAACCAAGTATTAGTATCAGTTTTAATTAAAGAAACACCAACAAACTTATCTGCGATAGCCTTATTTCCTCCTTTACTGTTTATCGTTACTCCTGCACCTGCGAATGTGACCTTACCAGTCCCCATTTGGCTTAAGTCTATTTGAGTTCCAATAGGAAAAGCAACTGAAAAGTTGGTTGGTATGGTTAAGGTTATAGCACTAGAACTTGTTAGCGTTATAAGTTTTCCAATGTCTGACAATACTAATGTGTAATTACCAGTCTGTGCGTTTATTGGTGTTACACCTTTA
>RZYM01000095.1 GCA_009930305.1 Bacteroidia bacterium
TACACCAGCTAGCTTAGTAGTAGCATCAACTTCAAATGTAAATATTTCAGATGGCGCAACCGTATTACAAGCAAACGCAATCGATGGTAAAACAAGTGGCGTAGTTACAGCAACAATCACAGAGGGAGATATAACAACACTCCAAACCCTAAGCGGAACAGGAAATGCCTACACAATTAAAGTAACAGACTCAAGCGTTACAGCGACAGAGTTGAGTACGCTTGATGGGAAGACGACAGTAGCTGTCGATGCGATCAATATTGATACAATTGAAGGTACAGTATCAGATGTTAATACTCTTTATGGATTAAATGGAGTTTCAAATTTAGGAAATGACACTGTAAATATTTCAAATTCAGGCAATTTTGCATCGTCTAATTTTAGTAACATCGTTAATGGTGATATCACTCATTTAAATTTTTCAGATAATTCGGATAGTGTGGGTTTTACAGATACGTCTGATTTTAATACTTGGAAAACGAAATTTACAAATATAGATTTTGGAAATAGTAATGATGATAGCATCAGTTTCAGTAGTGGCTTAAGTGGAACGATTGATTTTAGTAATATATCTAATTTAAATAATCTCAATCTTTCAGATAATGAAGATGTTGTAGAACTTACTCCAAATAGTAATATTACTCCAAGAATAGCTGTCAATGGTGGTGGAGGAGCTGATACATTTACACTTGATTTTAGCAATATTGGAAGGTTTTCAATCGATGCTGGAGCTAATACGGATACATTAAGTTTATCAAATTACAATGGACAAACATTAACTGGTAGTTTTACAAATTTTGAAACTTTAAGCCTCACAGATGCAGGGACTGTTACGATTGATGCAGCTACTATTAACTCGTGGAGAACAAGTGGAAGTGATTTTACTATTACAAGCACAAATGGTGATGATACACTTAGCTTAGTTACGGATATAGATGCAGGTTATCGTGTTTCTATTGATAATGCAAGTTGGCAAGAGAGTATTTCTAATATTAATGTTGATGGTACAGGAACAGTTTTATACTATATTGACATCAACAATGATAGCACAACTGATTTCCAATTACATGTAGTCTAAATGAAACCATTTAACCAACTCAAACAAGCAAAGCATGGGTATTGTCTTTATAATATCCATGATATCTATGTCGGGCAGTCCATACACAATTATGGAGAGTTTTCACAAAGCGAAGTGGCACTTTTTTCTCAGATTTGTAAGCCAAATGATACAGTGATAGAAGTCGGGGCGAATATAGGAACACATACACAAGTTTTTTCTAAACTCGTTGGAGATGGAGGATTTGTGTATGCTTTTGAGCCTCAAAGGATTGTTTTTCAGACACTTTGTGCCAATATGGCACTCAACAGTATCACAAATGTCTTTGCTATTCACGGTGCTTTGGGTAAAAAAAATGGTTTTGTGCACATCCCTTCGATTGATTATACGAAACCATACAATTATGGTGGTATAAGTGTAGATAATTTTGAAAGTGGTGAAAAAGTTCGTCTTGAAAAGCTTGATGATTATAAGGATGATATACGTCGTCTAGCATTACTCAAGATAGATGTTGAGGGGATGGAAGAAGATGTACTCAAAGGTGCAAAACAGCTCATTTTAAAATACATGCCTTACATGTACATCGAAAATGACCGCATAGAAAAATCATACGCTCTTTTAAAGTACATTGACTCACTTGGCTATAGAATGTATTGGCATCTTCCAAAATTGTATAACCCAGAAAATTTTGCTCATAATCAAACAAATATTTTTGGCAATATTGTCTCCGTTAATGTTCTTTGCATACCAAAGGCATCAACGATAGAAGTAAGAGAAATGTTGAAAGTTGAAGATTTTGGATTTCATCCAATGGTTAAAAATAGAAGTGGAAAGTAAAAAAATATTTTAGGATTAAAATGCAAGAAGATATATTAGCACAGATTGATTCCCTACCGCCTTTGCCTCAAACGGTCATTTACATTGAAGAGTTTAAACAAAAAGAAGACAAATGTCCTCAAGAACTTGCAAAGATTGTTGCAAAAGATCCTTTGATTTTATCAACTTTGTTAAAAGTTTCCAATTCAGCGATGTTTGGGTTTAAGAAGAAGATAGAAACTCCTCAGATGGCTGTTAGTTTATTGGGAGTCAATTTTACGATCTCTTTGGCTTTTGGGAGTGCAATAAAAAATTTAGTGGAAACTTCGTTAGAGCCTTATGGGGCAAATGCCGACTCTTTTCTCGATAGTGCAATGCAAGCTGTCATATTATCAAGTCGATGGGTTAATACGATTGATCCTAGTTTAAAAGAGCGTCTCTCCTTACCCGTATTCTTACTAGAAATTGGAAAGTTTATCATTGCACGTATTTTAAAAGATAAAAATCTCATCGACGCTTTTTATCTTGACGTAAAAGATAGTTTGAATATTGCGGAAGTT
>RZYM01000035.1 GCA_009930305.1 Bacteroidia bacterium
CAATCACACAACAAAAACAATTATTGACATATGTCAATAATTGTAGTAACTTATTCTTAGCAAAAAAATATGGAAGGTTGGTATTTATTTTGGATTTTGGCTTATATATTACTGTATCATTGCTTTTAGCTTTCTCTTTTTACAAAGATAGACGAAAAACAAAACAAGCTCTTAAGAAAGCTATTAAGGCTTTTGAAAATATTTTGCCGGAATTCTTAGTGGTAATAACACTGGTCGGTTTTTTATTAGCTTTCATTGACCCCGAAATAATTGCCAATGTTATCGGCGCGGACTCCGGCTGGCTAGGCGTTATTATCGCTGCTCTGGTCGGCTCTATAACTTTGATTCCCGGCTTTGTAGCTTTCCCCACCGCAGCCCTATTATTGCAAGGGGGAGCCGGTTACATGCAGTTGGGAGCTTTCATATCAACGCTTATGATGGTTGGCGTCGTCACCCTGCCTTTAGAAATTAAATATTTCGGCGTCAAATTAGCGATCTACAGAAACCTGCTCGCCTTTCTCTTCTCATTTCTTATCGCTTACATCATAGGATTGGTGGTACCGAACATATGAAAAATTTTATTTTAAGATATCGTGCTTTCGTTTTTATGTTTTTTCTGATAACTATTTTAGTATTTTTCAACTATTCCCTTGGCATGAAGGTTCTCAAAATAACAGGATATTCCTTAAAGGAAATGGTCTTGGTCATGCCACCAATTTTTATTCTTCTCGGTCTCCTCGATATCTGGATACCAAAAGAAACCATGGTAAAACACTTAGGCGAAGGCTCCGGCCTGAAGGGCATCATTTTATCATTTCTTCTTGGTTCGGCTGCCAGCGGTCCTCTTTACGGCGCCTTCCCCGTTGCTGCCGTATTAATGAAAAAAGGCGCCAAATTCAGTAATATCTTAATCTTCATTGGCGCCTGGTCTACAACCAAAATTCCTATGTTTCTTTTTGAAGTCGCTTCTCTTGGTTCGGCCTTCGCCATAACAAGACTTTTAGCCGACATAATTGTTATTATCATTATTGCCTTAACTTTGGCAAAGTGCATTAATAAGGAAGAAATTAAAGAAATCTATCATAACGCAAAAAAATACAGCGATTGAAAATTTCTTAATTCATAGTATGGGTACATAGCAAAAAACATCTTCCCGTATAACCAAATAATTTTTCGCTGAATCTTAGTCTTTATATCTTCCGATAACCGTAACTCCGCCTGCAACTTTATCGCCTTTTTTTACCAGTATTTCAACAGGCTTCGGCACAATAATTTCCGTGCTGGAACCAAATTTAATCATACCGTAGCACTCGCCTTGTCTAAGCTGGCGCCCTAAGGTTACCCAGGACACAATACGCCTGGCAAGGATTCCCGCTATTTGGATGACAAGAATACGCCTGTCATTGTTTTCTAAACCTATAGCATGCCTTTCATTTTCGAAAGATGCTGCCTTTTTATAAGCTGGGACAAATCCACCACAAGTATATCTTTGATATTTTATTTCACCACAAATAGGGCTTCGATTCACATGGACATTAAATACCGAAAGAAAAATGGTTACTTTAACAGCCTCCGCATTCAGATATTCATCATCAAATAATTCTTCTACTGCCATAACCCTGCCGTCAGCCGGTGAATAGAGCAGATTCTCGTCTAAAGATGTTTCCCTAACCGGATTTCTGAAAAAATACGCAAAGTAACAAGTTAAAAGTCCCGGGATAACACCATAATAGGCGCCGAGATAATTAAAAGTGAAAACTGTGATAACCAAGCTTATTCCTACGAACGGATATCCTTCGCGGACAATTTTAAATTTAGTCAAGTTCATATTATCATCCTTCTGTCCCTTCGCAGCCCAAATCACTTACATCAATCAGAGAAAATCAATCTTTGCGTAATCAATATTACCATCTTTATCTAAAATATCAGAATTAGCGTGAACATATTCGACTTTACCAATAAACATTTCATGAGAACCTGTTAATATAGAGTCAACAACCGTACATTCAATATTAACAGGACATTCCCGTAATATTGGAGCTTTGACAATTTTACTCTCGCCCAATAAAATTTCGGCAGCAGCAATTTTGTCACCATCACGTTTGCTATGGCTTCCTAAATAATCAAATTTAGCACAATAGCTTTTATCAACAAGATTTACTACAAAACATCCCGATTCTTTAATCATATTATAGGAATACCTTGTCGGTACAATGCCAACCATGACCATTGGCGGCGCATAACTGCAATTTCCACAGTAGCCTACAGCCAAAACATTATCCTCACCGTTCAATCCTCTGCAAGAAACAAGCACCTTCGGTAATGGTTGTAAACACGATTTCATATTAGCCTGTCCTTTTTCTGATAATGCCATTTTACATCTCTCCCTTAATCCTTTTTGACTAGAAACAAAATTAAAAATCCGGAACGCAAAAGTTGCAAGGCATGTTTATCTCCGCGTATCTAAAATTTTAAACCTATTACAGACATATGTCAATAATTGGCAAAAAGTCCGCTCCCTTTGAGCGGACTTTTTACATATGCTATTAAAAATATATCTTATCTTGAAACTAAAATTTTACATACTTATTCATTTACTCCCAGAAACTTCCTGCTATTTTACTTACAAGCAAAGCGCACCACCAAAATGCCGGCTTCATATAAAGCAAGCATAGGAAATGCCATAAGCACCTGCGATAAAGCATCCGGCGGGGTCAGAAAAGCTGCCACTATAAAAATAAAAAGAACTACATATTTACGTATGCGCACCAAGGATTCTACATTAACTATACCCATCTTACATAGAACAAAGGTTACAACAGGAATTTCAAATACTAAGCCAAACGGCAAAATAAAGCCAAACAAAAATCCAACGTATTCACTTATTGACAACATTGGTGTTGCTAAATTTTCTCCCATATAAACAAAAAACGTAATTGCTGATAAAAAAACAATCGTATAACCAAAACAAACGCCGGTTATAAACAAAGCTATAGATATAAAGGTAAATAAGATTACTGCTTTTCTTTCATTTTCGTAAAGAGCTGGTTTTACAAAATTCCATAATTGCCAAAAAATCACAGGCGAAGCTAATATAAAAGCCACAATAAAAGAAACTTTTAACTGGGCTGTCATCGCTTCCGCTAGTCCCAAATAAATAAATTGTATCCCTCTGGCTTTAATAGGTTCAGCTAAAAATTGCATTAAAATATCAGAATAAAAGGTAATAATTATCAAAAAAATTGAGACTACTGTTCCAAGGCAATACAATAAGCTTTTTCTTAAAGCTCTGATATGTTCCCCTATTGGCTGTTGGTATACTTCCATTTCCTTAACAGGGTCATTCTCATTTTTTATTACCGGATTCTCCTGCACTCTCATCTCCGCCTTTTTCATTGGTACTATTAATTTCCTGCTTGAACTCTTTAATGCTTGTACCTAAAGCTTTACCGACTCCGGAAAGTTTGTTTGAGCCAAATATGACCAGCGCCAGAACTAATATTAAAAGTATTTCCGTTGCTCCCAGTCTCATTTCGTTACCTCCTGACTTAGTGTCGCTATTACGTTATTCTCCTGAACATTTTTGGCTTTTGCTTTCATCAATTGTTCTGCTTCGGCAGCCTGCTTAAAAACTTCCTGCTGCGCTTTTTCCATTTCAGAAGAAAAAGTATTAACATCCTTTTTAACTTTATCCAATTCCATTTCATTTTCGAACGATGCTGTCAAATCCTTCATCGTTGTTCGTATTTTCTTTACCCAAAGGGCCAGTGTGCGGGCAATCTTAGGTAGATCCTCAGGGCCGACAACCAAAAAAGCTACTAATAAAACTACAAAAATTTCCCCTAAACCTATGCTCAAGATAACACACCCTCTCCTGCATTATTTTGGACTTCAGACATTTTCTTGATTCACGCGCTTTTAGAAGCGCGCGAATCAAGAAAAGACAATTAATTATTTTTCAGTAACTTCATCACCATTGTCGTCAAGCATGACCTCTTTATTCCCGATGCGTTTTTTACCCGGCCAGAAATCCATAAACCAGTTATGGAAAAGCATTGTACAAATAAACAAGATGCCAGGAGCCATAGGAAATTGCTGCGGATGAGAATAAGCAGACTGCGTTCCAAGCATACCAGGGCTGAATTTGTAATACAAAAAGTGGAAAATAATCGTGGTCACAATAATTATAATCAGACGCAAAGCAATATTTACAGGCGCCGAATATTTCTTAGGACCATTATCAAAATAGAAATTGAGAACCATAGCCGGAATCAGCATCATGATTGCCAATTCACCACTATGGAGATACCTCCAGTCAGGTGCCAAAATACGTTTTGCACCGTCAATGGCAGGGCCCCAAGCCAACTCCTGAACAAAATTAAAAGTGAAGAATAATAGCAATGCAAAAGCCAATACGCCGAAGAAACCGGCAAAGCCTCTGGCAATTTTATTCTTAATCATGCGGAAAGGATATCTCTCGAAGGTGAGTTCCAACATCCAAATAGCAACTGTACCGCACATAATCCAACCAACATTGAAGTTGCCATGCAGCGTATGGGCAAAGCCATACCACCACGGATAGGCCGCGGCATACTCCTGGAACGGCCAGAAAAGAACATGGTAATGCGGATGCATGAAAACAAAGAATGCAAGTACTGTCAGCAACATAGTAACGCAGAAAATCGTGATACCTTTTGCTGGTTGCTTCATAGATTGCCAAGGATGGTTTTCAAAACATACCGGCACTATCGGACTGAGCCAGGAAGCAATAGCAGCAAACATCAGGATTGCCAAAGAAGAATACTCTTTTGCATAGAAATTAGTAAAGCCAAGACTTACCAATGAGTCTACACTCAGATAAGGTATCGAGTACTTTCCTAAGAAATTGTAGAAAAAGCCCCAAATAACCAAGCCTACTACAGCAAAGTTCGTAGCTACGAGTACAGTTCCGGTTAATATCGGATGCGCCGACTCTCTGAACTTTAAGCTAAATGGCCAGAAATTAAAAACATAAGCCTGCCAGATTGCTACTATCAATATCCATCTAACATACATATAACCATACTGAGGAGTATACCATTTTAAAATGCCCCTCGGATCCATAAAAATGTACCACAACACGTAGAAAATAACAAATGAGAACAACACGCCAACAATCCCACGCGCTGGTTGTTTCAAGCGATTTTCCATGATACGGCTGTCAAGCCACATATGGTCTTTCAAGCTAATCATATTATTTGCGCCTCCATATATCTAAGTTTTATCAGACTGTTAACAGAACTTAAGCACATCGCCGTTGCCGAGGAATAATGGTTTCTTGCTCTTGAATCTTGCTGTTCCTTGTACAACAGGCAATCCTGCCTTAATCATTTTCTCTGCTGTCAGATAACCTGTACAGTGATTACAGCCAATAATCTCAACCCCGTATTCTGGTAATGCAAGAATCAAATCATCGTACTGTGGATCCCAGTCTTCAAACGGAGATATATGCAAGCCGCCCTGAACTCCGAATATTTTGTCGCCACCCTTTACTCTGCGTTTTATCTCTTGCAGGAAGGATATGATACCCATATGGCAGCAACCTGTTACCGCAACCAAACCCTTGTCTTTTACATTGAATACCAGACCTTGTTCTCCTGTAACTCTGCAGATAATAGCGGAATCAAAAGAAATTGAAGCTGCACCAGGAAACAGAGGATGAACTTTGCCTGATTCCCTGACTTCCAACTTTCCTGTATGCGGATAATCGTTTTTAAGCTTGGCAACAGGGAAGCTTGCCCCTTTTAATAAATCCAGTCCTTCTTTGTAAAACCCTTTAGGAATGAGCACAGGAATATCAGGATAATGTTTTAATACCGACTCGATGCCCCAATAATGGTCAAAATGTTCATGAGAGATATATAACATGTCGATTTCTTTCTTTTTCAGCATGGTATCGATACCTTCTCTTGCGAAGCATTCGTCCATCCACTTTGTGTTCCAGCCACAGTCCAATAATATTTTCTTGTGGGTCCCATCAAGTAGTTCCACGTCTACTAAAGTGGAGTAACCACCACGGTTATCGCCATTAAAACCTTCTTCTACGCCTTCACTGGTCCAGGGAATTATGTATTGGTTAACTAATAAGCCTCCAGCTTTTTGCAAATCGCCTACAAGCACTTTGTTACTGAACCAGCTTGTTTCCGATATGACCTTGCAAGTTACGCTTTTACATTCACCAATATCAAAATCACCTACAGCCTCAGCAGGAAGAAAAACATCTTTCATTACCGTTGAAGAAACCCCCGCCATTGTCAGGTAGCCTGTGGTTCCTCCTACAGCCAATCCTTTCAGAAAATCTCGTCTGGAAAGACCCATAATATAAACCTCCTCATAATGATCACGCTGCTGTTCTAGAGAACATTAAGGCCACAATTACTTGTGTCGTCAGCCAAAACAGAATTGCACCCAATACCAATCCGGCGATAAAACCCGGCCATGAAAACTTACCGCTTTCATCTACTACCGAAGCTTTTAAATCGTCCATAAGCTTCTTATCCTCCTTTCATGATAAATCTACCCCACGCTATTTCGAGCCTCCCATCATATAGCAGTTATACAGCTCCACTTTTTCAACGCTGTCCGAGCACTGGCTCCAATAACTGCCGTCTTTTCGCTGATAAGATACAAGACCCGTGGTGGAACGAGTTTGTTCTCCTATCGGCTTTATTGATATTGCGCCAAACAAAGTGTCCACCAAAAAATCATAAAATGTCCGGCACAAATTCAAGCCTTTAACTTTTCTATCAACTTCGCCTTTTCCTATCAGTTCATATACTTGGTCGCCTTGACCTGCGTATAATCCCTCTTCAGAAAATTGTATAAACTCTGTTTGTGAAACAAGAGTGCTGTTCAAAAGCATATCCTGTTTCATGACAAATTCAACTTCACCAATGAGGAACAATGACGGCTGCAGAAGAGAACGTTTTAATAGTTTCGGTATGCCTTTGCTTCTGTGCATCAGCAAATTCATTTTGCATTCCTTACCATGTTCATGCACATGGTGCCCTCCCGCACAACAAGGACACGATTCATGTTCTTCCTGATCAATATTTATAACTGAATTATCGAAATAAGGGCTCATCCTAATAATTTGTTCACTGCAAGAGAAATCTTCGAAGGTTTCTTCATCAGGATCCGGATAGTACTTAAGCATAAACGTGCTTTTTTCAATACCATCCTCCTCATTGCAGTCTTTAAGTCCGAATTCGTACACCCCGGCTACGCCTGCAAGCCAAAAATACCATGCCGTTCTTGCTGTTTCTATACGGCTTATATATGTCAGTTCATCTTTACTGTTTTTCTCAAGCAAAAGCCAAATCGCCTGGTTTAGAAATCTGTCGATATAGTACATGCTACACTTCCTTTTTGTTGAAAACTTCTTTTGCTAAGGTTAATTTATCCTTGCCTTCAGTCGAAATTCCCAACTTATTAGCTGCATCTACGAGCATATCGTAAGGTGCCTCCGCCAAAAGAGGGTAACAAGAATAAAACGATTCAAAATAATCTTTTTCTTCATTTTCTGATAATCCCGCTGTCTCAACGAAAAGCGAACTCACTTTATAGACATATGCAGGAAAGCCCTTGGTAAAAAAATCTCTACGTTCCATACCCCTACACCCTCTCACTGTCTTCGTCTCTAGCGTCAGTATAACAAAATAAATGGCGAAAACAAGGGCCTTTTTACTACATTTTCCCACTATTTCACTAGGTATATTCTTGCCAAATTTTGTTAATTTTCACTAATATTTTCCAAACCTACTATTTAGCGTTATCGTTATTCCCACCAATGATATAGGAATATTTTTATAAATAAATTGAATTTTACTAAAATTGACTAAAATTTAATTGTTTGCATTGTCCTTATTTGGTATGTTTATAATATAATGATACTAATTAGCATCGCGAATATTTTACTTAAGCTATAAGAAGAAAGGATTATATCGCATGAGGATTTCTACAAAAGGGCGTTACGCACTGCGCGTAATGCTATATTTAGCAGAACATTATACCCTGGGATATATAGCCGTAAAGGATATTGCCGAAGAAGAAACTTTGTCTCCTAAATATGTTGAACAAATTATGTCCAAATTAACAAAAGCAGGCTTGGTAATTGGCGCACGGGGTGCTCACGGTGGTTATCGCCTGACTAGCAGTCCTTCGCATTATAGTGTTTCTCAAATCATTAAAGTTACTGAGAATTACAACGACTTTGCGCCTTGTACACCGGCAGACGGAAGTCCTTGCCCACGTTACAATAAATGCATTTCCGCTGATGTCTGGCAGCTTGTTCAATCCACCGTAGAAGAACTGCTGGATAACCTTACCCTGACAGATCTCCTTCGCATGCAGCAGGATAAATTAGGTACCCCTAGCCTTTATCTTACTTATTTGTCTCACTTGAATAAAAAATAAACGAAGTTGGCTTAGAACCGAAGAGACAGGGGGACGGTCCTAAATTGTCACATCACATGTGACAATTTAGGACCGTCCCCCTGTCTCTTTTTTAGTAAGTCATTTTAACCGTTTTTGCATAAATTTAAAATAATTTCCAAAAGTTGTGCAAACTTCAATGGTGTTTCTAAAAAATCATTAATACCAGCCTCAACGTAATGGTGTTTTTCTTCCTGTGTAAGTTTTTCTCCAAGTCCAATCATAGGTATCGAACCAGACAATGGATGATTACTCTGCCGAACCTTTTTTGCTGTTGCTACGCCATCTATTTCAGCTGAACATAAATCAATTAAAATACAATCAAAGCCCTCGGCTCCGCTATTTTCAAATAACTCCAAAGCCTTAAACCCATTCTCTGCCAAATAAACCTGTGCACCTTTTTTTTCCAGCAACCTTCGAGCAACAAGAATGGCTAATGGGTTTTTCTCAACAATCAAAATTTTCATGTCAACAATGCTTTTACAACTTTCCTCCAAAGCCTCTGCACCGGCATTTTCATTATTAGTAAGTAATAATGGCAAATCAACGGTAACAATAGTCCCCTTGCCAATTTCACTGTTAACAGAAATAGTGCCACCTAATTCATCGACAATTCCTTTAGAAATTGCCATACCCAATCCTGAGCTTTCACTCTTACACTTACCACCTACACAACAATAAAAAGGTGTGAATATATTCTCTAAGAGTTCTGGGCTGATTCCTGGCCCATCGTCCTTCACAACAAACCTGTAAAAGCCTTTTTCGTTACTTTCAGATGGTAATTCATAAACTTTCAAGGTGATGTTACCACCTTTAGCAGTATATCTGAAAGCATTATCCAGAATGTTTGCTAAAATACGACTAATAGCTTTTATATCACTAACACAGTTATCATGAAAAACCTGTTGCTCTATCACAAATTTTTGTTTCTTTGAAGTATAATAGTGTTTAAATTTATTTTTTAGCCTGGCCACCATATCTGTAAGCACAAACTGGATATTCATAATCTGCATCTTCTTACTTTCCAAATTACTTATATCCATAATGTCGTTTACAATTTCAGTTAATTGTGCCACATATCTCTTAGCTTCCTCTAACTGTTCCCTGACTACTTCACTTTCGCTTTTATCAATAGCATTTCTAATACATGTTGTTATGTTTTTAAAGGGCAGTCTCATTTCACGACTTATAGAAGATAAATAATCTGTTTTAATACTATTTACATTAGTTGCCGCTAAGAGAGCTTCTACAATAAGTTTTTGCTGTTCTACAAAATTAGTAATATCAACCTCAGTCCACATAACCATGCCATAATTTTTATCAAAATTAGCATAACGGAGCTTTTTTTTCTTTGCTGCATTATCCGCTCCAATAACCTCTACATCGAATTCATAAATATCACTTTCTTTTAACTTACTGCGAACGTTACTTATAGCCATTTTTTCCATGATATTTTTACGTTCTTCAGCAATAATAAATGTTTTTACATATTCCTCAACTGCTTTTTCATAGCTAAAATCTCTGCCGATGAATCCTTTAAAACGCTGATCATTTTGAGCATATAATTTAGCTGTCTCGGCGGCAAGATTGATATAGGCAATCATATCATAGTCATAATGAACGGCCGCATTAATAATTTCCTGCATCATTTTTGTTTCATTTATATCATATGTATATAAAAATGCTATTAAATCATCACTTTGTGGGTCTTTCATAAGCTGAATCGTAGAACGAGCCCACATTATATATTTACCATTTCTTGAGTAACGACGATAATCAATTGATAATAGCGTAATACCGGCATCATAAGATTTACTCAAATTGTCCAACTTTAACAAATCAGCAAATTCTTGCCTCTTACTGAAATCAACCACTGTTGGCAGCACTCTTTCTACAAATTCTGTGGCCGGCTGCCCCGGAACAATAGTTGGTACAGGAAACCCGTGTGGATCATGGTCCAAAACCATTCCTTTAGTAACATTAAATACAAGATATGCCATAAAGTCCAAATCAACGCGGCAACGCCTCTGAAGTTCTTTTTTATATCTCTCATCAGCTAACTCACGAGCACGTTTTTGCTCTGTTATATCTGTCATATACGTAATATAGGCCGGCCTTCCGAGCCATTTCATCATGCAAACACGAACCTGCACAGTTTTATTGATAAAGGGAATATAAGTTTCTGCCTTATTGTTATCGGTATGCGATATAAAAAGCTTGCAAAAATTACATGGATGCGTACCTTTACCAAAAAATTCATAACACTTCTTGCCAGTGTAACTTTTGCTGGTACAATTCATTAATTGCATAGCTGCCCTATTCGAATAAAACAGATTATAATTTATGGCATCAACTACGTAAATCGCGGTTTCCATTCCGTCTAAAATATTCCCCTGCAAACAAAAACAATTATCTAAATCTGCCAGCAGCTCCCTGTTAGCTAGTATATTCTTAATGCGCGCTGAAATTTCTTTATTAGTAAAAGGTTTGCAAATATAGTCATCTGCGCCTATGCCAAGTATCGAATTTTCGTCAGACGTTTCTCCTTCAGCTGTTACTACAATAACAATGAGTTTTTTATAAGCTTCCTTTGAACGTACAATCTGCAAAAACTCTAACCCGCTCATTTTAGGTAATAATAGTTCTAAAAGAACGATTTTAATGTCCTTATCTTTTTCTAATGTCTCCAATGCTTGGCAGCCATCTTCAGCTTCCAGTACATCATACTCTTGTGACAGAGAGACCTTAAGCGCTTCTCTTCTACCGATCACATTATCCACTATCAATAATTTTTTTTTCATCAATTCACCCCGCCAAATAATAGCGATGTCACATAAATTTAATTCTGTTTCAACTTTCGCCCTCTTCAGGCACAATGCAAATAA
>RZYM01000096.1 GCA_009930305.1 Bacteroidia bacterium
CTGTGCGAGTTCTGTTCCATACCCCTCTAGGTAACGACTCCCACTTAAACGCACAATGCTGTTACTCACCAACTGTGTCTCATACATAGCGTCCCCTAGACGTTTTTGGGTTTGCTCTGGTTGGTAGTGGTTAAAACTCATCAGCTTGGCTTGTGTTGCATTGTTGTTTTTATTCTTTACATGTAAAAGATTTATTGATTAGTTGTATTAAAGTAGCCTCGTCCACTTTATTTTCTTTGACAAAAATAATATGCTTCAATGAAAAGTTGGATTAGTACTAAGGCTAGTGGAATAATGTATATTTTATCTTCATATACTCTATTATCATATCTATCAAAAAGCAAATGTAAAAAACCAATATTATATAAATATTTACAGATTATCACATCAGAAACGGCAGATAAAAATGCAAATAAATATCTCATTATCTTTGTTTGAAATTTATATAATTCAATTATAAAAAAACATATAAAAGCAAAAGAGCATAAATAAGATAATAAAGCATTCAAGTTTAAACCACTTGATACAATTGAATGTATTTCCCCCTTAAATACAATGTACTTTATAATAAATAAAAAATAAGATACCACAAATAGGTAATATACTATTAAAAATATTTGTGCATTTTTAAAGTATTTATAAGTAAACAATAATATAACGACTGGTTGAATAAATTCGTATATTATTAATGAGATTATTCCTCCTATCCAAATAAAATTGGTTGCAAAATTATCTAATCCTCCATCTCCAACATTAGGCTCATACACATGTAAAAGCTTTGTTGCGCTATACCAAAAAAATAAAACCAGTGAAGGCCAAAAAAGAAAAAAAAGTTTCTTGACTATTTGTGAGAAATAAAATAAAGATATTTTCATTTTAATTCTCCCATAAGCCCTTGATATTGCTTAATCTCTTTTTCTAGTTGCTCATTTGATATATTTAATTTCTTAGCTGTTTCTTTTGCATTTTTTTCAGATGTTTCTCCTGAATTTTGTAAAATAGCATTTTCAAAATCTTTTATTTGACCACCTGATTGCTCTATAACATTGTCAATATATGTATTACTATTTCTATACTCAGATGAAGGATTGTTATTTGAACCAAAAAGTACATCTATCGCTGCATTAATAGTTTGAGATATAGTTGGATACTGATTGGTGAGTATATTATATGATTTGGCATTTTCTAAAACTATATTATCAAACTCTGTTTGAGAAATTCCCTTAGGTACTTGAATCACTTGAGCCTCTTTAAAGCCATCAACTAAATAACCTTTGTCTTTTTCTAAGGTATTTTTACTATTTTTATCTGCATTTACATTTGCTAAATCTCCCATATATATTGTGGGAGTACCTCCATCGATCATTACTCCATTACCACTTAAAGAGAAAATTTTACTCGGCTCTCCATTTTCTCTTTGATCGACAACACCAAATAAATGATTCATGGTTATTCCAAGAGAGTTTACTACTGGTCTTGAATAAACTACAACTCTATAATCCACATTTTTTGGATCATTAATAGCCTTATCTATAAACCAATCGGTGTTTCTATCGATGATGGCAGAATCACCTTGAGCGATAGGTTTATTGACATTGTCTGTTTTTACTTCACCATACCCAGCATTGGTATAGACAAACACAAAGTCTTTATTGCCATATCCTTCCATAAGTCTAGCGTATGCTTCATTAAGTTCTGAAGTTTCTCTATTGCTAATAGCTCCTTGATTCATAGCAGCATGAGTTCCTTCATGTGTGCCTGTTTCTGCGTAGTCAAGTGCGTTATTGTTTCCATTCGCATTGATGACAATCGTGTTGGTTGTGGGTTGATTATAGTTTGCACCTTTGATAAAGGAATCAGTTGCAATCAGTTTTGCTTCATCAAGAGAAATATTATATTGGTATGCAATGACTTTCGAAAAAGCATTGGTTGCTTCTTGAATCTGCTCGGGCGTTGCATTGGCTTGGTCATTCCATATTTTGGCATATTTACCATCTTCTGCTTGTATAAACTGCTTCATGACTTCATAGTTAGTATCGACAACACCTTGATGTTCAAAGAAGTTTTTGAGTCCTACTTCATCTTTTGTAATGGCATCGCCCATAGCACTAAACGCATTACTTGCTTTTTTGACATCCTCAGCTATCTGCTTTCTACCATCTTCCGTGAGCAACCTATGATCCAACGTAGCTTCCACCGAAGTACCCACACTGCCAGAGTAAAGCTCTTTGTTAACTTTTGAAGTATCGCGGTTGAGTCTTTCAAGGTCATCCGAGTTCTCTGTGTCTTTTACATGTAACGTACCTTCACCTACAGTAGCTAAGGTTTTAGAACGGCTATAACCCATCTCGTTGGAGAGGGAGAGGGTAGAG
>RZYM01000097.1 GCA_009930305.1 Bacteroidia bacterium
AAAATTACGATTAAGCCAACTACGCCGAAGAAGCGTTTTTGCATATCTTTATTTTTGAATGATTTAAATACAGTCTTCCAGTTCATATTGAATATTTTATCACACATCTTAGCTAAAAGAAAGCTCCTTAAACGCTAATAAATATGTTATAATATAAGATGTGGATGGCAAGCTAAAAATAAAGCTAAAATACCAAAACACAAATTAGTTCTTTAAAATGTTTGAAATCTTACAAAACGGAGGTTTTTCTATGAATAAGAGCGCAAAAGGAAGAAAGATAACAATCCTCATAGGGTTAGTGATTGCTGTTATGCTTAGTTTTTTAGTTCATGGATCTCGTAAAGAAGAGCGCAAGAAATACTACATGGCTACAGAAAGTAATCTGGTAGTGTCGGACTTAGATGTTAAAGGCGAAATTCAAGAGAGTCCTGGTCACATGGAGCAAATCGACACAAAAGTTAATGCGATTAAACATTACTTAACAAAAGAGATTGAAGTCGAAGGAGTTGACGCAATTTCCATCCAAGACGCGGCAGTAAAAATTGAGTTTCATATCCATAGTAATTTACCCGAAGGTGATATTCCGCAAGGTAAATTAGTAGTGATTGCCTCAAACGAGATGCAGTCAATTTACGAAGACACACCGGAATCCAGCGAATATAGTGAATTTTATATGGTGCAAAAGATTGGCGAAGTTACTGCAGTTCAAGGTGTAGATTTTGATGGCACAACCGTAAAAGATGAGCAATTAGAAAAAATCGCCTTCCCTTATGGCTATTACGCTGTCATCGAATCACAGATAAGAAGTGGCGAAAATTAGCAGTTCTATCAAAAGAAGATTTCAAAAAGGCGGAGAAAGGATCACGGATAATACCAGATTCAACTCAGCCGAAAAAATATAAACTAGGAGAGTAAATTTCCTAGTTTTTTTCTTTGTCTTAAAATAATTATCTTAATAATGCCAAGGTAATAACCAAGCCACCCAGAATAATTCGGTAATACCCAAAAGGCTTAAAGTCATTATTTTTGATGTAGTTAAGTAGGAATTTAATCGCAAAGACCGAAACGATAAACGCAGTAACCATACCAAATATTAGATAGAAAATCTCACTACCACTGTAATTATAGCCATATTTTATAAGCTTCAAAAAACTCGCACCAAACATCACTGGAATTCCCATAAAAAACGAAAACTCAGTCGCTACCTCGCGCGAAGCACCCATCAGTAGCCCACCAATGATCGTTGAACCAGACCGTGAAGTGCCCGGGATTAGCGGTAAAATCTGAAAAACACCAATTTTCGCCGCATCAGCGTATGTAATATCTTCTAATTGTGAAATCTTGGCGGGCTTTTTACTTTTAGCTTGATAATTCTCTATCACAATAAAAATAACCCCATAAATAATCAAAGCCGCAGCCACTACCCACGAATTATTAAGGATTTCCATAAAGTTTTCTAGGGCTAAGCCTATTATCACTGCTGGTATAGTTGCTACCAACACCTTTTTCCATAACATCCAAGTTTGAGCTTGTTGAGTTTTAGTTTTTTGGCGGCTAAATGGATTGAGCTTATTAAAGAAAATATAAACAACCGCCAAAATTGACCCTAGTTGAACTACGACCAAAAATAGAGACCAAAACTCGTCTGAAACTTGAAGCTTCAAGATATCATCCAGCAAAATCATATGCCCGGTGCTTGAAACCGGTAGCCATTCAGTAATCCCCTGAATTACGCTCAATAAGAAAACTTTTATAACTTCGATAATTTCAATCATAAGTATATTATATCACAAACTATAGTCTAAATAGCTAGCATTTTTATTAACTCTAATTACTGACACAGTAGAGTCCACCGCCTTCTAAACGGATTCTGAACGCCACCATAGACCAGCTGCTGGTAGATGCTCTCCTCTCTACATCTTCGCCGTCGCATTGATAATTCCAGTGAACATAAATTCCTTTAGCGCCATCAGCCTGTTTCATATTTGGTAATATAGCATTCCCGCCGTCAGTGCGACCATTTCTGAAACTATATTCAGAACCGTCCGGATCGGTGAAGGTATCGCCATTTTTGAGGTATATATCTCTAAAAACTACGTCGTAATCGCCCCTAGGAAATGTGCCTCTGTTATTCGCACGAAATCTTTCCCAGGCGTCGAGAACTTTGTTCATATCTTGTTTACGTTGAGCGTCGCGCTGATTTCTTTGAAGCGCCGGTAATGCGATAAATACCATCAAAAATATTAAACCAGCGATGGCTAGGACTAGGACTACTTCTATAATAGTGAAGGCGTTCTTTTGTGAAGTCCTATTCCTTTCTTTATTTAAGGCTGGTAAAGCTTGGGCTAGCGCCCTTGAGCGCCTGCCT
>RZYM01000016.1 GCA_009930305.1 Bacteroidia bacterium
TAGCCATACTCCGTAAGCATGCCGTTAGCATTTGTGCGGCGGAGCAACTGACCTTGAGGAGTATACTCGCAGATGACAGTGCCGGCATCGGGGCTGGTGTATGAAATTACATTTCCTTGCTTGTCATACAAGTAACTGCTCTCAAATTCATTAGGATGCGTTACCTTTATGAGTTGATTCATGGCATCATACTTGTTTTTAACAACTATGAGCTGCTCCCCATTTTCCGACTGATGGTGGCGCACGGTTGCAAGAGTGCGGCCTCGGCCATCGGTCAACTTGTCTGCCACACCACCGCGAGCATCAGTCACTGTGGTTTTAAGCACAGTACTACCCGTAATCTCATCACTTAACACATTATATGAGTATTTGGTTACAGCTCCACTAGGCTGTGCTACAATAAGAGGACGATCAAGAGCATCAAAGCTAATGGTAAGTGCTGTCTTAGGATCCTCTCCGGAAATTGAAGGCTTAATCTCCCTTATTTTGCGCCCCAATGCGTCCTGAACAGAATAAGCTGAGCGGACTGTTTTCGTATCAATACCATTACCGGTATAGAGTTTGGAAGTGCGCTCAATATATTTAGGACGTGCAAGACTGTCTATATACGACTTAATTGAAAACTCTCCATCAGGAGTATTATGATATGTTGTGCCAAACATCTCATAATTATCAAGGTTGTACTCAAAACTCAGGGTATATTCCTTGCCCTCCTCAAGCTCTTTAGGAGCGAGGACAGATGTAAGACGAGCCCTGGTGTCATAAGTGTAAGAAACCTCAACGCCGTTTACATCAGTAGTCTTGATAGGCAAGTTAAATAACGGATCATACTCCGTTTGTGACTTCAGGCCATAAGAGTCAATAACCTCAATAGGCAGACTGTGCGTAATCTCATCATAGTTAAGCTTGGTCCAGGTGCGCTCTTTCTTGTCATTCTCCGGTCTTGTTATCTTGGTTATATTGCCATATTTGTCATAATCCATGTCGTACACAGCATCCGAAGAACCGGTGCTGACTGTGAGTTTTTTGATATCACCCGTTTTTTCGTCAATCTCAGAAGATCGCTCACGAAAGTCTCCTACCTTTATGCGGCTTACAGCATTGCGCACAGTTTCTGAATTGTGATACTCAATCTCTGCGTTTAAATCTCCGTCAACTGAATATTTGGTCACGTTACCCTGATCGTTATAGTCAAAAGTGCGAACACGGCTGAGTTTTTCATCTGCTCCGTAGAGCGTGGTAATCTCTTTAGTCATTGCAGGGAACACACCAAGACCTCCGAATGCAGAATCTCCCCTTAGCGTGTATTCATATTTTACAGATGAAAGCAGCGTGCTGTCTCCGCTCATGGTTATCAGCTCTGAAGGCAGACGTTTGGTATAGAATGAGCCGGTAAGGTACGCAGCACTAACCGTACGCATTACAGAATCTTTATTCTGTGTATCAAGACTGCTTACGCGAACCGTATCAAAGCCAAGGAACGTACGCTCGCAACGGTTATACGCACCACCTATGTATGTTATGGTATCTTTAATTGAGCTTGCACCAAGTTCTGAGCTGCCGCCCTTAAGCTCTATTTTAGACATAACCCAACGGGATGTAGGCATTCGATAGCTGTGCTTTGAAGTTGTATAGTCAAGTTCCATAACGCCGCCAAGAGGAAGCGTTACGCTTTTAAGTTTGTTGGTCCTGCGTATATTAGATAAGCGTACAGTCATACTCTCTGATGAAGCAGACTCAACTATGTCAGGGTAGCCGTCACCGTCTACATCCATAATGGTGTTGTTTGTGCTACTAGTACCTTTCGAGTAAGAACCTGACACACTAGGCGTTAGCTGTACAAAAGGTAAAGGAATTGGTACAGCCACGTTGCAATTAGTTGACTGTGAGCTGGACCTTGAAAATCCTAACTTGCCAGATATTGTAGAAGCATCAGTATTCAATGAAGTTCCGTTGTTAAAGTATATTGACATACGGTCTTCGTTCTGGAAAATAAAGTCCGGCAGACCATCACCATTCATATCACGCCAATTCGCCCTTATGTCTGTACCACTGCCCGTGCAGCTAAAACCACCTCCTGCCGATGCCTTACCACAAATGGATACATCGACACCTATGCCTGCTCCAACTGTTGCAGTAGAATCATAATAGACAGGATAGTAGATTTTTTTTCCTGCTTCCGTCTTCTCAAATTTCATACCGCCTATGTTATACTGTACTTCTTTACCAAAGGATACCATGTCCGGAAGTCCGTCTCCGTTGATATCCATTAATTCTCCATTTGAAAATGAGGTATTTTTGCCAAAGTTACCGCTTACACTTATGGCGCATGACGAATTATTGCTTTCGTCTGATGATTTCTGCGAGTTCTTGATAGACCAGTCAGTCTTCTTGCCAATGGCAGCTATCAAGTCAGGCGTTGTGCTGGAGAATGATACTCCGGCGGATACGCTCTCTGACTTTGAGGTGTTGTGCGAAGGCGTTATACCGAAAGACTCACGGCGCTCGGTCAGGCGGCCGTCACCCTGAGTGTACTGAATGGTGATACCATTCTGATCTCCGCTTATCCAGTCCGGGTAACCATCGCCGTTAAGGTCAGCAACTGACCTGATTGAGTACGATTCAGTCTCGGCGTAACCACCTCCGGCGGAAGCTATGGCGTTTGCCGATGCTGAAAAGCTGTTGCCCTCCCCCTGTATTAGTTGAATCGGACATGCCGTGGAAGCATTATCAGGGTCTAAGTGATTTGGATAAGACGGGACATTCACCGCTATGGTTTGAGATCCTATTCTTGACGGGCTGATTTCACCGTCGGAAACATAGGAGTCCTTGGCTATACTCTCATAACGCTCATTCTTTGGCACGAAGGTCATCACAAAAAACTTCTGGTCATTTACAGTAGGTATCTCCTTGAGCTGATCAGCCTTTATTTTGGTAGTGTCAACTTTATCAGGAGATATATCCTTGTCTAGTGAGTTTATCACATTATTAAAGTTCTCATCTTCAAAATGAAGTTCTGATTCATTGATTGCCACATCGGCACGCTCTGTCCCCTCACCGTTGTAGGCAAACTGACCCCAACCACTGTAGAGATGACCCATGCTCTCATCTCTATAGGCACAATAAACTGATGCTTCACTATAGGTGTTGTTAACCGTGAACGATGCATTTGACACACTGCCCGGTTCTTTATTCACATGGAATGATCCGTACAATTGCTTACTGCCCGTAAGATCAGCCTCAAATATCATACCCTCACTGTAAGGGCCTGAGTATAGCGACACGCCATCCTGGTTCTTGAGGCTAAAGTTAACCTTTAGATCGTCTGCATCTGATGCGTTAAGAAGTTCTCCGCTATATGTTGCTGTGATAGTTGCAATAGCATTGTTTCCTACATTTAAAGAATGTGCAACCTTAATGTGACGGTTGTACATGGTGTAACGTGGCGCGACGTACATAAACGGAGCTGCCTCTTCACCATATGTGGCAATCGGACGCCAGTTTATTCTCTCCCAAAGTATCTGGCTGTTACACTCAACTATGAATGAAAGATAGGCATTGTTTGTTATGTCCTTTCCATCAACGCTAAGGTATATGTCCATTGGCTCGTTTGTGTACTTTTCGCCGGCTTTTAGGTAACGACGCTCTATGTCCGCTGACACAATAGTTGTGTCGCTACCGACAATCTTCATTGCCGATTTTCGTACTATAAGACAGATATCATCGGTGAGCAAGCCCTTGCTGAAAGGCGCCTCAATGTGCACTGTACCCTCCTTTTGAAGAGGTACATCAGGCACTCCGCAGAATAAAAACTGATCTGATGCCCTATACTCTTTCAGTGTTCCATTCTCACTGTCCTCTATTTTTGTATTTATGGATTTGTATTTAATTGTAGGATCCCATGACGTGGCATCATTTGCTGCGTCAAACACAGCCTGAGTACGAAAGTATATCTTGTCTCCCTCACTTACCTTTAGCGAGCTCACATGAGCTATTTCTTCAGCTCTCGATTTAATTTCCTTAGTCCACTTTATTTCACCGCCGTATTGTATCGAAGCCTTAACACCATCTGCACCTGTTGGTACTGATACAGCATCAGGTCCGATTTCAATAGTGCCGTCATATGGTGCACGCCATACGCGTACAACGTCATGACGAGGAAACTGAAGTGACAGTGAGTCCTTTATGTAATCCACATCAGGTATGTAAGATTGGTCAAGTTCTATGTCAAGACCCGGAATCGGACATGGTGTTTTAGCACTAGACTCCTCAAAGACAGGCGTGCCGCTCGCATCTATGTGATTAAACCAGACCGTACCGTTGTTGGCTATGTCAATAAGTCCGTCCGCATTAAAGTCATTAAGATAAACCGTTGTCTCGCTCTTCTGCCAGTTGTGTGAATAGCATACGTTACCGCCGATAAAGAAAATCTGCGCTCCGGCATCTACAAGCAGGTTATGAGTTTCACTCACTCCATTGGATATTTTCTTGCCGGGTGCTGTGAGTATTGAAACGGCTGAGCCAAACCTATATCCTTTATCTGAGATTGAATCCAAAGCCGGCAGATACATGAGAGTATCCTTTCCACTCGTTTTATCTTTTCTGGTAAAGACAAGATCCGGCAGACCATCACCATTGATATCAGTGAGTGATGTTACTCCGGAGCTTTCATTTTTGGCATACTGGTATGATGCACCGGCATAAACACTTGCAAAGCTCCCGAATCCCACTGAAACATGAGCACCACCGCCTACCGAAAATCCTTCAGAACAGGCTCCGTTGATCATGCTCAGTTCATCTGTGTAGGTAATTGCCTCAGGTGAAAAGAAATGGCCGTTGGTAAGCCCATTGCCTTCAGATGTCCAAGTCTCTGCATCAGAATATAAACCTCCGGCTGTATCTTTATAATAGTTAAAGTTATGACTATAGAACTTGTCTCCTCCCGAGTCATACTCAGTGACTGTATTAAGCATACTCTTGTTGAATTCTCCTGCTGAGTAAGTAAAGCCGTAGGAACGCAGAATAGTGCCGTTGACAGCAATATCAATCTTCTCAAGACTCTTACTGTCCTTCTGTCTTACACCGAGACGGAAACTGATAGAATTATCCTTGCGCTCCTCATCCGACAAAATAAACTTAATCTTGTATATACCTTCCTCTGCATCTTCGTCCCCATTGTCAAATCCGGTGTATGTTATTTCTTCAGGATATAGCGTACCTTCGTAATTACGGTAGCTGTAACGAATGGTGTTGCCGTGTCGGTCACGCACCTTTGTTAGTACCCACTCAATCTGGTTGTACTCAGAAGGCTCAGCCATGGCGTCAACAATTTCTGAATAGCCGTCAAAACCGGTAAAGGTTTTCTCAGTGCCGTTCTTATCAGTAACAGTCCAGCTGTAGTCCTTTGTAGATGAGCCGTGGCGCGTAATTTCAAGGAACTCGCTGTCCGTGCGTAGATGGTATTGTTTGTTACCTGACACGCGTACCCCAGGCTCTATGTGCTCATGATTGTGTGCCCTCTTCGTAAACTGCATTCCATCAAGCATATAGCTCTCGCTCTCCGTATCATCACTAAACATAGGCGATCCCCAGCGTGTGTCTATCTCTATTTTTTCAACAGGTATCGAGAAGCCGTAGCCTACCCAACCCGATCCGCCGTCACTATTGTAGTTGAGCGCGAGCGATGGAGCCATTCCGGTACGTCCCTGCGGTATTTTAAACCGATATGCAAGATTTGCTGCACCGGATGCGTCAGGTTGCGGAGCATCAATGAAGCTTATGCCGGATGCCGGATTAACCGGCTCATAGTCGCTAATAAACGTTGGGGTAAGCGTGCCCGTTTCCGGCGATTCAGGAACCTTAAGAATACCGTTCACCATATCGGTAAAGTGAGTTGTACGCGAACATGCCAGTTGGCGTAACACGTCTATAGTGTCTGTTTCAAGAACTTCCCAGCGTTTCCGTTCTTCATTATAATAATATGTATGAATGTCTGCTTCAGTGTATCCTTCAGGTATTTTGAGCGAGTCATACGGAATCTTTACTACAGCCTCTTTAAGCGTAAAGTGAGCTCCGTGCGGCAGAAATCGGAATCCGACAGCACCACCTGTCACATTTGCCATCTCACCCGGGAGCTCCGCAAGCTCGTCATCCGTTAGGGCCGTTATGGAGAACTCCTTGTCATTGGTCAAAGTATGGTCTCTTACATAAAGTGATGCTCCGGAACACTCAAGCGAGTCCGAACACTCAGCTTTGAACAGCTTACTGGCAGTTTTGCTCTTATTAATAACACAAGACGCTGTTTTTGATATATTTTTATTAATGCGGTTCTCAGCTCCTCTGATAGTTGTTATAGTTTCACTTTTGTCAGCTAGTCCGCCATTGTTTGTGCATGAACTGATGCACATTGCTATAACAACCATTAATATGATTGTGTATCGTGTATTTATCATCTTCTTTCCACCTTAAAAGTTGAAAACTTGCCGTCAGTCTCTGCAATCACCACATACACTCCTGATACCGGCAGAAAGCCCTGGTAATCATAGTATGCAGAACCACTCATGTATTTCTCTGCGATAATTTGTCCCACTGAATTATAAATCCGCAAATTGATGTCAGACGGCTGCCACATTGATAGTGAAACATTTATTAGGCCGTCCAAAGACGGGCTTGGATATATTGTAATACTCTGAAACGGATTCTCAATATCCTCCTCGGTAACACTGCGGGCTTCAACCATCATGTGCGACAGTGGTGACTCAATCTTTACATCTGCAAACTTTAAAGTGACGGCATCCACGTATATTCCCTTATAACACCTTGTGTAGGCATCCGCAAAATCCGCATTGCTGCTACTGTCAACCTTTAGCCAGTATATCTCACCCTCATCCAATTTTGGCAGGTTCTCTTTTCCACCTATTCGGAAACTCACCGTGACAGGTGTGTCATTCCAATCTTTGGTTGAAGTTACGGACCATATTCTACGTTTGATTATCTCACCATTATGACTCCACATGAGGTACATGCCATCTGAGAGCGTGTCTTGAGCACTGACTATCGGAGAGTATGGAGCTTGTATGCTGTAGCCTGTAAAGTGTAGTAGTTCAGAACCTCTGTCCATTCCTATGCCGGCTATGGCATTCCTATACTCCCGATTCTCATTTGAGTTCCATATCACATTCCCCTTGGAGTCTATATAGTCAGTCGGTTTGGTTTGGTCAAACGTAAGGCCGTGACATATTGCAAAATAGCTTTCAACCTTACGCCTTTCTGTCGGAGAAAGCAGATGGTCATACATATTATATGTCGTAAATAGTTCATCTTCAGATAATTTAATGTCAAACGCACTACAGAACCTGTTTGTATATTTTTTACCTATTGAAATTTGACTGTTAAGCTTGGCTGTATCTCCCTCAACTATTCCCATTGAGTAACTATACAGAATGAGCGAGTCCGCCCCTTTGACATTATTCTCATAACTAAGCTTAGAATCATTGATACCAAGCCACTCAGTTGATACGACGGAAAGCGCCGAATCAGACTTGCCGGTAATAATAAGGGCACTTGTTTTAGCTGAGTTGCGGGCAATGCCTATAATAGACAATCCACCACTGCTTATATCTCCGATCTTGGCAGTGTACTCTGTTCGTCCCGGCTCTGCCTCATAAAAGGCATTTCCGGCACCTCCACGTCCCGAGGCTTCTGACTGTACTGCCACTAGCGTAAGAACCAGGACTAAAATAATATTTCTTATTCCTCTGTAAACCATATAGCGTCAAAATATTCGTCAGACACACTGACCTTCATTGTATTATCACCACTATTATCCTTACCGAATTCTATTTTCGGATAATTATTTTCCCAAATCCCAAAGTTCTCTGTATTTGATGCGCGCATACTTCTGCAAACAATTTCAGGCTCCGTCAGGTCTCTTACACAGCGACATGGCAGGGCGGGTATTCCGTTGTTCACGTCCATGAACGCATGACGTCCCTTGTACTCTTCACTAAAATTATCAACGTACGGGATGTCCCACAGAAAATTAACCTTCTCCCCGTCAATCATCCTATAACCGGAAACTATATCTGACACCCAAAACATTGACTCTTTGCCGTATGCAAAAACATTGTTATTAAAATATATGGCTGAACTTTTATCCTCATTAATTGAAATTTCATTACCTGACTCCCACAATTCCCTTACATCTGAACTTTGGGGCAAACGCCAGCCATCTGGGCAAACGCCTTTAATTTTCTGCTTTAAAGAGTTCATGTGATGATTCTCAAAACACCCACTTGCCGCATAAATATTCATATTAAAAGCAGCTGCAAGTGAATAATATACGCCTTTGACTCCTTCACAAGACTCTCCTATAATGTAGTAATCCGAGTATGTTTCTTTCCCGATACTCCACTGATTTATACCGGTTGTGCTACGAAGATTTTCCTGCATCCAGTATGTTGTGCCATACCTCTTTATTTTGTATGAGTTTGCGTTAGTGTCTCTAAGTCTTGCACTCTCATCATCCGTATCATCAAATATACTTATCTCATTTATATCAGCCACCTTGTAACGCATAACAGTGTCAGGCTTATACACATACAGCCAATCGCGGTCAGTTTGACCGTCCCATACACAACGCACCGAACGTCCAAGCATCTTGCTCTCACTGCTGTTCGAGAGAGAGCCGGTATAACTCATCTGACAGCTGAGAGCACTGTAGGCTGACAGTGCGTCTGCCGACCAGAAGGCTGCCAACAATGTCTCATCTTTCTGCTCATCACCCTTGACGTAGCCATCAGGGAGTGCATTGAAGCCTGCGTCATTAGTACCCTGCTGATATAGTTGTTCCGGTTCTTGTGACCATCCGTCGCTGCTTCTCAGTGGATTTGATCCTGACCTACCTGCAGATCCTGCCAAATCTGATAACTCTGATGCATTTGGCAGATGAAACTTATTTGGACAGATGCCTTGAATACGTCCTATCTGTGCAGTAACGTGACTTAAGGCATCTGCCGAGTCTTTAATACTGGCAGCTGCACTCCAGTTGTAAAGCGTACCGCCATCATCACTATTTAATGCGTATGGGAAGTATGTTGAGTCTATCGCTGTAGTCAGCTCCACACCTCGTAATATGCTTAGTGTGTCATAACGCATCACTCGCAGGTTCTCCGTCATCCAATAGTGTTCGCCTATGGCACTAACACCATAACTTACACCATCTATGTCTTTGACATACTTTGGCACAGGCTCTATCATACTCAAACTGTCTATCTCAGATACACTATACATTATTCTATCTCCACTGTTAAGAGCAATGGTTATGTATACCTTACCATAAAGTGTGACTGATGTAAGGCAAATGAATGTTATGATGATTAAACGTCTCATAATTACTTAATCTTAATTAAATGTTCACATAATTCGTCCCCTTTGTAAACGGCAAGGACATACTCACCCTCGTTTTTAATGTTAATATCATCAGCAACGCCTGCCCCGCTATAACTCTTGGACCAGAGTATTTTGTTGCTTTCCTGACATGATGAGCGCAGTGACACATCAATATTCCCCTCATCCTTATTATTAATGTTAAGACTAATTGTCCATGAATCTTCTTTTTTAACTTTTGTGACACTCAAGCCGGAACATGCACTCCGTCTTAGCATCTCTCCTTTAAGTGGCAAGTAATGCTTGTGCTCCTGAGTGTTTGCATGCAGGCAAAGCATAGCCGTCTCATCCTCAACCGGAACATATTCAAAATTCAACTCAAGGGCTTCACTCGGTTTTACGACCAAACTATCTATATTTAAATTATCCTTGCGAATTATGTTAACTCCTTCCATCTCTGCTTTAAACAACAGAAGATCCTCACAACCTGTGTTCCGTACTTTGACCGTCTTGCTTGTCGTCAAATCAACCTTACCAAAGTTTAGTGTGTCAACTGCCACTCCCTCTGTGGTCTCAAAGCTTAGTCTTGACTCCTTGACGCCTATTACCACATTGCCAAGCGTCTTGCTGCCTGCCGTTGATGAATATGTTATGTCAGCATTATCAAGTTTGTAGTCATTGCCACCCTTGAGAAGACATAGTCTAACATTTTCATCTTCTGCATATCCGTCTTTTACATCTCCTGATGACATGCCGTATACCGTAAGCCTGAGCTCGTTCTTATACTTGTTCCAGGTACCTTTTGCAGCCATAAACTCAGTCTCCGTGCTATCACATACTGAATGATAGTAGGCAGCTATGGTGTCCTGCTCAGTCATTGGCTCACATCCCAGAGATACGTCATTGAGTGATTTTATCACTATGTCCATTGGATTAAGCATTGACGTCGACGCTATCTGGTCAGGCGAGATAATGAAAGGCACCTCTGCCGTGCCGTAACGCCCGACCATGCCGTAGTTGTCCTTTGCCAATATGTAATACTCGACAGACTTGTCCACAAATGCGCTTCCGTTAATCTGACCGACATACTTGGTATCGGATGAAGGCACCTTGGTCATCTCTACATCAACATACTCGGCAGGAGTGCCACTAACACGGTATCTAAGGGTCACACTTTCAACACTTTTAGTAGTGTCAGAGACATTAGCGTAAACCTTAAGCATGCCGCACGGTGATGCCGGCGTTGTTATCACCTTTTTGATGATGGGAGGTGTATTAGGCTCAACAGCTATGTTCCACGCAAAGTCATTGATGTAATATGGAGGCGATGATACTTTAGTTTTGTAACTCTCTATTTCGTCATACTCAAGGTGGGTATAAGCCTCAACATAATATGAAATGTACTCATTATCAACCAAAGCTCCAGGTATGGTAAAGTCAAAATGAACGGTTCCCGCCATATCCCTTACACTGCAAATGATTATTGTTTTATGGAATTCAGTCTCTCCGTTATTCTTGTAGTACAGCATCACCGAGTCGACAATGTTGCCGTTGCGTTCAACTTCTATGTATATAGGAATGTCTAGGTTCGGCTTAACCACCTTGCTGTCCAAGGCTTGTGTCTCAGCATTACGGACTATGTTGGCAGTTTCCACAGCACGGTAATTGGCGTTTCCGATAGCCGTCTCACCGCTCTCATCTTTGTATTCCACAGTCACTATGCGACTCACGTCATCACAGAAGTTAGCAACATCGGCAGAATCAAGACAGTAACGCATGATATAACGACCTTTAATCTTGTTGGAAATTTGAGTGACAATGTTGTTGTAGTCATTATCCATGATATTTCCAAGTAAACCTCCTGTTGAGCTTACTATGATATCATAGTCGTCCTTGATTGAAGAACAATCTGTGTATAAAAAATTTTCTATATTTTGAATAACAAAAGTTTGAATTCCATATTCAGTTAATGTATTAGCTACATCTAACTGTTTAATTTGGGGTGAATATTTACTGTAACACCCATTATTATCCATACAATCAATTGGCTCGTCACCTAACATAATAAATACCTTTTGAGCATTCTGCCTATACCCCAAGTCTTGTTTTGCCGCCCAATTAAGCACTTCGTGATACGGTTCATAACTTCCGGATTGCTCATTTTCGCACCAAACATTCTCTATGAACATTTTATACTCCAATGAATCATTTAGAGAAAAGAAAAACTTATTTTGAAATACTTCTTTGTAAGCATACGCAGGGCACAATTGTTCTGCCTGTCCAAATCTTAACAATCCTGCTCTTATATCTCCGAAATCCTTTAGCTTGTCTATTAATTGTGGCATTGCTTCAGACACCTTCTTTTGATAGCTTCCCATGCTGCCACTATTGTCAATAAGAAACACCACATCCACCGGCAAAGTTAGGTCTTGCAAGTCCTGCAATAGGCGATTGCAGCCATACTTGGTGCGGCTATTGTCCTTAAGATTAAAATCTGAGAGTTTGAGGTTTGGAACAAAGTTTCCACTCTTATCTGTTACAGTGAACTCGACAAATATGGCATCGGGGAAATCCTCTGTATTGACCTTAAGAATTTTAACCTTATGCTGTGACGAAATCACGGGAGTATCACCAGCCGAAACAAACTGGATAAAGATGCTTATATAAAATAAAAGCACTAATAGATTTTTTTTCATTGTACAGATTCACTTTTGCTCCCGATAATACAAATTGTTATACGGTATGCTGCAAGGTTATATTATAAATTTATAAACATATTGGCAAATTGACACAAAACAAAAATATTATAATACTTATAATCAGTATTATACAATTCCATTTTGAGACAATTGAAATTATTCTAACATTTAATAACGGATGGTATGAAGAACATGTTGTTTTTATGGAATTAATGAAGGCGCAAATGTAAGATGAATTTTTATGCATGCCAAATAATTGTTATGTTTTAACATAAAAACTTCGTAAACAATATAAAACTACTCCTAAATGGTATTTTGCAAAAATTGGACTTAAATTATTCTTTAAAAACAAAATGGCTGATAATCAAATGATTATCAGCCAAAATTACACCTGAAACAACGATTAAAATGCGCTAAGAATACTAATCGCATTTATTTTGTTTCAATAAAAATATCGTTGCTTTAAAATTTCCATACCACTTGCACTGATAAGATGTCTTAGGTCATCATACTCATATACATGACGGTAGGTAAATTAGCTTTTTTGTGCTTATACTATTTCTTATGCTTTACCAGCACTTCCTAATACACTAACAACTTTGTGTGTGTACAATTTTTTCAACTCTTCACGAGCCGGTCCTAGATATTGACGAGGGTCAAATTTTTCAGGTTGTTCTACAAAGAATTGACGAACTGCAGCTGTCATTGCTAAACGGCCATCAGAGTCAATATTGATTTTGCAAACAGCTGATTTTGCAGCCTCACGCAATTGTTCTTCAGGTATACCTACTGCATCTTTCAATTTACCACCAAATTTGTTGATTGTAGCAACATATTCTTGAGGAACTGAAGATGAACCGTGAAGTACGATTGGGAATCCCGGTAATTGTTTTTCAATTTCTTTCAAGATGTCAAAACGTAATGGAGGTGGAATCAAGATACCATTAGCGTCACGTGTGCATTGATCCGGTGTAAATTTGTTTGCACCATGTGATGTACCTATAGAAATAGCTAATGAATCAACACCTGTACGAGATACGAAATCGATAACTTCAGCAGGTTGAGTATAGTGACTAGCTTCAGCAGCAACTTCATCTTCAACACCAGCTAATACACCAAGTTCGCCTTCAACTGTTACATCATATTTGTGTGCATACTCAACAACTTGCTTTGTTAAAGCTATATTTTCTTCGTAAGATAGTGCAGAACCATCAATCATTACTGATGAAAAGCCCATATCTACGCAACTTTTGCATAATTCAAAAGAATTACCATGATCCAAGTGTAAGCAGATTTGTGGTTTTTCCCAACCTAATTCTTTTGCATATTCTACAGCTCCTTGAGCCATATAACGCAACAATGTTTGGTTAGCATATTTACGTGCGCCACTTGAAACCTGCAAAATAACCGGTGATTTTTGTTCTGCGCAAGCAGCTACTATAGCTTGCATTTGTTCCATGTTGTTGAAGTTAAATGCAGGAACTGCATAACCTCCTTTGATAGCACCTTTGAACATTTCTTTAGTGTTCACTAGGCCTAATTCTTTGTAAGATACCATGTTTGTTTTATTTAATTAATTAGTAAACTAAAATTCTCATATTCCCCGCAAAGTTACTATTTTTTTGCAAAACTATTCATACCTTCTTTCAAAAACAACTCATAGTTATCAACATCTGTTTCGAAAAATATAGGACCGGATAAAACAGAGCCATCGTGTGGATTAATTACGATGTAACAAGGTTGAGAATTCTGGTTGAATTTAGTATTTTGCAAATAACTGTTTTTCTTGCCTAACATATTAATAATATTACCATTATTATCGGTAATTTGCAGGTTTTCAGGCAACTCTATGATTTTGTCGTCGACATACAAAGTACACATAACGAAATCACTATTAATAAGTTTTTGAATTTTATTATTAGATAGTACTTCTTGCTCTACTTGTCTGCAATTAACGCAACCATGTCCTGTAAAATCTAAAAACAATGGTTTATTTTGTTTTTTTGCATACTCAATCGCCTCATCATAATCAAAGTATGCATTTAAACCATGAACAGATTTTAATTTATCTCCAAAAGTTGGTGTATCAGATAAATTATTATCGCTTGCTTCAACATATATAGTCTTATTTATATTAAAGTCTTGAGTTGACATTGGTGGCAACCATCCTGATAAAGCATTAAGCGGTGCACCGAATAGTCCGGGTATCATATAAACCACGAATGTAAGTGTTACTATCGCTGTCGAAAATCTGAACCAAGACTTTTGAATTGGCATTTCTGAATCCAAAGGGAAACGCAATTTACCAAGCAGATAGAATCCTAACATTGAAAATAGAACTATCCAAATAGCTAAATAAATTTCTCTATCTAATATACCCCAATGATATGCTTGATCCGGAACACTTAAGAATTTTAAAGCAAACGCCAACTCGACAAATGCTAAAACCACTTTCAAAGTATTCATCCAACCACCCGATTTAGGCATCTTATTTAGCAAATTTGGGAAAAACGCGAAAAATGTAAATGGTAATGCAAATGCCAACGAGAATCCTAGCATTCCTATAATAGGTTTAAGAAAATTGCCATTTGCAGCATTTAAAGCTACTGTACCTGCTATTGGTAATGTACACGAGAATGATACTAATACCAATGTCAATGCCATAAAGAAAGTTCCTGCATAACCTGCTTTTTCTTCATTTTTTGCTGACTTATTAATCCATTTACTTGGAAGTGATATTTCAAAATAGCCAAACAAAGAAAATGCGAACAAAACAAATATTATAGAGAATAAAACATTCGGAATCCAATGAGTACTGATAAAATTAGCAAATCCTTGACCGAATATAGCCGACATCACAACTCCGAATATAACATAAATAGCAACTATTGAAAAGCCGTAAAAAAGAGCTTGCTTCTTTCCTCCATGTTTCATAAAATAAGATACTGTCATTGGTATCATTGGAAAAACACATGGAGTAAGCACTCCTACCAAACCACCCATAAATGCTATAAGGAAAAACCATATTAAAGAAGAGTCCTCATCTGATTTTTCTTCTACTGCATTTATTTTGGCTGTCTGCACAGAATCTGCTGCATTATTCATAAGCATCACCATTGTATCAAGTTTTACAGATTCTACTTTCTCTGTATCATCCTTGCTAGCAATTTTAGGCGAATTTGCCTTTGCATCAACAGATTTTTGTACTCTTTCTTTGATATTAAATGTATAATCTTCTTGAACTTGCACACACGTACCATCAATGCAAGCCTGACCATCTAAACTACCATTAATATCGAAAGACTTACTGGTCAATAATTTAATCTTATAAGTAAATCTTGCTCTATTTTTCAAATAACGTTCAGTCTCCTTAAATACCTCATCATAATGTTCTTCATACTTAGGCTCTTCCAGTAATTTGGCATCACCGAGTGCTTTATAATTAGATGCATCATCAACAAATTTAAATCTCAAAGGCAATGCCATGCCTTTCTGATGCTGCGAATACAAATGCCAGTTTTGTTGAATTGTTGCATCAAATATGAGTTCAGCCTCATTATCCGAAATATAATTAATAGTTGTGTTCCACTTAACAGGAGTCAGAATCTGCGCATATCCATACGCAAAATTTGTCATACAGATTAATAGTACGATGAATCTCGTAAAACTTCTTATTTGCAATCTATATTTTTTCATTTTATCAATCCTATTCTTATTGTAATGATTTGTAACTGCGAAACATATTCTATAATTAGCAGTAGCGGGACAAAGTTAAATAAAAAATTAATACAGCGAGGTTCTTTTGACTTCATCTAAGAATATGTAAGAAATTTATCAAAAAAATATCAAAAAAATATCAAAAAATTTGCGAATATAAAAATTTGCCGTATCTTTGCACCGCTTTTGAGAGATAATCGGGCGTTTAGCTCAGCTGGTTCAGAGCATCTGCCTTACAAGCAGAGGGTCGGCGGTTCGAATCCGTCAACGCCCACAAAAATTAGGTAACTAATTAAAAACTAAGAAAGTGCTTCAATCTTCACAAGATGATTGAAGCATTTTTTGTTATAATCGTTTTGGTAGAACACTACTCGACCAGAACCGGAACACTGCTCAAAATAACCTTTTATTGTTTTTGCCGACGCGATGAAAAGCCAATAAATATACCAACTGTTTTACCTACACGAACATTTTTAGAAAAGATATTCCTTCTAAGCGAAGAGTTTAGCAAAGATAATCCTCGACACATAAGGATGTCTAGACATTTATATGATTTAGAGAAACTGATGGATACAGAATATGGTAAGGATGCATTAAAAAATATTGACTTGTATTCAAAAATTGTGAATCATAGAAAAAACAATTATCATCTTGGATATGTTGATTATAGCAAACATCACCCATCAACGATAGCATTTACGCCACCTGTCGATAAGATGGAGAAATGGAATAATGATTACAGAGACATGATAACCAACTTTATATACGAAGATAAACCGAAAACTTTTGATGAGTTGATAAAGAGAATGGAAGAATTAACTGGAAGGTTAAGAGATATAGAAATAGATGATAATATAATAGACAACAAATGATTTGTCCGATTTTTCTCTAATTTTTCGGACAAATAAATAAAAAGTGAAATATAATCACTACCTTTACACCATCGTTAGAGCGATTGTAACCTCTTCTTTTTGTACCCGAAATTCTAGTGGACAAATCGTGGACAACGACAAAAAAGTATAAGTTAAAGTACTGACAATACAGTGGGTTAAGGGAACGGCTCAGTTCCGCCAACGCCCACAAAATTAGGTAACACCCTCAAAATTATTAAAATGCTTTGGAAATCGAAAGATTCCAAAGCATTTTGATTTTTAATATTATCTATTTAGACCAATCTTGCGATGATAATTTTACGATTTGGAGCGATATAATTTCAAAAAACGCAAAATATATCTATATTTCAACTTCCTTCTCCAGCAACTAAATGGGGCTTTATTTTTTCAATACGTAATTAGTACCACGCCCATCTCCTAAGGAAATTAATACATCTTTTTTTAGCAAGTCCCGTATATCATTAAGAGCTGTATCTTGCGAACATTTGCACATTTTCGCCCATTTGCTTGTGGTCATTTTACCTTCAATACCATCAAAGAGGCGATTGATGATTTTTTTTTGACGTTTATTAAATTCATCTGCTTTGCGATGTTGCCAAAATTCAGCTTTACTAATAGTTGATTCGAGTACTACTTTCGTATTATCTAATGCCATATCTAAACACGAAATAAACCATAATATCCATTCTGTGATATTACTATCGCCATGTTGCGTTTTTTCGATTACCCGATAATATCTGTTTTTATCTTGCAAAATAGCTGCAGACATACTGTAAAAACGCATTGCACTATTATCTGACCGAGCAAGAAGCATATCAGTTAGCGCACGAGCTATACGACCGTTACCATCATCAAAGGGGTGTATTGTTACAAACCATATATGTGCAATGGCTGCACATAGTACCATATCTTCTTTTTTAGACGTATTTACCCATTTTACCAGCCTATCCATCTCTGCCGGTACACATTGATAATCAGGTGCCTCATAGTGTACCCGTTCGCGTCCCATAGCACCACTTACCACTTCCATTGCGTGTGAACGATATTTCCCAACATCTATTTTGTATAGTCCGCTCATCCCCATAGGGAATAAAGCATGATGCCATCCAAACAAACGTTCATGAGTCAGTGGCTCATTATAATGCTGCGTCGCATCAAGCATCATCTGTACTACACCATCTATGTAGTGCGATGGAGTAGCTAATCCCGCTTGTGGCAATCCTAGATGGCGGGATATTGAAGAGCGAACTTGTTCAAGATTGAGCTGTTCCCCTTCTATTTCGGACGACTTTATTGTATCAAGAGATAGTGTTTCAAGTAAAGCTTCGTTTTGTAACTCAAAACCCAGCGCAAAGAATCGACCCATAAGTTCACCCTGCTTTCTACGAAGGGATGATAGTGGAGTCATTATCTCATTACTGTCATAGCGAAACTGCCACCAATTTAGATCTTCATATATATACATATCTTCAACTTTTTCACAAAACTAAAATATTTCGGTGATATTTACAAGTTTTCACCGATTTTTTTTCGGTGAAAACTTAATTTTATGCCGAAAACATTTTCATTTAAGTTGTTTATTAGATTAATGATATATAATTAAAAAATCATTATTTGACTTTGCTAATTGTTGTTTGTGGATTATTAGAATGTTTTAAGACTCTTCTACTGCTCCCATTGGGCAACTACTAGAACAATTACCACATTGAATACATAAATCGTTATCAATAACCGGTAATTTATAACCGTCTTGCGAAATAGCTCCCACAGGACATACACTAATCAACGGACAGCGATGATTTTGTGGACAAGCGTGAGGATTAACTACTAACATAATATTTCTTATTTTTTGATTAATAATACTGATTCAATAGCTTCTTTAAAAGATGCCTTTGGCATAGCTCCTTGAGCCATTTGAGGCTGACCTTTCATTGGTACAAACAGAATGCTAGGAATAGAACGGATATTAAATGCCGCAGCTAGTTCTTGCTCTGCTTCAGTATCGATTTTATAAATATAAATTTTACCGGCGTACTCAGTGGCCAACTCTTCCAATATTGGTGCAACCATTTTACAAGGTCCACACCATGATGCATAAAAGTCGATAATAGCAGGTTTGTCACCTAAATACTTCCACTCAGTAGGATTTTTTTCGTAATCCATCACCTTTTTCAAAAATTCTTCTTTTGTTAAATGAATTGTTCCCATAATTTTTTGTTGTTTAGTTATTTCTTGTTTTGTTATTTCTTCTTTATTTGTTTCTTGCTCCGATTTTTTAGTCTGCCCGTTACATGAAAATGCAACAAGAGCCACTGCGACTAAAATTAAAGTTCTAAATTTCATAATCATCATTATTAAGAGTTTTTTGTTGAGTTATCTGGCAATTCGCACGAACCGCCACCACAACAACACGAATTACCTAATAAAGCTTGTATCAAAAACAGTGTCGAAAATGCAAGCAACCAATATTCTTTATCAACCACTGCTGCAACACCAATTGCAATAGCCAATATCAAGCGAATAATACGCACTGTATTCCAGTTTTTTAATAAATTATTTTTCATTTGTTTCCTTTTTTTTGAACATACTTAATAATAAAGAGCCGAATATTGCACCATAAATGGTAGAAACATAAGGTGATGATGTTATTGGGCAGGTGCCACTCTGACAACCTACAAAATACCAATAAGCAAATCCACCAACGGCACCTAATAAAGCACCTAATATATATAACCAATATCTTTTTATCATAATTCTTATTTATTTTGTTTTTACAAAAATACTGCCATAATACTATTTATACAACAGATATTTTCTATCTTTGTATTGATAAAATCTATAAGCAATATGACTTTACAACAAATTGAATACATTGTGGCTTTAAATCGTCATCGTCACTTTGTAAAAGCAGCTGAAGAATGCGGTGTAACGCAACCTACTTTAAGTGCCATGATTCAAAAATTGGAAGAAGAATTAGATATCAAGATTTTTGACCGTTCAAAACACCCCATTGAGCCTACATCTATTGGTGAAAAAATTATTCATCAAGCCGAAACTACGCTTAATGAAATGAAACGCATTCGAGAAGTTGTAGATAACGAAACGAATTCACTCATAGGCACTCTTAAAATCGGGATTATACCAACTATTGCACCTTACTTGGTACCGGATTTTATTTCGAGTTTCAGAACCAATTATGAACATATTACATTAACTATTTCGGAAATGCGAACTGCTAACATTCTGGAACAATTAAAAACTGGTAATCTTGATTTAGCAATTGTGTCTACACCACTCGATGATCCTGACATGTTGGAAATACCTCTCTATTACGAAAAATTTGTAGCCTATTTCTCGCCTACTCAACGCTTAAAAGAAATCCCATTAAATCCGAAAGACATGCCATTGGACGATTTATGGGTTTTGCAAGAAGGACATTGTGCTCGTCGTCAAATTTTCAATTTTTGCCATGCAGAGAGAAGCAATCACATTTACGAAGCAGGTAGCATCGATACGTTGGTAAAAATTGTTGACAAAAGTGGTGGATATACAGTTATTCCAGAATTACATCTGCAATTTTTAACGGAAACGCAACTTAAAAACGTGCGCGAAATATCCTCGCCACCAGCAGTACGTGAAGTATCAATTTTAATTCGTAAAGATTTTATTAAAGAGCGAATGATTAATGCTGTGGCCGACACGGTAAAAAAAATAATACCGCCACAAATGCTCGATGAACGTCTCAAAAAATTTTCAATTAGACTCAAATAAAATGAATAAAGCCACCCCTTACAGGATGGCTTTATTAAAATATATACTACGATAATACTACTTACCTAATTTACTTTCTACATCGCCTTTAGAAAGTTTCTTGGTACAGAAGAACCAATCATAGCAAGTTAATTCGCCAGATGCATTTTCCATACGTTCTTTTGCTACACCACACGAACCTGCTGTTGGTACAATAACATCATCGCCCGGACGCCAATCTGCTGGTAATGCTACGCTAAAATTATCAGCAGTCTGCAATGCTATAATTACACGTTTCAATTCATCAAAATTACGACCTAAAGCTAGTGGATAATAAATAATTGTGCGAATCACACCTTTAGGATCGATAAAAAATACTGCTCTAACTGCTTTTGTTGAACTTTCACCGGGCTGCAACATGCCATATAAATTAGCTACGTTCATTGTGATGTCTTCAATCAATGGGAATGTAACTTCTACATTCTTCATACCTTTATATTCAATTTTATCTTTGATAGTACGCAACCATGCAATGTGACTATAAAGTCCATCGACAGATAAACCAACCAACTGCGTATTTAATGCGTCGAAATCTTTTTGCATTGAAGCAAATGTCATAAACTCTGACGTACACACTGGTGTAAAGTCTGCTGGGTGGCTAAAGAAAATTATCCATTTCCCTTTGTAATCTGAAGGGAAATTAATTGTACCTTGGGTTGTTTCTGCTTGAAAAGCTGGTGCTAAATCGCCAATACGTGGCATTACATTTACTTGATTTTCCATAATCTATAAGTTTTAATTGATTAATAAATTTAATTTTATTTTACAAAGATACTTACTTAAAATTATAAAAGCAATAGATAAAATAGATGCTATTATTTATAAAATCTATATCAATGCCATAGGCTAAAACAAAAAAGTGCATGTTATTATTAGTTTATGCATTTAAACTTGATGTGAGTTTTAATAAAACTTATTTATTTATCCACCACATATGCGAAACCGTGGCACACTAAATATTGTTTTTATGTTTTTAAAACTTGGTCATATCGTTTATTCTGCTTAATTTTGGGGCTTTTAAATTCGTCAATGCCCACAAAAAAGATGCTAAATTTTTAGCAGCTTTTTTTATGCTCAACAAAGAATAAATTTATATGATTACTGCTGATGCACTTACTGTAGAATTTGGTGGAACCACCCTATTTAAAGACATTTCTTTTGCTATTAACGATGGTGACAGAATTGCATTAATGGGCAAAAATGGAGCCGGCAAATCTACACTACTAAAGATACTTGCAGGACAAAAAGAACCTACCAGAGGCAAAATATCAATACCTAAAGACTGCGTTGTAGCATATTTGCCACAGCATTTAATGACAGAAGATGGTAGGACCGTGTTTGAAGAAGCTGCACAAGCATTTGCATCTATACACGCAATGGAAGCAAGAATCAACGCTATTAATGACGAGTTAGCAACTCGGACAGATTACGATAGCCCAGAATATATGCATCTAATTGAGGAAGTATCAAATCTTGGCGAAAAATTCTACAGCATAGAAGAAATTAACTACGACGGTGAAATTGAAAAAACATTGCTTGGATTAGGCTTTAAGCGAAGCGACTTGCACAAACAAACAAGTGATTTTAGCGGTGGATGGCGAATGAGAATAGAATTGGCAAAATTATTATTGCGCAAACCCGACGTTTTGTTACTTGATGAGCCTACCAACCATTTGGACATTGAATCCATTCAGTGGCTTGAAGATTTCTTGATTGAAAATGGTAAAGCAGTTATAGTAATTTCGCACGATAGAGCTTTTGTTGATCACATCACAACACGAACCATAGAAGTTACCTTAGGACGTATCTACGACTATAAAGCATCGTATTCGCACTATTTAGAATTAAGAAGAGAAAGACGCCAACAACAGCAAAAACAGTTTGACGACCAGCAAAAAATGATTGCTGAAACAAAAGAGTTTATTGAGCGATTTAAAGGTACTTATTCAAAAACCCTACAAGTACAATCGAGAGTTAAGATGCTGGAAAAGCTTGAACTAATTGAAGTTGATGAAGAAGACACATCTGCACTACGACTTAAATTTCCACCCGCCCCACGTTCAGGCAATTATCCGGTGATAGCAGAAAACTTGTCTAAAAATTATGGTGAAAAGAATGTTTTTTCAGGAGCTAATTTCACAATTAAAAGAGGCGAAAAAATTGCTTTTGTAGGTAAAAACGGAGAAGGTAAATCTACATTAGTTAAGTGCATCATGGGTGAAATTCCTTATGATGGAACATTAACTATAGGTCACAATGTACAAATAGCATATTTTGCACAAAATCAGGCATCATTGTTGGATGGAGAACTTACTGTATTTCAAACAATTGACGATATAGCTGTAGGTGATATACGCACAAAAATAAGAGACCTGCTCGGTGCATTCATGTTCAATAAAGAAGAATCTGAAAAGAAAGTAAAAGTCTTATCAGGAGGCGAGCGTACAAGACTTGCTATGGTCAAGTTATTACTTGAACCGGTTAATTTATTAATATTAGATGAACCGACAAATCACCTTGATCTGAGAACCAAAGATATATTAAAGCAAGCACTGTCTGATTTTGATGGAACACTAATCGTTGTATCTCACGACCGCGACTTTTTAGATGGTTTGGTTGAAATAGTATACGAATTTGGGGGAGGACGTATAGTTGAACATCAAGAAGGTATTTATGATTTCTTAAAACGCAAAAAACTTGAAAACTTGAACGAGTTGGAAAGAAAGAACTAAATCATAAACTATAATAAAAACAAAAAGTCCGGATAGAATTCTACCCGGACTTTTACACTAATAAAAATACTATTTTAAACGAGCTTGAATAGCTTTCGATTCAGCCTCATAACCCGGTTTATTCAGTAATGCAAACATATTTTTCTTATATGCTTCTACTCCCGGTTGATTAAATGGATTAACCTCTAATAGATATCCACTAATTCCACAAGCTTTTTCAAAGAAATATATTAATTGACCGATATAATATGCGTTTAACTCAGGTATTTCTACTTTAAGATTAGGAACACCGCCATCAACGTGTGCTAACATTGTACCTAATTCAGCCATTTTATTAACTTCATCTACATGTTTACCTGCCAAGAAATTTAATCCGTCAAGATTATCTGCATCAGAAGGAACCATCATAGTTTTATTTGGCTTTTTAATAGACAAAACGGTTTCGAAGATACTACGTTCACCTTCTTGAATCCATTGTCCCATTGAGTGTAAATCTGTTGTAAAATCAACAGCAGCGTTAAAAATACCCTTGTTATCTTTTCCTTCACTTTCACCAAATAATTGTTTCCACCATTCAGCAAAATAATGAAGTTTAGGTTGGAAGTTTACTAAGATTTCTATTTTTTTACCATTCCTATATAACTCGTTGCGAGTAGCTGCATATATAGCTGCAATATTTTCTGCAAATGGAGTATTTAAGCCACAAACTTTTTCCATACGTTGTGCTCCTGCAATCAAGCTATCAACATCTAATCCTGCTACTGCAATAGGCAACAAACCAACCGGAGTTAATACAGAAAAACGACCACCAACATTATCAGGAATTACATATGTTTTGTAACCTTCTTTTGTTGACAAAGTACGTAATGCGCCTTTAGCTTTATCTGTTATTGCAACTATACGTTTTTTAGCTTCTGCTTTACCCATTTGTTTTTCCAATTGAGTTTTGAGCAAACGGAATGCTAAAGCAGTTTCGGTTGTTGTTCCTGATTTAGAGATATTGATAATACCGAACTTTTTATCAGACAAGAACTCTGTTAATTCAGCAAGGTAATCTTCACCGATATTATTACCTGCATACACAATAATAGGTTTCTGATCTTGTAACCAAGCAAAACTATTTGACAAAGAATCAATTACAGCTTTTGCTCCTAAATAGCTACCACCGATACCTGCTACAACTACAACATCACAATTTGCACGCAAATCTGCTGCTGTTGCTTTAATATCTGCCAAGAATTCAGCAGTTACAGAAGATGGCAAATTAAGCCAACCTAAAAAGTCATTTCCCTTACCGGTTCCGTTATGCAATGTTTCTGAACATGCTTTAACCTGAGTTTCGTAACCCGCTATGCTGTCTTTTGATATAAATTTAAGACAACTGTCAATTGATAATTTAATATCTTCCATTTTGTAAGTAATTATAGTTTATCTTATTTTTTCTGTTAATACCTTGATTTCTATGTTCGGAGCAATTCTTTCGTACAAAATATTGTAACAAGCATCCAATATAGGCATATCCACGTTATATGTTTCATTAATTTCCTTGATACATTTAGTACCATAATATCCTTCAGCAATCATCTCCATTTCGAGTTGAGACGAACGTACCGAATAGCCTTTACCAATCATAGAACCAAAAGTCCTGTTACGGCTGAATTTAGAATATGCAGTTACTAATAAGTCACCGAGATATGCAGCATCTTGAACATTACGTTCATCATCGGTAGCAATAGTATCAACGAAACGATTCATCTCGCGAATACTATTTGAGACTAAAATAGCCTGAAAATTATCACCATATTTTAATCCATGACAAATACCGGATGCAATAGCATATACATTTTTCAAAACTGATGCATACTCAATACCACGAACATCAGTAGTGGTAGATGTCTTTAAGTAACTATTTGCGATTCGCGATGCAAACATTTCTGATAATCTCAAATTTTTGCTTGCAACTGTAAGATACGATAGCCTTTCGAGAGCAACTTCTTCTGCGTGACAAGGACCGGCAATAACAGCAATATTTTCCTCCTTTACACCATGATATTTCTGAAAATAATCAGAAATTATCATATTTTCATCAGGCACAATACCTTTAATTGCTGATATTATTATTTTGTTAGAAAAAGGCTGCGTCAGTTTTGCTAAATGCTGTTTTAGAAATGGTGATGGAATCGCGAATATCAATATATCAGAATATCTTATAGCTAAATTTATATTTGAATAAAACTTGATTTTTTTAACATCAAACTGAATACTACTCAAATATGATGGATTAAATCCTGAAGCTTTAAACTGCTCGATCTGTTCCGGACGACGCATATACCAATTAATATGACGACCATTTGTCATTGCTATCTTAGCAATTGCAGTAGCCCAGCTACCACCACCCATAATACAGACTTTACGGTCATTATGTGTAGATTCTTCTTCCATAAATTTATTTCTCCTCTTCTAAATTTGACGATTGTTTCTTTTCCGGTTTCATTTGTGGGAAAAGTAGAACCTCTTGAATAGTTGTTTGACCGGTCATAAGCATTACTAACCTATCTATACCAATACCCATTCCTGATGTTGGAGGCATACCGTATTCCAAAGCACGAACAAAGTCCATGTCAATAAACATTGCTTCATCATCTCCTTTTTCGCTTAACTTCAATTGATCTTGGAATCTACCTAATTGATCAATAGGATCATTTAATTCTGAATATGCATTACACAATTCTTTTCCGTTAACCATCAACTCAAATCTTTCTGTAAGCTCAGGATTATTACGATGACGTTTGCATAATGGAGACATTTCAATAGGATAATCCGTTATAAATGTTGGTTGTATATAATTGCCCTCGCATTTATCTCCGAATATTTCGTCAATAATTTTACCCTTACCCATTGTTTCGTCAATTTCTATATGTAATTGCTTACATACATCACGAAGTTGACTCTCGTTCATTCCCGTAATATCAATGCCTGTAAATTCATTTATTGAACCAATCATGGTAATACGTTTAAACGGAGCCTTAAAACTAATTACATTATCACCGACTCTTACTTCATCAGTTCCATTTACATCGCGACATATCTTCTCAAGCATGCGCTCTGTAAAATCCATCATCCAATTATAATCTTTGTATGAAATATAAATTTCCATACATGTAAATTCCGGATTATGTGTTCGATCCATACCTTCGTTACGGAAGTTTTTAGAGAATTCATATACTCCTTCAAAACCACCTACGATAAGACGTTTCAAATACAATTCGTCAGCAATTCTTAAATATAATGGAATATCTAATGCATTATGATGAGTAATAAACGGTCTGGCTGATGCTCCTCCCGGAATTGACTGTAATATTGGAGTTTCAACTTCCAAATAACCCTTAGAGTTAAAGTACTCACGCATCGAAGTATAAACCTTGGTACGTTTTACGAATATATCTTTCACTTCTTCATTTACAACTAAATCAACATATCTTTGACGATACCTGGATTCAGGATCTGAAAAAGCATCATAAACGACACCATCTTTTTCTTTTACAATTGGAAGCGGACGAAGTGATTTAGACAACACGGTTAATTCTGAAACATGAACAGAAATCTCTCCTGTTTGCGTTCTAAATACATATCCTTTTACTCCTATAAAATCGCCTATATCAAGCAATCTTTTAAAGACAGTATTATAAAGTTCTTTATCCTCCCCCTTACATATTTCATCACGCGAAATATATAATTGAATACGACCTTTAGAATCTTTAAGTTCAGCGAATGATGCCTTGCCCATTATACGGCGACTCATCAAACGCCCTGCCATTACGACTTCATATTTTTCGCCATCATCTGTAAATTTTCCCTTCACTTCTGTAGAAAATGCATTGGTAGGAAATTCTGCAGCAGGATACGGATTAATTCCGATACTCCTAAGAGTCTCCAGACTTTGGCGTCTAAATTGCTCCTGGTCGTTTAATTCTTGATTCATTTTTTGTAAAATTTTCTATATAATCATATATTAATTTAATCAACTATCAAATTCCATCAAGTATGCCTTGATGAATTCGTCAATATTACCGTCCATAACACCTTGAACATCAGATGTCTGATGATTTGTACGATGGTCTTTAACCCTTCTGTCATCAAATACGTAACTACGAATCTGAGATCCCCACTCTATTTTCTTTTTACCGGCTTCAACCTTAGCTTTTTCTGCCATTCGATGCTGTAATTCTCTATCATATAATTGAGATCTTAACAAACGTAAAGCATTTTCCTTATTTTTCGGTTGATCTCTGGTTTCGGTGTTTTCAATAAGAATTTCTTCTTCTACTTCTGTATAAGGATCTTTGTACTGATAACGTAATCTAACACCGGATTCTACTTTATTGACATTCTGACCACCTGCGCCACCACTTCTAAAGGTTTCCCATGTTAATAATGCAGGACTAATCTCAATCTCTATTGTATCATCTACCAATGGAATAACAAAGACCGATGCAAATGAGGTCATACGCTTACCTTGAGCATTATACGGTGATACTCTAACTAAACGGTGTACACCGTTTTCGCTTTTCAAATAGCCGTAAGCCATATCACCTTCAATTTCGAGAGTTGCAGTTTTAATTCCTGCTTCATCGCCATCTTGATAATTACTCATTGCCCATTTAAATCCATTCCTCTCACTATATCTTTGATACATTCTGAGCAACATCGATGCCCAATCCTGACTTTCTGTTCCACCTGCACCCGATACAATCTTTAAAACAGCTCCTAAATGATCTTCTTCAGAAGATAACATATTCTTCATCTCCATACTTTCAAGTAAAGTAAAGACATGAGTATATGCAGAGTCTACCTCTTCTTCAGACACAATACTTTCTTTATAAAAATCAAATGCTAATTGAAGCTCTTCTGTTGCTTTTTTAACCTCATTGTAACCATCTACCCAACGTTTTATCTCTTTAACCTTTTTCATTTGGGTTTCGGCTTCTTTAATATTATCCCAGAAGCCTGGTACCTGAGTTCTAAGCTCTTCCTCTTCTATTTGTATAATCTTCTCATCGATGTCAAAGATACCCCCTCAACGCAAGCTCGCGTTCTTGTATCTCTTTTAGTTGTTCAATGGTTATCATCCTATATAAATTTGAGGTGCAAAGTTAATAAAAATAAACTATATCAAGCCGATTTTTTATGGACGATAAGCCGACAATTGCAGAATTTTTTGAGCATCATTTTCTGACATTAAGTCTTTTAATGTAAGATCTTTTTGTTTATCCATATAAGAACTGATAATACGCCATCCAATAAACACTCCTAATCTTCCGGGAGAATCTGATGCAAGGCCTGATGTAAATGGTGCGGGTTGCATATAACGAGTTATTGTTCGCCAATCAGATGAAAATAATTCTTTATTATCTAAAATATAGCCCCAAACTTCCTTTTCATATTGTTCACACCACTTATATTTTTCTTCAGTATAAGCTAAAAATTCATATGGCTCACGTTCTGGAAAGAACACTTGCAACAAATACATTAATTTGCCCTGATTCAACATTCTCTCCAATAGTCTATCATTATCAGTATCTTCATCAAAAACTGCCAAAAGCCAACCATACATTATGTCTATCGGCAATTTATCTTTAGACATAAAAGGCAACTCATATTGATACACAATTTGTTCGTACATAGGATAGTCAGCACCTAAATATTCATCAATACTGGCTGATACGACAGAATCTGTAGTTACTATGGCTTGATTAAAGCCTGAGACATGAAACAATACACGAGGAATGTAATTTTCAGGAAAGTAACACTTATAATAACGGAAAGCTGTAGTTAGTTCTTTTTCTATATCACCTACATTTTTATATGTTTTTTCTGCATCTGAATACAAATGCATCATCGAAGTATCATTTATAAATAGAGATAATTGTGAACTATTTTTCAGACCTAAAATACGATATGTATACAGATCAAAAAACTGCCCGTATTTTGCTCGCAGTGCAACTGTATCAGCCTCTAACAAATCAAGATCAAAACGTTCTATTTTAATATTGACAGGTTCTTTTGAAACATCCTTATAAAAACGAGTATAGTCTTTACATGAAGTAAAAACTAATACTATAAGAGAAATAAATATTAAAATCTTAGAGCACTTCATTATTTAAGTTTTAGCATCCATGCATCCGGATATTGTGTTCTAGCTTCGGTTAGTGCTTGTCTCACTTCTGACTCTACATCTGTAGAATAATAAAACACGCGGAACATTCCTTGTTGATTTTGGGCTACAAAAGAATTTTTACCAACATTTTTCAATGTGTTACACAAATTTACTGCATTGATTTTACTTTGGAAGCTACCAACTACAACATGATATATAGAAGTAACCTTACTTCCGTCAATCTTTGTATATACATCTGTAGACTCCGATATCTTATCTTGCGATTCCTGTAGTTTTGCAGGAGCAGGATTCATCGGCTGAATGTCTACTTCTTTTGGTTGCTTCATTTCAGTTTGCGTTGCTTTGTCATTATCTGCCGGCTCATACATCGACTGATAATACTTTTGAGAAAAAGCTGTAATAGCGAATAATAGTCCTAAAACTATAGATGCAAATTTCTTCATATTTCAAGTATTTTTAATGGAAACAAAAATACAAAAAAAATAGAGGCCTAGTACACCAAGCCTCTATTTTTATAATTTATTCAAATTACCAAACAACCGGTTTCTTTGTCGGTATTATAAATGACAACATAATTTCGTGTGTGCTTGAAGACAAATTCATAAGTTTTCCAACACTCAAGTCGTATGTATAACCAATGCGCAACCAATGCCATTCATATCCTATCATAAACGACATAATATCGCTTGAATATGTACCGGCTACACCTGAACGATAACCTAATCCAAACCAACACATATTATTGTACATTGCTGTTAAACTGTAATCCAATAAATGTTCGTTTGATACCTCTGTTTTAAATCCGTTCAATGCACCAATATTTGTGTAAGCGAAAGCAGGAATCAAATTAAATTTATGTGGTAAATAAATATTACCTCTAACATAAGCATTAATATGAGATGGTGCTGTCGTTGTTGAAACTTCTTTTGAAACATTTGGTAAGTGTGTTATAGATGCACCTATCAATAAATATTTGTATGACAACTCAAAACCGAAGTCTAAATCGAAATCGGTAGTAGACAATACTTCTGTTGGTTTGTTGGGATCCGTAGGATCTTTCCATACATGTCTGTTTGGATCAAAAGTTTTATTTATAACACCTGCAGACAAGCCCAATGACAAAAGCCAATTTTCAGCTAAGTCAATATTGTATGCATAAACAAGTTTTGCATTTATTGTTTGATTAGCCAAACCAAGTTCGTCATAAACAAAACTCAAACCGAAACCCGAATGGATTTTATCTAAATAATAATGTGCATTTAACAAAGCTGAAGTTGGTGATTGATCCAAGCCCAAACCTACCCACTGTAACCTTGTTGCAGTAAACAACTGGATTTTTTCATTATTACCAACAGCAGACGGGTTTTGGTTAATACGAGAGAACATTTGTTCTGACATTTTAAAATCGCCCTGAGCAAACAAACTTGTGCCCACGAGCAAAAACAACACTAATAATTTAAAGTTCTTTTTCATGGCTTTTATTTATTTTCAGGTTTAATTGTATCAACTACTACACGACGATTCTGATAGAATTCTTCTTCATTCTTAGGATTATCAAAGATTGGTTTGCGTTCACCATAACCTTTAATTATAAGTATCTTCTCATCAACACCACGTTCTACTAATTTCGCTTTAACCTCGTTAGCACGTTTTTCTGACAATTTATCATTATATTCAAAACTACCACGTTGATCGGTATGTCCTTCTATAACATACATTGTTCCTTCCGGCATCAACTTCATAGCCTCAACCATTGCGTCGATTTCGCGTATGAATCTGTCAGTCAAATTTGATTTATCAAAATCAAACAAGAAGAATGTCCAAGGGAAAGTTATAACGATTGGTTCCGGTTCAACAACTGGTTCCGGTTCTGGTTCCGGCTCAGGTATTGGTTCCGGTTCTGGAAGTTTTACAAAAGCGTAAATATCATCACCGTTACCTGTATTTCTAGATGAAATCAAGAATGGAGTACCATCTTTAACAATCAAATTATAATCGGCAACTTCAGTATTATATGGTTCTTCCATTTTTTCAGCAGCTGTCCAAGAATCGCCATTGGATGATGATTTGAAAACATTGAATTCTGTTGCACCGCGATTACTTGCGAAATACATAATTTCATCATTCTCAACAAATGCGTAATCCTCATCAGCATCAGTGTTTATTTCAGCACCTGCGTTAACAGGATATTTCCACATATTATCATCTTTGGGTTCGATATACCAAATATCTGAAGCACCTTTACCTCCATCTATATCAGCACTGGTAAAATAAATACGTTTACCGTCTTTAGCTATAGTTGGGTTTTTCATGACAAGTTTCGGATTAGTTGCATAACTCCAACCTGCATTTGATATAAATCCATTGTTCCCGCGAGTTCTTTCCAAACCTTCAATAACTAAACGTTTTGGGCTAGTAAATTTACCATTAGACAATGTAGATTCATATAACCATGCCACTTTTTCAGATTCCGGAAGTGCAAAGTAAATTTTCTTTTTGTTTTTATCGTATGCAACCGTTCCATTAATTCCTAAGTTTGTAAGATCCTTAGATCCTACAAGTTTAGACAAACCTGTAGCAGCGGTATCAATTTCTGCAGTATAAACCGAGTCTCCTTTTAAGAACATCATCGTATTGCCCTCAAACAGAGACATACTATGTTCGCGCTGAGCAGTATTTATTTCCAGCGACTGCAATTCGTAGCCTTCTTGGAATTTCGTGTCGATAGCTCCGAATGCTACCAACGAACAAGCCAACAAAGCTAATGGCATCATGATTTTTTTCATTTTATTATGTATTAAAGTTATTACTTGTTTTTCTTAACCAATTCAATTGTGCCTTTTATAACATCTCCATCAGGCAATGTTACAACATAATAGTATACGCCCGGCATGGACATTTTTCCTTTACATGTTCCATCCCATCCATCAGAACCTTCTGCTACTTTATTTCCGTATCTGTCGTGTACCTGTATTGCAAAACCGCGAGCAAAATCCTTATTTGTACCATTATCATAAGGCATAAATGCTGTCGGCCATTTTACATTTACAGTTAACTCATTAGATACGCAATCACTTCCTTCAACTTTATATATTGCTTTTTTATATAAATCGGTTACATTATAAGTAGTTTGTGTTTGATCAGATTCAAGTTGGTCGTTCATATACCATTTATATGTACTCAATAGCATTCCTTTCACTTCTGTCTCCAATGTAGCACTACTTCCTAAAGTAATTGCTTCATCTTCGTCCAAATCAGTAGTATACAATCTTATTGATTGTACAGGTATTACATCAGTACTATCTTTACTAACTGCATTACTAACTTTAAAGTATGAATCTTCTGTTATATTAACAGTAATATTTTTCTCTGTTTCAGGCATATCAACCCAAGTTTCACCATCAACCGATTTTTGCCAAGTTACTACATCAGTGTTTGTTGCTGCTGTTAACGATATAATATTACAAGAACGAGTATATGATATTGTAACTACATCACAACGTAATGTTTCTTCATTTGTTTCAGCTACTACCTCACATAAATCAGGACTTACAATGCCATTAAAGTAATTTGTGGCACTTAACTCACTTGAAGCGATTAATACCTTATGGTAAGTTAAACCTTCAACAGTGAACTCGCATGACGATTTATCAAAACCTGAATTTATTACATCTATTGCATATTCGGAACTTTCATCTTTTGTTAACCACAAATAATATGCACCTAAAGTAAATATTTGTTCAATTTGTGTTTTATCAACTTCCAATGTGACTTCATCACCGCATTCTACAGCAACTGTATGTTCCGGATTTTCTTCAACACCAACCGCAAATAAAGATGCATCAGGTGAACATGTAGAAACAACAACATCATCAATTAAAGTATCGTATCCACCGCCTGTTCCTGAATTCTTAATCTGTATTGTAAACTGAGCATTTGTACCTGTATCAAATGATACTACACCATGCTTCCAGCCCTCTTCTTTTGTCCCTGTTACGCTAATTTCAGCTCCCGGAATTTCAACTCCATTTTCGTCAAGTACGACAATAACCACATCCATATCGTGCGATTCGCCACGACCTCTATCCCAATCTGCATTTGCAAACCATGCAGAGAAGTTAACACGAGTATTCAAACATGGGTTTGTAAATGTTTTTGTATAAACCAATAAATTAGTACCTCCGTTAATCAACAACATACCTCCATATTCTCCACCGATAACTCCACCTTGTGTATGATCATAAATATTCCTAAACCAATAATCTGCATCTGTTTGAGCTGGTCTATTATCTTGACCTGCATAATGAGGATTCGCTACAACGGCGTATGCGCCATCTTCCACATTCGAATTTTCATCACTTCTACAAGTATAATTTGGAACCTCACTAGGACGACATGCACGAGCTGTTTCACTTGCCAATGTTCCGAAGTTATCTTCAAAAAGAACGTGATATTGTCCTTGTGGAGAACATGCTAAGAAACGAGAAACCATCAATGTATTAGAAGTTACAAGTACAGGATCCGTAGCTGATTCACTAACTAATGCACGGAAAAATGATGCACCCAAGTCAGGACTATAATCAAATTCTGTTTGATTATATCCTTCTAAATTTGCCCAATCAGTACCGTTAGAAGATATCTGCCATTGTATATATTTTCCTTGATACATAGGCATGAGGTTCACTGTAATTCTCTCGTCCACACCATATCTATTATCTTCACCAAGCGATACTGAGGAAGCAATGGCACCTTGAGGTTCACCCATAACAACTACATCTGAAATTGCGAATACAAAATCGTCTCCTCCATTATAATTATCTTTGGCTATTATTAATTCTATTTTATCTGAAGCAATAGTAGCCGCATCGTCAATATATTGAGATATTTCAATAGTTTGATTACCAGTAATTTGTTGATAAACACCATAACCATTTAATTTTACTGCTATTTTAGAGGTTCCCGAATTACCGGTCAATTCTCTAACGGTCATTCTAACATATAGCGGAGTTCCAGCCTTATGACCGGATGATTTGAATGTAGCAATTTCTTTTTGACTTTGAGGCGTATGAACAATCAAACGATTAACGCCGTCTGTAATTGAAGGATATGATGATTTCAATAATTGTGGGTTACTCAAAATAGCATACTTGGGTGCAGTTGTAGAACCACCATTTGACCAATTAGAATAACCTTCTGAATAGATAGTGTTTAAATTTAAGCTAGCCAAAGTTGGCATGTACACATAAACTTCGGGAATAGTGAAATGAGTTTTGTCTGTAGTTTCCTCATTGTCAGCAATAGAAAGATTACTACCACAAATCAAATCGCCGTAATTGACGTCTGTTTTGGGGATAACATTGTTCTTAAGATTCTGAGCTTCAGCTACAGAAGCCACAGCCACAGCACATAGAAGTACACATAGCTTAACAAAGCGATAAAAATGAAATAATTCTTTCATACTAAATATTTTAAGTTTTTAAGAGTCTGACCTTTTAAGATGCAAAGTTAAAAAACATAATTATTATTCAAGCACATTTTAACACATTTCTTTTACAATTAATTGTATTTTTGCAGAATGGAAAGTGAATATTTAACGATTGCAGAAGTATCTGAAGGAATCTACAAAGAAAAAGGTAGCAAATTTTTAGGATTTGCACATCACATAGAATCTGCAGAAGAAGCAAAATCAATCATAAATAAATACAAAAAAGAGCATCATAAAGCTCGACACGTATGCTTCGCTTATAGGATTGGCAATAATGCAGAAATATACAGAGGTTTTGATGATGGAGAGCCTTCCGGGACTGCAGGCAAACCTATATTACGACAATTAGAAGCAGCAAAGCTGAGTAACACTATAGTTGTTGTTATTAGGTATTTTGGTGGAACCTTATTAGGAACCGGAGGCTTAATAAATGCCTACAAAAGCGCGACCTCCGATACCATAAGTAGATGCAAGACTATTTATATTACAAATCAGAATAAGTAACGGTGAGACGCATTGGCGATTTCTTATTTGAGCCACTGCGAACGCGAACACCACGCGGTTTAAATAAGTGTCTTATGGTTGCACTTGTACCTGCAATATCTGTTGCTCCTGAAATCGGGATCAACACAAAATCCCCTACCTCAGCAAAAGATAACGGACCCGATTCCAATATAGTTTGCAAATAATCTCCAAAATTATCAAAAATATAAGTATCGTCCTCAGCATCATATATAGACAAAACTGTTGGTATATTCGGAGCAGGATACAAACTTTGCGTGAAGAAAGCTTCAACATCAGCTTCTCTAATTAAAATAAGAATTAAAGGTGGCTCTAATCGTCCGGTATAATCGGACATTGATGCCGACTCAACTACTAAAGTTGCGTTATTAATATTTATCATATTAGAAGGATGGTCTTCAACAATACGTTTATATATCCTATCTAATGGAAGTTTAACTTTAATAAAGGCACCATTTGGAGTCGTCAAAAATTCTATACTATCAGGTTTTTCTGACAAATCAGGCAGCTTCACTTGATCCATGTGTATAACCTCTGAAGTTTCTTTATTTGCAGGGAAAACTATTGTCTTATAAATTAACGAATCCGGCTTTGAAGTATCAGGTATATATCTGTAAGATAATTCTAAATTCACAGAGTCTATTTGCAAAACAGTTTGACTTCCATATGTATTCTTCACATATACACCTTTGAAAAACTCTAAAAAATCATCTTGACTTTTAAGTATATTTTTATCAGTCATAAGCCTATCTTTCATAGAATCAGGCATCTTAACTTTCACTGTATTACAATAATCTGATTCACTGCGAGTTGTTTCAGATATTGTCCTATCGTAAGCTGTGTAAATAGTTTTACCTAATAGTGTATTGAAAGAGCAAAAATCTTCTACTTGTATATCAGAATAGTAGTTATTTGAAAAATTAAGGGCTTGTTTATCTAATTGATAAACAGACATCTCTTGCACTGCCGAAGAATCGCCAAAAAATGTTTTGTAGTACATAACCAGATATAGAGAATCTGAAGATGAATTCTCCTCAAATTCATAATCTTTAAGATACCTAAATTCCGATAAAAAATCGATTTTAAAAGATCCATACACCTCATCGATATAATTACCCAAGACCAATTTATCACTTTCTGAATAAATACTACCTGCCGGAATTGTAGAAGTTTCGACATGGAATGAATCACTGATAACAGCAAGAGCATCCGTACTTGGACGAATCACAACACCTATATCACTTACATCTTGGCATGCTGTCAAAATGATAGAACAGAATAAAATGGATAAAAACTTAATCGGTTTCATAGATTATCAACGACCTAAAACTTGATCGTAAAATTCATTGCACGAAAGTACGTATTTTTCAGGACTCTGATATGGAAGGAACATTTTTTGTGATTTTTTTGTATATTCAACAACATTAGAATTCACAACATTGCTCCCTTGAATAACTCCATCAGAATAATCAATAGCTAATTTTGTAAGATTTTCAAAACTACCTGACTCCAAAACCGATTTTAAATCATCTTTTAAGATGCCTTCCATCTTCATTTTATCTGCCAAGCGACTACCAAATGGATTTTTATATTCATCATCATATACAGAATAAATAATCTTAGAATTTGCAAAGAATGGATCCTCATTATATGCCTTTTTAACATAAACAGGAACTATTGCTGACATCCATCCATGACAATGTATAATATCAGGAGACCAACGTAGTTTCTTAACAGTTTCTAAAACGCCACGTGCAAAAAACACTGCTCTATCATCATTATCTTCAAATTCATTCCCGTTTTCGTCTTTTACAACGAATTTACGACGGAAATAATCATCATTATCTATAAAATATACTTGCATTCTTGCCGATTGAATTGATGCAACCTTTATTATCAATTGGTGATCAGTTTCATCAATAATAAGATTCATACCCGACAAACGAATTACTTCATGTAATTGATTTCTTCGTTCATTTATGCAACCATATTTGGGCATAAATGTACGGATTTCGCGACCCTGCTCCTGGATGGCTTGCGGTAACTCCCTGCTAATTGTTGATACTTCCGATTCCGGTAAGTACGGAAAGATCTCCTGCGTTACATATAAAACCTTTACAACATCCATTCAAATATAATTTAGTAAATAAAAAACAGAGGGTATGGCTATCGCCAATACCCTCTGCAAAGATATAAAAAAAAATTCGTTAATATGCAAAAGAAACATCAAAAATATTTCCACAGGGGCTGATATTTAATTACATAAGAACCTTATAATGCGCAATAAATAGTCTTGTATTAATAAACAGTCAATTTATAAGTCTTACCATCTATCTTAACAAAATAGACTCCGGCATATGGAACTGTAATGCTTTCAACATTTGTTCCTCGTATTTTTCCTATTTTGTCGTAAACTATTATTGAATTAGCATTTGGTGCAATTATGTAAATAGTACGTCCTTTGGCATAAACATTCGGCTTTTCTAGTGTTGCATCTTCAACAGATACCGTTTCCTTAAAGGATGCAGTGTAAGTTACATTTCCATTAACTGTTATTACACGTTCTGTCTGCATATTTCCATCACTCCACCCGTCAAACGTGTATCCGTCATTAGGAATTGCCTTTATTGTAATTTCCGAATTGTAATCAAAATCACCGGCTCCTTCAACACTACCATTACCATTTGATACTAATGTAACAGTATATTTATCAATAGCAAACTCTGCTGTCATTGTCGTATCAGAAATCAATGCGATTTGACGTACCGGGTTTATATCTCCATCCAACCATGACACAAAATGATTATGTGCATCTGGCACCGCAGTTATCGTTACATTAGTTCCATAATCATATACTCCTGCGCCTTCTATATTTCCATTACCCACAATTACAGAGGAAACTGTAAATTGATCTATTGCGAAATTAGCTGTTAATGTAGTATCTTGGGTCAATTCTATAATTCTCTCAATTTCTACAGAGCCATCACTCCATGAATCGAAATGATAGTGTAAATTAGCTGCAGCTATGATAGTTAATTGAGTACCATAATCATAATTGCCGTTAACTCCACTATTAACCACACCATGTTCACCTGCAACAACATTAATTGTATGTTTATCTATTGCAAAATTTGCAGCAAAATGCATATCACTTGTTACAATGACTGTTCTTTCATTATTCGCTTCTCCATCAGACCATACTGTAAAGTGATTATTAGCATCAGGAACTGCTGTAATTGTAATCTCTGAATTATATTCGTAAGTGCCTGTTCCTTCTACATAACCGGCACCAGAAGTACTAGCAGATATGGTAAAATGATCAGGCTCAATATATGCGACAATCACTGAATCAGAAACCAATGTTATTGTACGAACAACTTCTGTACTACCATCACTCCATGATTCCAAATGGCAATGATTATTTGCGGTTACAACAATTTCTATATCGGTTCCATAATCATACACACCATTAACTTCCGTATTAACAGTTCCGTTGCCAACTGCACTAATGTTCAATGTATAATGTGTTATTTCGAATATCGCTGACAAACTTATATTTTCAGTCATATTCACTATACGTTCTGAATTGGTATTACCATCAGACCAATACTTAAACGTAAAGCCTACATTAGGTTGTGCAATTATAGTTACCGGTGTATTATAATCATATTCTCCATTAACCTCCGAATTAACAGAACCCTTATTGTTATCTGTTACAATTGCTAATTCAAAACGATCTATTGCAAATGATGCAGTTAAATTCTCATCTTTTGTAATAACAATATCATATTCGGCATTTGTTGTTCCATCACTCCAAGAGTCAAAATGATAATGTTCATTTGCAATAGCTTTTAAACTAATAATACTTCCATACACATAGTTTCCACTAGCTTCACTATTTACTGTTCCATTAGATCCTGATGAAACTTGTAATTCGTATTGTTTAAGACTAAAGCTTGCTGATAATGTTATATCATCATTCATCACAATTGTACGAATAGGATTCGTATTTCCATCACTCCAAGATACAAAATCAGCATGCTCGTTTGGAGTAGCTTTTATTTCTACTGATGTTCCATATGTATAATCCTTATTCACTTCAGAATTAACAGATCCGTTTCCGTTTGATGTAATTAAAAGAGAATGTGTATCAATTGCAAAAATCGCGTACAATACTGTATTTTGTGTTAGTGTCAATACTCTTTGTGCGTTTTTATCTCCATCACTCCATTTTGAAAAATGATAATGAGCATTCGGAGTTGCTTTTATTGTAATATTTGAACCCGATGGATATGTGCCGTTTACTTCAGTATTGACAGTACCATTTGCCAGTGCTGAGATATTTAAGGTATAATTATTTATTGCAAATTGGGCTTCAAGTACAATATCATTATTTATTGTTATAGAACGCGATGCATTTACATTTCCATCACTCCAAGATACAAAAGACGCGTTTGCTGCAGGAGTAGCTATAATATTTATTGATGTTCCGAAGTCGTATATTCCGTTTACTTCACTATTTACAGTGCCGTTTGCTCCTGCGGAAATTGTAAGCGTATATTGTTGTTTTTCAAATTGTGCTATATACGCAATATCTTCTGTAACTATTATTGTACGAGAAGCTGTAGTACTTCCATCATTCCATTGTTTAAAATTATAACCTGCATAAGGTGTAGCTTTAATCGTGATGCTTGTTCCGTAATTAAATGTTCCTCCACCCGAAACACTACCGCCTGTTCCAGACTTTAACACAGACACGGTATATGTATCTATAGCGAAACTTGCAGACAAACTAACAGCACCTGTAACTGTAATTGAGCGTGTGCTTTCAGTATTAGCATCACTCCATGATACAAAG
>RZYM01000098.1 GCA_009930305.1 Bacteroidia bacterium
GCATTAGTGTTATTTGCTGTGAAACATAAAATCTCTAAGTTTGCTTTCATCTTATCGATTTTAATTACTGCAATCGTTGGTTTAATTCTTGGTTGGATTGGTGTTGCTGGTATGCCATCGTTTACTGGTGGATATACAGATTTAAATACATTTGGTGATACTTTCTTTGCATTTGGAAGTGGATTAGGCAGTGTATTTAGTCATCCTAATTTATGGTTTATTGTTTTCTCTTTCTTATATTTAGATATTTTTGATACAGCGGGTACTTTAATTTCTGTTGCTGAACCTGCAGGCTTACTCAATGAAAAAGGTGAGATGGAAAATATTGATCGCGCTTTAATGTCAGATGCTATTGGTACACTCGTTGGTTCTATGGTTGGAACATCCACTGTAACATCATATATTGAATCAACATCAGGTATTGAATCAGGTGCTAGAACTGGATTATCTTCAGTCGTTGTAGGACTTTTATTCTTAATTAGTATTGTTGCATATCCTGTATTTAGTGTATTCATTAACTCATCAGCAGTGACATCCATGGCTTTAGTTTTAGTGGGTATCTTAATGGTTAGTCAACTTCAAGGCATTGAATGGGGTGACAAACCAACACTTGCTGCAGCGTTTATTACCATTATTACAATGATTCTTACATATTCAATTGGTAATGGTATTGCATTTGGTTTTGTGGTTTATGTTTTAATGATGCTCGTCCAAAAACGTTCAAAAGAAGTCACTTGGATGATGTATGTATTAGCGTTAGCATTTATCGCATACTTTACAATTAACGCTATCGTATAAACAATTTATACAATATAAAAGGGAATCCGCGGATTCCCTTTTTTGTTGTGATGATTTAGAATTTTCTATTTTTCTTTGTGGTTAGAACGATCGATTAGGTTAATTCCTTGGTTCAATAGAATCCCAACAATTGCTGCTAAACTCATTCCAGATAAACCAGAAGTTGATGTGATATTTAAATATGCACCACCAAGACCAATAACTAGCATTGTAGAGACTACAATGAGCTTTCTCATATCGGATAAATCTGTTTTATCTTTAATCAATACTTTAACACCGTTTGCTGCAATCAAACCGTATAAAATGATGGTCATGCCACCAATGACTGCCCATGGAATAGAATTAATGAATGCTTGAATCCATCCAAAGAAACCGAGTAAAATTGCAAAACATGCGGCTAAACCAGTTACCCATACGGAGCCTACTTTAGTTACCGCAATCACACCTGTGTTTTCACCGTAAGTTGTGTTTGCAGGTCCACCGATAGCCGCTGAGACAAATGTTGCAATTCCATCACCCATCAATGTATTGTGTAATCCAGGGTTTGCAATAAAATCTTGGCCAGTAATTTCACCTAATACCACATGATCACCAATATGTTCAGAAATTGTAACAAACGCAAGTGGTAAGAAAATTAAGACTGCACTGAAATCAAAGGCATAAGTTCCAACGAATGAGAAATTAGGGATTTGCAAGAAACTATAACCAGCAAATACAGTTGTAAGATCTACCAAACCGAAGATGATTGCTGCAATGTATCCAATAAAGATTGCAACTAGGAATGGAACAATTCTTAAGAAACCGCGTGCTTTAATCGATAGAAGAACAACTGCTAAGAATGTAATGAGTGCAACCACAGGTTCTCTCCATGTCATGCTACCATCTAAACCCGCACTACTGATTGCGACCGGTGCTAATGATAAACCGATAATGATAATCATTGGACCAATCACGACAGGAGGTAACAATTTTCTTAACCAATCACTACCGACAAATCGAATGATGGTTGCCACGATTGCGTAAACTAATCCAACCATCATTAAACCGACATATGCACTTCCAACGCCATTCGATGCAATCGCAACCTGAATGGTTGTAATATATGCAAAGCTACTTCCTAAGTAAACTGGAACTTTTGCTTTTGTACATGCAATGTAAATGAGTGTACCAATACCACTAGCAACTAAAGCGACCCCAACATCTAGTCCGGTTAATAAGGGAACTAAGACGGTTGCTCCAAACATTGCAAATACATGTTGAAGACTTAAGATAATCCAACTGCCAAGAGATTTCGGCTTTTCTGAAATACCAACGATTAAACCTGATTGATTCATTTGTATTCTCCTTTTCTAATTTAGAAAGGTCTCCATGAAAAAAGGACACAAACGTGTCCTTTAAATGGTTTAGGGTATAGTGTTTCTGATACCTTATTACGCTCACGGGCATAACTTAAAGGACCTTTACTGTTACAAGTATATCATGAAAGTTTTGAATTACAACCCTAAAAATTATAAAAAATGATATCATGTAAATGGTGATAGTATGAA
>RZYM01000099.1 GCA_009930305.1 Bacteroidia bacterium
TTATTCACAGACTGAGATAAATTGCACAACTAAATTGTTAAATAGAAAATTCCCGTATTTTACGGGAATTTTTTGTTGTATCTTGACGAAACTAGTTAATGCAAGTATCAACTAATAAAAATAATTAGCCGGTCGTGCGAGAGAAAGAGGCCGGGCTAATTTTAGGCTTAGACCTTCTCTTTTTTTGAAATTATGATTGCCTTTTAGTGGGTAAGAATGTATTATAGTATAATGAATAAAGTTAAGCGTTTTAGGAACTATAAAGATGGTTTTACCATCATCGAGGTTGTGCTAGTACTCGCGATTGCAGGTCTTATTTTTTTGATGGTGTTTATTGCGCTGCCGGCACTGCAGCGGAGCCAGAGAGATACACAGCGAAAGCGTGATACAGATAGGCTACTTGCGGCTATCCAGTCTTATCAATCGAATAACCTAGGCAGATTGCCCGACGAAATCGATCACTCTGCTCCCATAAATAGTTACTCCGATATAAATGATACTAACTTTGGTAGGAATTATTTGCGTCAAGACGGTTATTTCAGTAATCCAGAAGGGACAGTTTATGTTATTTATACTAGCACTAGAGTGAACCCTGGCGAGACATTGCCAGATAACTCGGTTAACGATTTTTGGTTGGCTCGCGGAGTGGAATGTGACGGGGAAGATTTGAAACTTACTGTCGCGAATAACTGGGCTAGTCTTAGAAATGGGAGTAATCGGGTGGCGGTTCGTATAAAATTAGAAGGCGGAGGTGTATACTGCGTAAATAATTAAGATATTTTTTGTAAATAGTCTTGATTTATGAACTATTTTGATGTAAAATTGGTAGTGTTCTTTAATAGAAATGGGGATATAGCTCAGTTGGCTAGAGCACCTGCTTTGCAAGCAGGGGGTCCAGGGTTCGAGTCCCTGTATCTCCACCAGAGAAAGTTGCCAAATATTTGGCGGTTTTCTCTGGTAGCCTCATACGAGACCCAGTTATGGGGCGAACCAAGGCTTCGGTCTTAACTCGCTCCACCAAACGAAACGGGCGATTAGCTCAGCTGGTTAGAGCGCGTCACTGATAATGACGAGGTCGGAGGTTCAAGTCCCCCATCGCCCACCATAGAACTCCCAAAGGGGAGTATTTTTATTTATTGACTTTTTATGAAATATATGTTATAATTGTTTTATAGTAAATAAAATAAAAAATGGAAAATTATAAGAGAAAATTTGAAAAAGAGCGGATTGAAATTATATCTCAAGAAGTTCCGCAAGAAATTAAGGATTTAAATCCAATTTATTCGCAGATTGATAAAATGCCAAAAGGCTGCGCTGTTATTGGTGGTGCGGCTCGAAGTTTAGCATTTATGATGATTAATCCTGAAAATCAAGAATTAATTCCTGTTCGCGATGTTGATGTTGCTTATTTTGAAGGCGAAATTTCTCAGGAGGAAGCAGATACATATACAGAATATTTTTCGCCAGATGATTTTTCGCATGACCATGGAGCGCAGGAGGTTTCGAATATCGAAGAATATATGAACACTCGTGACTTTACGATGAATCAGGTTATATATAAGGATGGTAGATTAATTGCTTCTCGAGCGGCAGTGCGCGATATTTACAAAGGGGTGATTAATCCGTGCGATCGAGAAGGCGGCTATTGGGATGATGATTATTGGGGTGAAAATTCTATTTCAACAAGAATTGCTTTGAAGGCTGTTCTTCAGCAAACTGTTTTAAAAGAATATATTGACGATATTAAAATTAATGACAAGATCCGTAATGATAAATTTTATATTGATGAATCATCTTCGTATAATGGTTTTCAGCTAGCACTAGCAATTCAAAAATCTTTTGATTGGGGTGATGACTTTCCTAAGAAGTTCTTACAAAATATAGTTGAATCTCCAATTTTTGAGAGCGACTTAAGTTTTTTACTAAATGATAATGGTGATGTTCGTAATGTATATGATATTATGACTGATTTAAATGAAGATATATTAAGATATCCATTTAATTTTCGAAATGCCGCATTGAGATTTTATATGTCTGAAACTGATGATCGTGAATATGAAGCTGGAATCGGAAGATATGAAGAATTTGAAAATAAGTTCATAAAAAATAAGGGTAAATTTCGAGGAAATATAATATTGTAGAAAAAACTCTTGCATTCATTTAAAAAATGATATATAATGGTAATCACTTGCGAACGTTCATCCTGAACCTCTGGCGGTAATATGTTTTACAGTGATTATCGGCAGTTTTTTATTTTGAGGAAAGAGAAAATATAAAAACTTGCAAAAAACTGTTGACAAAATATTATCAATAATATACAATTAGAAAGCTATT
>RZYM01000100.1 GCA_009930305.1 Bacteroidia bacterium
CTTTAACATTCTGCTTTTATAAAACTTTATTTTTCAAAATCTTTATACATCAAACTAGGTTGAATACCTGTATTATTCTGATATTTTCCGTTCCTATACAAATCATATTCTCCGTTAATATTATGATAATAAATCTGGCATATTTCGACGTTAGGGTAAATCTTTACAGGCTGCACGCAAAAAATTTCAAGTGTCCAATAACCAGCAAATCCAATATCTCCAAAACCTGCAGTGACATGAATAAATAAACCTAACCTTCCTGTCGAAGAACGTCCCTCTAGCATTGGTACGTATTTATCCGTACTAGTGAATTCATTCGTTCTTCCAAGATAAAGTTTATTTGGCTCTAAAAGCAATCCATCTTCCGGAATTATAATTTTACTTGTTGTGTTTTTGGTTTTCATATCTAGCACAACATTTTCATAAACCAATAACTCTTTATAGAGCGATAAATTATAACTATTTGGATTGATTCTTTTCTTGTCAAAAGGATCTATTATAATTTCTTTCCCAATATTTTTTAATATTTCTTTACCTGACAATATCATACTTATTCCCTTTCGTTATGGAATATATTTTTTGAATACCTCAACTTTATCTAGTTTCTCCCACGGCAAATCAAGGTCATTTCTTCCAAAATGTCCATAAGCTCCCGTCTGCTTATATAATGGTCTTCTTAAATCAAGCATTTTAATAATACCGGCTGGTCTTAAATCTATATTATCTCTAATGATTTCAACTAATTTTTCATCAGACAATTTGCCTGTTCCAAAAGTATCGACCATAATAGATGTTGGATGTGCAACACCAATAGCATAAGAGAGTTGTATTTCACACTTATCAGCAAGTCCAGAACCCACAATATTCTTTGCCACATAGCGTGCCGCATAAGCCGCCGATCTATCAACTTTCGTACAATCTTTCCCAGAAAAAGCCCCACCTCCATGACGCGCATATCCGCCATATGTATCTACAATAATTTTTCTTCCAGTAAGTCCACTATCTCCACAGGGACCTCCTACAACGAATCTTCCTGTAGGGTTAATAAAGTATTTGGTCTTTTCATCTACCAATTCAATTGGAATTATTGGGTCCAATACATATTTCTTAATATCTATATGAATCTGTTCCTGCGTAATTTCCGGATCATGTTGCGTTGAAAGAACTACTGCACTTAAATGCTTTGGTTTTCCATTTTCATCATATTCTATTGTTACCTGAGACTTTCCATCTGGTCTTAAATATGCTAATATACCGTCTTTACGAACCAGAGTTAATTGTCTGCACAATTTATGTGCTAATGCAATCGGATATGGCATATATTCTTCTGTTTCATTTGAAGCATAGCCAAACATCATTCCCTGATCCCCAGCACCTATAGCTTCTAATTCTTCATCGGACATATTCTTTTCTTTTGCTTCAAGTGCCATGTTTACACCCATCGCTATATCTTCTGACTGCTTATCCAATCTCACAATAACTTTGCATGTATCAGCATTAAAACCATATGCTTCTTTATCATATCCAATTTCTCTAACTGTCTTTCTTACGATTTCTTCGACACTAATGTTAGCTTTCGTTGTGATTTCTCCCATTACTAATACAAATTCGGTATTTGTACACGTTTCACAAGCAACTCTGCTCATTGGATCCTGTTCTAATAATGCATCCAAAATAGCATCTGATACCTGATCACACATTTTATCTGGATGTCCCTCCGTGACGGACTCTGATGTAAATAATCTCTTTTCCAACTTTACTCTCCTTTATGATTTAATAAATTTATTTCGACTATATCGTCTCTACTAATTAATTTTTAAAACTATGTATTGGTGCCGGTATACGTCCACCTCTATTAACAAAAGCGTCACATGAAAATTGATTAACCTTCATAACGGGGGCATACCCAAGTAAGCCACCAAATTCCACTATTTCACCAACTCCTTTTCCAATTACAGGAATCAGACGTACCGCAGTTGTTTTCTGATTTATCATTCCAATCGCCATCTCATCAGCAATTATTCCTGCTATAGTCGTGGCTTTTGTATCTCCCGGTATTGCTATCATATCGAGTCCTACCGAGCAAACACAGGTCATAGCTTCTAACTTTTCAATTGTTAAAGCTCTTGCATTAACTGCGTTAATCATGCCCTGATCTTCGCTTACAGGAATAAATGCACCACTTAATCCGCCAACATAGGAAGAAGCCATGACACCACCTTTTTTCACCTGATCATTTAATAATGCCAAAGCTGCAGTTGTTCCTGGAGCTCCTGCATATTCTAATCCCATTTCTTCAAATATTTCAGCCACACTATCA
>RZYM01000101.1 GCA_009930305.1 Bacteroidia bacterium
TTTCCGTAAACGCAGCTATCAGGGCGAGATCTACAAAACCGGCAGTCCCGGTAACCGCTCCATTGCGCAATACACCTCCACACCGGAAGAGATGAAAGCGGAACAGGAACGGATCGAGCAGGAGCTCCGCGATATGGAACAGCTCATCCGTCAGGAGGGAGCAGTCACTGCCTCACCCTCCGGCAAAAGGCGCCGCAATACCCGTCCACAGCCCTCCCACAGTGCCACTCCCTCCTCTTCACAAACCATGCGGGACCGAAGGTATTGATACGACTGAAAATCGTATGTTAAACAAACTAGAGAAACAGTTGATGTTTCTACCATGCAAATTGGCATAAGAGATTTGCGATAGTTAAATGCTTTCTTCTTTTTGATCAGAATAATTGTTATATTTGCTGCACAACCCTGATACTGATGGTCAACACCGTTTCCTCCATTATTTATCCGGATTCAACGAACCTTCGTAAACACCCCCTATTACCTATGAGTATACGAATGTTTTGAGTCGTGTATTTATGAAAGTTGAATAACAATTGCGTAAAAAAACACGTTACCAACAAGCCTAAAAAAAAGACTACGACAATGATAAATTTGCTGCATAAAGACAAAGAAGAAAAAGGAAACAGCCCACGCACAAAAGCAATAGTGTGGCTGCCCTTCCCTGCAACCGTCCCTTCGCAGCCACGCACATGCTTTTCTTGTCGATCCGCCTGCATTGTGCAATGATTTTAGCATTTCGACAGTAAATCAAACTTAATAATACAACTATAAAGTTTATTTTATTGTAATTATTAGCATAATTATAAACTTTATAGTTGCATAATGCAAAAACAGGTCGTATCTTTACACCGAATTAAATTTACAAATGGCATCGAAACAAGAAGTTGAAACATACTTAAAGGAACTAAAGGTGAAAATGGATATTTTCGGCATACTGTTTCTTGATGACCGCGGCAAAAATCAACAAACGCTGCACGATTTAGAAATTTCACCGGCCAAACGTAAAGAAATTATAAGTTCGTTAAAGGCCGAAGATTATTCACAAGGCCCTTTAGACGAAAAAATGCGAGGCATATTGCCTATGTGGGTTTTTGGCAAACAGGTAAATAAGAAAGCAGTGTACATTAAAGTAAGTATCGGGATTGAAAACAACGGAGCGGTTTGTATTTCATTTCATATTGCCGAACACCCTATGAATTATCCATTTAAAAATTAAACATCATGAACAGTCCATTTACAGGTAAAGAAATGAGCATTGTAAAAGAGTGGAGAACCATGAGTTTTCGCAAAGACGAATTCAAGGTGTTATTTCATTCGTACAAATGCGAAGATACAGGCGAACAATTTGAGGATGATGCATTTGCCCAATTGAATTACAATCAATTAGTAAATCAATACAGGGTAAAATACAGCATCCCCTTTCCTGAACAAATTATTTCAATTCGGGATAAATATAATCTTTCGGCAACAAAAATGTCTGAAATATTAGGTTTTGGCACAAATGGATATCGCCAATACGAAGGTGGCGAAGTGCCAAACCAGTCAAATGCCAAATTAATCCAGTTAGCCGACAACCCGCATGAATTTAAAAAACTGGTTAATTACTGCACTACACTTGACCAGAAGTTTATTGAAAAAACATTTAAGACAATTGATAATTTATTGGAAGAGCAAAAGAAGAATAAATTTGAAAAGCAATTGGAGAATTACTTCTTTGGTACATGCCTTCCCAACAATTTGACAGGTTTTAAAACGCCTAATCTCAGGAAATTTTCTGAAATGGTTCTGTTTTTTACCGAAAAACTTGAACCATGGAAAACCAAGTTGAATAAGCTTTTATTTTATGCTGATTTTATTATGCATAAACAATCAGGATTTTCAATGAGCGGTGTTCAGTATCGAGCCATTCCAATGGGGCCAGTACCCAATAATTTCAACAGTATTTTCGAATACTTAGCCAGCAAAGACGAATTGGATATTTATTACACCAATTTTGCTGATGGTGGTACAGGAGAACAATTCAAGCCAAATCCAAACAAGGTTTTTGATAAGGAATTGTTTACCGAAAGTGAATTGCAAATATTAGAGTCGGTTGCAGAAAGATTTAAAACCACATCGACAAACGAGATAATTGAAATCAGTCATAAAGAAAAAGCCTGGATTGATAATATTGCAGAAAAAAAGCTGATTGATTATAATTATAGTTTCGAATTAAATTGAGACTCCAGACGCACACCGTCCCTTTGCTCTCAGACACATGCCGCAAACGCTGCAAGTCAGCCCACAAA
>RZYM01000036.1 GCA_009930305.1 Bacteroidia bacterium
TGCTTCATTTCGGTAGCCTAAAGCCTGACTAGCACTTGTTGAGGCTTCACTAGCTTTAGTTGTAGCTATGCCAGATTGTGTCGTGGCTTCTAGCTTCTCATCTTTAGCTTTTAATGAGTAATGCTTTGCTGAATACTCTCCATCTGCAACAACACTATCTTCGGCTTTATTAGCCCAATCTTTAGCTAGTTGAACTGCACTTGGAATTGTAGTATCGTTTATGATTGCTGTGCTATCGCTGTTCCAACGAATATACGCATCGTTTAAGGGAAAAGGTAATTCTGAATTCACTGTGCCACTAATTGCGTTAGGTAGTCGAAATGTTCTTGCAAATTTATTATTGACATCTTGCACTAAATACGTTTGGTAGTCTTGGTCGTTATCTACTGTACTTGCGAAGAAGTCTCCATTGTCTTGATAGTCAAACTCTCTAGTGATTGGTAAAATTCTAACCAATACTATTTCGTCATTGAGTGAAGCACCTACTAAGAGTGTAATGCTTCCACCACTGTCACCGTTTATAATCACAGTGTAATCAGTGCTTAAAACTAACGCCACTTGATTTTTATAAACGGTAATGTTTGTATCAGTAAATATCTTAAATGTGAAAGGGAATACAGTCTGCCCTGCTGTGGCGATGTATGATGCTCTTGGTGTGTTTGTGTTGAAAGCCATTTTATTCTCCTATTTTTCTATTCGCCATTCTTGACCAGTTTCTTTTCTCATTCTTTTTGTTTGTTCTCTAACTTTCTTATGGTATTTGGGGTCTATCATTTCGTTTATAGTGTCGAAAACCATTCTATCAAATAATAATCTAGTATACCATAGGTTTTGAGCAGGTAAGTATTTCTTCCCAAAATCAATTATATCACTCCCCCAATGCACATCTTTACCTTGTGCCTCTTTGTGTATATTGCCTGCTGTTAGGCTATAAACATCTTCGGTGAGTGAGCCCAAAGGACCTGCTAAAGTAACAACTGGCGAATTTCCATACCTTGTCTGGTCTTGAAAAAAGAAGTCGCCAAATATTCCCATCCCTCCGCCTTGAAGAATTGAAGCCATAACATAACTTAACTCTTTGTCGTTATCCATAGCACCTTCTAAACGGCTTGTTTTGCCTTGCACGAAGTCTTTCATCTCTAAAGCTAAAGCACCCATTACTGTGGTTAATACGAATAGCTTAGCGCCGTATTGCAAGCCGTCTGCTTTGCCTAGCCCAGCCATTCTGCCTAAGTGTGTTGTCATCATAGCAATAGGGAAAGATTTAAACTGTGTTATGGATCTTGCCAGTTCGCCCTCTATCGTTCCTCTTTGTTTTCCTGCTGTTGTGATAGCCCTTACTCTTGCATCTGGTATGATGACTGCGTAATCCGTTTCAGTACGCACCATCTCTAAAATCTTTAGTGATAGTTCCTTGTCTTTACCCATCATATCTATAACATCAAAAAACACTGCTCCATTATGATTTAATGGTTTTGATGTTTTAATTTTATCCCAGTCCGCCTCATTAAATCCGTATCGCTCAAAAGTATCTTTTAATCTAAACTCACTAAACGGCTTGTTAAAATCTTCTGCCATATTTGCCATAAATTCCATACCAAACGCTTTACGCCCTGCTTCTGTATATGCGTTCATACCACTAACCCTTAAAACTGTTTCGGCTACTTGTTGTAATTTACCAGTTGAGTGTTCAGCATAGCGTGAATTTGCTATGGTTGAGTTCCACGCATCAGCTACTAAGCCCATTCTAACACCTAAGCGGATATTTTCTGCACTCCCTTTTGTGGTTAGTTCTTGGAATAGTGTCTGTATTTGACGACTAAAAACATTCTTGTATGACATTTTGTTAAAACCTGCCGTCATTATTCCTGTTGATATGTCAGCTATTGAAGAGATGACCGCTGACCCTAATTTAGCGGAAGTGTTTAAAGCTCTAAATCCACCGCCAAACGCAGCGATGGCAAAGTCTGTATCACTTGCAATGTTAGAAGTATCAGCTTTTCCGATGGCTACATTAAAAGATCTATCCATAATATCTTCTCTAGCTGTACCCATTCCCCCTTTTTTGGCAATGTCTTTTAAGTATTGGTAAGTCTTTTGCGGATTAGGTCCTAACACTTCAAGTGTTGCGATGTCGTGTGCCATACCTCTCAAATGGTCTGTCATTGTTGCCATTATGTCAGGATTGCCGTATGTCTTGCGATATTCTAAATCCGATTGAGCATCTTTAAATTTTAAAAATCTATGGTCTTGATGTGCTTTTGCTACATTGGAAGTAATACCCTTTGGTAATTTACCGGGCACGAGCTTGTTTAGTCCGTTTGTTGAAAGCGTGTCGTAAATATCTCTCATTACTATTTCAATATCTTCATCTATTCCCATAGCTTCTAAATCTAGTTTTGGCATAATGTCATTAAACCATTTTTCAAACCCTGCATTTGATATTTTTCTTACATTGTGAGCTTGAGGCATTCTCCAATCGTTTAGTTTTGCAATATCTCCGCCTACGGTATTAAACCATACTCTTGCTTCCTCTGATACTGCTTCCCAATCTTTAGCAAATTTAGTGGCTATCGGGTCGCTTGTGTCGCCATAAAGTGCTTTTACAATTCCATCTTTTAGCTCTGTGTCTGATTTTAAACCTACCCATTTACTACGCATAGCCTCTAATGCTTCTCCAAACTTACTGTCAAATATCCCCTGAATTGCTCGGCTTCTGTATTCAATGTTTGAGTGACCCGCCGCTATGCTTATGTCTTTAGTGATTAAAGTCATAATGCCTCTAGCTTTGTCTTTTTGTTTTGCTATGAGTTCCTCTGCTTGATTTTGTTTTACCGCTTGTAGGGCTGTGAGAAACTTATCTCGTTCTAGTTTTTGTTTTAGCTTACCGACTACTTCTTCAATGTTACCACCGTTGTAGTTTTTAGTGATGTATTCTGCGGACTCTTTAGTTATTTTGCCATCTTGCTGGGCTTTTAAAACACAATCAATTAAAGACATTCAGCAAGCCTTTTTTCCAAGTTTTTGATTTCCATATCAATAGCGTCCATATCTGCTTTCGCTTCTGTATTATAGCCTAATTCTACTATCTCCTTGACCCTTTCAGGTGGTGGCATTTCAAGTGTGGTAAACTCTTCATCTGCTTTTGCCCACATAGATTTGCCGTTTAGGTTTACATCTTCTTGTGCTTTTAGTTTGTTAAACAATTCCTTACGAGCTTTCACGTCCCCCATTGTTGCATCAAAAAATGCCTTTGCATCTTTGCTTAGTTCAGGCATTTTACCGTTGTTGTTTTCTTTTAGTGCATCTAAAATCTTCATAGTAAATTCTTTAAACTTTTCAAAGATTGCTTTTAAGCCTTTGTTGGTAGTTTTGCCAGTAGCAAGGTAACGAGCATACGCATCAGCAAAAGCTTCGTGGTTTTCCACTGTCCATTTGCCATCTTTCGCACCAAAGATTTGTGAAGCCACTTCTCGTTCTTTATCGTTTAAAGTGAATAAAAATCGGTGTCCTAGTTCGTGGTTTATGGTAGAATAGTCTGCATCTCTAAAGACTTGGATTAGTTTCTCATCTACTTTATAAACTCCTTTTGCTGATTGAGCCAATATGTTAGGATTGGTTTCATCAAATGTACCACGATTGTGAATTGATTTTATTTGGGTTGGGTTTAAAACTCCTAGACTTATTCCGTTTCCTACATTATCTGGGGTTTTAGATAGCATCACTCCATCATATTTATATCCCTTATCTTCAAAAAACTCTTTTAGTTCCTTGGCTTCCACCCAATCAGGAAGCCCAGTTTTAGTATCTAGCTTAGTTGCATTTCCATATTTCATATAAAATTCTTTTTCAAAAATCGCTCTATCTTTTGGATTTCTAGTATCAAATATTTTGTTTGCTTTAATATAGGTTGGGTATATTCCACCCACTTTATCATTTCCGAAAGCATATCTTTCTGCATATTTTGGGCTTTCTGTAAAATAGATAAAATCATAGTTTCCATTTTTAAATGAGCTAATATCGTAAGGGCTTCCGTGATAAAACACTTTAGGTGTACCATCTTCATTCTTAGTCAATGGGTGTGAGTCTTTATGCCATTCTTTTAAGCGTGATGAGGTTTGGAACAAGTAATTACCATCTTCATCAACAAGCTCACCTGCTTCGTTTACATGTACAGTCGGTTCTTGAAGCTTAGGCTCTTTTAGTTGAAAGTTTGGGTGGTTTCTTATCGTGTCAATATCTCTATCGACCATTGTTTTTTCTGTGTCGCTTAGTGCATCGTATCCGTCTTTTTTTAGCTTATTTAGAGTTTTAACATCGGTTATAATTTCGTTTTCAAGTCCTCGCTCACCTGCCATTCTAGTGGTGTATTCTTGACCGTATTTGTCTTTTGAGGTTACATCTTGCCACCCGTGAGATTTACCTCTTTGCTTCATTGTTTTTATGTTGCCTTGCGTGTCTGATACTGTTTCGAGTAACATATCAAGTTCGTCTTGTTTTGGCTTTGCTTGTGTAAAGTATTCTATCGAGTGAGAGAGCGACATATCGTCTGCAGTTATAGTAGGCTCTAGCCCTGCTTCTTGTCGTCTTACATTTTCGCCTTTTGCCCACGCTTCCATTTGTGCTTTGTAGGCTTGTGCTTGTGTTTCTCCGCCTTTGTCGTGCTGTCGTATGGTTTCCATTACTTCTTCGACTGTCTTGCCTTGTGGGTGTGCTTGTGGGCTTTCGTAACTTGTAGGCTTATCATCTGTAACGTGTTCTACATTTACTGCTCTTCCCTCTGCTTTATCGTCATATACTTTCTCAATAGCTTGTAATACGTCAGATTGTTTATTAGTTTTTGTTCCGTACGTGGTTCTCTCAAACTCTTTAAACGCTTCTTTGTTCCAATCTAATCTCGAGAGTTTAAAAGTATCTACCGCTACACTTCCACCCGCTCTTATAGCTCCACCTGCGACTCCTGCGACCGCAACCTCATAAAAAGCATCTGCTAAGTCGTGCTTCATTCCTAAGTCTTGCTTCCACTCGTAATTTACGCCTTGTGTTGCTGTTTCAGTTACCGCATTTATGACAAACTCTTGACCAAAAGATTTTATAGCATTGCCTGCTATTCCTCTCCCAACTGATGCAACCCCCAAAGGGATAGTCGCTAGTTGAAATGGGTCTGTTACAAATCCGCCTGCTGTTCCTAAAAACTCTCCTACTACACTACTAAAGCCCTTTGATTTTCTTAATGTTTCTTCGGCTTCTTTTACTTTTTTGCCTATCTCGTTATTGACTGTAAGTCTAACATCGTCTGTGTTTAAACCCATATCTTTAGCATAGAAGTATCCTTTTATTTGGTCTTTAAATTCTATTGCGTAATGTTTTGAGTATGGGTCGGTTGCACTTAGTGTTCCATCTTCATTAATGGATAGTCTCCCCTCTTTGTCAAGTCTTTCAAACAATGATTTGTTTGGGTTTGTTGAGCCTTTGTAGGTATCTAAATATTTTTGTTTTTCAGCATCATCTGTTTTTAGTTCTGATATTCTTTTATCAAACTCTTGCGAATAATATCTGTTGTTAGAGTTCATTTGTGATGTCATTGTAAATTTATCGAATGAAGCACCCATCGCCATCTTAAAATTATCATACGAGCCAACTGGTGCTAACTCTTCTGATGTTTCTATTCCCTCGCCTTGTACTATCCTATCATCAACATTAATCATTTAGTGTACTCCAAAACATACTTTTTACCGTCTTGTGTTTGAAAGTATTTACCTCCATACTTAACAAAGTACTTTCCTTCTCCTGCGTTTTCTAGTTGTGCATCATCTAAGTAGTCTATAAACTCTTGCGATGTCACTCCCTTTGGTGGTACGGTTATGCTTTCAGGCTTCATATCATCTATCCAATCTTTTACCCAAGTACCAAAAAGAGGCTGTTTCATTTCGAATTTAGGGGGGAGTATCTTTTTGCCGTTATAATCGACCACTTTTCCACCTATAACCATTACTATTGCGTTGTCCATATCTGTAACACTTGCCATTTCAGGGTTTAGTTTTCCGTTCTTTTCTGCGTTAGAGGCGTAAACGTTTGTTATCGCTTCTATATAAGACTTGCGAGTTCCCTCATCTGTATGAGATAATGCGTTTCCTAGCCTTGTATTGATGGCTGATCCTAAATCTTTTGGAATAATATTTGGATATTCCTTGCGAACTATTACGCCTTTCATTAAATCCGTAGCTGTATCATTTTGCCCTTGTGACATTAAATAACCACTCATAGCAAAAGAGTAAGCCCCTTTTTCTTCTATCTGTTTAAAGATAGCCATTGAGTCTTTACCTGCTTTAGATTGAATTTCAGATATAAGGGATAGCTTATCGTTTATCTTTGTATCTGGATTATCCACAAAAGACTTAAACGCTGTCAATTCTGTATCAGTAAACACTTTTAAATCAGAAGTGCCGTAGGCGGATTGTGCCTTTTTTCCTTGCTCTATCCTTGTTGATAATTGAGACAAATCGTCTAAGCTGACTGGTACTAAGTTTTTAACTATTCCGTCCTGTGTCGCTGCTAACATAGGGTCTTTTTTAACCAATGCTTTTTTAGCGTTTAGGTTTTGTTCTGCTCTTTCATACGCTTTAATTTCTGATACTGTCGCTTTTGGATTTGCTTTATATTTTGCGATTTCTTTCTCTTGTTCGTCTAGTGGTAAAGATAAAATCCCTGATTGAATATTGTAAGCCTCTTTTGCAATTTGATACCTAGCTAATGCACCATCTGTCGCTAGTCCAGTATTGGCGTACTTTTCTACTTCTGATAGATTTTCAGGAAGTTTTCCATTGTTTAGGATTTCTGTTGCATTTTGTAGTTCCGATGTTACTTTTTTTTGAAATACTTCTTGATTGGCTCTTTGTTCTCTTAGTTCTTCTGACATTATTGATTTTAATTTACCGACTACGGTAAGTTTTTCGTCCGCTTCAAGCTGTTTACTTTGTTCTACTTGTTTTATAAAAGACTTTTTATCGGCTGTTGTTCTAAAGTCCTCGTAGATTCTACCTTTGATAGACTCTCTTTGTAATTCTCTTGATTGTAGTATCGCATCTTCTTCTGTTGTCCACTGTTGCTCTATTCCTCTGTTGAATAATGATGCAAGCTGTCCTGATAGTTTAAGTGCTTCATCATCTCTACCGTATGAATAAGCCTCGACTATTTGGTCTTTTATGAGCTTAACTCCATCTTCAAAAATGTTTCTATTTTGTTTATCTACTTTGTTGATGCGTTCTTTATGAATAGCCACATACTCTTTCATCCCATACTTTTGAAATGAGCTTGATGCTATTCCTCTCATATGTTCGTTTGGTGCTTCTGCCATAACGGTTGATTGATACTTGTCAAATGATGCTTTGAATGCTTCTGGGTCGCCATTGGCTTGAAGTTTAGCAAGTTCTGCGTAGTTCTTTGCATCTAGTTCTGTCTGTATGCCATAAGTCGTGTAGGCTGCGTCTTTGTATGCTTCATCATAGAAAGTATTGCCTAAGATATTATTGTCATCTTCAATCTTCACTTTACCTTGCATTGCATCTAAAGTGCCTTGTTCTTTGCCTTTGGCGGTTGCTATGGTAGCACCTTTTTTGTAAAGAAAGTTTTGCCACTCTCCTAATTTTTGCTCAATAGTTCCGTATAGTTGAGCTTCGCCCTGATACTTTATCGCATCGCCACTTACTGCTCTAACTTCATTTGGTTTATATCGTGGCATTTCCATTATTTAGCTCCTGTTGCTGCTGGAGTCTTAACATTGTATGCTTGTGATAGCCCACCTAACAAAGTTGAAGCACCACTGATATACCCACCAGTTTGTGCGGCACTCCCTGCGGCTCTATAATTAGATGCTTGACTTTGACCGCCTAGACTAATAATGTTTGCGTCATAACTTGCTCGTCTTACATCTTCGTTTTGTAGTGTTGAAATAGATGAGATTGTTCGTCCTTGTGCTGCGGCTGATACGTTTTGTGCCGCCATAGTTTCAATCAATGCTCGTTTTCTGGCTATAAGCTGTGTTCTTGCATCTGCTTCTGCTTGTTTAGCTTGCGCATCGGCTTGTTTCTTTTGTGCTCTACCTGCTGAAATTGATGAATATGCTCCTACTGCTGCGGAGGCTGCTATTATATAAGGTATTGCTGGTGCTACAAATGCCATATCTTATTCCTCACTTTGTGTTTACTTCGCTCTCTGCCATTAATATCTTAAATGGTGTTGGCGTATCGTTACTCATTGTAAAACCTAAAAGTCTATCATAACCTAAATGCCAAACTTCTTTTATGCCCGTAAATGGTTGTGAGACTGTATCTAGTACATCTTCGCCAAAGTATCTATCAGGGATTACTTCTCCATTTACTTTTAACCCTAGTGTATTATAAACTCTAATAGTAGTTTTTATCACTCTTTTTTGCTTATTAACAGAACTTCCACCGCCTAAATTAGGAGATAATGGAAGCATATCTATAACTGTATTATAGCCTAACCCTACATACAGTTCATCTGCGGTGCGTTCTATGGTTATCTGCCCATTACTTACCGTTCTATTTTCTAGGACTGCTCCATCTGCAAATACTTGTACCTCATATCCCTCTAAGTGTTCAAGCCCTGTTATGGTTGTAGTTGTTGATGTGTACTTCTTGTAACTATCTAAATAAACACCATCAACCATCTTTTCTAAGTAGTAAGCTGTGCCTCTTTTGACGAGCATGTATAAATCATCGTAAAGTGCTTCTATACTGATAAACTGCCCATTAGTGTTAAATCTAGTCCAACTCGCCACCTCTTCTGTTCTAAGCGTGTTAAACACTGCCATAGTGCCATCACTATTTACTAAGAAGATAAGGTTTGAGATGTCGATTGATGTACCTCGTAGAAGTGTCATATCAACTGGATTGTTGATAATGTCATAAGCCAAAGTAGATGCTGATTGAGAAACGAAACTATCCTCACTAAATGAGTAAATAAACTCTCTTAGGTTTCGTCCTGTCCTATCCATATAAAGCGTAGCACCGTCAATGATTTCAGGCTTTATGAGTTCAGAGCTTCCATAATTTGTGTGTCTTGTCCAAGAACTTTTTTCGGGTGTTATAGGTTTTTCTGTGTTAGAAAATTCTCCGCCTTCTGTAAACACTTGAAGCTGACGACCAGGAAAAATGTTCACAATAGGGTTAATTTGGTCTGTATCTAAAGTGTCAAAGATTGCCTCATCTGCTAAAGATGTTCCTAAGTCAAAGTTATAGAAGTCATTAGTTACGCTTCCGAATACTGATTGTGGTCGTTGTGTTGTACCTGCTAGCCATAACCTTGCTTCGTAAAATGTACATACCGCTGGGTATCCTCTTGTAGCTGACCATACAGGCTCTGCACCGTTCCCAAAATCATAAGTCGGTACATTGGTAAAGGTTATATTGGATAAAGTCCATAATGCATGTGTAGCACCTCTAACAAGTGTTTTAGGTGGGTGTGATTTATGTGTCAAGATTAAAGTATCAGCCGATTGGGTGTAGCCTAGTTCTTTGCATTGTTGTGCTGTATAAGTAGTTGTAACAGTTGCAACCTTAGTATCTTCAAAATAAATGTCTATTTTATTAAGTTGAAAGACTAAAATATAAGATTGAGAGATGTTAAATGAGAATTTAATTAGTACTCCATCGCTTACAGTGTCAATGAATTTGGTGCCATTTCGTTTAAACATTCCACCGTGAGGGTGTGAAGTTACATTAAGTGCGTCTTTTACACTATTGAAGTAACGAGCAATATCTACTCTTCCATAAGCGGTTGGAGATAAAATCCCCCCTGCAAATGAATGCTGAATTACTTTAGTTCTGCCCATTAGAACATCCTCACTCTAATATAAGGGTCGTCTTGTATCGGTACTTGTGGTGTTGATTGGCTATCTGAGTAACGAGCGATACGACTTTCTTTTTCATACATTCTGCTCATTACATCAACCTTGTTTAAATCGTCCATTAAAGGGACTGCGAACTGCATCGCTAAATAGTATTCAAAGCATTTTATAAAATAAGCTGGTAGCATACTTTCGGTCGGTTGGTAAATATAATCTATTTCTACTTTGTCGCTATCAGAATAAAGTTTGTCGCCATAAATTGCGTAAGTTGATACGGGATATGTAGTTACGATCATAATCATATCCGTTGGAAGTTGATACTGATATTGGTATTGGTTTTGCGGTGCATCTACCAATCTCGCTAGTAATGCTTTTTTGGTTGCAAATTTCCATCTATGTGAGCATAAAATTGATATAAAGGTGCTATCGTATAGGGTTGAGGCTACTTTTGCTCCTGCTGTTGGTTCTGTAAAAGAAGAGATTGGAGTATGCCCTAGTAAAACTAATGCGTTTGAGCATAATTGTACTTTAGTGAAAGTCATATAAGTTCCTTTTGGAGAGGGGGGGACTAATCCCCCATTGTTTACGCTAAAGCGGTTGAGATAACAGTTACTACACCTGCGGTCGTAATACCTGCAACAGAAGCCACTAATGCTCCGTCACTTGCTCTAACAAGGATAAAGTCACCTACTGTCAAGCTTTTTGCGATATTGTTAAAGTATCCACTTGCGATAGTCTGTGCTTTTGTGTCTGTACTCAAATAAGAGTGCAACTTAGGAGCTGCCGAACCCATCGCTAACCCACCGATAGCAAATTTAGTTTTATTTAGTGCCATATCTTACTCCTTACGCAATTACGGTGTATTGGACTTTGATGATACCGTTAGTATCAATCTTGACCGCACCGCCTTTAAAATCGCCACTAGCTAGATAAGACTTCTTATGAGGAACCCAATCAACACCTGTTTTCATTTCAATACCGATAGCCTCACCGATAGCGTCTTTATGCCAAGCGAACGCATCTTGTACATCGCCA
>RZYM01000102.1 GCA_009930305.1 Bacteroidia bacterium
GAAGTTCGTAAGAGTAAAAAGAAAAAATAAGAGCCAGACCTTTAGGTCTAGCCCGTGGTAATAGTACAATTGGCGAACCATTCAGAGCCCCTTTAGGGGGTGGTTAGTAACAAAGGCTTTCAGCCGCAGAGCAAACCACCCGTTCACACGGGTGGTTTTGATTTCTATTTGATATGTTCGTAAAATAAATCAACTGAGAATTGACGCGTCAAATTCATCCAAACATAATAGTTAATCGCTCCGCCGAAGAAACAAAGGTATGCCAATGAATAATTTTGTAGAATAAAGATAGTAACAGTGACATATATAATATTAAGCAGCGTTACTTTTGGTAAACGGTAACTGACAAGCAGAGACCAACCAATTTTCTTCCTAAATGGAACCTCTTTCACACGTTCATCTGTCGAAATCAGCAAGACGAAAAACATACTGCTCATCAAAAAGCTTCCGGTAATCAGTAATGGCTACAATAATACGGTTAAATCTGCGACAAGCAAAATACGGAAATCTAAAACCAACAGACCAATGAAAAACGTATAAAATAAATAGATACTCCAATTATTTTTCAAAATTTCTTTATACAAAGAGAAATAATGTTTCAATGATACAGTCTCATCTTCATTACTCGCAAACGTTTTGAACTGAGCAGTGAAACTGACCAGTAAAAAGAAAATGGGTAGAAGAAATAAGATGAAATTATTCATGCTCAAGCGGAAGAAGAACCTGAATTATTCATACTACCCGAAACTTTGACATGAACAACCCTAATTCAGCTGCAATATTGGATTTTTGGCAGAGTTGTTATTTTTTACACTTTCAAAACGTCTCTTAGAGACGAAAAGAAACACGGAGTGCGATTGATATTGTGTTTTTGGGCATACTAAACCCTTTGTTCGAACGATTTTTTTAAATTAGCGGGGTCTTACCAAGACAAGGATTGGATTTGCCGTAAAATATGAAAAAATTCGTCTTGGTAGACATGATGGGTGCTGAGTTTCAGCATCATGCGTCTTCCGCTGTGGATCAGTTTCCCAGCAATCTTGAAAAACCGAAGACGGATACTCTGTATCTGCAGGCCTTTGGCCTTTTCGGGGAACGTTAGCGTACGCATAATCGCTGAAAAGGAACAATTAGAGGGATAAATGGGAATAGTCTGAGAACTTAAGCGCTAATAAAGTTACCTTAATTATTATTAACAAATGACCGCCATTAACCCGCAGAGGTATATAATTATACCTCTGCGGAGTTTATTCATACTTGATTTGATCTCTATCCATATTTTGAAATGCCTGCATGCGCTTTTTCTCTTTTGCTAGAATATCCTTTGCAAACGACATAAACCCATTTAAATCTTGTTTTGCCAGCAATTCAATATAAGTCGCTTTGGTTTCCTTCTCAATAATTAGAGGCGGCAATTTCTCTTGCAGCAACGAGTAGTTCATTAGCATACGCCCTGTGCGTCCGTTACCATCAGAGAACGGGTGAATCCGTTCGAATTGAATATGTGTATCTAAAATACCCTCTAATTTCTCTTCTTCAGTTGTTGCATTCTCCATTCTGTATTCCAGATTGTCTACTAATTGTTGGGCTAGGAATGGTGTTTCTGACGGTGAAGCTGTTTGGAATTCTGCACCTATAATCATGTTTTCGTTCTTTTTGAATTGGCATTTATCATATTGAAGCCGATCGGTTAAATCAGCATGAATTTCTTTGATAATAGACACAGAAAGCTTATCGTTATTCTCTAAATGTTCCAGCATGTTATAAAAAGCTTGTTTATGATTTTCAATTTCGTAAAATTCGCGTACAGTCGCCCCACTGCTAATAGGCAGTGTGCCATTCAAAATAATCGAAACTGTCGCAGGCAATGATATCGTATTTCCATCTATCCCTGCTGAGTGGTGAGCCAGACGGACTAACATATCGTCTAAGTAATCTTGTGGTATTTTTTTCAAACAAATCATATGGCCTCTCCAATAATAAAAATAAGTTTCTAGTGTAAAATAAAGTTGACTAAACACACTAAGTCTACTAGCAGAGGAGAGGGAATGAGCAAGTGAGCAGAGTTGTACCCTAATATCACTCAAAAAATTTTTTGAGTGGATTAGAGTACAACATGCTTAGGCAAGTCCGTTCTAGCGTCGGATCGGTCAGTCGCGTGTTTCGCATCTGTATGCGTTGGTGTCTTTTCAACACACCTGAAACCCTCTTAAAATCCTCCCTAAGAGC
>RZYM01000007.1 GCA_009930305.1 Bacteroidia bacterium
TTTATTCTCACTAATAGTAGTTGATGCAGTATTAGTACAACCATTGGAAGATGTTACAGTAACAGAATAATTACCTCCCGCAGTAACAGTACGTGTTGCCGCAGTTGCATTATTATCCCATTTGTATGATGCAATATTATTACCGCTTGCAGTCAGTACCGATGAGGTATTAGTACAAGTAATAGTATTTACAGAAGGTGAAATAGAAACAGTCGGTTTATCCAATATAGTAAAAGTAGTTGTATTTTCAGCACTTTCAGAACCATACGTGGCAGTAGCTTTCACAGTATAAGTACCAGCAGAAGTAGGTGCATAAGAACTTCCGGATATGTTTGTGTAAGAACCCGAACCATTCTTTACAGCATAGTTAATAGTAGGAGTACCACTAAAAGAATTGTATTCAGCAGAAAAGTTTATAGTAGAACCAAGACATGCCATTGTGGGTGATGCAGTAACCTCAGAAATGCTTGGTGTAGCCTCTTTGTAGTAATAATACACATCATCAAATGCAATAAGACGTCCATCAGACAAAGTTTCGCCATTGCCATTGCAAATACCGAATAAAAGCATATCAGACGAGGTTCCTAAGGTAATCCTGTTAAGGCTTGAAACCGGAATTTCAGCTTCAACCCAGGTATTAGTTTGAGTAGGATTAATCGTGTACACAACATCACTAATTTTAACCCCGAAAGGTTGTGTTGAACTCGTGTAATATGCAAAATGTAGAGAATAATTATTCAAGACAGAATAATCGCGCGAAGTTGTATTTGTAAATCCGCAACCATACCATCCTTGCGCACTTGAAGTTGTAAGCGCCATAGAGTTAGCACCTTCAAAAGTAGAACCCAAACTAGTAACTGTTACAGTATTGTTCCATATATAGAAATTTGAACTACGCAAATCCATAACCTTACCACTCCCGTTATGATCGCAATAAACAAGAATCTGGTCATACGGAGATACAGGTTCATCAATACAAGCAGTAGAATTATTAGTTAAAGAAGAAGCCGGATAAGCACTTTCGTCTTGATATACTCTAATCCAATCGACATACATTGCAGCTTCTTGAAAATTTCCATCAATTTGATAATCAACGAAACTACCACCCACTGCCATATTTAATAGTATGTAAAATTCATGTTGAAAAGCATCAAAATTGGTACCCGCAATATTAATAACGTAATATTGAACCCCATCTAAATAACTTGTAATAGTAGTGGGAGTCCATTCCATAGTATATGTGTGATACTGCGTTGAAGGATTACTTACATTTGTAGCTAAACCATAATCTGCAGGACTATAAGCTCCATTCATTCCGTTTGCGTTCCAGTGTAAAGTACTTTTAACATCGCTATATGAACTGGAAGTACACATATATTCCATAATATCTATTTCTCCTTGATACGGCCATGTGCTTTTACCTGTACCAAGCATCCAGAATGCAGGCCATATTCCTTTTAATGCCTGAGGCAATTTAATACTAGCCTCAATTTTGCCGTACTTTGCTTGAATCTTGGCGTTAGTTTTAATACGTCCTGATGTAAACGAAGTATTATAATTGGGGTCGTACTGAGTATTATCCCTAATAGCCTTAATTACTAAGCTACCATCTTCAGTATAAACATTATTTGTGCTATTTGTGTAGTATTCCTGTTCCCAGTTTCCCCAACCTTGAGTGCCGGTACCTAATTCGTAGTTCCAAACAGAAGTATTTACGTTTGAACAATTAAACTCGTCAGACCAAACTAGTTCGTATGCTGCATTTACTCTAATATTGCACAGCATAATTAAGGCTGACACTATTGCAAAAGTGCGCTTTCTCATATTACATATTCGATAAAAAGGTTATTACAAAACAATTCATCCCGAAGGATGACATTTTTCATAAAGAAGTTAAGGGGATGGAAATAGTTTTTGTAAACGTTTGCAAAAACTGTACAAATATATAACGAAAAACTATCTTTTATATTGTGTGGTCGAAAAAAATACAAAAAATTTCATTATTAAATTATGCAGTTATGCAATATCCATTCATATATAGCGATTTAGCTCTTGTTCAGAAACGAATCCTTGCGCTGCTCCATTAGCAGATATTTTAAGAGCTGCAAAAATTTGTGCATTGCGTAAACATTCTGCAGAATCTATTCCTTGTAAGTAGAAATGCGTAAATGCACTTAGCAAAGCATCTCCTGCTCCAACAGTATTTACTACAGGAGCAATGTTTGTGGCAGCAGGAAAACTTCTGATACGTCCTTTTTCTCTATCATATAAAACAGCACCTTTGGCGCCGCATCCCAAAACAATAACACTAATAGGATAAATTTCGGATAGAGTGTGCAAAAATTGCTTTGGAGCACATGGCAGTCCTTCATCACTCAAAAACAACACATCGGCAGCATTCAAGAAATCGCGGTTGTAAGCATCTTGCGGATCAGAAAAAATATGCACATCGGTAACAATAGGTATATGCAACTTTTTGGCGATGCTTAAGAATCCTCTTGCAAAATTTATATTACATAGTACAGCCGCATCACATGTTTCAAAAATACCATTTGCAATATTTGTGTTGTACGAGCAAGTCTGAATATCTTTCAAATCGCAGTATATTCGCCTTTTCCCATCAGCATCATACAATATAACCGATTGTGGAGTCTCTTTTAGTTTAGGTAAGATGTATTGCATACTTAAACCCTTGTTTAGCAACTCTCTTTCTATTTGTTTCGCCTCTTTATCATTGCCTGTCATCGATATCAAATTAACTTCATCGCCCAATAGGTTTAAGGCTTTTGTAATATTATAGGCTACGCCTGATACGGCTGTACGGATACCAAATTCCGCATATGTAATAGGCTCATATTTAATAGGGAATGCATCGATTTTAAGTGTGCTTTCAATGTTTATAAGTCCTGCAATTGCGATTTTACTCATAATCGTATTTCTTTTACTCGATTTTGTAAAGATAATATTTTTTTTCTAATGCTCATGCTATTAATGTAAGTATTGAATTGTAATTGCATTGGTTGATTTTATTACGATTTGCAACTATTAAGACCATAAATATTAAATATTATCACAATACAAATTGATTATGTCTAAAATAACCAAAAAATAAGTTTTTTAAATACAAATGATAGTATTTTTGCATTAATAAAAACATTATGATATATTTTAATCAAAAATAGTGACAAAATGAGATTTACCAAAATGCATGGTATAGGAAATGATTACATTTATATTGATGCAACAAAAAATGTAATTAAGAATCCGGAACTTCTGGCAAAAAAGTTAAGTGATCGCCATTATGGAGTTGGTTCTGATGGTTTGGTACTGATTATGCCTTCTGTCATTTGCGATTTTAGAATGAGGATGTTTAATCCTGACGGAACAGAAGCTGAGATGTGTGGAAATGCTTCACGTTGTGTAGCAAAATATGTTTACGACAACAAAATGACCGACAAAACAAACTTCACACTCGAAACAGGGGCAGGAATAAAAATCCTAAGCATACACACGAATGCCGAAAATATAGTAGATACAGTTACAATTGACATGGGAACACCAATATTAGAGCCTGAAAATATACCCGTTTTGGCATCAGAGGAGAAGGTTTTAAATAAGCCGTTAATTGTTCTTGATAAAGAATATAAAATAAATTGTGTTTCAATGGGTAATCCTCATTGCGTAATTTTTTCAGAAGCCATAGGATTAACAGATGTAGCACATTTAGGTCCACTAATAGAAAATCATCCTATGTTTCCTAAAAAAACGAATGTGGAATTTGCAGAAATTGTTGATGAGTACAATATAAAGATGCGTGTTTGGGAGAGAGGAACAGGTGAAACTTTAGCTTGCGGAACAGGCGCTTGTGCTACATTGGTAGCAGCAGTTTTAAATGGCTACACAACTAACGATGTTACCTTACACTTGATTGGAGGAGACCTACAAATAAAATGGAACAAAAAAACAGGACACGTTCTAATGACCGGCCCTGCAGAAACAGTTTTTGAGGGAGAAATAAAATAAATAAATAGCTTTTATGGCACGTTTAAATCAACATTTTATCGAATTACCGGAAACATATCTATTTTCAGATATAGCTCAAAGAGTAAACGCATATATGTCCGAACATCCCGAATCGGAGTTAATAAGAATGGGAATAGGAGATGTAACGCGACCATTACCCGAAGCATGTATAAGTGCTATGCATAAGGCAGTTGATGAAATGGCACATGCGTCAAGTTTTAAAGGATACGGGCCTGAGCAAGGATACGAATTTTTGATAGACAAAATTATAGAATTTGATTATAAACCCTTAGGTGTAAAACTTAGCAGAGATGAGGTTTTTGTAAGTGACGGTGCTAAGAGTGATACAGCTAATATTAGTGATATTTTATGGCAAAGTAGTACAATTGCCTTAACCGATCCAGTATATCCTGTATATGTAGATTCAAATGTAATGGCAGGTAGAGCAGGTAAATTATCTAAAAAAGGATATTGGAACCGAATAATCTATTTGCCTTGTACCGAGAAAAATGGTTTTGTTCCCGAATTGCCAACTCAAGACGTAGACGTAATTTATCTGTGTTTTCCTAATAATCCAACAGGAACAACATTAACAAGAGAACAATTAAAGAAATGGGTTGATTACGCAATAGCACATAAATCTATTATTTTATTTGATGCTGCATACGAAGCATTTATAACAGAAAAAGACGTACCTCATAGTATTTATGAGATAGAAGGAGCAGAAAAAGTAGCGATTGAGTTTAGAAGTTATTCAAAAACAGCAGGTTTTACAGGCACAAGATGCTCATATACAGTAGTGCCGAAAGAATGTTTGGCATACGATAAGTACGACAGGGCATTTCCCCTTAACATCCTTTGGAAACGCCGTCAATGTACAAAATTCAATGGCACCCCATATATAATACAACGTGGAGCAGAAGCAATATATACAGAAGCAGGTAAGGCGCAGGTTAGCGAAACAATAGCATATTATTTAGAGAATGCAAGTATTATTCGAAATTCACTAACAGCCAAGTCGTATAAGGTTTTTGGAGGTATCAATTCTCCGTATATATGGCTAAAGACACCTTACGGATGTAATTCATGGGACTTTTTTGATTATCTGCTAAAAGAAAAGCAAATAGTAGCTACTCCGGGAGTAGGATTCGGACCAAGTGGCGAAGGATACATAAGACTAACATCATTTAATACCAAAGAAAAAACTTTGGAAGCAATGAATAGAATATAAGGATTCAGGTTTATAACATTATTAAATTGACAAAAATGAACGAGAACACAAAATTATACCAATATTTTCATGCGCAGAATCCCCTAAAAAGGGGAATATTAACAAACACAAAAGCAATACTTGCTTTTCATGAAAAAGCATTCATTGCGCATGTCAAGCGACATTATTATTTATTATAAATTAAAAACACATTATCATGAAAAATATAAAATATTTAGTATTCTCAGCTTTATTAATAACTAGCTCATTTACAGCCTTTGCAGCTGATTCAACCACTACCGAAAAACCCAAAGGCAATTTAAGTCTTGCAACCGATTTAGTGTCATCATATGTATGGCGCGGAACAGCCTTAGCCGGGGTAAGTTTACAACCCACAATTGGTTTTGATATAGCCGGATTCTCAGTAAGTGCATGGGGATCAACCGATTTTATTTACAGTCTTGATGGCTATTCTGAATTGGATTTTACCATAGGATATTCAAATTGGGGTGCATCTCTAAGTCTTACCGATTATTGTTGGACTAATGGACTTGGTAATTTCGATTACTTCGGAGCATATACCGATAATCACTATTTAGAGATAGGATTAGGATTTGATTTTGGAGAATATTTTGAAAAAGTTCCAATCGGCATATCGGTTAACACCATGCTTTATGGAGCTACAACAACATTCCCAACCTATATTTCAATTGCATACACATACCCTGTAAGAGGCATAGTCGATTTGAATGCTGAAGTAGGTGCTGCAATAGAAAAAACCGGAGGCTTTTACTCTCCTAATGCAGGTTTCTCGGTTACAAATGTTTCTTTAGGAGCATCAAGGGTATTCGACATTAAAGGTAAAGTTGATATAGTTCTTAAGGCAGACATAATTTGTAACCCTGCAGCAGTAGGAACAGGATTTGGATCCGGACCTATACATTTTGTAGCAGGTGTTGGATTCTCACTTTAGGTTTAAATCAATAATTATAAATTCATTATTAACTAATACATAAAGTTATGAAAAAGATTGAAGCAATTATCAGAAAAACCAAATTCGATGATGTAAAAGACGCTTTGCTGGAAGCCGACATCGAATGGTTTTCGTATTACGACGTGCGTGGTATAGGTAAATCACGTCAGGGGCGTATTTATCGTGGTGTATCTTATGATACAAGTTCGATTGAGCGTATTCTGGTTTCAATAGTAGTACGTGATAAAAATGTAGAAAAAACAATAAAAGCAATATTAAAATCTTCTCAAACAGGAGAAATCGGTGACGGACGTATTTTCGTTATTCCTGTAGAAGATTCAGTTAGAATCCGTACAGGTGAGCGCGGAGATATTGCTCTTTACAATGCAGAACAAGAGAAATAATTTAAAATCTGTTCTTTAAAACAATCAATTTTTAAATAAAACAAAAAATCATGAAACGATATATTAAATTATTGCTAATTTTGCCCATAATAGAGATTTTGTCTTTAGGGGAGATTTGTGCAGCAGATATTGTCGCAGTAGAAGCGACAGGAGTTAGTGAAACCGTAGAAGTTTTGAAAGCGGCTACACCCGCAGTAGAAACAGCAGTAAGTCCTATCGTGCCTTTAGACACGGTTTGGGTTTTATTAGCAGCGATGTTAGTGTTTTTTATGCAAGCAGGCTTTGCATTGGTTGAAGCAGGTTTTACCCGTAGTAGAAATACAGCCAACATTTTAATGAAAAACTTTGTTGACTTTATGTTGGGTACAGTCTTGTTTTGGTTTGTAGGTTTTGGAATAATGTTTGGTGATGGCGGTTTTATGGGCATTCCAAACTTGTTTTCACTTGATTTCTATCCCGATTCGAACGTACCAATGGAGGCCTTTCTTATATTTCAAACAGTATTTTGCGCAACGTCTGCAACTATTGTGTCTGGAGCCATGGCAGAACGTACCAAATTTTACATGTACATTATATATTCGATACTGATTTCTGCCATAATATATCCTATTTCAGGTCATTGGACATGGGGCGGAGGTTGGTTATCACAATTATCCTTATTAGGATATGATGGCGGGTTCCATGATTTTGCAGGTTCAACGGTTGTGCACTCTGTGGGAGGATGGTTGGCATTGGTAGGCGCATTTGTACTGGGACCACGTATTGGTAAGTATTCGAAAGATAAAAAATCGCGTGCAATACCGGGTCATAACCTTACGATAGCAGCACTTGGTGTATTTATTTTATGGTTCGGATGGTTTGGATTCAACCCCGGTTCACAATTGGCAGCAAGTAGTGCAGAAGATGCAACAGCCATATCGCACGTATTTCTTACAACCAATATGTCTGCCGCAGTAGGTGGGTTGGCAGCCTTGATTCTATCATGGATTAAATATGGCAAACCATCTTTATCACTAACCTTAAATGGTATTTTGGCGGGCTTGGTAGGAATAACAGCCGGTTGTGATGTAGTAAGTCCGGTAGGAGCCTTATTTATAGGTTTGATTTGTGGAGTTTTGATGATATTCTCTGTAGAGTTCATTGATAAAGTATTGAAAATAGATGATCCCGTAGGTGCATCTTCAGTACATGGAGTATGCGGTTTTATAGGAACAATATTGGTAGGTTTGTTTTCTACAACCGATGGTTTGTTTTATGGTGGTGGAATGGGACTATTAGCAGTACAAGCAGTTGGTGCTTTAACAGTAGGAGCATGGGCATTATGTTGCGGCTATATAATTTTCAAAGGGCTTGATAAGATAAAAGGTTTACGAGTAACGCCACGTATTGAAGAAGAAGGTCTTGATATTTATGAACATGGCGAAACAGCCTATAACTGATAATTAATAAACCCCGATTCGTCGGTAAGTATATAGTTGTATAGTTATTTAACGAATCGGTGGTTCTATTTTTCATATTGGAAAGAAATGATAAAGATTTAACTAATAAAAAGCAAACAGATTATGAGTTCATTAAGATTTGAAGTGGTAAGCGAGGCTTTTAAAAAGAAACCCTTAGCTGTAAGTGCTCCTGGCGCAAGTACTTCCGAGTATTTCGGAAAAAACGTATTCGATCGCAAACAGATGTCAAAGTATCTTTCGAAGGAAACAATGAAAGTCATTTGTAACGTTATTGATAAGGGCGATGTATTAGATCGCGAAATTGCTAACCATGTTGCTGCAGGTATGAAAATGTGGGCAATGGAAATGGGAGCAACACACTATACTCACTGGTTTCAGCCATTAACCGAAGGTACAGCCGAAAAGCATGATTCATTTATAGAATACATAGGTGCACCGGGCGAGGGAGTCATCGAAGAATTTTCAGGCAAATTGCTTGCTCAGCAAGAGCCTGATGCATCAAGTTTCCCTAATGGTGGTATCCGTAATACTTTTGAAGCACGCGGTTATACAGCATGGGATCCTTCATCACCTGCATTTATAGTTGACGATACATTGTGTATTCCTACAGTATTCGTTTCATATACAGGTGAGGCATTAGACTACAAAACACCTTTGTTAAAGGCACTTAATGCAGTAGATAAAGCAGCAACGGATGTTTGCAATTATTTTGACAGCTCTGTAAAGAAAGTGTATTCATACTTAGGTTGGGAACAAGAATATTTCTTGGTTGATGAAGGTTTATATGCAGCACGTCCCGATTTATTACTTACAGGACGTACTCTAATGGGACACGAAAGTGCTAAGAACCAACAGCTTGAAGATCATTACTTTGGAGCTATTCCTGCTCGTGTTCAGGCTTTTATGAAAGAGTTGGAGTTTGAGGCATATAAATATGAAATTCCTTGCAAAACACGTCATAATGAGGTAGCACCAAACCAGTTTGAGTTAGCTCCTATTTATGGCGAAACCAACTTAGCAAACGACCAGAACTTACTTCTTATGTCGTTAATGTATCGTATAGCGCGTAAACACGGATTTCGTGTATTGCTTCACGAAAAACCATTTGCAGGCATCAACGGTTCAGGAAAACATAATAACTGGTCGCTTGGTACAGATACCGGTGTAGGCTTACTTACTCCGGGAAAAACACCTGAAGAGAACTTGCAGTTTGTAACTTTCCTTCTTAATATATTGATGGCAGTTTATAAAAACAATGCACTTTTAAAAGCATCTATTATGACTGCACAGAATGCGCACCGTTTAGGAGCAAATGAGGCACCTCCTGCAATCATATCTGCATTCCTCGGAACTCAGATTTCGGCAGTTTTGGACAAGTTGGAAATGAGTAGCAGCGAAGAAGCTATTGTAATGGATAGCAAGAAGAAAATGAAACTTGGCGTTACACATATACCCGAAGTATTAGTTGATAATACCGATCGTAACAGGACTTCGCCATTTGCATTTACCGGAAATCGTTTCGAATTCCGTGCTGTTGGTTCTTCAGCAAACTGTGCATCAGCAATGATAGCATTAAACTCGGCTGTAGCATGTCAATTAAAAGAGTTTAAGACAACAGTTGATGCAAAAATAGCTTCAGGTGTGACTAAAGAGAAGGCTATTTTCGATGTATTAAAACAGTATATCAAAGAATCGAAGTCAATTAGATTTGACGGAAATGGTTATTCTGAAGCGTGGAAGCAGGAGGCTAAAAAACGTGGTTTAGATTGCGAAACGAGTGTTCCTATAATCTATGATGCTTATACTACTGATGCAAGCGTTAAGTTATTTGCTGAAACGGGTGTATTTAACAAAATAGAGTTGGAAGCTCGTAATGAGGTTAAATGGGAGACTTATACTAAGAAGATTCAGATTGAAGCCAGGGTATTGGGTGATATGGCAATAAATCACATTATTCCGGTTGCAACTCGTTATCAGTCTTTATTGTTAGATAATGTATATAAGATGATGCAGGTATATGATAAAGAGAAGGCTGCTCGTTTAAGTGCTCATGATAATTCTATTATTGAAGAGTTGTCTGATAATATATCTATTATTAAGCAAAAGGTTGAGGAGATGGTTGCGGCTCGTAAGGTTGCAAATAAAATCTCTAGCGAGCGTGAAAAGGCGATTGCTTATCATGATACTGTTTTACCTTTCTTTGACGAGATTCGTGTTTACACAGATAAACTCGAAATGATTGTTGATGATGAAATGTGGACTCTTCCTAAATATCGCGAGATGTTGTTTATTAGATAGTACTTTGGGGTAGTTATAAAACCTCACTCATTTTCGGAACAGGCATTGATTGCAGAGATTTGGCTCTGCAGTCGATGCTTGTTTATTTTAAAGAAATACCTATTCAAAATGGATTTAAAAATAAATAGAATTCCGTATTTTCGCATATTCTATACTAAAACATTTTAGTAATTTAACGATACGAATGTTGGAATGTCATTTACAAAGAATTTATCCAAGTTTAAGATTTTACGTGCAGATTCAGGTTTGTTCGTAATTCTTGCTTGCACTTCGTGCCTACCGTGGCTTCGCCATAATTTGATAATAATTTAAGATTACATTTTTCCAAGCTTGTACTTCATATTTATACTTTTTGGGGGCATCTACCCCAAACCCCGACATACTTTTTTGTCGATACAAAAAAGTATGCAAAAAAAATCAGGCTAGTGACTGCTGATCTCAAAAAACTTAACGGTTTGTTCGCTAAAAACCAGAAACTCATCGACTGCGTCGATTCAAACAGCTGTTTTTTTTAACGCTCACTTCACCTGTTTTTTGGCTCTTCAGTCAATGCCTGTCCTAATCAATGAGTAAAGCTTTACTCGTTAAGACCGCCTAGTAAATTATTGCGTGTAAAAAATCAGACTGAAGCAATCGTCAAAAACTGCGTCCCGTAGGGCGCATAGCAGTTTTAGATTGCAGAAGGCAATTTTTAGCAATAAGTTACAGCGGAACAAAAAAGGCGCTTTTCTTTTGATTCGTTTTCTTTGGACAAGACAAAGAAAATGAATTGGGGTCCGGGGCGAAGCCACGGTAGGCACAAAGTGCATATTGTGACTTTGTGATTTTATAAGACAAAGAAAATGAATTGAAGTCTGAGCAAAGCCACGGTAGGCACCCTCATTTTTATACAAAATTTTACTCCTTAAGACCTCTTAGTAAAAGTCTTGAGACTATATCCGCAATCGTGTGTTGTGAATTAACAAAATGTAGGATTATTGTTTGTGAAATTAACTATAAACTAATTTCACAAATTGATGTATAATAAATGATTTTTAATCCTTTTATTATCAATTATATAACTATTTCTTCCGATGAATAGGCATTTTTATTTAATTTATAAAATTATGTTACAAAACTGCACTATAATATTCTCTGTAAATGCGAAATTTTGTGGAGTTAATAGGGTGTTGTACAATTGAAAAATTGTTTGTATATTAGCATTGTATTGTGGTGATAAGCCTTTTTGTTTGTGCGTATTGTGGTGATTAATAGGTTTTTACCACTCTTTGATATAGTTGTGTTTAGGAATGCAGTTATTTAAAAAAAGGGTACAATTATTAAAATTGAGTCACAAAAATTGAACATTAACAATATTTAACTGGGTAAAATTGAAATATTTTTAGTTCGACGTTGTTTTAACAAGTTTTTAAAAAAGTATATGGTTTTTTGATATAGTATTTTAAAACCATTTTTCTCATAACAATTTAGTTTTTAGGTTTGAAGGAAACGTATTGATAAATTTAAAATTCATTTGTGCTAAAAAGTACAGTATATATTATTCGGATAAATAACAAAACAACAAATAAAAAACAAGAACATGAAACAAGAACTATTACACCATGTGAAAAATCAATCTAATGTGCGGAATTTATCCGGCTTTGGTTTGTTTAATGGGATGGCAAAGTCTTTAAAATTTGCTCTTTTGTCATTGGTGTTTATATTATTAGGATTTGTATTTGGTACACAAGATGTGCAAGCAGCAACGTACCCGGCTAGTCAAACAGTGTATGTGGAATCTTCCAGTGACTATGGTACAGTAAAACTTTACGCCTGGGGCGGAACGTATTCAAATCCGGGTTGGTGCGGAGAAACTATGACTTCATTGGGTTTAATCGGAAGTAAATATTATTGGTCAATAACATTGAATGGTACATTTACAAGTATGATTGTTTGCGATAATAGTTGTACCAAGATTAGTGGAAATACTGATGGTGTAGCTAGTGACGGAACTACAACAAATTGTATAACTGTTACTGGAAGCAGTTACTCTTGGAAGTTATTTAATTGTACAAGCTATTCAGATTGTCCTTCAAACGTTTTAACAGGAACCAATGTTATGTTTTATATAAACCAAAGTTATGGAGGAACATTAGGAATTACAAATAATTCTTCTTCAAGTTGTATTGCAAATGGAACCAACTTAGGCAATAATAATGCTTACATAAATATGGCAAAGGCATCAGTTCCCGGAACAATGAGTGTATCTAATAATTGCGGTGGTTGGGTAGGAACAGGTGCATTTTCAAGGTCAACAGCATATAATGCCGGTAATTATTTTGTAACGGGCGATTCCAAATCTAACACAAGTGCAACCACTGCATCACTTTCAGCTTCTTCTACATCGATAGCCGCAGGTACATCTTCAATTAACATTACCTCAACAGCTGGCAGTGTAAATTCTTCTTTTGGTAAAAAGTTGGCAATACAATACTATATTAGTACAACAAAATATGGTTGTGATTTTGCTAACACATCAGGAGTAGCAACAACAATAAATACCTCAAGTTTATCGCAAGGAACATATAAAATAAAATCAGTTTTAACTGACGGAACAATATATTATCTAGGTGATTCGATTAATTTATATGTTACTCCTTCACCTTTTACTTTCGGCACTATCAATAGGACTAGTTGTACTACCGCAAATCTGGCATGGTCTGCAAATGCACCAGCTTTGTTGGTTCGTTATGAGGGAAGTAGTCCATCCATAACCAACCCTACTCATGGTCAAAGTTATTCATCCGGAAATACTATTGGAGCAGGAACTGTTGTATACAGCGGAACATCAGATAATTATACAGCAACTTTTGATGCAGATAAAATATACACGTTTGTCATATACAGAGTGTCTGCATCAGGATATTTGTATTCAACCTCGGCATCAACAACTTTGCCTAAAGGAGTTCCTACTGTAACGACTACTGCTGCTTCAAGTATAGATGCTACTAGTGCTACTTTGGGTGGTAATGTTACAGCACAAGGTGTTGGTGGTGCAATGTCAAATCGTGGTATAGAGTGGACTCTTACTGTTGGAGGCAAAACAGCCGGTGATAAAGAAATTATAAGTACTGAAAATGCTACCGGTACTTTCTCAAAATCGTTTACAGGTTTAACAAGTAGTACAACTTACAAGTATAAGGCAATCGCTTCAAATAATTCTTGTTCAAGTACTTATGGTTATGGTGCGGAAGAGTCATTTACAACTTCAACATCTTGCACCACACCTACTGCAACTCAATATACATTGAGTGATAATTCAAAAACTTATACAGGATCGTCATTGAGTCCTACAATAACACCGGCATCTGGTGCCGGAACAGTAAGTAAGGTATATTATAATGACGTAGAAGGTACAGGTGCAACAACTGTAGGTTCTTATACAATAAAGGTAGATGTAAATGCCGGTACTACGTATTGTGCAGCTACAGGAATAAGTTTAGGTACATTTACAATAAACAAAGCAGATCAAGCGTCTATTTCTATTGATGATATTTCAGGAACACTTTGTGTAGGTGCAGAATATGAGTTATCTGTTACAGGAGGGTCAGGAACAGGAACAGTTACATACACAAAAGAGAGTGGTGATGCGACAGCAACAATTACCGGAAATAAGATTACTTTTACCAGTTCCGGAACCTATAAGATAAAAGCAGTAAAAGCAGCTGATACTAATTATAATGAATCATCAGCTGCATATACATCAGATCTAACTATAAATGCAGGATCTGTTGGTGGTACTGCAACAGCAACAGCAAGCTCTGTTTGCTCAGGTAGTGGTACAACAATAACACTTACAGGTAATACAGGTACTATTCAATGGCAATCGTCAACAAATGGTACAGATTACTCTGATATTAGTGGAGCAACATCATCACCATTATCAACAGGTAATTTAACTGTAAAAACATGGTACCGTGCTACAGTAACGAATGGTAGTTGTGGTTCGGCAAATTCATCAGTAGCCACAGTCGATATAACATCAGTGCCTACAGTTTCAATTACGAGTGGCCCTGATAAAATGTGTGGATCATTGACAACTGCTGGTACATATACAGCAACCTCAGTAACCGGTGCAAGTTATACCTGGTCGGATGATGTAGAGGGTTTATCTGAATATTCTAAAACAGATAATTCAGTTACATTTACTACAGGAGCTGTAGTTTCTTCAGGAAAGATATATGTATATGCAACTCTTAGCGGATGTAACAGTAATACAGCAGAAAAGTCTGTTGCCATAGTAACTCGTCCAACCGTAACCGGTACAACGGGTGCATCGCGTTGTGGTACAGGAACAGCAGATATTTCAGCTACAGTTAGTGGAGGTAGTGTTGATTGGTATGATGCAGCATCAGCAGGAACTAAAAAAGGTAGTAGTGCTTCCAGTGCTAATTTTACTACAGCTTCTTTATCTGAAAATACAACATTTTATGCGGAAGCGAATGATGGAGGTTGTTTAAGTGCAACAAGAACAGCAGCAGCAGTAACTATTAAAACATCTCCTGTGTTATCAGCAATAAGTGGAGCAGCATCAACAACCCAATACAACCCCGAAACGTATACTGCAACAGGTAGCGATTTGGGAACTATTACATGGGAAATAGTTGATACACCGGCACATGCAAATATTTCAGCAACAACCGGAAGCAGCACAGTATTTAAAGCTAAGGATGGTTCATATACATTAAGTGTAACAGCAAATAATGATGGTTGTACCGATAATGAAACTAAGGGAATAACAGTAAGTATAGACAGCGAAACATGTCAATAATAGAGTTTGCCTTTGTCGTATGTCTCTGTTGAGGCATACGGCAGTGGCAAAAAAAATAAAATAAAAGAAATAAATTAAAACGATTATAACATGAAAAACATCGACCTAACAAAAAACAAACTAAATACCATATTTAAAAGGTATGGTTTGATTTTGTCATTACTGTTTGTAACATTAGGATATAGCGGAAGCGCATGGGCTACAACATATTATTTGTTGTGGGGTACTAATGATAATCCGGCTAATTGGTCAAATAATATGGAAGAAGTTGCCGATAATAACTTTACTTGGGATATAGGAGAGATAGCAGCTTCAACAACCATATTTTTTGGTGTATCAACTACAACTTCATCTACTAATATGATAAGTGCTAATGGTGCGACTAGAAATTGTGGTATATGTAATTGGTTTCAGGGTCAAGAGAACGGCGGAAAATATTTTAGTAAGTTTAATTTATCAAGTACACAATCTGTTAGAATTGTTTATAATCATGATAGCCCTGGCACTTACACTATCTCAGCAGCCGGCCTTGCTGTTGCAACAAGCATAACAGGCGGATCAATATCGCCAACATCAGCAACCGTTTCGTCTGGTGGCAATCAGTCATTTACCGTAACGCCAAGTACAGGATATGTAGTAACAGCTGTATCATATAGTGGTACTGCAACAAATAATTGGACAAGCGGGAATACAATTAGCTTAACCAACATAACATCAGCGGGAACTTTAACAGTAACTTGCGGACCCTCAGTACCTGTTGTACGTATGGGAGATATACCAACTCCTAATCCTGCCACAAACGAAGCCGTAACAGCATACGCATATTTAGCAAAAACAGGTTGCGCCAACGTAACAAAATTACGTATATATATAGGTAAAGACGGGTCACCTACAAAATCATCAGATTATGTAGAATATACAACAGGAAATCCATACTCAATTAATAATCAATATGCCATAACAATACCTGCCGCAACACTAAACGAGATAGCGGATGGAGCATCAAGCTTTACTGCTCACATTAAGGCTACAGGTTTCAATAGCGCAGGCGAATCTGAATTATCAGACGAACTTACATTCACTTACCAAGCATGTCCGATTGGAGTTGAGATAACTCCAAGTTCAGGTGAGATGCTTGTCGATTCGATCACTACATTCAGCACATCAGTTTCAGGTGCCAGTGGTACTCCAACATACAAATGGTATGTTAATAATGTAGAACAATCAGGCCAAACATCATCAACTTTTGATTTTACGCCAACAGTAGCAGGCAGTTATGCAGTAAAAGTTGAAGTTACAGGCGATTGTACAGGTTCTGCAACAGCCAATATGACAACTTGTAACAGTCCTACAATATCGTCATTAACAGTAAGTTCTGACACAACAACACCATGGGAAGCTGTAATCATTACGGCAACTGTTGCAAATACAGATAATGTTGTATTTACTGCCACAGGAGCGACAATTATAACTACTGAGAATAGTAGTACAGAGTGGGAAGGAAAATTCAAAGCCGGTACTGTTAAAACATACGTTGTTACAGCTACGGCTACTTCAAGCAGTTCAACTTGCGGATCAGATACCGAAACTGTAGAAATAGATGTAGAAGCCGACGTGGAGGTATGTCCATAAATAACTAGTCAGCCAACTTCGCTCGAGCCTTGTTGCTTGGGCGAGGAAGGGCGATAAAAAGCAAAAAGAAAATAAATAAATAAATATAAGACAATGAAAAACAAAGACTTATTAATACACAAACTGAAAGGTACCGTAAAAAGGTACTCATTAGTTGTTTCTTTGCTATTGGCTGGTTTGATGTCGAGTGGTGGGGCGTGGGCTTCTATTAATGTACCTGCCGGAACTTACTATTTTGATGATACCGACACTCAATGGGGCGAAGTAGCTTTAGCTACTGGTAATGGAAGTAATAGAACCTCCTATCCATTAACCCAAGTTACAGGTACAAATATTTGGAAAGTTACAATAGGGGGGTGGAATGGTGCCGATGGATATTATTATTACAAAGGATCAGCAAATATATCTGAAGGAGGTTCTTATAGTGTTTGGTATGATGCTGCTGGTATAACAAATAAAATATGGTACCAATCGGAAACAACTAATGCCGGCAAGTGTTTTTATAAAACTTCTCAAGGAGTGGCATATGTAAATGGTTCTTGGACTCCTGTACCTACATGGATTGGGACCTCGTTTATGCGTATAGGCGGCGAATCGGGTACATGGTATAAGGGCAGTGATACTTCAACCGGATTTGCTTCTTTCAATGGTGCCAATTTAGGTAATGTTGAAGGTGATATAGTTTTGATGGGAGAATTAGCTTCGTATTCAGCCGCAGGTGTATCCGAAGTGCACACGACTATGTATTATCGAATAGATTCAGGAAGTTTTACAGCGGTATCCATGCCGAAGGTTGGAACTACAGGTACCGGAGGTGTTAACGCAAAACATCAAGGCGAAGTAACTATTCCAAAACCTTCTGCCGGCAGTCATACATTAGAGGTATATTATCAATTTGATACTCAATACGATAACCGATTAGGTTCAAATTATATTGCTAGTTTTACAACTATAGGCTTCTCCGGTGATGCTACTAAAGCATTTGGCGATGTATTTTATGGAACAACATCAGAAAGCAATTACCATATTGGATTTGGCGGATGCACGCCTTCAGCAATAACTGCTTCTATAAGCGGCACAGATGCTGCTGCATTTACACTTCCCGGCGAACAACCATACGAAGTAACCTTAACCGATGGAGCGGCAGACCTTGAAATATCATTTTCGCCGACAAAAGTAGGCGCGCATACAGCGACACTAACATTTAGTACAAGTTGCGGTGAAACAACATATACCAAAACAGTTTCATTGTCAGCCACAGGTAAAAACCATTCAATAACACCACTTATAGCAGATACTGCTGATGTAACTGAAGGAGTAGTAACTCTATCGGGTTATTTGAAGTATGCAGGTTGTAAAACTGATATTATTGATTATGGTTTCTATTACTGCGAAGGTGCTGATTGTACACCAAGTTCAAGTAGTTCGTCAATTCGTTCGAGTGAACATACTCCAATTAGCTCCGGAAGTAGTTGGTCTGCACAGCCGGAAGGATTAAAAGATAAAACATGGTACTCTTATAAGTCTTATGCAAAAAGTACTGCTGATGGAGTTCCGGTATTATCGGAAGAAACAGGTCACTTCTACGTAACTTGCGATTATCCAATGGGTGATACAATTTATTATACAATTAATGCAGCATTAAGCGAGGATATTCCTTGCACGCTTGAGTTTTCGACATTTGCAGCTGCTCTTACGCATTTGAAATCAATGTCAGAATATTTAGCTTCAACCAGTGGTAATATAACTAACAAATTACTTAAGCATATAGTATTTGAAGTTGAAGCGGGTGAATATGGCACAGCCGGCTCACAATTAGATTTGTCTAACATTAATAGAATTACTGATTATAATGGAACAATAGAGTGTCCTACTCATCATTTTATAGTTCGTCATAAGGGTACAGCTCGTCCTACGCTTAATGGTTTGAAGTTGTACGAGTCTCGTTATGTAACAATAGACGGATTCAATATAGTACGTAGTACAACAACAAGTGATATGTCTGGAGCTACCATATCAATGGGTAGAAATAATCCGGATAACAATGCAGTTCCGGGTAATATGAAGAACGCCAATCTAGCTATTATTAATAACACTATTACCGCAACAGGTTTCTGCTGTGTACACGTACAGGGAGCTGATAGTATTTATTACGAAAATAATGAGTTGTATGCTGATATAACTGCAACCGGTAATCCGACAAACGATAGAAACTGGGGTGCTTCAATGAAGTTTATGAATTGCAAGCACATATTGATTTTGCGTAACAGCTTTAGAGGAACTCATGCAACAAACTTGTTTTTACAAGGTTCACGTAATGTGTTAATCATGAATAATGTATTCTGGAATGATAATAAGTATACTGAAAACGTAGCATTTATTCGTCCGGTATATTTTGGTGGTGACGGAGAGAATAATGCACTTCAAAATATCGGTATTTATTACAATACATTCTTCTTGAAAGATGATGGTGGTAGTACACCTTATAATGTGAACTTTATAGAATTTGGTGGAGCCGGACAAACAGGCAACGCTAAATATTATCACTCAAACTTGATTGAATTCCAATACAATAACTGTTATTCATACTCAACCAATGTGTCAGGTCGTACAGCAGATCCGTTCTTGGGCAAGACCATTAGTACTGATATATGTCCTACATTTAAGAACAACAACTTCTGGTCGAAATACGATGTGGCTCAATCATTATCAGCATCGGCATTTGCATTCGGTTGTAGTGATCAATTTATTAACGTTGAAAGTGCTGTTTGTTGGACTGCATCAAGCGATCCTGCATCACTTGTTGTAAAAACCGATGCCTTAAACCTTGGTGTATCTATTGGAACGGATATTTCGGGTATGGGTATTGCAGATAAATTGTACAATGACCGTATATATGGAAGCAATTTAGCAGATGCAGTTCGTCCAAAAACGGGTTCAGGCTCTGAAGAAGAGGAAGAAGCAGAAGAACCGAATGAGTATGGTATTTTATCAAGTGCACCTACTATTAGAATGAGTATGTCATCAATGGTAGAGACTATATCTCATGATGTTGATATGACGTCTTATACTTTAACTCCTGAGAGTGATGTTGACTTTACATTATCTGGTACTGATGCGGCTAAATTCTCATTAAATAAGGCATCTACAACGACTGATGAGGAAGGAAATTCAGAAGATACTGTAACTGTAACATTTGATCCCGATGGTACACCCGGCACATACAATGCAGTATTGAATATCGCTTCATCAACAGAAGGTGATGTAGATGACATTGCGATACCTCTTGTAGGTATATATGCTAATGGTCCTATTGAGGGAGGTTGGACATTAGGTGCATATCAACAAATCGGCGGTAATGAGGTTGATGTGATTGTTTGGAATGGCACATCAGATTCGCCAAACGATTGGGATAACCGTGGTAACTGGGTTAAGATGGATGGAACGAAAGTTACTTGTGTTGATAAGTTGTCAGAAAAGTTGAAAGTAATAATCCCTGCTCCTGATTCAAAGGTATATCCAAGACCTGCTGGCGATACGATTAAGACATATCCTAGTATGCCGACAAACTTTGATGCTGAAAATCGTTCAATTAAGCAACATGCTGAACAAGTTGATGCAGGTGTAGGAATCATAGAAACCACAAAATTCTTTGCTGACAGCATCTATTTAGAGTATGGTGCTTCGCTTAGAGGTGTTGAGAAATTGGTTCGCACTGTCGGAGAACAAAAAGATACTTTGTATAATGTTGCAACAACGAACTTTACTGCACAACGTAGTGCATTTAAAGAATCTCGCGAATGGATACTTGTAGGAACGGTTATTAAACCATTTACAGGTAGTGGCTACGAAACACGTAATATTAAATCAGGTGATTTCTATATTGCTAATCAAACGCCTCACGTATATATGCAACATATTCAATGCACTGACGGCGTTAATGTAAGTTGGGGTACACCATTCTCAAGTTTGCAAGTAGAAGTTCCTACAACAACAGCATTTGCAATAGAGATTCCTGACCAATACGGACAATACAAATTGAGTTCATCATTGTTCTATAAATATTATTATCCTGATGAAAGTATGTTGAACGATGGTACACAACCTAAATCATTCAAATTTGAAGGACGTTTTGCTAATGATGCTTCGTTGCCTACTTATAGTATTGTATCAGGAGTTAATTTCTTGAATAACTCATATCCTGCTAATTTGGATGCATATACACTGCATACAAGTGAATCATATCCGGGAACAGTACTTATGTATGATTATGAATTGAAATCATTCCGTGCACCTCAAAGTGGTGAAGTAATTAAGCCGCAAAACGGATTCATATTTAATGCTACATCGACAACATCGATGACATTAGGTGCCGATTTGTTTGTGGATGGAAATACAAGATACAAACGTGCTTTAGACGAAAAACCTAATATTTATATTAGAGCAATAAATGCTAGTAGATCACTTGGTAGTCAGATTGCTCTTGTATACGATGAGTTTAAGGAACAGACAATAGATCCTAATGTTGATGCTCGAAAACCATTTAACAAGGAATCTTCTTTAAGTCCTGAATTATATATAATGGCTCAGGATGCTGCGTTTGCTTCGTTGAATATTACAAATATGGAAACTGTAATTCCATTAGGTTTACGTAATGCATCTAAGAAGGTTATGGATGTTAAGTTTGTGTTAAGAGCGCAAGAAGGTTTTGGATCTGCTGTTTTAGTTGACCGTCAGGAAGGTAAGGAGTATGACTTGCTAACAGGTGAGGCTTACACAATTACAAATATTGCAGCAGGAACAATAGAAGGTCGTTTCTTCTTGAACTTAAGTGGCATTGAAGAACCGGATCCTATTGAGCCTGAGAATCCACCTACGGATGTTGAAGATACAGAGCTTGTAGGAGAGTCAATTAGTATTTTTGCACAGAATGGCTCAGTTATAATTTCATCTACCGAAGGTGTAGCTCTTCAAACGGTTTATGTAAGTGATATGGCAGGAAAAACAGATACATACAAATTATCGGGAAGCCATTATCAAAAATTGGATTTACCTGTTGCGAAAGGTGTATATCTAATTTCTGTAGTGGGAGACACAATGACAAAAGAACAGAAAGTGATTATTAAGTGATATTAAATCTATTTTGCTATGTGAAGAATCTTGCGTAATTTTGCGCCGGATTCTCACAATAGCTAATAAATGGAGAATGATAACGAATACAAATTCAGAAAATGAAAAAACATATTAAATTAATAAGCCTTTTGTTCTTTATAATAAGCAGTATGACTGTTGGGGCGGTTACACTGCCATCAAGTTCATTTGTTCCATCGGGAGGCTCTGGTGATGGTGGTTACGACCCGATATCAATTGATCCTATTCAATCGGTTCCTTCTTATTCTTATACGGCACTTGGAGCTTCCAGCTGTCCTACAGAATACCCTGAAAGCCAGATATGCTATGAGTGCTGTTCTGACGAAATGAGCACTTGTTTAAACGATGGTGGAACTTTTGAAGCGTGTCAGGCTGCTATGATTGAGTGTAACCTTGCTTGTGATAGGACATACTCATTGCCCATAGGCGATGCGATACCATTTATGCTTTTATTAATAGTTTTATATGGCATTATCAGATACCGTAAAAATATGGCTTTTCGTGTAATTAATAACCAGAAAGGAGAATAATTATGAAAACAATTACAAACTACATAAAGAGATTTTTGTTGTTGGCCGCCATGGCGGTAATGAGTGCTACGGCATTGGGAGCGGGAGCATATTGCGATTCTACTGTAACGGATGGTACCATTTCATACGAAACAACAGCTACTAATACATATAAAGTTACTTATACTTCTACTTATCAATTAACAAGTGTTTATAATTGCAACTTTTATTATCGTGATAATGTGGGAGCAGGTCAGCAAATGTCATTTTCTAAAGTTGATGGAGATGGGTATGTTTGGGCAGCAACGTTTACAACAACTTATACAGCAGGCGATTTAACATACGCCAATACTTGTGCCTTTAATAAATCAGGCGGAGGAATCGTAGAAGTTACTTTTCCTACAGGTAGCATAGCCAATTATGCGGGAACATGTTCATCTGTTACAGTAACAATAGGAACAGCAACATCAACCGGTAGTTCAATAACAGTACCGTTTTCGCATAGTAATTTTACTTCAACTCCAACATTTACAGAACAACACAGAATTTCTCCAAGTGGAACGTGGAGTACTGCTGCAACGGTTACATCGCCTGCAGTTATAACAGGACTTGATGAAGCGACATCATATGATATTAGGATTACAGGAACATACCTAACAGAAACAGACTATGATGAGGAAACAGTTGCTACAAATAATCCTACAACATGTTCTGGATCAAGTACTGTTAAAAACACAGTTGATGGATCACTTAAAGATAAGTGCGATTTTGGAGTGCCTTACGAATTTGAAATTACAACTACCGATTTAACAGAAAATGATCCTAAGGTATTAGTTCGTTATCGTTATACTCAACCAGAAAGTATTGATAACAACCAAGTAAAACTTTGCCGTATGTTCGAAGAAGGTTTTATAGAATCAGAATTCCCAATGACTGCAGAAGCAGGAGGAAATGGTTGGTGGTCTGTAACTTTGGAAGGTGAAACTATAGGAAATAAGGCAGTAGGCGACTCTGCAAAATTTGCTATTAAGGTTGTACCTGTAGGTGGTTGTACCGGAGGATCAGGAACTTTCTATGCAACTCGTATGTTTGCATACAAGGTTGGTGTAGGATGTAATGATGCTCGTGCTTTTGAGTTTACAAAACGCTTAGCAAGTCAGACTACATTCTTTATACAAACAGATGCAATTATCCAACGTATATTGGTTAATAAACAAGGTTCGTCAGAATATATTCAAGATAACCATATTGAGCCAGCAGCTTCAAAATTTGCGCTTGATATAAGCGGTTACGAATTAGGAACCTATGAGTTCGAGATATTTGATGAATCAGGTCGTAGTGATGATATTAAGATTATTCATACAGTTTACTAATTAAATAATCCTATTCTTAACGTATAAAACCGCATGTACCTCATAACGAGATACATGCGGTTTTTGTATAACATTCTATTAAATAGGCAGTAATATGGCAATAAAAAACGATAATAGTTTAAGAGATACTTTAGAATATCTTTATGACAAATATAATCGTGAGGAATTTATAGAGCACGATCCGATAAGCATACCACATAAATTTGGACGGCAAGAAGATATAGAAATAAGTGGGTTTTTAGCAGCAGCTATTGCATGGGGAAATAGAAAAGCAATAGTAAAAAGTGCAAACATGATGCTTACATATTTAGATAATAAGCCATACGATTTTGTTTTAAATGCATCAGATACAGAAATCAAGAACTTATACTCATTTGTACATAGAACATTTAACGGTCGGGACTTCGCTGATTTTATTAAGTCACTCAGACATTTCTACCTTAAATACGGCAGTCTTGGAAATTTCTTTGAAGAAAATTATTTGAATACCAATGATATGCGCATTGTCCTGTCAAAATTTAGAACTGAATTTATGTGTGTAGAACACAATGATCATTGCGATAAACATATTTCTTCAATAGATAAAGCTTCAGCTTGCAAAAGGCTTAATATGTATTTACGTTGGATGGTACGCCGTGATGATAGAGGTGTTGATTTTGGATTATGGAAACGAATACCCATGTCGAGCCTATATATTCCATTAGATGTGCATAGCGGCAATACAGGACGCGAATTAGGCCTATTGCAACGCACTCAGAACGATTGGAAAGCAGTAGAAGAATTAACAGGCAGTTTGCGTAAATTCGATGCATCCGACCCCGTTCGTTTTGATTTTGCACTATTTGGGGTGGGGGTTGATAAAAGAGTGAATGATTAAGGGCGAATGCAATTCGCCCCTACACATTACACGATTACACATTACACGATTCCACACCCTCTAACCCCTAACCCTTAACCCCTCACCTACACATTACACGATTACACATTACACAATTACACATTACACACTAAACATTACACACTAAACATTACACACTAAACATTACACACTAAACATTACACACTACACATTACACACTACACATTACACGATTACACATTACACGATTCCACATTACACATTCTAAGAAAAAAATGTAACTTTGCGTTTAATAACGAAAGTCTATGGAAAAATATATCATTATTGTGGCGGGTGGAACAGGTAATAGGATGGGAGCGAATGTTCCTAAACAATTTCTGCTTCTAAATGGTGAACCAATTTTAGCTCGTACATTACGAGCATTTACAAAATGGGGAAATATCATTTTGGTTTTGCCGGAAACACAAATGATCTATTGGCAATCTTTGTGTAAAAATTTGCGAGATATGCCCGATTATAAAATGGTAGCAGGAGGCGAGCAACGTTTTTATTCGGTGTACAATGCACTTCAATTTGTTCCCGATGGTGCATTAGTCGCCATACATGACGGAGTACGTCCTTTGGTGTCTCAAACCTGCATCAATCGAGTATTTACATTGGCAGAAGAAAAGGGATCTGCACTACCGGTTATAAATTGTGTTGATTCATTACGCCATATTAGTAATGGAAGCAGCCTGTCTGTTAATAGAAATGAGTATGTTTGTGTACAGACTCCGCAAGTATTTAATTCTACAAATTTGAAGAAAGCATATCAGCAGCCATATAAGGAATGTTTCACTGATGATGCATCTGTCTATGAATCAGTATCATACAAAATCAATCTATGTGATGGGAATATCGAAAATATTAAAATAACTACGTCTATCGATTTAATTCATGCTGAAGCAATATTGAAGAATGGATTTAACAAAGTCTGAAATAAAATATTTGCATGGCATGGGTCCGAAACGTGCCGAATTGCTTAACAAGGAATTAGAAATATATACCTTGGACGATTTGGTGCATTATTTCCCGTATAAATACATTGACCGAAGTCGGTTTTATCAAATCAGTGAGATAGATTCAACCGCAGCATATATTCAGATTAAGGGGCAAATTCTTGGTTTTAAAGAAGCCGGTCAGGGCAGGTCTCATCGTATGATTGCTCTCTTTACAGATGGACGCAGCAGCATAGAACTTATTTTCTTTAAAGGTATTAAATATGTGTTGGATGCCTATCAATTGAATACTGAATACATCGTTTTCGGCAAACCCAATTTCTTTAACGGCAAGTACAGTTTTGTGCATCCTGATATAGAAAAACCTACTCCCGACAGTATGACAGGTTTTATGCCGCTTTATCATACAACAGAAAAAATGAAAAATAAGTTTTTGAATTCAAAAGCAATCCAGAAACTCATATATACTGCTGTAAAACAGATGGATAAGGCGATTCCTGAAACACTGCCTCAATACATCATCTCCAAGTATCATCTAATGGATTTGTACACTTCATTGGTTCAAGTGCATTTTCCTCAAAATATGAACTTACTTGATAATGCTAGATACAGACTTAAATTTGAGGAGTTGTTTTATATTCAACTTGCAATTTTAAGGCAAGCTAATGTGTTTAAGTCTAAAGTTTGCGGACATGTGTTTAAGCAGATAGGAAAATATTTCAATACGTTTTATCACGAGCGTTTGCCTTTTGAGTTGACGGATGCGCAAAAAAGAGTATTGCGCGAAATAAGGGAAGATGTACGAAACGGTAAACAGATGAATCGTTTGTTGCAAGGAGATGTTGGCAGTGGTAAAACAATAGTTGCTCTACTATCTATGCTGATGGCTGTTGATAATGGTTTTCAGACATGTATTGTGGCTCCAACCGAAATATTAGCGACTCAACATTATGAAGAAATGTGTAGGCTACTTGATGGAATTGGTGTTGAAATAAGGTTATTGACAGGATCGACAAAGAAGAAAGCGCGCGAAGAGTTGCATGCAAAACTTAGAGATGGAAGTTTGTCAATCTTAGTTGGTACGCATGCAATTTTAGAAGATTGTGTAGTATTTAAGGATCTGGGTTTAGTAGTTATTGACGAACAACATAGGTTTGGAGTAGCTCAAAGAGCCAGATTATGGGCAAAAAATTTGATAACACCTCATGTTTTGTTAATGACAGCAACGCCTATTCCGCGTACTTTGGCAATGACATTATATGGCGATCTTGATGTATCTGTAATAGACGAATTGCCTCCCGGCAGGAAGCCTGTGCAAACAGATCATATTTATGAAGATAAACGTGTATTGTTGTATAGGTTTTTGCGTAGGCAAATGGAGGCAGGACATCAAATTTACGTTGTATTCCCACTGATACAGGAATCAGAAAAATCTGATTTAAAGAATCTTGAAAGCGGTTTTGAAAATTTAAGCAAAGAGTTTTCGGAATTTGCAATAAGCATAGTACACGGAAAGATGAAACCTTCTGAAAAAGATGCTGAAATGCAGAAATTTGTAAGTGGCAAAACAAAAATGCTTGTAGCCACAACTGTAATAGAAGTGGGAGTTAATGTGCCAAATGCATCAGTTATGGTGATTGAAAATGCCGAGCGTTTCGGTTTGTCGCAATTGCATCAACTTCGTGGGCGAGTTGGTCGTGGGGCAGAGCAGTCGTTTTGCTTATTGATGACCAAATACGAATTATCTTCGGATACCCGAAAGCGTATAGAAATTATGACAGAGACAAATGACGGGTTTGTGATAGCCGAGACGGACTTGAAATTACGTGGCCCAGGCGATTTGGAAGGTACTATGCAGAGCGGACTTCCATTTGATTTAAGAATAGCCGATTTAACTAAAGACGGCTCTATTTTACAAACCGCAAGAGATGCTGCATCAGCCGTATTGGCAGAAGATATTATGCTGGGTTCGGCTGCGAATTCAATCTTATCGACACAACTTAAAAAACGCTCAAAAGAGCTTGTAAATTGGAGTGCGATTAGCTGACAGTTTTTCGGGTGTTGCTGTATTATATTTATTCAGTTTCCTCTCTTCTTAATTTTTCAATCAATTTATAGATGTGAGAACCTAATTTGCTAGGATATTCTTCTTGCGGTTGGTCAAGATTTTTCGCTCTTGACACAGCATTGTCAATATGAGGTATAAAATCTTCTGTTTTAAGATTTGCCTTGTTATAAGAACCTACAATTCCGACAATTTTTCCGTCTACATAGTTTCTTTTGCCTACTTTCTTGTTTTTTAGAATTAGTTTTAATTCTTCTGCATTATATTCTCGAACATCTTTGATATGTAGCAATAACCAAAATTCAAAACACGGATTGCTCACTGCGACAAACATATTTTCTAAGTCATTACAGGCTTCAACTACCTTTGGAATATTTTTCCACCTATCTGTATCAATAATCATCCAAAGTTCATCTCCTTTCTTAAAGTTAAATTCGTCTTTTGCCTCTTTCTTTAACTTGCTAAAAACGTGATTGGGTGCACTGTTGTGGTCATCTTTTTTACGGTTTAATAAATGCAAGTAAATCAATTCGTCATTAAACTTGTTTGAGTTTCTAAATTCAGAAAAATATTTTTCTTCGGTTAAATTTCCCTCAAAAGCCAATACAAATATCTTCTTCCTTTCGGTAGTGTTACTTTCTCTGAAAAATTCTTCTCTTTCTCGTGGCATAGCAAAGAAATTACTTATTAATTACTGTAAGTTTATTTCTGTTGCCAATTCTCGGAATAGCTTTAAATCTTCCCAATAGGTAGTCTTTGCGAATTTCTTTATCAAATCGCACATTGTATTCTTCGAGAGAGTGAAGACGTGAGGCTCCGTAATTATCCTTTACAGTAAACCAAATTTCATCTTTTCTCAATAGTTTTTGAGTTAGCAACGATGATTCGTGACTTGCTAAAATTAGTTGACTGTTTACGTCTGTTGATTTTGATAAAAACAAATCTAATAAGTCGTAAATTAAATTAGGGTGCAAACTTCTTTCCATTTCATCTATGATGAAAACATTATCTCCTTTTAACAAGTCCATTAATAATGGAATGAAGTCTATTATCCTATTTGTGCCGTCAGACTCATCACTTGTGTCAAATTTTTCAGACTTGTTCGCATTTTTTACCTTATGTTTTGTCATAAATTTTTCAGTAACAATATCATCATTCTTAACCGAAAAAAAGTATGTGGTATTTCCTTTTGAGATTATAGAAGCCCTAACATTTTCTGATTTTTTACTTAGTAAATCTTCTCTTATTCTCTCTAATAAAGGTTTGGGAATATCTATATTTTCGGAATCAATCTTTTCAAGACAAACACCGTCAATTCCTGTATCAAAGTAGGATAAAAATTCTTCAAAAGTGGTAAGCAATTCTACATCTTGCTTTAACTCAAATTTCAATCCCTCATTATATTTATCATCAGGAAATATAACTTTTAATGAGTTTTGAAACCAATCAATAACATTAAGTAAGTCCTCGATTTTAGAAACATTTTCTCTGACTTTTCTTGTTCTGATTTCTGTCAAAAACAGCTGATTATTAGGTGTGCCTTTTGCTATAAAACGAAGAAATTGTTTTTCCTCCTCTTTTTTTAGTTTTTGTAAAATATAGTTCAGGTCAAATATTTCTTTATTTGAAAAGTTTCTTTCAAAGATTTTGACTTCTTTTTTTGCTTCAATTTCATAAAGCCATTCTTCTTTAATTAGCTCGTTATTGAATGTGAAGCCATAAGCATAATTTTTGCCTTTATGCTGTATTTCATATTCAATCCTCGAATCGGTTATATTACTTTGTTTATCAAGTCGAAATTTTTGATAGTCTATTGGTTTTTCAGGCTTGCTACCTCTCAAAACCAACTTCCTTCCAAAATCGATAGCCTTTATTAAATTGGATTTACCCGAAGCATTTGCTCCAAATAAAACAGCCGTTTTTAAAACAGAAATACCATTAAGTTTCGAAGTCTTATGGTCTGCCTTTAGACTGCCTTTACCTGGCAACATAGAAAATTTTTGTCTATCACTAAATGACAAAAAATTCTCAACTGAAAATCTTATTAGCATAACTTTTGTTCTTTAATAATGCAAAGGTAGTGATTTTTTCACAACTTGTATGCTTTTTTGAATGTTAAAGTAAAAGGAAGAGCCTCTGCATCAGCCGTATTATACAAACTTTAACAACAAAACAAGTTTATTATCCTCATTTTTCCGCAAAAATCATTATTTTTGTAACTTTAATCACAAAACACATGGAACGTACCCTTGTCATTCTAAAACCTAGTGCCATAGCACGCAGTTTGGTCGGTGAAGTCATCAGCCGTTTCGAGCGTAAGGGCTTGCAACTTGCAGGAATCAAAATGATGCAGCTTTCTGACGAAATATTAAACGAGCATTATGCTCATTTGTTGGATAAGCCATTTTTCCCGCGTATTAAAGCGTCAATGCAGGCAAGTCCGGTGATTGTTTGTTGTTGGGAAGGTATGGATGCAGTACAGATTGTACGTGATATGACAGGCGTTACAAATGGTCGTAAAGCTGTTGTTGGAACAATCAGAGGCGATTTTTCTGTTAGTATGCAGGAAAACATTGTACATACGTCCGATTCTCCCGAAAATGCAGTTATTGAATTAAATCGATTTTTCTCGCCATACGAATTATTTGCATACGAAAATCCTATAAAATGCTTCCGTTATGCAAATGACGAAATTGGATAAAATATTTTCTGATGAATGTTGTAAAAAGAATTAAGTTTTTGGTATTGCTTGCCGGTGTGGCCTCGGTATCTTTTGCAGAGCCGTCTTCTCCGGATAATATCTTTGGAATAGAAGAGATAGAAATAAGCGAAACCGAAGCTGATGAAAGTCAATTATTACCCCCCGACACAGAAGATGATTTAAATGACTTCGGTGATTTTGTCTCGTATGATGAGAATTTACCCGAAGGTTTGTATAATTCTATCTGGAGCGACGTAGCAGTAAATCCGTATAACATAAATCTGTATAGGATGAAAGATACAGTGCAAATAGATATGCGAGATTATCATCATCCTATTTACGGAAAAGTAACGTCTGTGTTTGGTATGAGAAGGTATCGTTATCATTATGGTACAGATATAAAGCTGAATATTGGTGATACGGTAAGATGCGCTTTTGATGGTAAGGTTAGAATAGCAAAAATAGGAAGAGGCTATGGTTACTATGTACTTGTACGTCATGAAAACGGACTAGAGACAATATATGGTCATTTGTCAAAAATTTTGGTTAAACCGGATAGTATAGTATGCGCGGGTGATGGCATTGCTTTAGGTGGAAATACCGGACGTAGTACAGGTCCTCACTTACATTTTGAAATGCGTTATGTAGGGAATCCTATAAATCCTCAAAGCTTGGTTGATTTTGAAACTGGCAGACCTATAAGCAATACATATCTTGTTTGTGCCGAAACATTTAAATATAAAGGAGCTGTAAATAATTTGGCATATTATACAGTAAGACGTGGCGATACATTGTCAGGTATTGCTAAGAAAAAAGGAACGACTGTTTCTAAATTGTGTAAAATGAATAATATTACAGCGAGGACTACTTTAAAAATTGGACGCAAATTACGCTGTTCATAAAATTAAAATTTAACTATTATAATAATGAATATAGGATCTATTATAGGGAAGTTGTTTGGCACAAAATCGGAACGAGATTTAAAAGAAATATTGCCGTATGTCGAAAAAATTAAAGTTGTATATCCCACAATTGAAAGATTAAGCAACGATGAGTTACGTGAGCGTACACAAAATATTAGAGCTGAAATTAAAAATAGTGCTGCATCGGAATATGCAAAAATTGAAGAACTAAAAGCAAGCATTGACTCAACTGATTTACAAGATCGTGAAAAATTATATGCCGAAGTAGATAAATTAGAGAATCAAGCATTAGAAAATATTGCAGCTGCTTTAGATAATTTTTTGCCTGAGGTTTTCTCCATTATTAAAGATACGGCAAGACGTTTTAAAGAAAATTCAGATACTGTGGTAACTGCCAATGAATTTGATAAACAGTTGGCTGTAGATAATGATTTTGTTGATATTGACGGCGAGAAAGCAATATATCATAACGAATGGACTGCAGGTGGTAACACTATTAAATGGGATATGGTACATTACGATGTACAGTTGATTGGTGGTGTTGCCCTTCACAAAGGTAAAATTGCTGAAATGACAACCGGTGAAGGTAAAACTTTGGTTGCTACTTTGCCGGTGTTCTTAAATGCTCTTAGCGGAAATGGTGTACATATAGTAACTGTCAATGATTATTTGTCAAAACGTGACTCTGAATGGATGGGGCCTTTATATATGTTTCATGGTTTGAGTGTGGATTGTATTGATAAATATAAACCTAACTCTGACGAAAGACGTAAGGCTTATAATTCGGACATCACCTTTGGTACTAATAACGAATTCGGCTTTGACTATTTGCGCGATAATATGGCATCTTCTCCAAAAGATCTGGTACAAAGAATGCACAATTATGCAATTGTCGATGAGGTCGACTCTGTATTGATTGATGATGCGCGTACTCCTTTGATTATATCAGGTCCGGTTCCTAAAGGCGAGGATCAATTGTTTGAAGAGTATCGTCCTAAAGTTGAGAGAATTGTTGCTGCTCAAAAGGCTTTGGCAACGAAATTACTTGCTGATGCAAAACGTGCAATGGCGTCAGAAAACGAGAAAGAACGCGAACAAGGTGCAATTTATTTGTTCCGTACGTTTAAAGGTTTACCTAAGAATAAACCTCTTATAAAGTTTTTGAGCGAACCGGGTGTAAAGGCTACTATGCTTAAAACCGAGGCTGTGTATATGGAACAGAATGACAGGCGTATGCACGAGATTACAGATGATTTGTATTTTGTTATCGATGAACAACATAATAGCATTGAACTTACTGATAAAGGTATCGACCTTATAACAGGTGATACTGATGATGCTAAATTCTTCGTATTGCCTGATATAGGTTCTGAGTTAGCTGATTTGGAAAAGGGAAATCTTAACGAAGAAGAAAAACTGTCTCGTAAGGATGCTTTGATGCAAGAATACGCTATAAAGGCTGAACGTGTACATACTGTAAATCAATTACTTAAAGCATATACTTTATTTGAGAAAGATGATGAATATGTGGTTATTGATAATAAAGTAATGATTGTTGATGAGCAAACAGGTCGTATTATGGATGGCCGTCGTTACTCTGATGGTTTGCATCAAGCTATTGAGGCAAAAGAACGTGTTACTGTTGAAGCTGCAACTCAAACTTTCGCAACAATTACATTACAGAATTATTTCAGAATGTATCGCAAATTATCAGGTATGACAGGTACTGCCGAAACTGAAGCAGGCGAATTCTGGGATATATATAAACTTGATGTTGTTGTAATTCCAACAAATAGACCTATTGTTCGTAATGATATGAATGATAGGGTTTATAAAACAAAACGTGTAAAATATAATGCTGTAATTGAAGAGATTGTATCACTGGTTAATGCAGGTCGTCCTGTATTAGTTGGTACTACTTCGGTTGAAATTTCTGAATTGTTAAGTAAGATGCTTACAATGAGAAAGATTCAGCACAATGTATTGAATGCTAAGTTACATCAAAAGGAGGCTGAAATTGTAGCTCAGGCCGGTCGTCCGGGAGTTGTTACAATAGCCACAAATATGGCAGGTCGTGGTACCGATATTAAACTTACTCCTGAGGCTAAGGCTGCCGGTGGTTTGGCAATTATTGGTACAGAACGTCACGAAAGTAGACGTATAGACCGTCAGTTACGTGGTCGTTCAGGTCGTCAAGGTGATCCGGGTTCTTCTGTATTTTATGTGTCTTTTGAAGATACTTTGATGCGTTTGTTCGGCTCTGACAGAATTGTAGGATTGATGGACAGAATGGGTTATCAAGAAGAAGACGTAATTGAACACAGCCAGATTTCAAAATCAATTGAAAGAGCTCAGAAGAAAGTTGAAGAGAATAACTTCGGAATACGTAAGCGTTTGCTTGAGTATGATGATGTAATGAATTTACAAAGAAATGAGATATATTCTCGTCGTCGCCATGCTTTAATGGGTGAACGTATCGGAATGGATATCGTTAATATGTTGTACGAAGGTGTGTCTTCGCTGGTTGATAGTCATGCCGATTCTACAGAATCTGATGACTTTAAAGCCGATTTGTTACGTTGGTTCTCTATTGATATTAAATTAGATCAAGATGAATTACGCAAGTCTAAGCCCGAGGAATTAACAAATAAGGTTTATGAGGCTGTTATCTCAAACTTCAAGCGTAAGTCTGATAAAACTGCTGAAATTGCATATCCTGTAATCAAAAAGGTATATGAAACTCAGGGTCAGATGTATCAAAACATCTTGATTCCGTTTACTGATGGCAAGCTAATGTATAACATTCCTGTAAATTTGAAGGATGCTTATGAGAGCGAAGGTAAATTAGTTGTAAAGGCATTCCAAAAAGCAGTTTTGTTGCATACAATTGATGAGGCTTGGAAGGAACATTTACGCGAATTGGATGATCTTCGTCAATCTGTACAGAATGCAAGCTACGAACAAAAAGACCCCTTATTGATTTATAAATTAGAGGCACATGGCTTGTTTATGAAGATGCTTGATTCAATTAATTATAAGGCCACAACGGTGTTGATGCGCGGACAGATACCTGTACATGAAGGAGACGAACTTCGTGAAGCTAAGCAAGAGAAAAGACAAGATTACAGCAAATATCAGGCACAAAAATCTGATATAATGAATGCAGGAAAACAAGATACGCGTGAGCAACAAAAAATTCAACCAGTTCATGTTGAAAAGACGGTAGGTCGTAATGATTTATGTCCTTGCGGTAGCGGCAAAAAATACAAGAATTGTTGCGGTAAAAACGCTTAAGCCAATATCTTAATAATTTAATAGGCTGCACATATACTATGATATGGTAGCCTATTTTTTATTGTGTAAGCTTGTAATTTCATTTCACCTTTAGTTCTAATGCTTTGATGTATTTTGATTCAACTACGCAGTTTTTGAACTTGATATTATTAATGTATTCGTCCATTGCTTTGTTAATTAGTTGTGCATCTGGTCTGTTTTGACGTATCAGATCAAACGAACTACGATCGCTTTCTGCGTATCGTATAATCAGATTCCAATTTGCAGGTTCTTTTACGTTTACAAAAGATGATTCTCCCATTTTTTTGTAAGGCCAATATGTCCAACCGATATTGTTCTCTTCCATAGTTATACGAAAATCGCGCAACCATTCGTATATATTATGTCCTGTTTCACCCATCCACATAGGCAGGTTTGTGCTATCTCTAAAATCTATAAAACCTTGAATAGCCTCTTTGCTCGTACCACCTTTGTATCTGTGGCAAGAGTACATTATGTTATTGTCAAATTTCCAATCGGTAAATACACTGAAAATACTATTCCATTGTGCACCTCCAAGTATAATGATATGATTTTTATCGATCTTACGTATTGCTTTTGTAACTCGTATATAAAGTGGTTCAAGCTTTTTGTTAAGTTCTTCTTCATTATATTTGAAGTAAGTAGCAATAGGCTCGTTCATTAAATCGTATCCTAAGATAATTGTCTCATTTTTATAGTGTTCGGCAATTCTCACCCATATATCTACAAATAAATCCTGACATTTAGGCGATTCGAATAACCAAGGGTAGCCGTAACTATCATCAATATTATCGCCCGTTTGGCCCCCAGGTGCATCATGCATATCTAAAATAAGATAGATTTGTTCTTTTTTACACCAGGCTGTAAGGCTATCAAGTCGCCTGAATCCTTCGTTCTCGTCATTCAAACCCATATAATCTTCGCGAGTAAATAGTTTATAATGAAAGGGAATACGTATTGTGTTGGCACTGGTTGATTTAATAAATGCTATATCGCTTTGAGTGATGTAATTATCTTTGAATTTCTGCCAGAACTCAGCAGTCTTTTCCGGGCCTACCATTTCGCAAAATGCTTGATTGATGCGTGATACAGAGTTTGCGTTTTTATGAATACCTATGATATATCCTTCGGGATTAAGCCAATGACCTAGATTTGTACCTTTGATGTTGAGTTTATCACCTGACGGCAATATAATATCCTTACCATCTACACGTGCGAAGTTATTTTTGTTGACTACTGATGAGCATCCTGACATTATTGCAATACAAATAATGAGGCATAGTTTTGTGTATTTTTTCATGTGCTTGATTATTATACATGCAAATATAACATAATTGATTGATGCACTATGACATTTCAATACGACACAAATACAACAACTCTATAAAAGCAGAATGTGTTATGCTTGTAATGTAATAATTGAGCAAAAGTTTGTATCTTTGAAGCCTAAAATATTTTATATATGAATTTGTTGTCTGTTATTTGGAATGTTGACCCTATCGCCTTCTCTTTAGGCCCTATAACTGTACGTTGGTATGGTATTATATATGCAACAGGCTTTCTGATAGCTATTTGGATTTTGTCTAAAATGTTTAAGAAAGAGGGATGTCCTGATGATTGGTCTGATAAGGTATTTATATACATGGTTTTGGCTGTTATTATAGGTTCTCGTCTTGGTCACGTATTTTTCTATGATTGGGCGTATTATAGCCAACATCCGTCTGAAATCTTTATGGTTTGGCACGGTGGTTTGGCAAGTCATGGTGGGGCAATAGCAATAATATTAACAGTTTGGTTATTGTCAAAATATATGACTCGTAAACCTTTTTTGTGGTTGGCCGATCGCTTATTTGTTGTCTGTGCTTTATCTGCAAGTTTTATTCGTATAGCAAACCTAATGAATTCGGAAATATATGGTTGTGAAACAACACTGCCATGGGGCTTCAAATTCTTACGTGAGTTTCCCGGATTGCCGGTAAATTTAGTTCCGGTATGTCATCCTACACAATTATATGAGTCTTTGGCATACTTTATGCTATTTGTATTCTTGATGTGGCTATATTGGAAAAAAGGAGCTCAAAAACATGAGGGTTTACTTACAGGAATAGGTTTTTCATTCTTATTTACAGCACGCTTTTTTATAGAGTTCATCAAAAACGACCAGTCTGATTTTGAGGCCGGTATGATTCTTAACATGGGACAGCTGTTGAGTATACCATTTATTATACTTGGTATATGGCTTATTGTAAGAGTCTATATGAAACGTAAGAAAGCAACTAAATAGATTTTATGTACATAATTGGTCTTATATTTTTCTTTTTGTTGGCATTTGTACTTATAATAGGTGTGTCAATTTTAAGTTTCTTGCGAAATGTTTTCAAAGGCGGCAAACGCCATAATTCTAATACATCATCATCTTCTTCTTCTGAAGATCGTATGGCTAGTGAATATCTAAAAAAGAAATTAGATAAAAACAAAGCTGAAGACATTGATTACGAAGAGGTGAAATAAATTCAAAAAAACGATAAATAAGAGAATAGCGTGTAACTCAATGAGTTGCACGCTATTCTCTTATTCCTTATTAATTACTGATTAAAAGTTATTTAGTCTTTTAAACAAGCTATTGGGATAATCTTTACACCATCTTGGCGAGTATACGCCATTTGACCACCAGTAAGTATTATTAAAAGGTCTGGCTCTCGTAATGGAACTTGTTTTTCTTCTTTATTATGTATTTGAATTAATTGTTTTAACTCTTTTAGGTGCTCTGCTCCATCTTCAATTTCTTTGCTACCTAATTTACACTCTATTAGTGCATATCTGCCATTAGACAAATGAAGTACTAAATCAGCCTCAAGTCCATACCGATCTCGATAATAAGAAATATGACTATTGAAATCTGGATTATAAGATCTTAAGTCACGTACACACATTTGTTCAAAAATAAACCCAAACGTTTTTAATTGTGTCATAAGTGCATCAGGCGAAAGCCCTAATGTAGCAACGGCTATTGATGGGTCAACAAATGATCGTTTAAATCCACTTCTTATGGCAGTTTTACTTCGTATTGCAGGACACCATGCAGGAATGTTATCTATGACGAACAGACGAGTTAATGCGTCTACATAATCTTCAAATGTGGGCTTTGTACAACTGACCTCACCAGAAGCTACAATATCTTCCATTATTGATGAATTTTTTGATAATGTAGATATGTTTCGAGAATATGAACGCAGGATTTGTCTTGTTAAAAACTCATCACGCTTAATATTATCAATTCTAGATATATCTTCTTTACAAACAGTATCTACATAGTTCTGTGCTATCAACAATTGTGCTTTGGGTGACTTAATGTTAATACTTGCAGGCCATCCACCGCGACAAGCAGAAAAAATTAAATCTTCAATCTTCATATCAGAAGTTATCCCATCAATATCAAGATTGGTATTATTAAAAAGTTCTAGTAAAGATATTTTCCCATTAGATTCATTTGATTCATATAAACTCATAGGAAGCATTTTCATACGGCTTATACGACCTGTTCCCGAATGCATTATTTTATTTTTATTCACAGCATTAGAACCTGTGAGGATAAATTGACCAACAGCTTGTCTATTATCAACCATTGTTCGCACTGCATCCCACAATACTGGGGCATCTTGCCATTCATCAATTAATCGTGGAGTCTTTCCTAATAAAAGAAGTGACGGTTTAGATTCAACTGTTGCAAGGTACTCACTACTCATATCAGGGTCTTGCATTTTTATAACACTCTTAGCCTGTTGTTCGGCAGTTGTAGTTTTTCCGCACCATTTAGGACCTTCAATAAGAACTGCACCGAAAGCCTCAAGTCTTTCAGAGAGAATATTGTCTGATATTCTTTTAAGATAACTCATAATACTTATTATTTATGTCACAAAATTAATATTAATTCTTCTAAAAACAAAGATATTTTCCTTTTTTGTGGTGTTTTGTTTTCCTTTTTTGTGGCATTTCATTTTCCTTTTTTGTGGTGTAGAGAATGTCAAATTGTATTAGACACGAAAAGTTGACACAAAAAATGATTTTGATTATATATGTGGTAGCCTTTAGTAAATAAATTCTGTAACCTGTTAATTCACTAGTGTCAAATAAATTTATTTGAACATTAGTGAATTGCTATATATTGTTGCGTAGGAGCTGTTTTACTCTCTGATAAAGTCATTTGAAGATAATTTCCTAATAGAGGGTTAATATATTCTTTTTTCATCCTATATCTATCCGAGTACCCCATATAAGTAGCAATTTCTTGTAACGTACGTGGTTCTTGACAGTACAATATAATTTTGTTTATTAACTCTTTTTTCTTCCTATCCCTTGACTCTACTCCTTGACTTTTACTCCTTGACTCTACTCCTTGACTTTTACTCCTTGACTCTACTCCTTGAATATAATCGTAGTTTATAGTGTAAGTTGTCCATCTACCTTTATTAGTAGAAATTAATAAATCTCTGTAAACCAACGAATAGAGCAACTTGCCAACTTCCAAGGGGTTTTTGTCTAGAAGAAGTTGAATATAGTAGTTTGATACACTATCCTCCATAATAGCAGTGGCTAATATAAGTTGTTCTTCCTTCTGTAAGTTGATATAAGAATTTCCAAATAGTTTTTTAAGATTATTGCTACACTCTTCGGTAATAAACGACTCCATAGAAAGGGTCAATTCTACCAAATGTAAATCAGTCTTTTCTATTAAAATAGGTTTTCTCCAATTTTCTTTTTTCCATGCTGATAAAATAGTTGGGAATCCAGAGCCAATATTGTCTCCAAATCCTATCATTCTCAACATGGCTTGCATATTTGGATTGCGAGCTTTGGAATGACCTCCTGCATAAATCTCCATTATAGGGAGTTTTAAGGAACCGGGATTTGAGAAGACAAAACAATCATTTCTTTTCTCTATTTTAAGGATTCCAGTCATCATATAATCACTATGGATTATTAAATTAGTTAGTGCCTCGCGAACAGCTTTGTGTACTGGAGTATCGTCTACACGTTCCATACCTTCCAATCGGAATGGTCGCTTTATATCATTAACCAATTTAGATTGTACACGTGTAAAAAAGTTATAGAGATTATTTTCCCAGCGACCATCATATGTTAAACGATCACTCCAACGGCTATCTGGTTGTAAGTTTGTTAAATCAAGATAGTCCATACGTATATTATCAAAACGCTCACGAATAGGTAAACCTTTGCCAAACATTAATAGTCCAGCTAAGGTTAATCCCTCTCTGCTAGTATTTCTATCAATAACATATCCACCCATATTGATGAGAAATTCTTTGTCATTATAATCATTCCACACGTGGTCTTGATTTGCTGTGCGAAATCTATTGCGATATGCGTTTAAAGTGTTTTTATCAATATCATCCATTGTGAAATTTTCCATTAAAACTCCATCATTGCCACTATCATTGGCATCGCGAATCATTGCTTTTACATCATCTTCTGTACAATGGTAGTCTCCTTCATAATTTCGTTTGAAAGAGCCATTCATCATGTTATCATTTATATAAATTGGGCGCTGGCGATAGTCAGCTTGAGGAACTTTTATATACAATAAAGTATGTCCTTCATAAACGACTTCATCAACATCCTCATCTGTGAGGATATTTCTATTTACTTTGTTGCTATTCAAGGTGTCAAAAAAATCCTTTTTCATTTTCTTGGGATTTTTAACGCCTGTTATATAAAATCGCTTGTCAAAATTTATTTCTTTTAAGTTTTCAGTAATGCCTAAAAGGATTGTTCCACCAATAGTATTAGCAAAAGACGAGTAGGTTTCCCACACTGATTTGGGAATAGAGTCTTCTGCTTTTTTGCATTCAAACGTAATACGTTCTCCGACTTGTAACAATGCTTTAATATCGTTATTATCTATCATTTTTCAATTATCGTAATTGTACTAGACATTTTAGTATTTATATATTTTCATTTGATAATTTATTAAGTGTCAACAGCAAAATAGGTATCTCATTGATCATGGGTTATATGAATTATGCTTGTTGATTCTGTGCTAGGCTCCCTTCTCTTGGGTATATTTAGAATATCATCGATATTAACATCTAAAACTTCCATCATTTTCAAAACCATTTCAATATTTGGCTGTGAAGAATTAGTTCACCACTTAGATGCAGTTGTAGGATTTACATGCAGTTATTCTCCTAACCACTTGTTCGTTATCTTTTCCTGCACAAGTAGTAGTTTTAATCAATTTATATCCTGCATCATACTAATTTTATGACATTGATATGCAAATTTAATGAAATAGTTTCATTCTATCAGTTAATTAAGTGTTTATTTTAATCAAAAGCTAAATTGCATATTTTAGGACATCATCCTTTATCTACACCTTCCTTTTAGAGGTGTTATAGACTAACAATTGCGCAAATATGGCTCGGTAACTATAATTTTTGCATGTTTGCCACAATATTTTAATTGATATCAATCTTGTGCCTGCCGATATTAGTACGTAGGTTCTTCATGATGTGGTATCAAAAGTAGAGTTTGAGAATCAGTCATAGAATGCATTCATCACAAAGCGAGTGGTAGCATCGCCACCTTTAATATATATATATTATTTATTTCATTCTTCCTCGCTGTGGAGTACCGGTAGTGTGATGTGAAATTTAACGGCTAGAACACGTGTAGCTATTACAGCAATTGCCGATAAAACTTCTGTAAGTATAATGTTGCAGTTAAATTTGTAGCATATAAAGTATACGATTCCACCGGCAACACATGCCATGGCATAAATTTCTTTTCTAAAAATAAGAGGAACTTCATTAATCAAAATATCGCGAATGATACCTCCGACTGCACCTGTCATCATACCCATAATAATTGCAAGCCAAAAATGGAAGCCTGATGCAAGAGTACGTTCAATACCCACTACTGTAAAAAGAGCTAGACCAATAGTATCGAAGGTAAATATGGTATATTCAAGTTTTACTATCTGCTTTCTGAATAATATTACAAATAATAGTGCAAATGCAGTGATAAATACGTATGATGGATTTTGCATCCAAAAAGGAGATACGTTAAGTAAAATATCGCGTAGAGTACCACCTCCGATTGCTGTAACAAAACCAACAACATAAGCTCCAAACCAATCAAAGTTTTTTGATGATGCCATACGAATACCACTTATTGCAAATGCAAATGTGCCTATAAAGTCTAAAATGTGTGTAAATGTTATTGGTAACATGTGGTGTTTAATGACATATAATTTTCTGCAAAGTAACGTAAATTTTAGCTTTTTTCTTACCTTTACGAAACAAAAAACATTTAAATATGAAGAAACTTTTTTTGATTGATGCATACGCAATTATATATCGTTCATATTATGCCTTCATAAAGACTCCTAGAATAAATTCAAAAGGCCTAAATACATCGGCTATTTATGGATTTGTGAATACCCTAGAAGACGTCTTAAAGCGCGAGCTTCCTACACATATAGCAGTTGCTTTTGATCCTTCGGGCCCTACATTTCGCCACGAAGCTTATGAAAAATATAAAGCTCAACGCGAAGCAACTCCCGAAGATATTCGAAAAGCAATACCCATAATCAAAGATTTAGTTTCTGCATATCGCATACCAATTTTGCAAGTTGATGGTTTTGAAGCCGATGATGTGATTGGCACAATGGCAAAGAAAGCTGAAAAACTTGGATTTAAAACATATATGCTAACTCCTGATAAGGATTATGCTCAATTAGTATCAGACAATATTTTTATGTATCGTCCTAAACATAATGGGGGATACGAAACAATGGGCCCTGAACAAGTGAAAATCAAATATGGTTTGACATCACAAGAGCAAGTAATAGATTTGTTGGGATTAATGGGTGATAGTAGTGATAATATTCCGGGTTGTCCGGGCGTGGGAGAAAAAACAGCCGCTAAGTTGTTGCAAGAGTTTGGTAGTATTGATAATTTATTGTCTTCAACCGATAAACTAAAAGGTGCATTGAAATTAAAGATTGAAGATAACAAAGATCAGATTATCTTTTCGCGTTTCTTGGCAACAATTAGAAAAGATGTGCCTATTGAACTTGACGAGGAATCACTAAAGATTGAAAAACCTGATGATGCTAAACTTCAGGCAATGTTTCAAGATTTGGAGTTTAGAAGCAGGTTAACAAATGCATCACCCGTTAATGTAATTAATAAAGTAAGCAGTCCAAAATCGGCAACAGGTCCGGTACAAACTTCTTTATTCGATTTACTTGATGAGCCAAAGCAAGCTCCGGCTGATACTCAAACAGAAGAAGCTCCTGTATCAACCACAGAGAATCAGATAGAAGAAAATCAAAGTTTGCAATTATATAATATTAATAGCATCACGCACAAATATACGCGTATTGCTGATGCTCATAGTTTAAAAAGTTTTGTAGAAGAATTAAGCTATCAACCTGCATTTTGTTTTGATACGGAAACAACCGATGTTGATGTTTTCAACGCTGAACTTGTAGGATTGTCTTTTTGTTGGAAAGCAGGAGAAGCTTATTTTATTCCGGTGGATGCAAATAATGAAAAAGATACCTTAGATGTATTAAGACCTATATTTGAAGATTGTTCGGTAGGCAAGATAGGCCACAATATTAAGTTTGATATGTTGATTCTGGCAAGATGTGGTGTAAATGTGTGTGGAGATATTTTTGATACCATGATTGCACACTATATTTTACAACCCGAATTACGTCACGGAATGGATTATTTGGCAGAAATATATTTACAATATCGTACCATTCATTATGATGATATAGTAGGACCAAAAGGAAAAAACCGGATTCTTATAAGAGATGTGGATGCTAATCTTTTGTGCGATTATGCATCAGAAGATGCTGACATCACGTATCGCCTAAAAACAATTTTAGAAGAAGAACTAAAAAAGAGCAAATCAGAATCTTTGTTTTATGATATTGAGATGCCACTCGTTCGGACTCTTATTGAAATGGAATTGGCAGGTGTACGAATTGATTCTGAGGCGCTTAAACAGTCGTCAATACAAATGACTGAAACAATGAACGCTATAGAAAATGAGGTTCAAGCAGTAGCAGGAGAGGGTTTTAATATTAATTCGTCAAAGCAAGTAGGTGAGTTGCTTTTTGAAAGGTTAAAAGTTGTAGAAAAGGCAAAGAAAACTAAAACCGGTCAATATGTAACCTCCGAAGATATATTGGAGTCACTGAGGTCTAAGCATCCTATTGTCTCTAAGATATTGGAATACAGAGGTCTGAAAAAGTTGTTGAGTACTTATATTGATGCCTTACCATTGCTTGTAAAAAAGCAAACAGGAAAAATTCATACTTCATATAATCAGGCTGTTACTTCAACAGGAAGACTAAGTTCAAGTAATCCTAATTTGCAAAATATTCCTGTAAGAGATGAACAAGGCAGGGAAATAAGAAAAGTTTTTATACCGGATGATGGATGCATATTCTTTTCGGCTGATTATTCTCAAATTGAGTTACGTTTGATGGCTCATTTGAGTGGAGATGAGAATATGATTGAAGCATTCCGTGAAGGATATGATATACATGCATCAACCGCAGCAAAAATATTTAAGATTGATATAAGTGAGGTTAGTTCTGATATGAGGCGTAAAGCCAAAACAGCAAACTTTGGAATAATATATGGTATTTCGGTATTTGGTTTATCAGAACGTTTAAGCATTCCGAGAACAGAGGCCAAACAACTTATTGATGGTTATTTTGAGACGTATCCTCGCGTAAAGGCATACATGGACGAAAGTATAGAACATGCAAGAGAATTAGGTTATGTTGAAACAATTTTCGGACGAAAGCGTTTCTTGCCTGATATAAAATCAGCTAATAGTATTGTAAGAGGATATGCAGAACGAAATGCTATTAATGCTCCGATACAAGGAAGTGCAGCAGATCTTATTAAGATTGCCATGGTACGTATTTCAAATCGCTTTAGAGAGGAGAGTGTGCGTTCGCAAATGATTTTGCAAGTGCATGATGAGTTGAATTTTAATGTTTATCCTGATGAGTTGGATAAAGTAAAATCGATAGTGGTTGATGCGATGGAACATGTTGCAGAGCTATCGGTTCCTTTGCGTGCTGATTGTGGAATAGGTAATAATTGGTTGGAAGCTCACTAAGTATAAAAAAAGAATCACATAAATTTATGTGATTCTTTTTTGCATTCTTATAAGTTCTTATTATTGAAAATCAGCCCAATTTGTATTGCGCATATCTCCTGTAGCCATAAATGTGCGGTGCATACCAAAACAAGCACCTAAGTTATGTGGAGTTTGACCTTTGGCAGAAATTTTCAAATAATCGTGTAACATTTGTCTGTATATAGGATCTACACAATTTTCGATGATCAGTTCAGCACGTTGACGTGGTGATTTTCCTCTTAAATCTGCGATACCATATTCTGTAATGAGAACCTTTGTTGAGTGTTCGTTTTGATCTACGTGTGTTACCATAGGTACAATAGAACTGATCTTTCCGTCTTTTGCAGTAGCAGGAGTCGTAAAGATTGAAATATATGCATTACGTGTAAAGTCTCCGGAGCCACCAATACCATTCATCATCTTAGAACCCATTACATGTGTACTATTTATGTTTCCATAAATATCAGCCTCAAGAGCTGTATTAATTGTAATTAAGCCTAAACGACGAACAAGACCAGGGTTATTTGAAATTTCTTCAGGACGTAAAACAATTTTATCGCGGAAGAAACTCATATTGTCGTAAATCTCTTGTAGTACAGGATCTGTAACTGTAAGTGAACAGCCGCTTGCAAATATAACACGTCCTTTACGCATCAATTCAATAACTGAATCTTGTATAACTTCAGTGTACATTTTGAATGCAGGAATATTAGGATTGTTACCTAATTCTGACATAACTGCATTTGCAATATTACCTACACCTGATTGTATTGGCAAGAATGATGCAGGAATGTGTCCTTTTTTAATTTCCTCACTTAAGAAATCTGATACATTTTTACCGATGCGCGATGTAATTTCGTCAGGTTCTGTGAATCCACCAACTTCATCTTTTCTGTTTGTTTCTACAATACCTATAATTTTTGCAGGATCAACCTTCAATATTGGACTTCCTATACGTTTTTCAGGACTAAAAACAGGTATCTCGTGACGTGCAGGAGGATCTAGAGGTTCGTATATGTCATGTATACCGCGTAGCTCTTTAGTGTGACGGCTATTTAATTCAATTATTATGCGATCTGCCAAACGTGCAATTGTTGGAGAAATTCCAACACCTGAGGTAAGAATTATTTCGCCATTGTCGTTAATATCACATGCTTCAATAATTGCAACTGTTGGTTTTGGCATAAATCCATAGCGAATTTCTTGTGCCAACTGAGATAAGTGTATATCAATATAGGCAGGGCCATCAAGTTCGTTAATCGCATTACGTAGGTCTTTGTTTGATTGATAAGGAGTACGGAAAGCAATTGCATTCGCTTTAGCTAATGCGCCATCAAGAGATGCTCCTGTTGACGCTCCTGTATACATACCTATTTTAAATGGTTTTCCGGTAGCATGTATTGCTTCTGCTCTTTGAGCGATGGCTGTCGGTACCTCTTTTGGAGATCCTGCAGGTGTAAAACCACTAAAACCTACAATATCGCCATCATTGACGAACTCCGCCGCTTCCTGGGCGGAAAGAATTTTGTAATTCATTTAATATATATTTATGACGTTTTTTTTAAAAAGACGTGCAAAGGTAGTGCAATTTGTTTTTAAATGAAAAAAAAATCGTCAGTTTTGATATAGGGTTGGGGGAGGTTTTATTGAACCCCTCACATTCTCCTCTCAAAACCCCAAAATATCTATTCTTTTGTCAGAAATTTGAGTAATTCTTCGGATTTGACACCTATTTTAAGTTTGCCTTTTTCGGCGTATGAGATTTTGCCGGTTTCTTCTGATACAACAACTACTAAAGCATCAGTCTTTTCTGATATACCTAGCGCAGCTCTATGTCTTAAGCCTAAATTTTGAGGAATATTTTGGTCGTGTGATATAGGCAAGATACAGCCAACCGCTTTTATTTTTCCTTCAACAATAATTAAAGCCCCGTCGTGTAAAGGAGTATTTTTATAAAAAATATTCTCCATTAAGCGCGATCTTACTTCGGAATCTATACGTTCGCCGGTTTCCCAATAATTTGTTAGATCTGCCTCTTTTTGCAAAACGATTAAAGCTCCTGTTTTTGTTTTTGAAAAGGATTCGGCTGCTTGTACAATTTCATCTATAAAAGCATCATCTTTGTTGCCTTTTCTCCCGATAACCATGTTCTTTATTTTTGCGTATAAACCCTTAGAATGTCTTCCTACTAGTTTATTTAAAAATCTACGTATCTCATCCTGAAATAAAACAATGAGAAGTATGGCACCAACATTTACGACTTTGTTCATGATAGCACCAAGTAATTCCATCTGAAAAACGTATGAAACAAAGAACCAAATGACAATGAAACTAAGCACAGATATGAAAATGTTCATACCCGAAGTTCCTTTCATCAAACGATATATTTGATATAGCAATATTGCTACAATAATAATGTCGAATAGGTCTTTAAGTCTGAATCCAAGTATGCTGAACATGGTTGTTATAATTTATGATAGTATGTGTGTAATTTGATAGTTTCCATTGCTTCTTTGGCATCATGAACACGTAATACGTCAACGCCCTCGTCAAGTAGCATGGTATGTAAAACGGATGTACCATTTAATGATTCGCTTGCAGAAGTTTGTAAAACCTTTTGTATCATCGATTTTCTTGATATTCCAACTAGTATTGGCAACTCAAAAGTATGTAAGACGTGTAAGTTACGAGCAATATCGTAATTTTCTTCCAGAGTTTTTCCAAACCCAAATCCAGGGTCTAGAATGATGTCATTAACTCCAAGCCTCGTTAGTGCATCAATCTGTTTTGAAAAGAAATACATCATTTCAGGAAGTCCGCCACCACCAGAGTACATTAGTATGTATGGAACTTTGTGTTCTGCAACTACATTGAACATTTCATCGCAGCCTCCAGATATATCATTAATAATATTTACTCCGTATTTTTCTATACACATTTTTGCAACAGACGGGCGAAATGTATCTACAGAAAAAACGGCATCAGGATATTTGCTTATTAAAATGGGTAAATTTTCATCTATTCGTTTTATTTCCTCCGATTCTGAAACCTCTTCTGCTCCAGGTCTTGTAGAGTATGCACCAAAATCTATGCAAAACACACCTGACGGAACTTCCATATTATATCGACTTCCTTGGAAAAATGAATCGGGTGTAAAGTTTACTATTGCCATAACTTCGGTTTTGTTAAAACAATGAAGTTTTCCACCGATATTTACAGACAAATATTGAGATCGTTTGTGCATAAATGTATAATGATTTGAAAAAACAAGTCATAAATCTTTGCAAAATTAGAAATTATCTGCATCTTTGCAGTCATTTTGTCGGAAAACTGAAAAAAAAATAAAGCAAAACACAATATTGGAGCTCAAAATTAGTTATCTTTGTAGCTACGAATGTAAATTAACCTTGAGTATAAAAATACAATGAAAATGAATCTCATTCATCAAATTAAAGAAGTTCTTATTCTAAGTGCTATGATTTTGGCACTATCTGCTTGTAATAAGGGTGCTTCAAATACCACCGGTTGGAAATATAATGATGCCGAATACGGTGGCTTCCAAGTTGTAGATAAATACGAACAGGATACCCCTCCGGGCATGGTGCTTGTAGGTGGTGGTACATTCACTATGGGTCGTGTTAACGAAGATACCTATGCTGAATGGAATAACTACCCACGTCGTGTTACCGTTAACACATTCTACATGGATCAATATGAGATTTCAAACCGTGATTGGAAAGAATATGTGTATTGGGTTAATTTGATGTACGGAAAGTCTGTTTCTGAAAAATGTCGTCCTGACTCAACGGTTTGGCGCGAAGAGCTTGCTTACAATGAACCATACTTGAATTACTATTTTACACACGTTGCATATGATATGTATCCTGTAGTAGGTGTTTCATGGGAACAAGCTACAGATTACTGCGTTTGGCGTTCTGATCGTGTTAATGAACGTATTTTAAAAGAAGAGGGTGTTGTAGATTTTCCTGATTTTTCTGAAATATACAGAGACTCAACAAAAGCGACTTCAGATACTATAGCAAAAGAGAAAGTATTTAATACTGCTAAATATCTTAAAAGTAATGAATATAATCCGGATCGCGAAAAGAGTTCTATAAAAACAGAATTCGGTGATGTTCGTAAAACAAACATGTCTGATGGTTTGTTACTTCCTGAGTATCGTCTACCAACCGAAGCAGAATGGGAATTCGCTGCATACGGTATCACATCTGAAGAAGGCATGGAAAATTATGATGCAAAACGTATTTTCCCTTGGGATGGTGCTCAAACAAGAAATCCTAATAAGAAGGCTCGTGGTAAAATTTTGGCCAACTTCGCAAGAGGAAGAGGTGATATGATGGGTGTTGCCGGAGACTTAAATGATAAGGCAACAATTACAGCACCGGTAAATTCATTCTGGCCTAATGATGTAGGTTTGTATAACATGGCTGGTAACGTTAACGAGTGGACAATGGATGTGTATCGTCAAACAAGTACAGATGAGGTTCAAGAATACAACCCATTCCGTGGTAACATATATATGGCTCCTGTAAAAGATTCTTTGAACAAATTTGAATTAGATAGTCTTGGTCGTCTTAAATATGCTGTTGAATATTCGAAAGAAGATAGCATGGCAGCGTATGCTAAATTAGATGTACGTAACTACAATGATGGTGATGCACGAAGCAGTTATAACCGTGACAAATGGAAAGAAGTTGTTGATCCGGATATAGCTACGAAACGTTTGTATGATGCTGACGAACAAACTGACCCAGAAAGTTTATTAACAACGAAGATTTCAAACACAAGTCGTGTTTATAAAGGTGGTAGCTGGAAAGATCGTTCATACTGGTTAAGCCCTGCAACACGTCGTTATATGGAACAATCAAAACGTGCTAATGATATAGGTTTCCGTTGTGCTATGAATCGTGTAGGTTCTGATAAGGGTAACAATTCTAAAGAGTAATTTGAAATAGTAAAATATTAAAAGGATAGCTTCCGGCTATCCTTTTTTTGTATATATCAAGAGTCTGTTTTATGAACATAGAAACTACAACATTATCGAATGGAATTAGGCTTATTCATGTGCGATGTAAGGGTGATGTAGCTTATTGCGGAGTGATGGTAAATGTAGGAACACGTGATGAGTTGCAATCCGAAAATGGCATGGCTCATCTCACAGAACATATTCTATTTAAGGGTACTGAAAAAAGAAATTATATTCAGATAATAAATAGAATTGAAGATGTTGGAGGCGAAATGAATGCTTATACAACAAAAGAAGAGACAACTATATATGCGCTTTTTTTAAAACGTTATATTGAACGTGCAATGGAACTTATTGCAGATATGATTTTCAATTATAAGTTTGATGAGAGTTTATTACAAAAAGAAAAAGAGGTTATTGCAGACGAAATAGATTCATATACAGATGATCCATCTGAACTTATATTAGACGATTTTGAAGATGAACTATTTGCGGGACATTCGTTAGGAAGAAATACATTAGGCTCTAAAAAAATATTGTCAAAAATTACTGCAGATGCTCTAAAATCTTTTATTGGCAGATGTTATACTACCGACGAAATGGTATTTTATAGTATGGGTGAGTTTAGTTTTGAAAGGGTCGAAAAGTTGGCTCAAAAGATATTTGGAATATATCCAAGTACAAAACGTTTGTTTAAACGCACTGCTCCCATAAATTATGAACCTAAAACACTCACAAAGCATAAGGCGACTTCGCAAGTTCATTTAGCTTTTGGCAATAGAGCATATAACGCATATGATGATAAACGTTATCCATTTTTCTTACTAAATAATATTCTGGGCGGGGGTAATATGAATAGTCGTTTAAACATGGCTTTGCGAGAGAAACATGGCTTAGTTTATTCGGTCGAATCTATGTACACTCCATATTCTGATGTAGGTAATTGGAATGTATATCTTGGGACAGATTCTGAAGATGTTGAATTGGCAATGAAGTTAGTACATAATGAAATTGAGGAATTGAAAAGTAAAAGATTGTCAGGCAATAAACTTCAAAAGCTTAAGGCTCAATGGATAGCTCAAATGGTTATAGCAGGTGAAAATAGGGAGAATTGGTTGATGGGTGTGGTAAAACAATTTATGAATACCGGAAAGGTAGAATCGAAAAAGGAAATCGAATCAATTGTTTCTGCAATAACCGAAAATGAATTGCAAACTGTTGCGGAAGAAATATTGGATGAAGGTAAATTTACTTATTTGTACTACAGATGACCGAAGAAATAGAACAATATATTAAGCAGCACTCGCAAAAAGAGGACCCATTATTGACGCGTTTAAATAGAGATGCAAATGTAAAGCTACTTAACCCGCGTATGGTATCCGGTCATATACAAGGTCGATTGTTAAGTATGATATCGTATATGATACGTCCTAAAAGAATACTTGAAATAGGAACTTATGTAGGATACTCTGCAATGTGTTTGGCTGAGGGTTTGGCCGAAGGTGGTAAGGTAATAACTATTGATATAGATGAGGAAATTGAAGACATGGCAAGGTCTTATATCGAACAGTCTGAATATGCAGATAAAATAGATTTTAGAATTGCAGATGCTTTAAAGTTGATACCTGAATTGGATGAGGTATTTGATTTAATCTTTATTGATGGCGATAAACGCGAATACAAAGCCTATTATGAAGCAGCATACGATAAATTGCATCAGGGTGGATTTATGTTGATTGATAATACATTATGGAATGGCAAAGTTTTAAATCCGGCTGCTTCTTGGGATCATCAAACTCAAGCTCTTATCGAATTCAACGATTTTTTGGCAGCAGACGAGCGTGTGGATCGTTTTATATTACCTCTGCGTGATGGTTTGACATTTGTGCGTAAGCGTTAAGATATACTACTGAGAATAGGGAATAATTGTTTTTTAATCGAAAACTCATACCTTTGTAAAAAAAATATGGAAGCAACAAGACAAAATAAAATTGCAAGACTGATACAAAAGGATATCAGCGAAATTTTCTTGGGCATGACACATTCGATGCCTGGAATCTTGGTTACTACTACAAATGTTCGTGTTAGTCCCGATTTAAGCGTAGCTAGAATATATTTGAGTATATTTCCTACTGAAAAATCGCAAGAATTATTGGATTTGATTAATAGTAAATCTGCAAGCATTCGTTACGATTTATCACAACGTACTCGTTTTCAACTACGTACGGTACCAACATTGTCGTTCTTTATAGATGACTCACTTGATTACATTGAACACATAGACAAATTGCTAAAGAAACTGTGAATCTGCCGCTATACATAGCCGGACGTTATTTGTTCTCAAAAAAATCGCATCACGCAATTAATATTGTATCACTTATATCGGTGTGTGGTGTTGCGGTGGGAACAATGGCTTTGGTATGTGTATTATCTGTATTTAATGGTTTCCAAGGAATTGTCGAAGGCTTATTCGGCAATTTTGATCCTCAACTTAAAATAACTGCAAAACAAGTTAAGGTTTTTGACCCTGTTTTTGTGTCAAAAATATCAGAAATGCCTGATGTTGAATATTGTAGCGAGGTGTTAGAAGAAAATGCGCTTTTAGTTTTTCGTGATAAACAAACTCCGGTTGTAGTAAAAGGTGTTCCTGATGATTATGCTAAAATAAATCATATATCCGACATTATTTTAGATGGTGATTTTAAAATAAAAGAAGGCTCATTTGACATGGCAGTAGGCGGAATTGGCTTGGTGCGAACTATAGGCTGTGGTGTGCATTACGTAGATCCGTTACAATTGTATGCGCCAAAGCGAAATGGAAATGTCAATATGCTAAGACCTGACGATGCTTTTAAAAGAGAAATTGCATTTTTAACAGGTATTTTCATGGTGCAGCAAGAAAAGTATGACAATAACTTGCTGATAGTTTCAATGTCACTGGCTCGCCGTTTATTTGATTATGAAAAGGAAGTATCTGCTGTCGAAATAAAATTGAAGGATGGTGTAAATGAAAAAAAAGTGCAAGAAAGTATATCTGAAATGTTAGGAGATGATTTTTCTGTACTAAATAGATATGAGCAGCAAGAAGACTTTTTTAGAATGATGGAGATTGAAAAGTGGATTACATATCTTATTTTGTCTTTTATATTATTGATAGCTGTGTTTAATATAATAGGTTCGTTGTCGATGCTTATGATAGACAAAAAGGAGGATATCAAGATACTTGAAAATATGGGAGCATCACAAAAGCTTATTTTTAGAATATTCTTGCTTGAAGGATGGCTTATTTCCTTTGTTGGTGTTATTTTTGGCGTAATTTTTGGTTTAATATTATGCTGGTTGCAAATGCAGTTTGGTTTAGTAAGTTTAGGAACGGAAGGCTCTTTTATTGTTGATGCATATCCTGTAAAAGTTCAGTTCTTAGATATTATATTGGTTTTCGCAACTGTTGGAATTTTAGGTTTGTTAGCGTCTTTTTATCCTGCAAAACAAGTTTATAAACGTAATAATTAAAAATATGAGAAAGCTATTTTGTATAATCTTTTTAGTTGTTTCATGTGTGTTTACATCATTCTCGCAATCAGACCTAATGAAATATGTAGCCCTGTACGAAGGCTGTGTTGATGATGAAGAATCTGAAATTTATGGAGGAACTTATGGTGAATATCCTAATACTTTAATAGATGCGGTTTTTCCGGGAGGTGATGTTGAATTATCCTTGTTTATATATAGAAATACCGAAACTCAAGAAGTTTACAGTGGCGAATTGGATTCAGATGGTAATCCGCTACTAGTTGTAGGAGAGGTATTAGTGGAATTTGTAATTGATCGTTGCGGCAAGCCCGGACGCTTTAAAGTAGTGCAATCGCTTACTGACGAGCAAGATGCCGAGGCTTTACGTGTTATGGAGAACCTTCCTATATTTAAGTCTGCAACTCTTGATGGGTATCGTGTAAAATCAGCATATATTGCTCATGTAAAGTTTAGTAAAGATCATTGGATTGTAAAAGAACCTGAACCAAGTTATGATGATTATTACTATTATTGATAATTAATATCTATTATGTTAGCCATTGGAGATACTATTGTTAGTTTAGATGTTCTTACTCAGGAGTTCTTATGCAATATTAATCATTGCAAGGGAATTTGTTGTGTTGAGGGCGACAGTGGAGCTCCGATAACAAAAGAGGAAGCCGAAATCATTGAAAATCTTCTTTCAGAACTGAAACCCTATCTAACAAAAGAAGCGCTTGATGTAATTGATAGGCAAGGAGTTGCATATACTGATATTGAGGGAGAATTTGTTATATCAATCGTGAATGATAAAGAATGTGTGTTTACATATAAGGAAAATGGTATTTGGAAATGTGCAATAGAAAGACTATACACAGAGGGTAAAATAAATTTTAAAAAGCCTATTTCCTGTCATTTATATCCAATAAGATTGAAGCAATACAGGAAATTTATGGCAGTCGAATATCATAAATGGGAGGTTTGTAGTCATGCTTGCGTTGAAGGGAAACGTATAAAACTGCCCGTATATAAATTTCTGAAAGAGCCTCTGATAAGGCGTTTTGGTGAGGCCTGGTATGCAGAACTCGAACTAACTGCAAAAGAGTATTTAAAGTCAGATTATGCTAAGAATAAAGCTAATAAATGATGCTTTAATATCTTGATTATCTGATAACTGCAAAAATTAATAAAATCTGCAGTAAAAAAACGACATTTCGTGTTGCATAAAAACAAAAAAGGAAGTACCTTTGCCGTGCATTAGGCCTGAGTGGTGGAATGGTAGACACGAAGGACTTAAAATCCTTTGGTCAGTGATGGCTGTGCGGGTTCAAGTCCCGCCTCAGGTACCAAGAGAGATTTTTCTGTTGAAGAGAAGTCTCTCTTTTTTATTTGCATCTTACATTGTTTGCTTTTTTGTTTTCAATTGCGTATTTTTGTCTACAAATGCTTGAAATGCGTATTTGAAAGGCATATTACTTATCTAATATAGTTCCAGTATAAATTTGTTTGAAACATATTAAAATATGAAAACATTTTTGCTTCGTCTATGGGCGAAAATTATAGAATTTGTTAATATTAAGGAAGATACTGATATTGATGCAACTATGTCTTCTGTTAGAAAATCAGTAGAATTTAGAGGCTCGAATGCGTGGCTATTGTCTTGTGCAATAATTGTAGCATCAGTAGGTTTAAACATAAATTCAACAGCTGTTATAATAGGTGCGATGCTAATATCTCCATTAATGGGGCCTATTAATGGTGTAGGTGTTGCTGTGGGTATTAGCGATTCGACTTTGCTTAGGCGTTCGCTTTGGAACTTCGGTGTTATGGTTTTAATAAGTTTAATCTCGTCAACTACATATTTTTTGATAAGTCCACTTAGTGATGCACAATCAGAATTGTTAGCTAGAACTAATCCTACTATATATGATGTATTTATTGCATTCTTTGGTGGTATCGCAGGTATGTTGGCGATTTCTCGTAAGGGACAAGCTCTTACTATTGTGTCTGGGGTAGCTATTGCAACAGCCTTGATGCCTCCTTTGTGTACTGCCGGATATGGAATAGCAACAGGTAGTTGGATATTTGCTTTGGGAGCTCTGTATTTGTTTTTTATTAACTCGTTTTTTATAGCTATAGCATCATTGATAATGGTTAAATATTTGCGTTTCCCTGTAAATCAATATCTCGATCAGCATAAGCAGAGAATGGTTAAACGTAGTATTTATATATTTTCAATAATCGTATTAGTGCCGAGTGTATTTATGGCTATAAGTGTAGTGCGCGAAACAGCTTTTAATTCTGCCGGTTCAAAGTATTTACATGATATTCAAAAAAGCGAGATGTTTGCAGATGTAGAAATGGTAAATTCTCGTAAAGAATATTCAAGCAAAGGAAGTACAATATTTATTTCTTTTATAGGGAAACCCTTAGATGATACTCAGAAAGCATATTTAAATGAACATCTCGATGTTTATGGCTTAAAAGGAACAAAGTTAAATGTGAAACAAACAGGTGAGAATTTATATGTGAATGCACAAGAAGGATATATCACAAAATTAATAGATAAAAAAGATGCATTAATACAGAAACTAGAATTGTCTGTTGATAGTTTAGATAATGAGTTGAGTAAAACGCATTCCTCAGTAGAAATGTATAAGCATATTGCTAAGGAAATTGCAGTGCAGTATCCTAATGTTGAAAAATTCTCAGTAACTCATGTCATAACAACCCAAACCTTAGATTTAAAACAAGATACAATTCCTATATTGTTTGTTGAGTGGAAACAAGATTCTGATACTATTCAAAATCAGGCCTTATCGAATTGGCTTAAAGTACGTCTTGATATACCAAAACTTCAAGTTAAAACAGCTAATTCAGTATTGACAAAGCAATAGAAACAGATTTATTCAGTGTCGCTTATAACGTCGCTTATCTTTTTCTGTGTGTTGGCACCTAATTTCTTTAGGTTTTCCATGCGTCCCAGAATGGTATCACCATATTTTGACGACTCTGATAATTTGTTCATTGCATTGTGATATGATGTGGAACTTGCATCGAGCGATTTCCCTATTTTTGACATATCCTCTAAAAAGCCAACAAATTTGTCGTATAACTTACCGCTTTCTGTAGCAATAGCAAGTACATTGTTCTTTTGATTTTCTTGTTTCCAAATAAAAGAAACAGTACGCATCGTAGCCAATAGTGTACTGGCTGATACCAGCACAACATTTTTACGCATGGCCTTATCGAAGAGTTCCAAGTCGTTTTGTAGAGCTAATGTTAGTGCAGGCTCGACTGCCACATATAAGAAAACATAGTCGGGAGCATTTATTTTATATAGTGAGGGATAATTTTTACTGCTTAGCTCCTGTATGTGTTTATTAATGCTTTGCAGATGCTCAGCTAAAGCTGCAGCACGCTTATTTTCATTTTCAGCGTTAAAGTATCTTTCGTATGCAGTTAGAGATACCTTGCTATCAATTATAAAGTTTTTACTATCGGGTAAGTTTATAATAAAGTCGGGACGAACATTTGTATTTTCGTCTGTTTTGTAGTTTGGCTGATACAAATAATGAACGCCTTTTTCAAGGCCTGATTTCTCAAGAAGTGTTTCAAGTTGCATTTCGCCCCAATCTCCTTGAAATTTACTATCACCCTTTAAAGCCATTGTAAGTTTTTGAGCATCATCGCTAATTTGAAGATTTGCTTTTATAATTTGATCTATTTGTACTTTGAGGCTTGCTTTCTCGCGTGTTTCGTTGTTGTAAGTATCTTCAACTTTCTTTTCAAATGACTGAATTCTTTCTTTTAAAGGATTTAGAATGCTGCCTATTTTTTCGGCATTAATATCAGAAAATGATTTTGTTTTTTCTTCCATAATTTCACCTGCCAGCAAGCGAAACTCCTTATTTAAATCTTCTCTAATATGTTGAATTTCTTCTTTTTGCGAGTCGAGCTTTTCTTGTAGGGCATCATTCTTGCTTTTATATTCGGCTGACAATTTTATGTTTTCTTGCAACTCTTGTTGTTTTTGCTCTAACTGCTGTTTTGTTTCGGTTAAATGCTTTGATAATATGCGATATACTATAATTGCGATAATAACGCCGAGGGTTAAGCCTATTAATAAAAATATGATGTTTGGCATGGTGAATGGGTTAAGGGTTAATGGTTCTGGGTGAATGGGTTAAAGGTGAAATGATTAATCGTTTAGTAACCATGATATTACATTCTTCTTTTGAATACCTTCTATGATTGTTTCATCAAAATCGAGTGTTAGTAAATATTTGGGAAATGCATCTCTGATATTTATTAATGACGAAATTTCACGTTTTAGTGTTTTCTCGTCATTAACAGTGTATGATACTTGATAATACTCTCTTTGTCCATTGTATTTCTGCACTACAAAATCGACTTCGCCATGTGATGATTTTCCAGCATACACTTCTCCGCCTCGTCTTAAAAGTTCAAAATATACGACATTTTCTAATTTATGCCCTAAATCCGTTTGTGGGTTATTGATTTGAAGTATGTTTTTTAATCCAAGATCTACGATATAATATTTATAATTGCTAGCTAGCAGGCGTTTGCCTTTTATATTATATAAGCGTACAGGATATACAAGGTATGCTTCCTGCAAAAAACGAATTGTTTTTTGTACAGTGTTATGAGAAATTTTTTCTACGTTCAATTTGCGTAATTCGTTAGCTATATTATTGGGCGAAATAACACTCCCAATGCTATCAAACAAAAAATTTATAATGCGTTGCGTGGTGTCAAATTTTCGCAATTTGTTGCGCTTAACAATGTCTTTTACAACAACCGTATCGTACAATGATTTCAAATACGTATTGACCATTTCGGGTGATGATATATATAGATTGACGGCTTCCGGAAAACATGATAAATTCATATATTGGCGAAATAACAAATCAATTCTGCGTTCATTTGGAAATGCAGACGCATATTCCATAAAGGAAAACGGATGCAAGTTTATGGCAATATATCTTCCTGAAAGCAATGTGGCTAATTCACTTGACAAAAGATATGCGTTAGAGCCTGTTACATATAAGTCAATATTAGGCTTTACGTATAGAGCATCTACTAATTTCTCAAATTTTGGAATAGTTTGTACTTCGTCTAAAAAAACGTAGTTTGTATTATTTTTAGACAGTTTCGAGTCAATCAAATCGTAAATATCTTCCCATTTCGTATACTGACTGTATTCTCTTTCTTCAAAATTTATTGATATTATGTTAGAGTCGAGTACACCACTATTCTTTAATGAATCTTGAAATTCAGCCATAAGTGTTGATTTTCCGCAGCGGCGTATTCCTGTAATTACCTTAATCAAATTTTGATCGCGCAATAAGATTAATTGTCGTAAATATGTTTTTCTTTCTACCATAAAATCAGTTTATGTAGTTAATTTTCAAAGCAAAGATAAAGAATAATTTATAGATAATGACGAAAATTGCAATATTCATCATCTTTCGTCATTATCTATTTTTTTGGTATTGGTACTTTGCCTGATGCGACCATTTTACTTGCATCCTGTAAATGTACATCTTGGTCGTCAAAAAATATGTGTGCGTTAAATGCTTTTAAAACCTTATCCTTTGAGATGCCACCTAAAAAGAAAGCTTCATCAATATACACGTTCCAATTGCGTAGCGTGTTAATTACACGCATGTGTGAGGGGCTATTACGAGCCGTAACTATTGCAATACGTATAGGGGTTGATTCAATATCACCAGCCTCTGTCATGTGCGCTTGTATCTTAGAAAGTGTACGTAAAAATTTAGCGTGCGGTCCTTCCTTTAGTGGCACTTGAGCATTTTCTTCTTCATTTTTTGCAAATGCTTCAATCCCCTGTGTTTTATATATCAGTTCAGACTCTTCCGAGAATAGTACGGCATCAGCATCAAATGCAATTCTAACGGTAGATGTATCGGAATTCATAGTTTCCGGTGGATCCAAAATAATTGCCGCAGCTGCTGTTTTTGAATCAATAACACTTTGCACATCTTCTTCGTTTTTTGATAGAAATAAATCTATTCCGAAAGCCTCCATATATGGTGCAATAGCTTCTCCTCCCGTAAACGCAGAACGTGTGATATCTAATTTCAATTCTTTTATCGAATTAAGCACGCGGACTCCTGTTTCAGGACTATTCCGCGACATAACAATAACCTCAACCAAACGCTGTGTTGTGCATAATTTATTGAGGTTAAGTAGTGCTTTTACAAGATAGAAAGCAGTTCCCGGTTCGAGTACATCGTTTTCTCTTGCTTTTTGTATTTTGCGATAGGCGTCAATACCTTCAGTTTGAAACAAACCTTCCTCTGCCTCTAGGTTAAATAAGGTGCGTGAGGATATTCCAACGACTAAGGTATCTGAAAAATTTACCGGCATATAATAAAAAAAGTTTATTTACGTTATAAAAAGGTGATTGTGGGGTAAGTCAATTTGTTTACCTTTGTACCGCAAATATACAAAATAATGGCAACTAAAAAAACAATATTCCTAACCGGTGTAACAGGTGTAATGGGATCTGCAGGATTGAAAGAACTCCTCAAACGTAAAGATCGTTTTAATATAGTAGTATTGGCAAGACCAAGTAAAGTTAATCTTAAAAAATTGGCTTATCTTGAAGGTGTTGAGGGAGTACGAATAGTATGGGGCGATTTGATGAATTATGATGATGTACTAAAAGGCGTAACAGGTTCTGATTACGTGTTGCATGTAGGTGGAATGGTATCTCCTGCTGCCGATTATTTTCCTAAGAAAACTTTAAAAGTTAATATTGGTGCAGCTAAGAATGTGGTTAAAGCAGTTCTTGCCCAACCAAATGCCGATAAAATTAAAGTTGCATATATCGGTTCTGTTGCACAAACTTCAGATCGTAGTGAACCTATTCATTGGGGACGCACAGGCGATCCTGTATGTATCAGTGTTTATGATCATTACGCAATTTCTAAAACTTTGGCAGAACGTGAATTTGTTGAGTCTGGCTTAAAAAATTGGGTTTGCCTTCGTCAATCAGGTATTTTATATGCTGACATATTGAAAAATTATGATCCTATTATGTTCCATGTTCCCCTTCGTGGAGTTTTAGAGTGGGCGACAGTTGATGATTCAGGACGCCTGTTGGCTAATTTATGCGAAGATGATGTACCTGCAGACTTTTGGAATAGATTCTACAATATTGGTAGTGGAAAAGAATATCGTTTAAGTAATTATGAATTTGAGTGCAAATTACTGAAAACAATTTCGTGTCCGTGTCCGCAAAAAATATTTAATCCGGAGTGGTTCGTTTTACGTAATTTTCATGGACAGTGGTATTTAGATTCGGATGTTTTGGAGAATTATTTGCATTTTAGAGCTAATACCCCGGTAGATGAGTACTTTAAACAAATGAGCAAGGAAGTACCTTGGTTCTATCATTTAGCAAAGATTGTACCTGCTTGCTTAATCAAATTAGGTATGCGTCCAATGGCTTATAAAAAGGAATGGGGTACTCAATGGTGGATTAAAAATAACAAAAAACAGAGAATTGCTGCATATTATGGTTCATTAGAAGCATACAAAAATATTCTTTCATGGGATAAGCAAGATTTATCTCATCCTTCAGAAACTAATATTATCCGTTTAGATCATGGTTATGACGAATCAAAGCCTTTATCTGAATTAGATATTGAAGACATGAAAAAGGCAGCTGAATTTAGAGGCGGAAAATGTCTATCAGAAACTATGATTAAGGGTGATATGGCAACTAAATTAGAATGGCAGTGTCACGAAGGTCATACATTTAAAGCATCACCGGCATTAGTTCTTTTAGGTGGTCATTGGTGCCCTGAATGTACTCCAATGCCATGGAACTATGATAAAATAGCTAAAGGAAATCCTTTCTTTGCACAAGTATGGTACCCTATACACAGCAAAGATGAGCACAACTATTACGATGAGCACATCTTTGATGGTTGGGAAGAATAAAAATCAAATAGTTTTTATATAAGCGCGTCTGCGTTTATGTATCTTGTGGTCAAATAAATTAAAATTTGCCTGGTTCTTGTAATTAGTTTCCAGAACGGCTGTAACATCGGCATTTACGACGCCATACTTGCCGTAATATGGTATTTGATCTATAAATAGCAATGAGTTTACACCTTTATTTTGATAATCAGGCCGCACCGCGATTAGAAGTAAATCGACTGTTTCTATTTTTTTAGATTTTAGTGCTTTAAGCAGATAATACCAACCAAATGGGAATAATTTGCCTTTGGTTTTTCTTAATGCTTTACTAATGTTTGGCATAACTACACCAACTCCAACGAGTTCTTCATGCTCATTTGTCACTAAAGTGACGAAATCATAATTTAATAGTGGGAAATATAGTTTGCTGTAATATTCTTTTTGACGTTGAGTAAGTGGAGAATAATTATATAACGGTTTGTATGCTTCGTCAACTACATCGAAGAAGCTGTATCCGAATCGTTTAACAATTTCTTTGGAATTACGGACTTTTTCTATCTTTACATTATATTTCTCGGTAATTATATTGCCGACACGTACCATTCTTTCAGGTATTTCATTCGGATATTTGCATCTTATTTCAATCCAATCTGCTTCTTTCTCAAAACCATATGCTTCAAAGTGTTTAACGTAGTATGGATAGTTATATAACGCAGCCATAGGCGATAGGTATTCATAACCCTCAAGAAGCAAACCTTGATGGTCCATATCGGTAAATCCTACCGGGCCATTCAATGTTTCCATTCCTTTTGATTTCCCCCAAACCGCTACAGCATCAAGTAAAGCTTTTGAAACAGCAGTATCATCAATAAAATCAAACCAACCGAAGCGAGTTTTCTTTACATTCCAAACATCATTAGCCCTATGATTTATGATCCCTGCAATACGACCAACAATCTTATTATTTCTATAAGCCAAGAAATATACAGATTCGCACACTTCAAAAGCAGGATTCTTGTGCCTGTCGAGTGTGTCTAACTCGTCTGAGATTAAAGGAGGACAGAAATATTCATTTCCATCATATAAGTCAATACCAAATTGAACGAATGCTTTTAATTCTTTTTTGGATTGTACTTCGCGTATAGATATATCCATGTTAAACCTTTCTTTTAAAAACAGTAAAGATAATGCTTGCTATGCAAAGGTATGGATATTTTTGGAATTATTCTGAAATATCTTTAATATATGCTCTTCTACGTTTGTGTTGTTTTGAATCGAAGAATTCAAAATGAGCTTGACTCTTATTATTTGTTTCGAGAATTGCAGACGATTCTGAGTATTTAACTCCATATTGTTTGAATGATGGAATTAGTCGTTTAAAGAATAATGAATTAATGCCTTTGTTCTGATAATCAGGACGAACTGCGATAAGTAAAAAATCAAGTTGATCGAATTGTTTTGCTTTTAATGACTTTAATATACTTATCCATCCAAATGGAAATAATTTTCCTTTAGTTTTGCGGAGAGCAGGAGTAATATTAGGCATAGAAACGCCTACAGCAACAAGTTCTCCTGCATCATTCGTTATTAAACTTATGAAATCATAATTAAGTAGAGGAAAAAACATTTTAGCATAGTAATGTTTTTGTGAGCGTGTTAAAGGCGAATAATTGTAAAGTGGTGAATATGCAGAGTCAATAACATCAAAAAATGTATACCCGAAACGTTTAATTAATTCTTTCTTAGAATGAATATATTCAATTTTTACATGGTATCTCTGCTCTACTGCTTTGCATAGTCTTTCAATTCGTTCAGGTATCTCGTGTATTAATCCCGAATGAATCTCTATCCAATCTGCATCTTTCTTTAAACCATACGCATTATAATGTTGTTCGTAGTATGGATAATTATATAACGATGCCATTGGTGATAAATGCTCAAATCCTTCTAATAAAAGTCCTTGATGGTCAAAATCTGTGAAACCTACCGGTCCGTTCATTTGATTCATACCTTTTTCTCTACCCCAGTCTACTATAGCGTCGAGTAAGGCCTTAGATACTTCAAGATTATTAATAAAGTCGAACCAACCGAATCTAAGTTTTTTTACTTGCCATGCATTGTTGGCTGCAGAATTAATAATACCTGCAATACGGCCAACAGGCTTTTTGCCTTCGAAAGCCATATAGTAAACAGATTCGCATACCTCAAAAGCAGGATTTATACCCTTACTTAAGGTATTAATCTCGTCCATAATTATTGGAGGACAGAAATACGGATTGTTTTTATATAGTTCAATACCAAATTGTGTGAATTTCTTGAGTTCGGAGCGTGTCCGCATCTCTTTTATAGTTATATCCATATTGTTAGTTTATTTTGCTTTGTCAGCTACTTCTATTATATTACTAATAACGTAAAAGAACTGTTTAAATTGTATTTAAAATCGAAATAATTGGAAATATATTTTAAGCAAAACAATTGGGTTTGATATTTTGGTTTAAAGTTGTACTTTTGATGCTCTATATAAACACATAAAAATAGAAGACAAAATATGAAAATGAGTCCAAAGATAATATTATTGACAGGAGCTAGTGCGGGTATAGGCTTAGCTGTTTCTGAATTGCTAATGTGGCAAGGACATAAAGTTTATGCCGCATCAAGACGTGTAGTTACAAACCGAAAAGATAGTCAGTCGGGAGGTAGTATTTGCGGAGTTTTTATGGATGTAACCGACGAAGAATCAATACACAAAGCTGTTAATTTAATAGTTAGTAAAGAATCTCATTTGGATGCTGTTATTTGTAATGCAGGGAATGGAATTGCAGGAGCTATTGAAGACACATCTGATGAGGAGGCGAGATTCCAAATGGAAACAAATTTCTTTGGTGCGGTTAATACTATTCGTGTATGTTTGCCAATCTTTAGGCAGCAAAAATACGGACGCATCATAGCAACAGACTCAGTTGCAGGAATTGTTCCAATACCATTTCAGGCATTTTATTCGGCTAGTAAAGCTGCATTATTGATTTACATGCAAGCACTTGCAATGGAGGTTAAAGAATTAGGTATAGAATGCGGTTGTGTTTTACCTGGAGATACAAAAACAGATTTTACAGCTTCGAGACGTTTTACAAAAGCATCACAATTAGATACATCATGCTATAAGAATAAAATGAAAAAGGCTGTTGGAATAATGGAACATGATGAACAGAATGGTATGTCGCCGACTCAAATAGCAGATGCAGTTTCGCGTCAAATTAATGGGAGTACTGTTAAACCGATATTAGTGCCCGGATTATCATATAAATTTATTTGTTGGTTAATAGGTATAATGCCCTCATCATTACGTCTAAGCATCATCAGAAAAATATATTCATAAATATATGATCGACACATTAGCTTTAACTCAAAAAATAAAAGAAACTGCAATACAAGTTGGTTTTGATGCTGTAGGCATCACGAAAGCTGAATTGTTGGAAGAGGATAGAAGTTATCTCAATTCTTGGTTGTTGGCAGGTTATGCAGGTTCAATGAACTATATGCATAATTATTTTGAGAAAAGAGTTGATATTTCAAAATTAATAAATGGTGCAAAATCTGTTATCGTTTTATTATATAATTATATGCCAGAAACATTGCAATCAGCTTCTGCACCTAAGGTTGCTAAATATGCATACGGCAATGATTATCACTATATTATAAAACAAAAATTAGAGCAAGTAGTCTCTCAAATCCCTGAAATTAAGTTAGATGAGCAGCAATGTTTTTGCGATTCTGCGCCATTGCTTGAAAAGAGTTTAGCAGTACGAGCCGGTTTAGGTTGGATTGGTAAAAATACTACTCTTATTAATAAACGATTCGGCAGTTATTGCTTTATTTCTGAAATTGTTACAGATAAAGAATTAATATACGACAAACCTGATTTATCAACTCATTGTGGCAATTGCAAGCGTTGCATAGATGCATGTGCTACAAATGCTTTGTATAATGAATATAAAATGGATGCCAGAAAATGTTTGTCATATATAACGGTAGAAAGTAAGAATGATAGAAGTCAAGATGAGGCTTTACGCTACACTCATACGCTTTTTGGTTGCGATAAATGTCAGTCTGTATGTCCGTGGAATTTGCGTTTTGCTCATAGTTCGAATCATGAAGAACTGAAAGCACTTGATTTTTTAGATTGGACTAATGAGGATTGGTTGAAAATGGATGAATCGAAATTTAATAAGATATTCAAGCAATCGGCGATGCAACGCGCAGGTTATGAGAAGATTATGTTTATATTAAATTGCCTAATGTAATTTTTATGTATATAGATATATGTTAGTATAAAAAATAATTGTAATTTTGTCGTTGTTATCGTGGATGGATTTGAACCAGCTTGCAACCACGCAAAAAAATGCTAAAACGACTTCTTTTTGCCGTTCGGTCAATTCAAATCCATATACAAAAAATATGTAATTTAATTTTATTGTTATGCCTTATTTCTTTTCTTCTGAATCAGTCTCTGAAGGTCATCCTGATAAGATAGCTGACCAAATATCTGATGCTTTGCTTGATAATTTCTTGGTGCAAGATCCGGATTCGAAGGTAGCTTGTGAAACTTTGGTAACTACAGGTCAAGTAATTTTGGCCGGCGAAGTTAAGACCGATGCTTATGTTGATGTGCAAACTGTGGTGCGTGATGTTATAAAACGTATTGGTTACACAAAAAGCGAATATAAATTTGAAGCTGAATCTTGCGGTGTTTTGTCTGCAATTCATGAACAATCTGATGATATAAATCGAGGTGTTGAGCGCGAGAATCCTTACGATCAGGGTGCAGGTGACCAAGGTATGATGTTTGGATATGCTTGTGCCGAAACCGATAATTTAATGCCCATAGCTCTTGATTTATCTCATGCTTTGCTTTCAGAATTGGCTGCAATACGCCGTGAGGGTAAGAAAATGACATATTTACGACCTGATGCAAAATCGCAGGTAACGGTAGAGTATAGTGATAACAACAAGCCTGTTAGGATTGACACCATTGTTATTTCAACTCAGCACGATGAATTTCTGAATGATGATGCAAAGATGGTTACTGCCATTGAAAATGATGTTCGCGAAATTTTGATACCTCGTGTAATGTCTAAAGATTCAAAATACATGGCGTTAAACAAGGGCGATTATAAGTTATTTGTAAATCCAACCGGAAAATTTGTTATAGGAGGTCCTCATGGAGATACAGGCTTAACAGGCAGAAAAATAATTGTGGATACTTATGGCGGTAAAGGTGCTCACGGAGGTGGCGCTTTTTCGGGAAAAGATCCTTCAAAAGTTGATAGGTCTGCAGCTTACGCAGCGCGTCATATAGCAAAAAACATGGTTGCTGCTGGCTTGGCTGACGAGGTGCTTGTTCAAGTGTCTTATGCCATAGGTGTGGCGAAGCCGATTAATCTTTATGTAAATACGTACAGCACATCCAAAGTATCTTTAACTGATGGTGAAATAGCGTCAAAAATTGAGACTTTGTTTGATATGCGCCCAAAGGCTATAGAAGATCGTCTTAAATTACGTAATCCTATTTATGAAGAGACCGCTTCTTATGGTCACGTTGGTAGAACTCCGGCATTAGTTGAAAAAACTTTTAAAACTTCAGACGGCCGTTCTATTACCCGCAAAGTAGAATTGTTTACTTGGGAAAAAACAGATATGGTTGATGCAATAAAAAAGGCTTTCGGTTTATAAATTAAATCTATATAACATAATTAGTAGGGAATGTCGCAATGATATTCCCTATTTTTATAATTATTTTTTCTTGATATAGTGTAGGGGATAACGATTCTTAGATACCTTAACTAAATCTATTTTGGCGTAACCTATTTTTAGCTTTGCTTCTGCGTGTACTATAATTTTATTTTTATCGTCTGTAAGCCATATAGATACAGGATCTTCACTCGAAAACAGTGTGCCATCGGATGTTTCAAAATAGAAACGCAGGCATCTATATGTATTTCCGTCACGTAAAGTTATATTTTCTTTACCCACATAAGTAATTGACAAATTTAATACTCCGTCAACACGATAAAATGTAAATTGTGTTGATTCTCCAATAGCTATATTAGAAAAATTATAATTTCTAATCCGATATAGAAGTGCTAAAGCATCAATAGGGCAAATATCGTGGAAGACTTCTGTATTTTTTTTTGTTTCACCGTTCTTAACCTCTATTGCCTCGACTGCCATACCATTTTCAATGGGATAAAAATGGTGATTCTTAACGGCATTGTATTTACGTTCAATATCTCGCTCGTAGAAATATAATGATAGTAAATCTTTTTTACGCATCATTACTTGAAATGTGTCACGAAGTGAAAAGAATGAACGCATTACCTTTTCAGTATGACCTATAGCTGAGATATTATAAACATCTTCTTTTCTATATATATCATCTGTTACTTTCGTATTTATTACGAGTCTATCAATTATAATGCCTCCCCATTGAAAGAATGCTGTATATTCAAGTTCTTCTCCTGTTTTGAAGGCTGTATTGACTAAAGGGCATTTTAAGTTATACTGCGCAAATAAAGCAGTGCAATTAATTAGTATGCTTGTTAAAATGCAGTAACGTAAATACTTCATGATTATTTTTTGCTATCGTTCTTTTTTAGCTCTTCAGGTCTTTGTTTCTCCCAAGGTATATTTTTGTATGGCCATTCTTCTTCTATGTCCCAATTTGCTCGTATCTTAATTTGTTTTGGATAGTAATATACAAACTCTGCTTGCTTGTGATCCTTGTAGATTCCTGTATCCCACTTACCATTACCATTTTCATCAATAATAAGGCGTATATAGTAAGCACCTGGTTTTATGTCTTGAAATATATATTCATCACCATCCATAAATGCTGTCTGAACCCATTGATCTTTCTGATTAATAAGTTCCATTATACCATTTTGAGGTGTATCGGTAAGTTTAACAAACAGATTCCCATATTCTTCCAATTGTTTGATTTTAAATGTTTTGTAGAACTTATCGACTGTTCTCCCATACATACTCCTTATGCTCGCCGAATCAACATTTAGTTTGTACATATCTCCATAACTTTTCTTATAAAGAAACTTAAGCTGTTTTGTACACAAACTGTCGTCTTTAATCAGTTCGAATGGTATCTTAGTCCATAGAGTATCATGCCTTATAAATAACTGTATGCTGTCTTTTACGATTTCTGTAATAGGCTCCTCAAAGTTGAGTGATAACGTATCGTAAACTTCTAAGTTTGAAGATATATTGTGTGAGAATAAAAGAGGAAGATTTTTATCATCGACTGCATTGGATTTATTTCGTTTTTTACCGGCTTTGTTTGTAACAACCATCTTAATGGTATCAGTTTTCTCTACCAGATTACTTATTGAATCGGTCTTTAAATATGTCAATGAAAGATTCAAGGTGTCTTGCTTGTATAATAAGGAATCTGTTATCCAATATGTAAGAGAATCGGTACGTATGGATTTCTCTTGAATATACCAATTGCTATGTTCTGTGGAATCAATAATTTTGACTATAGGTTGTTTTGCCGGTGTGGCGCCGAAGGTCAAAGTAAAACTGTTTTTACTGTTGCGTGTACACTTTTTAAAGAAATGCTTTATAGGATTTTCTTTGAATGACTTCAAAATCAAATCTTTAGGATAATATTCAGTGTGGGCATCAACAATAAGACTATCGAATTTGGTTTTTAAACTATCAGTCCAAATTGTGTCTATTTTGCCGTGCATATGAACATCTGGTTGCAAAATACTGTCGATAAAAGCTATATCGGTTCCTATTTGCTTATAGAAGTATGTTTGTGTAACATCATTCAGTGCGTATAGCTTGTATTTACCTTCTTTTATATTTCTAATTACAAAAGAACCGTCTTCTTTTGTTTTAGACATACGCATGAATGGAGTTGTTTGAAATGCAGTATCATTATCTGCATTATATATACCTACAAATATATTCGGAACGGCTTTTAAGGTATGAGCATCTAGTACAATTCCGCTAATTTGCAAAGTGTCGAAATCGGCACCAGTTGAAAATGAAAATTGAAAATCTTTAAAGACGTTTTTTTCGTTATAGTCTACTATGGAATTACCAAAGTCAATGGTATATGTAGTATTTTCTAATAAACTATCTTGCAATGTTACTACTGCTTTTTTACCAATGGCTTTTACAGTAGGTTGATTTTTTTGTGCGGGAGAAATTACCACATTTTTGTATGCAGCCTCAATAGAAATCAACTCATTAAATTCTATTGAAATTTGCTTTGAAGAAACGAGTCTTGCTCTATTACTAGGTGAACTCTTAACTATAATAGGAGACAATTCGTCTTTGGGACCTCCTTGTGGTCCGGAGCCTCTGTTAGCACAAGAATGTAATAATGCCGCTGTAATTATTGTCAGCATTGCAATTAAAATGATGTGAATTATATGAGTTCTTGATTTCATAGAGGCAAAATAGGGGACACTCTAAAAAAAGAATGTCCCCGTAAATTATTTATCCAACAATTTTCTTGAATAGATTTTTCATATTAACCGCCTTGCCTATAAGTTCGTGCAATTCTTCGATCTTAATGCGGTCTTGTGTCATAGTGTCTCTGTAACGAACCGTAACGCATCCATCTTCTAATGTTTGATGATCTACAGTGATACAGAATGGCGTACCAATTGCATCTTGACGACGATAACGTTTTCCTATAGAATCTTTCTCGTCATAAGAACATTTGAAATCAAATTTAAGTTCGTTCATTATTTCACGAGCTTTTTCAGGTAGTCCGTCTTTCTTAATCAATGGCATCACGCAAGCCTTTATCGGAGCCAATACAGGTGGTAATTTTAGTACTACTCGACTATCTTCTCCATCTAATTTCTCTTCGGTATAAGCTGCAGACATTATTGATAAGAACATACGATCTACACCTATTGAAGTTTCAATTACATAAGGAGTATATGATTCATTTAGTTCAGGATCAAAATATTCAATTTTTTTACCTGAGAATTTCGAGTGTTGGCTTAAATCGAAGTTTGTACGAGAGTGAATACCTTCTACCTCTTTAAAACCAAAAGGCATTTCAAATTCTATGTCGGTAGCTGCATTTGCGTAGTGAGCTAATTTGTCATGATCGTGGTAACGATATTTTTCATCGCCCAAGCCTAATGCTTTATGCCATTTTAATCTAAATTCTTTCCAATGAGCAAACCATTTCATTTCTTCTCCCGGGCGAACAAAGAATTGCATTTCCATTTGCTCGAACTCACGCATTCTAAAGATAAATTGTCTTGCTACGATTTCGTTACGGAATGCCTTTCCTATTTGTGCGATACCGAAAGGAATTTTCATACGACCGGTCTTTTGTACATTCATGTAATTCACAAAAATACCTTGTGCTGTTTCCGGACGTAAATAGATTTTCATTGAGCCGTCAGATGTAGAACCCATTTCTGTGGTAAACATCAAATTAAATTGACGCACATCCGTCCAATTCTTCGTTCCGCTGATAGGGCATACAATGTCGTAATCAAGTATTATTTGTTTCAATTCGTCTAAATTCCCATCGTTAAGAGCCTTAGCGAAGCGTGTGTGTAATTCTTCGCGTTTAGCTACATTTTCAAGAACACGCGGATTGGTGGATTTGTATAATTCAGCATCAAAAGAATCGCCAAATTTCTTAGCTGCTTTTTCAACTTCTTTATTAATTTTTTCGTCGAATTTTGCTAGTTGATCTTCAATAAGAACGTCAGCGCGATAGCGTTTCTTGCTATCTCTGTTATCTATTAGAGGATCATTAAAAGCGTCAACATGACCTGATGCTTTCCATATAGTTGGATGCATAAAAATAGCTGCATCAATACCAACAATGTTTTCGTGTAGCAATATCATGCTGTCCCACCAATACTTTTTGATATTGTTTTTAAGCTCAACCCCGTTTTGTCCGTAATCATATACAGCGGCAAGTCCGTCATAAATATCACTAGAAGGAAATACAAATCCATACTCCTTGCAGTGAGCGACTAATTTTTTAAATACATCTTCTTGTGATGCCATAATTTATATTGCGATTAATTATTTATTGTACTAATTTTATGCGCTTTTTTGTACTGAAAAAGATGTTTCTGATTTTTTGTTTTCAGAGCAATTATTTTTGAAATACAAAGGTAAGGTTTTTGATGGATTTTTTTGTAATTTTACACCGAAACTTGCACGGATAGCATGCAAGATGAATAAAAAGATTCAACAGATGGCAGATAATGAAGAAGAATTGAAGGATGACCTGGAAACCAAAGCGCATTCTGAGTACAAGATCCCCGATTTAAAAGACTCGATGGTAAAACATCAATTGTCGGGTATGTTTCAAAATTGGTTTCTGGATTATGCTTCTTACGTAATTTTGGATAGGGCAGTTCCGCACATGTGTGACGGTCTAAAACCTGTACAAAGGCGTATTTTACATTCTATGAAACGAATGGATGATGGACGCTATAACAAAGTGGCTAACATAGTTGGTCACACTATGCAATTTCATCCTCATGGAGATGCTTCAATTGGAAATGCATTAGTTCAATTGGGTCAAAAAGATTTTTTGATAGATTGTCAGGGAAACTGGGGAAATATTTTGACAGGTGATGATGCAGCTGCCCCTCGTTATATCGAAGCTCGTTTGAGCAAATTTGCTTTAGAAGTTGTATTTAATGCTAAAACAACAGAATGGAAATTGTCTTATGACGGACGAAATCAAGAGCCAGTAGCTTTACCTGTTAAATTCCCATTATTGTTGGCACAAGGAACGGAGGGAATCGGTGTCGGACTTTCTACAAAGATATTACCTCATAATTTCAATGAACTTATTGATGCGTCTATTGCGTGCCTTAAAGGAGAATCATTTACTTTATATCCTGATTTTGTAACCGGAGGTTCGATTGATGTATCTCGTTACAGCGACGGAAAGCGTGACGGAAAATTAAAGATACGTGCTAAAATTTCAAAACTCGATAATAAGACATTATGCATATCTGAAATTCCTTACGGCACAACAACAGAAAGTGTTATAGAATCTATTCTGCGTGCTACTGAAAAAGGCAAATTACAGATTAAGAAAGTTGATGATAACACAGCCGCAAATGTCGAGATATTAGTTCATTTAATGCCTGGTAAGTCTTCAGATAAGACGATAGATGCATTATATGCTTTTACAGATTGTCAAATCAGTGTATCTCCCAATTGTTGTGTTATTTATGAAGAAAAACCGCATTTCCTTTCTGTAAGTTATGTGTTGAAGTTTTCGGCAGAAAACACAATGAGATTGTTAAAAGAAGAATTGCTTATACGCAAATCAGAATTGCAAGAATTAATCTTCATGTGTTCGCTTGAAAAAATATTCATTGAAGAGCGCATCTATAAAGATAAAGAGTTTGAAGATAGCAAAACTATTGAATCTGCAATTGCGCACATAGATCATCGTTTAGATCCTTTTAAACCTAATTTTATAAGACCTGTTGAGGAAGAAGACATTAAGAAACTATTGGAAATCAAGATGAGTCGTATCTTGAAATTCAATTCTGATAAAGTTGTTGAGGATATTAAGGCATTATATGCTGAATTAGAAGAGGTTAAGAATAATTTAGTACACATAGTAGAGTTTACGATAAAATGGTTTGACCATTTAAAAGAAAAATATGGTAGCAAGTATCCTCGTAGAACCGAAATAAGGAGTTTTGATAATATTGAAGTTTCAAAAGTTGTAGAAGCAAACGAAAAACTTTATATCAATAGAGAAGAAGGCTTTATCGGAACCGGACTTAAGCGAGACGAATATGTTTGCAATTGTTCGGACATTGATGATATTGCCATATTTTACAAAGATGGTAAGTTTAAGGTTATTAAAGTTGCAGAAAAAGTATACGTTGGAAAGAATGTATTGCATTTAGGCATCTTTAAGAAGAACGATAATAGAACCATATATAATATGGTTTATAGAAATGGCAAAGATGGTGTTAGTTATATAAAACGATTTGCTTTAGGTGGTTTGGCTCGAGATAAAGATTACGATTTGACTCAGGGTACAAAAGGTACAAAAATTCTTTATTTTTCGGAAAATCCCAATGGCGAGGCTGAAATTTTGAAAGTATTTTTAAAACCGAAACCGCGTCTAAAGAATCTTACATTTGAGCGCGATTTTAGCGAAATATCTATAAAAGGACGTTCTTCTATGGGTAATATTTTTACTAAAAATGATATTCATAGAATAGTATTGAAGCAAAAGGGAGGTTCAACCTTAGGTGGTAGAGAAGTGTGGTTCGATTATGATGTTTTGCGTCTTAATTATGATGGACGAGGAATCTTGCTCGGAGAGTTCTGCCATGAAGATTCGATACTGGTCATAACCAAACGTGGAACTTGCTTAACAAGTAACTTTGATTTAAGCAATCATTATCCTGATGATATATTACGTATAGAAAAATTTGATTCGGAGAAGATTTGGACTGCAGTTTTGTATGATGCAGAACAAAAGAATCCATATATAAAGCGTTTCAAACTAGAAGCTTCAACAAAAGAGTTCTCATTTATCGGTGAACATCCGGATTCTCGGTTAATTCTTCTTACTGACACATATTACCCGCTTTTGGAAATTAAGTTAGAGGGTGCTGCAGATAATGCAGAACCATTAGTTTTGGATGTAGACGAATACATAGGTGTAAAAAGTTATAAGGCGAAAGGCAAACGTGTTGCAACCGCCATGATAAATGCGATAAGTGAACTTGAACCATTACGTGTACCAGAAGAGATAGATGATTCTTTGTCAGATACTAATGAAGAGGATAATGAGCAAAATGAAGATTCAGAATTATCTCAGCAAACTCCCGATGATGATGGTCAGTTTAGCTTGTTTTGATTATTTATTATAAAAAAAATGAATAAACTTCTGATAAAGGACTTGGATAATCTGCACCTCGTTGCAAAAGATTTTCTTAAGCAAATAGGAGATTCCAAGATTATTGCGTTTTATGGTTCTATGGGTGCAGGTAAAACTACATTTATTAAAGCATTGTGTGATGTATTGGGTGTTAAAGACACCGTTAATAGTCCAACATTTGCAATAGTTAATGAGTACACTGATGCTGATGGTAATCCTATTTACCACTTCGATTGTTATAGGATAAAGAAATTGGAAGAAGCTTATGATTTAGGTTACGATCAATATTTTTTCAGCGGCAATTATTGTTTTATTGAATGGCCTGAAATGCTCGAACAATTACTTCCTGAAGACACAAAGAAAGTTAATATTACTGAGCGCGAAGACGGAGGTAGAAATGTGTTTTTCGACTGATAAACAAATATTGCGGAAAGAAATGAAGAAGCGTGTTGCATGTTTGGATGATGCAACAAAGCAAGCTAAATCAAAGGGAATTGCATCACTTCTAGAGCAAAACCGACATTTTAATAATGCATCCTCAATACTATTTTTTTGGCCATTACTAGATGAAATTGATTTAAGCTTGTGGATAGAAGAATGGGCTAAAACTAAACAAATCTATTTGCCTGTAGTACAAGGAGATAATTTAATTATCTGTAAATACACAGAGAAAAAAATCAAAGGAGCATACAATATAATGGAGCCTATAAATTCGGAAATTTCAGATTTATCTGCGATAGATTTAGTCATTGTACCGGGCCTTGGATTTGATGATGCTACTTTTGCACGTTTAGGACGTGGAAAAGGTTTTTACGATAAATTATTATCTGCTTCTAATGTGTACAAAATAGGAATTTGTTATTCCGAACAATTATGCAAAAATTTACCTATAGAGTTGCATGATGTTAAGATGAATGAAGTAATTTTTGCTTAAACAGAAAAATTCTTACCTTTGTCGACACTCGCTATGAATTGTTTGCGCTTTACAAATTATTAATAGAAAAAAATCATTGATTATGAGTTGGAATAATAATTGGAGGCTTAAAGGAAAGTCGGTAAATAAATACCTTATAACCAAGAACAACCTAATCAGGCTTATAGCCTTTACTGCTGTTTTTTCGTTGGCATTTATAAATTTATATAAACCATTTAATTCTGAAAAATGGTATCCTGTATCTTCAGTAGGATATTTTTTCTTTTCTTTTATATTAGTACTGACAGGTATAATAGTGATAGCAATAAGTAGATTTGTAATGTATCGTTTTGTGCGTAAGCACTCATTATACAATACTGAATATGCGTTATGGATAGTACTTGAGATAGTCGCTTTATCCGGATTTTATACGCTATATACAATTGCAGTCAGAGATGATTTGAACTTTTGGTCATGGGAGGATATTATTACTGTTTTTAAAGATGCCAGTATTAATACATTTTTAGTTATATTTTTGCCTTATACTGTTTCGTGGCTATTCTTTTCGTATACAGATAAGAAAGGTCGTTTAAAACAATTAGAGAATAATGTGTTGCATCCGGAACCTACTATTATTCAGTTTCATGATGAAAAAGGCGAATTGAGATTCTCTGTATCATCAGAGAATATAATATACTTGGAAGCTGCCGATAATTATGTAGAAATTAATTATTTAAAGCAGGGTAAAATCGCACAACATTTGTTGAGAAATTCGCTTAAGAAATTAAGTTCAGAATTAGATAAAACTGCTATAAGACGTTGTCATCGTTCTTATATGGTCAATTTCGAACATGTTATTGCACTCAGACGTAATAATGATGAAATTGATTTAGAGATAGATGTACCTGATATCAAAAAGATTCCAGTTTCCAAAACTCATGGTGATGAAACTACCGAAGCGTTTATGGCTTTTTCAGGTCGTCAAATTAAACAATAATGGCAGAGATTTTGTCTCTGCCATCACCGATATAATTATTTGTACATAAACCTCTTAATACTGCGTTTCGGTGTCTTTTCAAATTCTTTATCAACTAATTCTATTTGTTTGACTCTACAGAATGGAGGTAACAATTTGTTTAATTTTACTAAGATACCATTCATAATCACTTCCATAGATTTTGTTTCTTGTTCTTCTTTAAGAGTCTCATTATCAGGAAATACTAAAGCTGTAAGATATCCACCTCTGTCAACGACAACTGATTCTAAAATTCCCGGAATGTTATTCAGTTTATCTTCAATCTCTTCAGGATATATATTTTGACCTGACGAACCTATAATAACACTCTTGTTACGGCCACGAATAAATATATTTCCATCTTTATCGATTATGCCTAAGTCTCCAGTACGCATCCATCCGTCAGAAGTAAAGATAGCAGCAGTTGCTTCAGGATTCTTATAATAACCCATCATTACATTATCGCCCTTAACTACAATTTCGCCAACACTCTTCTCCGGATTATTAGAATCGATTGTAGCTGTCATTCTGTCAACAACTTTTCCGCATGAGCGTTTTTTGAAATTTTGCCAATCTTCATAACCTAATATTGGACCACATTCTGTCATTCCGTAGCCTACTGTATAGCAAAAATTAATTTGTTTTAGGCAATTTTCTACTTCATGATTTAAAGCTGCACCTCCAATAATAAGATGGCGTAGATTCCCTCCGAAGGCTTGCATTAATTTATCCCTAACCTTGCGTCTTATAGGAGTATTAATTCCCGGTATATACCATAATTCTCTTACAATCGGTTTTTTGATTGCAGGGAATATAGTTTTCTTGAAAATCTTTTCGATTACTAAAGGCACTGTCAAAATCATGTATGGATGAACTTCTGCAAAAGCTTTCATCAAAACTTGAGGAGATGGTGTTTTGCTCAAGAAATAAACGTGACAACCCCCCGCTAGTTGATATAAAAATTCAAATGTTAATCCAAACATATGTGCAAGTGGAAGCATAGAAACCATGCTCCAACCTGGTTTGTTAGGAATCCTATCTTGTCCGAATTGAACATTAGAACTGATACTCTTATAACTTAGAACTACGCCTTTCGGATCACTGGTTGTACCTGAAGTATAATTAATTAGTGCGACATCCTCTAGGTTGTCAATAGGGTATGAAACATCTGTTACTCCAAATCCTTGTGGGTATTTAGATTTGAATAGATTATCTCTATCCTTGTATTTTGCTTCAAATTTTTTGTTAGCAGCATACAAAAGTTCGAAATCTTTCATACAAATAATACCCAACAAGTTAGGCATTTTATCTTTGTCTAAACCTTGCCAAACTATATCTCCAACCATGAAGAATTTTGAATCTGAATGATTAACTAAAGCATGAACACTATTTGCAGAAAAATCTGCAAGTATTGATACTGCCACAGCTTCGTATGTAGTAATAGCTAAGAAGCTTACAGCCCAGTGTGCTGAGTTTCTGCCGCAGATGGCAATCTTATCGCCTTTTTCAATGCCTGCTTCTTTAAACAAGATGTGCAGTTTAGCAATAGTTTCTGCTGTTTGTCCATAACTAAGAGTTAGATCTCCATCAAAGTCACTTAATGCAGGTGCATCCCAGTATTTTTTGATTGTTTCTTCAAAATAGGAAAGGAAATGTTTAACCATATATTTTTGTTTAATTTGTTGAATGATAAAAGTAAAATTACAAAACGGGCAAATTTTATTCTACCTGATTGATTATATTTTGTCTTCGAATATGATTATTTTTACAAAGATATATAATAACAAGATATTACAATATAGAAAGGTTTGTTTATGCTTATTTGTAAGTAAAAACACGTATGGCGGTGCGAAAATCAACATAGAGGGGTGAATTTATATACTATAAAGCCAGTTTTGCTTTGATTTTCTAAAAATAACAGTAGCTTATTATCATTAAAATTATCTGTCTTAATTGCTTAAATATGGCGATTTTATAGTAATTTTACAGCCTGATATTTAATCTAAAAAGCATATTATGGCAGTTATATTTAAGTACCAAGCTCCGTTCCCTTTGGGAGAGGATAAGACAAATTATTACTTATTGACTAGTGATTATGTGTCTGTCGGTGAATTTGAGAGTAAAAAGATTTTAAAAATTGAGAAAGAGGGTCTAACAGCAATGGCTAGAGCAGCTTTTCGTGATGTGTCATTCTTGTTGAGACGTTCTCATAACGAGCAGGTAGCTAAAATTTTAAGTGATCCTGAAGCAAGTGAAAACGACAAATATGTAGCTTTGACTTTCTTACGTAATGCAGAAGTTTCGGCTAAAGGACAACTTCCGTTGTGTCAGGATACCGGTACAGCTATTATTCATGGTGAAAAAGGACAACAGGTTTGGACTGGTTATTGTGACGAAGAAGCTTTGTCTTTAGGCGTTTTTAAAACATATACAGAAGAGAATCTTAGATATTCTCAAAATGCTCCGCTATCAATGTACGAAGAAATAAATACTAAATGTAATCTTCCTGCACAGATTGATTTGGAAGCTACTGAGGGTATGGAATATCGCTTCTTGTGTGTAACTAAGGGTGGTGGATCTGCTAACAAAACATATTTGTATCAAGAAACCAAAGCATTGTTGAATCCCTCAACTTTAGTTCCTTTCTTGGTAGAAAAAATGAAAACTTTAGGTACATCTGCTTGTCCACCATATCACATTGCATTTGTTATTGGCGGAACTTCTGCTGAAAAAAATCTTCAAACAGTAAAAGTAGCATCAACTCATTATTATGATGATCTTCCAACTACAGGTAATGAAGGAGGACGAGCATTCAGAGATATTGAACTAGAGAAACAGGTTTTATCTGAAGCGCACAGAATCGGTTTAGGTGCTCAATTTGGTGGCAAATACCTTGCACATGATGTAAGAATAATTCGTTTACCTCGTCATGGTGCATCTTGTCCGGTTGGTATGGGCGTTTCGTGTTCGGCCGATCGTAATATTAAATGCAAGATTAATGCAGATGGTATTTGGATTGAGAAGATGGATGACAATCCGGGTGAGTTGATTCCTGACGAATTAAGAGCTACAGGCGAGGGTAATGCAGTTAAGATTGATCTTAACCAACCAATTGCAAATGTATTAGCAGAACTTACTAAATATCCTGTGTCAACACGTTTGTCCTTAAGTGGTACAATTATAGTTGGACGTGATATTGCACATGCAAAATTAAAAGAGCGTATTGATAAAGGTGATGGCATGCCTCAATATATGAAAGAACATCCTATTTATTATGCAGGGCCGGCAAAAACACCATCAGGAATGGCTTGCGGTTCTATGGGACCGACAACAGCAGGACGAATGGATTCATACGTTGATTTATTCCAAGAAAATGGCGGTAGCATGATTATGTTGGCAAAAGGAAATAGAAGTCAACAAGTGACTGATGCTTGTAAAAAACATGGTGGTTTCTATTTAGGCTCAATAGGTGGTCCTGCTGCAATTTTAGCTCAGAATAATATAAGAAGTATTAAGTGCCTTGAATATCCTGAATTAGGAATGGAAGCTATATGGCAAATAGAAGTTGAGAACTTCCCTGCATTTATTTTGGTTGATGACAAGGGTAATGATTTCTTCAAACAAATCAAACCATGTTGTTGTAGATAATCTATGAATACAATAGAAAAGTTCAGATACTATCTGAGCTTTTTTATTTGTATAATCAATTCTGACGGATGGTCTATAATTAAATCTGCGCTATTGTCTAATAGTTCTTGTTTTGTCCTAAATCCCCAACTGACTCCAACCGCAAATATACCTGCATTCTTTGCTGTTTGCATATCTATTGAAGTATCGCCTAAGTAGAAAACATCTTTTTTATCTACACCAGTAACAGATAATATCTCATTAACTATTGCAGGATTAGGTTTAATAGGAATACCTTCTCTCTGTCCTAATACTGCAGCAAAATTAAATTGTTTAAAATAATGAGAGATGAGTGCTTGCGTACCGGCAGTAAATTTGTTTGATGCAACTGCTATTTTGATGCCTTCAGATTGCAGGTAAGTAAGCAATTCAGGAATACCATCGTATGGCTTGGTAAGCTTTGTTTTATGCTCCATATAATAGTTCATAAAGTCTGTTTTTACTTCAGCCAAGAAACTCTCAGTTCTCTTTTCTTCAGGCACTGCTCTTTCAATTAATTTGCTTATTCCATTGCCAACAAAATATTTGTAACAATCTAGTTCGTGTGTTGGTAAACCATGCATTTTAAGTGCAACGTTAGTAGCTTGGCCTAGGTCTGCAACAGAATTTAGCAATGTTCCATCTAAATCAAATATTACTAGTTGTATCATTATGATGTGCTTAAAACAAAAAACTCCGTCTAATTATGACGGAGCCTTTTATGTAATGTGTAAGAGTAATAATTACTCTTGATTTAGTGTTACACGTTTAAAACCAGTAGCAGTTAATGTTGCTGATTGTTGTTTCATGTATTGTTGAACACTTATTTTTGCGTCTTTAATAAATTCTTGCTCTAACAAAGTAGATTCTTTGTAGAATTTATTTAAACGTCCTTCAGCAATTTTATCAAGCATTGCTTCAGGTTTTCCTTCTTGACGTGCTTTATCACGACCAATTTCTAGTTCTGTTTCAACTATGTGTGCAGGTACCTGTTCGCGGTTAAGCGCTACAGGACTCATTGCTGCAACTTGCATAGCAATTTCACGTGCAACTTGGTGGTCTGTATTCTCATTGAAAGAAACAATTGTAGCTAATTTGTTTCCCGGATGGATGTATGAAATAGTAGCATTTCCTTTTACAAATTCATAGTTTCCTAATTCCATTTTCTCACCGGTAATACCACTGCGATCTGTAACTAAGTCTTCAATACTGCGTCCGTCAATTTCGATTGCTTTCAATTCATCTAAGTTTGCAGGGCAGTTTGCCATTGCAGCGTTTAATATGTTTTGAGTAAGTGCAATAAAATCTGCATTTTTTGCAACGAAGTCAGTTTCGCATTGCAAAGCAACGATAGCAGCATAGCCATCTTTGTTATCAGCTAAAACACAACCTTCTGAAGCTTCGCGATCGCTACGTTTAGCAGCAACGGCTTTACCTTTTTTGCGGATAATTTCTATGGCTTTTTCAAAGTCGTTTTCGGCTTCTGTCAAAGCGTTTTTGCAATCCATCATTCCAGCTCCGGTCATTGTCCGAAGTTTGGAAATATCTGCCATTGTAATTGCCATAATTAAGCCTCCTTCTCTGTGTCTGTTAAATACTTTTCTGCCAATTTTGCATTCATGGCATCTTCATTACCTCTTTTAATACGAGAACGTCCTTGTTTACCGTTTCCACCTTTCTCTTTCTTTTCGCTTGTTCCGGCTTCTGCATTTTCAGCAGCTTCTGTTTCTTTTTCCAATTTGCGTTCTTGCAATCCTTCTTGAATAGCGGCAGTAACTGCAGTCAAGATAATATCAATTGATTTTGATGCATCGTCGTTTGCAGGAATAACATAATCAACATCATTAGGATTTGAATTAGTATCAACGATTCCAAAAACAGGAATACCCAAACGATTAGCTTCTTGTATTGCTATGTGTTCTTTCATAACATCAACTACGAATAGAGCAGCAGGTAGACGAGTTAAATCTGCAATACTACCAAGATTCTTTTCTAATTTTTCGCGTTGACGAGATATTTGTAATTTTTCTCTTTTAGAAAGGTTTTCAAATGTACCATCTGTCGACATTTTGTCGATAGCAGCCATTTTCTTAACTGCTTTACGGATGGTTGTGAAGTTTGTCAACATACCACCTGCCCAGCGTTCTGTGATATATGGCATATTAACCGAACCGGCTTTTTCTGCTATAATGTCTTTTGCTTGTTTCTTTGTAGCTACAAACAAAATCTTTTTGCCTTGTTTTGCTATTAAAGATAAAGCATCAGCAGCTTCGTCTATTTTTACAACTGTTTTGTTTAAGTCAATAATGTGAATACCATTATGTTCCATAAAAATATATGGAGCCATTGCGGGATTCCATTTACGTTTCATGTGTCCGAAATGAACACCGGCTTCTAGTAAGTCTTGAAAATTTGTTCTAGGCATAATTTTTTTATTAAGTTGTTTACATTCTTGTGATAAATATCAACTATCTGGTAGTCTCAAGAATCGAGAGTCTAGATAGTTTAGATACTAAACAACTCTTTCCAAACCTATCTCAAATTGAAATGGATTCGGAAAGAGATATAGATTTAACGTTTACTGAATTGGAAACGCTTACGTGCTTTTGGACGTCCTGGTTTCTTACGTTCAACCTCGCGTGGGTCACGTGTCATGAAACCTTCAGATTTTAAAGCAGATTTATCTTCAGGATTAATTTTTACTAATGCGCGTGCTATTGCAAGACGAACAGCTTCGGCTTGACCTTTGCAACCGCCACCGGTTAAATTAACTTTGATGTCATAATTTTCAGTTACGCCCAATTTTGAAAGGGGTTGTTTTACTACATATTGAAGTATGCCTGAAGGAAAATATACTGCAAATTCACGATTATTGATAGTGATTGCACCTTTTCCTGTGGTAACATAAACGCGCGCTACTGCGGCTTTTCTTCTTCCTATTGCATTTGTTACTTCCATATTCCTTTATTTAAGAGCGTTGATGTCGATTATTTTTGGATTCTGCGCTTGATGAGGGTGTTCTGCACCATCATATACATATACGTTTGATAGTATTACATCTCCCAGTTTGTTTTTGGGTAGCATACCTTTCAATACTTTTGCGAAGAAATATTTTGATCCTTTTTCTTGTAAGCGTTTAGGATTCATCTCGCGTTGTCCGCCAGGATATCCTGAAAACAAATATGAAATTTGATCTGTCCATTTTTTGCCGGTCATTTTGACTTTGTCGGCATTAATGATTATAACATTGTCACCGCAATCTACATGAGGAGTGAAATTTGGTTTGTACTTTCCTCTTGCCAATTTAGCAACCTTGGAGCAGAACCGTCCCATAACTTGGTCGGTAGCATCCACAACCACCCATTCTTTTGTAACTGTGGCTTTGTTTGCGGAAATAGTTTTATAACTTAGAGTATCCACTTTTATTAAATTTATTCGTTTACTACTTGTCGTTTCACTTTTGGTACCAACATCTTAAAGGCTAAGAAAGATGTTATACATTGTAAGCCAACGACTTAGCTTAAAAGGAACAATAATCGGACTGCAAAAATACGCTATTTTCCTGAAACATAAAAACTTTTGAACAGTTTTGTTTAAAAATTATTTCACCTCGTATACATTCTTGAGTTGTTGAATGTCATTAATAGCAGCATTTAGTTCTTCAACCGAGTGAACATACAATTTAATGTGGCAGTCTATTATTTCATCATTTGTATAACTTTCGATAGATTCAATACTTAAACCTAATTTGTTTGAGATTTCTTTCATCAAATCTAATAAGAAGTTATTCCTGTTGACTGCATTTATTCTGAGGGTAGCAGGATATGTTCTATGAATGGATGGTTTGAGTGTAACATATTCTATTACATCGCCTTGTTGTGATGATAGTAATATTGATTGATGGCAATTGCATTTGTGTACCAGAATGCTACCGTCAAGTCTGTGAAATCCTACAACTTCGTCACCTGGAAGAGGATGACAATCATCACATAATATATAAGGTGTATAATCAACTTGTTCTTGTTTGTTCAAGTACTGACGGATATGTTTCTTTGCCCTATATGTTTGTGCATGTTTTAACCAATCGGCCTTAGGATTTGCATCATTGTCGGTACCTATCCTTACTCTATCACCTCTTTTGAGTACTGTTTTTATTGAACATAGTTTGTCGTTTATTACTGCGTACTTGGCTTTTTCTCCTACATCTGAATGTATTTCGTATGCAAAATCTATTGCAGTAGCTCCTTTGGGTAATGTTATTTTATTCCCGTTTGCAGCAAAAACAACTATGTCATCATGGTAAAAACTACTTACAACATCTTCCAAAGATTGTGTGTCTTTGCTTTGGTCTGCTATGTCGCGAAGTACATCTCTAAATTTTGCAATCCATGCTTCAACTCCTGTCTCACGTTCAATTAAGCATCCATAACGCGACACTCTTTGCATCTCCTTCGATTGTATATGCACTTCCATCCATCGCCCTTCGTTTCCCATAAGTTTACAATGTAAACTTTGGTAACCATTTTCTTTTGGCATGTCAATGTAATTTATGATGCTAAAAGGTTTTTCTGTGTATAAATCTGTCAATATGGAGTAAACACGTAATGCTTGGTTTTTTTCACTAATTGTGTTATCCTTTTCGGCGTCATAACATATTTGAATAATACGTATATGCTCAAGTTCTTTAAATGTGAGTTTAGTTTGATGCATTTTGTACCATAATGAGTACACGCTACGTGGATCACAACTTACTGTAGCATTAATACCATTATCAGACAAGGCTTTTCTAATCGGTTCCATCCATTCCTCAACAGATTTGCTATGGGCATTTATATAGTCTGACAATTGTTTTTCGATGCGTGCATATTCATGTGGAGAACGATATTTTAAACTAAGATTTTCTAATTCTGATTTAACTAAGTACAAACCAAGTCTATTAGCAAGTGGTGCATAAAAATAATCGGTTTCTCCTGCAATCTTGATTTGCTTTTCGACTTTCATTGATTTGAGAGTTCTCATGTTGTGTAGCCTATCTGCTAACTTCACTAATAATGCGCGAATATCATAGTGAAATGAGTTAAGCATTTGGTTGAAGTTATCTACTTGTTTGGAAGCAACATATTTATCTTTAATTTGTTTTGTTACAACTCCAACTAATTTTTCAACATCTTCTCCGAAGTTTTCACGTATATCTTCCGAACTATAATCAGTATCTTCTACTATATCATGAAGTAAACCTGCAATGATTGAGTTTGCACCTAAACCTAATTCTTCATTAATAATGCGTGCAACAGCAATGGGGTGTGTTATGTAAGGCTCTCCGGTTTTTCTTGTTTGCTCTGCATGTGCTTTCTCTGCAAAAAAATATGCTCGTTTTATTTGTTCTATTTCTTCGGGGCTATGTTTTAGCTCTATATGACGGAATAATTCATTTCGTGCTTGAGTTACTTTAAGAGAATAGTCTTCAGGACTTTTATTGATTTTAGTATCTTTTATTGCCATACAATACAATTTTGATATACAAAGTAATTGAAAAAATATGAAATTAATCAAATAAAATATTTACAAAAAAGCCCAATAGGTTACCCAAACCCATACAATATACCTAACAAATTTGCCAATAAACATACATATTGATGTAATAAGAATATTGGCTCTTAAAAATCCTGCCACAATTGCAAATATATCTCCTATGCCTGGTACAAAAGTGAAAAATGCAGCCCAAGCCGCATTCCTTTGTAGTTTTGGTATCCATTTATGTATTTTATCTTCTTTAACGTGAAGATATTTTTCAATCCATTCTAATTTACCTATTCGTCCTAGGAAATAACATGTCATACCTCCTAAAAAATTTCCTATTGATGCCGCGATAATACATTGCCAGACATCGCATTTTACAGTATATAATAAGGTAGTGAAAACAATTTCAGAACTGAATGGTAAAACCGTAGCTGCTAAAAATGCTGCTACAAATAGTCCGATGTAACCATAATCTGCAAAGCTAATAAATATGTCCTGCATATTATATAATGTTTTGAATGATAAAAAGGCTTACCAAAAGACTAGTCATCATATAAAAAACAATTTTTGAAAAGCGTGTATTATTTAACGCAAAGAAATGAGATAATGTTATGCTTATTGAAAAATAAATCATTGGACCTTGTTTCGGAAGGCTGTTTGGATATAAAAACAATAGGGTGCAACTGCATAAAAGTAGTAAATAAAAAAATAGCATTGTAGTTCGTGGCCTTATTTTATCGTTTGTATATTGACCTAAAAATGCTACTAAAGAGATTAAAAAGACTGCCATGACAATTGCAGCTTCCATCCATTCTACAGGGCTTCCTTCTATATGAAAGTAAACATCGTATATCGAATTATTGAGATAAGTAGTAAGAATGTCTAATTTATCGAACAAGTATAGACCGCCGGCTGTTAACATATATGGAAATAGCAGACCAAAGATTGTTGCAGATACAACTTGTAAATTAAATTTATTGTATAATATGAATCCAATAGCAAACACTATTAGATACCAAATGCTTGGAAAATAAATTAAGCTTGCAAGAGATAAACAAAATGCAATATCGAAAGCGTTCCATGCAGCGTTCCTATTTTCGTACATTTCCAAGAAACGGATAGCAGCCACGATTATTAGTAGCATACAGAAGTATCCGATGCTCAAAAAATGTGACATACTACTGATACCACATAAAAAGACCATCATGAATATTGGAAATAGTGTTTCTGTTCTAATAAATAAAAAAACTCGATTTAGAAAAAACAGACCTACAGCTACTATAGTAACAATACTCCATGCTGCAATAATAGCTTCTGTTGATGTTTGCGATAATTGTGGAATCAGACTATATAGCAGTGAATCTGTGGGCAATTCAGGAACTTTGTAAATACCTATTAATGAAGGAATCCACAAGCCGATGCCAGCTAATACTGTTAATATTAATAGTATTAATGGATTAATGTTAGATTGTCTGTCACGCTCTTGATACATTGATACATGTTTCTTTTATTTCAAATCAAATCCGATGTCAGAACGGAAATACTTTCCTTTATACGATATTTTATTTGCATTTTCAAAGGACTTTGCAAGTGCTTCCGATTTTGTTTTACCATACGAACTAACAGAAATAACACGTCCGCCGTTAGTTACTATACGCCCTTCTTTTATAGCAGTACCTGCGTGAAACACCACACTATCTGTTACAGATTCTAATTTGGTAATTTCTTCGCCTTTTTTATATGAGCCAGGATAACCACCTGATACAAGCATCACACTTACAGCGTACCTTGGGTCTTTACGTATTACTTGTTTGTCAAGTGTTCCATTAATTGTAGCTTCAAATAATTCTACAATATCATTTTGTAGTCTAAGCATTACCGATTCTGTTTCAGGGTCTCCCATGCGAGCGTTGTATTCAATAACGAATGGTTCCCCTTCAACATTTATTAAACCAAAAAACACGAAACCTTTATAATTGATTTTTTCGTGATGCAGTCCTTTTATTGTTGGTTTGATGATGCGATCTTCAACTTTTTTCATAAAAATGGTATCTGCAAAACTTACAGGTGAAATTGAACCCATACCTCCCGTATTGAGTCCCGTATCACCTTCGCCGATACGTTTATAATCTTTAGCTTCAGGCAAAATCACATATTTTGATCCATCTGTTAGTGCAAAAACGGAACATTCAATTCCTGATAAAAATTCTTCTATTACGACAGTTGCACTAGCATCACCGAATTTGCCATTAAGCATTTCGCCAAGTTCTTTTTCCGCTTCTTCTATATCTTGAAGAATTAAAACGCCTTTACCCGAAGCAAGTCCGTCAGCCTTTAAAACGTATGGAGCTTCTAGGCTGCGTAAGAATGCTTTACCTTCTTCAATATTGTTTTGATTAACTGATAAGTATTTAGCTGTAGGAATATTATTCCTCATCATGAATTTTTTTGCAAACTCTTTGCTCCCTTCTAATTGCGCTCCGTATTTTGATGGGCCGATAACAGGTGTGTGAGCTAAAGTTGGTTCAGATGCGAAGAAATCAGTTATACCTTCAACAAGTGGTGCTTCTGGTCCAACAACAACCATATCAATGCAGTTGTGTCTTACAAAATCACCAATAGCGTTAAAGTCTTCTGCACTTATTGCTATATTGTCACCTAAAGATGCCGTACCGGCATTACCTGGTGCAATATACAAACGACTTGTTTTGGGACTTTGTGCTATTTTCCATGCAAGGGCATGTTCCCGACCTCCCGAACCTAATAATAAAATATTCATAATTATAAAACTTCAAATTTATATCCTTCTTTTTGCCAGTATTCAACTGCTTTCGGAAATGCATATTGCATGTTCTTTGCTGCTTTAACCGAATCGTGAAAAACTATTATAGAACCATTTCTAGCATATTTAACAGCAATTCTATATACCTGTTCAGGTGTTAGTTCCTGATTGTAATCACGTGTTATAACATCCCACAAAACAATTGTATAATTATTACAGATGTGTTTTATCTGCTTTGGTGTTATATGTCCATGAGGCGGTCTGAATAAATTACAATGAATAAATTTTTCTGCCTTTTTAATATCTTCATAAAACGATTCATCATCATGAAATAGTCCTCTTATGTGTCCATATCCGTGTGAACCTATTTTATGACCTCGCTTTTGTATTTCTTCAAACAATTCAGGATGCTTTTCAACATTATTGCCAATGCAAAAAAATGTTGCTTTAATACCAAGACGATCCAATTCATTAAGTACACTCAATGTAACAGATTCGTTAGGGCCATCATCAAATGTCAAATACAATACTTTCTTGTTTTTGTCTTTACGCCATAAAACTGGTTTAAAAAAGCGTCTAACAATTTGTGGTACCTGTTCTATTAACATTTTAACGAATCGATTGGTATATACCTTCATATTCAACAAACATCTTGTAATATTTTTCAAATGCTTCTGCATTATAGTCTCTACTGATTAAAGTCAGATTCTGCAATGCTCCTAAATTTATTGCAATATCTTGCATTGCGCTATTACGTTGTTGTCCTTTAAATTGAGATAACCATTGTAAATTTTTACTAGCGTCAGATGCAATCTCTTCAGCCAAGGCTTTCCCTTTTTCTTTCTCTCCAAGTGCGTAGTAATATCCGACAAAACTTGTAGACGAATAATTGTGTTGTACTGTTTCTCCCGGAATAACATCTAAGCAATAGTTCAATGCTTTAAGTGCTTTGTCATTCTTACCTTCCTTAATTAAAGCATCAACTAATCTTTCAAACATTTGTCTTTGTGCCATACACATGCGTATTATGTTTTCGTCTAAATAAACATTCGGATCATCAATATTACCGAACTTAAATTTATTCATCATATTGTTGTACATTGCATCTGTATTTACGATCTCGTTATTTTGTGTATCTGCAAAAGGTACTATTCGGTAGCAAAGACCCTCTAATTGAAAGTACTTTTCCAAGTTTAAATACATGTCAGAGCCTACAGTAACGGCATAATAAATGGGGCGCTTCCAATTATTATTAGCGATCATGTCTAAAATCATCAGTTCACTCTTTGACAGGTATCTTTTGTCTGATAAATCAATTATCATTTCGGAAGCAATCTTGTCACTATCTTTAGCAGCAACTGCACCTTGTTTAACGAGATTTGCAAAATTTACCGGAACCTTAAATTTCTTGCATGGTAGATAGAATCTTTCTTTACCGCTGCGTGGGTCAATTTTGGTTTCAGGATTATCGCTAGCAAGGAAATTGTCCAATGCATATTTTAAGTCTATAGGACCTTTTAGTAAATCATCAAGATATACAATGTCTCTTTTGCCTTCAGCATAAGTTTTCCTTTCCCATGCTATAGGTAATTTTTCTGATTTATATGCAGGTCTACGCATCTGATCTATGTACCAATCAGTTTGAAGATAGCTTAAGTTGCAAACTCTCTTATCTAATGAAATTTCAGTACCTTCAGTTTCTTGAGTATACCAGAGTGGGAAGGTGTCATTATCTCCATTTGTGAAGATAATAGCGTTTTCTGAGCACGAATTAAAATAATTTAGACCGAAGTCTCTTGCTACAAAGCGATTTGATCTGTCATGGTCATCCCAGTTTTCGTATGCCATTAATGCAGGTATAGGTAATGAAACCAAAAATGCAATTACTGATGCAATTATCGCAGGCATTTTTTTATCTTGTAAAAATTTAGCAATCCCTGCAACGCCAAATCCTATCCATATTGTAAATGCATAGAAAGAACCTGCGTATGCGTAATCTCTTTCTCGTGGTTCTGATGGGCCCTGATTTAGATATAATACAATTGCGATACCTGTCATGAAGAAGAGTACAAAAGTTATCCAAAAAGATTGATTCCCACGTTTCTTCTCAAATATCTGGAATACTATACCAATGATACCAAGAATTAAAGGTAACAAGTAGTATGCATTATGAGCTTTATTATTTAAATACATTGGAGGAAGATTCGTTTGATCTCCAACCATGTACTTGTCAATAAAATTGAATCCTGTTATCCAATTCCCATTTGTAACCTCGCCATGACCTTGAATATCATTTTGTCTTCCCGAGAAATTCCATAGGAAATAACGCCAATACATGTAATTGAGTTGGTAACTAAAGAAAAACTCCAAATTTTCTCCAAATGTTGGAACCTTAATATTTACCATTCTTCCACACCTATCATATGGAATTTCTTTACCTTTTACGTTCACCCAACTTTCGTAGGCTTTTTTATGATCACTTGCACTACTATGCATTCGAGGAAAAACAGTTTGAAATTGCGGGCTATATACCATTGAGTATTTTGTCCCGGTAACTATATATTCATCTTTTTCGCTTTTATCCGTCTTTTCTTTTTGTCCCCAAGTTTTTTCTCCTTCTTTTGTCTTTACTTGGCAGTAATCACCTACAACCTCCAATTCCGGTTCAGATGAATAATAAGGTCCGTACACTAAAGGTCTATCGCCATATTGTTCACGATTAAGATATGTTTTTAATGAAAAAACATTATCAGGAGAGTTTTGGTCCATAGGAGGATTAGCAACAGATCGTATAACTATTACTGAATAACATGAATATCCGATTAATATGGCTGCCATTGAAACAATAACAGTACTTAGCATCCTGATGTTAAGTTTATCCTTTTTAAAATGAAAATATAATATTGCTCCGGCTATTAATAACAAACCTATAATCCAACTACCTCCAATAAAAGGAACGCCGAGTAGTGTCAATGAAAGCAGTGACGAAATTTGAATCCGAATAAGCTGTCTATCTTTTTTGTATAATTCAAATATTGACCAAATTAATACACATACGGTTAAAGCGCAGTAAAATAGGGCACCTGTATTGAATGGAAGTCCTAATGTATTTATGAATAATAGTTCTACGTAGCCTGCCAGTGTTATAAAACCAGGAATCATTCCGTATAGTACAAGTGCCAAAATTGCAAATGATACTAATAACGCTATCAAAATGCCTTTCCATGTATGGTTTTCGTTTTTTTTGTAATAGTAAACTAATACTATTGCAGGAATCGTAAGTAAATTAAGAAGGTGTACGCCTATTGATAATCCCATCAAATAGGTTATTAAAACTAGATATCTGTCAGAGTTTGCTTCTTCTGCATGATCTTCCCATTTTAAAATAAGCCAAAAAGTAATTGCGGTCAAAAATGAAGAATATGCATAAACCTCTCCTTCAACTGCCGAGAACCAGAAAGTATCAGAGAATGTATATGCCAATGCGCCTACAATTCCACTTCCAATAATTGTTATTAATTGCGCAACTGTAATTTGCTCAGGGTTTGATACAATTACTTTACGTGCTAAATGTGTGATAGTCCAAAATAAGAAAAGTATCGTCAAAGCACTTAAAAATGCAGACATTAAATTTATCATCATTGCAATCTGAGATGTATCAGAAGCGAACAAACTAAAAAACTTTCCTGTTAGCATAAAGAATGGTGCGCCAGGAGGGTGCCCTACTTCTAATTTTGCTGCAGTTGATATAAACTCAGAACAATCCCAGAAACTGGCAGTCGGCTCTATCGTCAATGCGTATGTTACCATAGCTATGGCAAAAACCAAAAATCCTATCAGTTTGTCGATGATATTAAATCGTTTCATGTATAATGTTTTTAGATTAAATCTGAACAAACTGCAAATATAGTCTGAATAAATGAAAAACAAAGATTTTGATATTGCCTTTTTGCTTATATTATAAGGTATAGCTTATTAATTAGTTTGTTTTTTATTTAAATATTGTGTGATTCAAAAAAACTTCATATCTTTGCCGACCTTTTCAAATTATAAGGATATGCAAATAACAAAAGAACAAAAAGCGGAAATCTTTGAGAAGTACGGAAAGTCCAATACTGATACTGGCTCAGCAGAGGGTCAGATAGCATTATTCTCCGCCCGTATTGCTCATTTGCAAGGACATGTACTTGCAAATAATAAAGATTATAGCACAAAACGTGCTTTGGTAATGTTGGTAGGAAAACGTCGTAGATTACTCGATTATTTGAAAGATCGTGATATCGAGCGTTATCGTACAATCATTCGCGAACTTGGTATTCGTAAATAATCGAATTGCCACTAGACTAAAAAAGAGGATCGTTAGACCCTCTTTTTTTATGCTTATTAATTCGTATTATCGTTTGGCATTTGAATAAACTGAAGTGTTGTCTGCAACATCATCAGTAACCCAAGTATTTCCACCGATAATGGCATTTTCGCCAATTGTAATTCTTCCTAAAATTGTTGCTCCTGCATATACAACAACATTATCCTTTAAAATAGGATGTCGAGCAATACCCTTTATTAGTGTTCCGCTTTCGTCTGTAGGGAAACTTTTTGCTCCTAAAGTAACTCCCTGGTATAGCTTAACGTTGTCACCTAATATGCATGTTTCTCCTATAACGACACCGGTACCATGGTCAATTGCAAAATATTTTCCTATAGTTGCTCCGGGGTGTATGTCAATTCCGGTTTCAGAATGTGCCATCTCCGTTATGATTCGTGGAATAAGTATTGATGCACCAAGATCTAGTAATTTGTGAGCTATACGATAGTTAACTATAGCTCTAAGTCCTGGATAAGACAGTATTATTTCACCAAAGTTTTTGGCTGCAGGATCTCCTTTGAATATAGCTTCAACATCTGTTCTTAACATTAACTTTATGTCTGGAAGACTTTCTACGAATTCTGCAGCAATATTCATTGCATTTTTTTTCTTTACTTCAAGCATTCTGTCTTCTTCTGTGCATTCAAAGCACATTCCTGCAAAAAGTTGTTCCCATAGTACTTTAAACAATTTTTCTACATTTACACCGATATGATATGGTAGAGTAGTTGAACTTACTGATGTATTACCAAAAAATCCGGGGAATAAGATTGCTCTTGCTAAATCAATGAAACAGCGCAGAGATTCTTCTGAAGGATTAGGCTCTCCATCATGATTCTGATGCATTAAACGTCCGTCAAATTCTTGTGATGTAAGACGGTCTACAGCTGATTTAATCTTCAATGTATACTCTCTTGTTGTCATTTTTTATTTGTTTGTAATAATTGTTCGTATTTATTATCATCTGATAAAATCTCAATAGCCTTTTTAACTATATTGTCTTCTTTATTGACTATTTGATAATAAGCCTCAATGCCCCAAATATTACGTGCTACTAAAGCTTTTGTTCGCAAAGATACCAATTCTTTGGAATCTTCCCATTCTTTAGCTGTATATGCGATCTTTTTATTGTTAAGTTCGGCTTCTACATCTTCTAATAAGTCGGTTGTGTCAAACTTTTTTTCGAATGTCTTTACATTATTATATAATTCTAATTCGCGACGATGTTTGTCTGTGTATAACAAACTCACAATATTAGGTATACCGTTATTGAAAATCTCTTTATCAAGTTGACTCATTGTTGTGGTATCAGCAGGTACAAAAACGTCAGGCATTATACCACCACCTCCATATACAGTGCGTTTTAATAAAAGAGTAGAATATTTAAGTGAATCTGGCAAATTAATACTATCGGCAGATACAAATTCACCATGCTCATAGCGCTTTTTCATATCTTTTTCATAGGCTTCTTTCCCTCCCGTATATGGTCTTTGTATGCATCTTCCTGAAGGTGTGTGATATCTGGCAATAGTTAGTCTGATTTCAGAACCATCATTTAAAGTAAAAGGCCTTTGTACCAAACCCTTACCAAAACTTCTACGCCCAACAATTAAAGCTCTATCCCAGTCTTGTATGGCTCCGGATAAAATTTCGCTTGCAGATGCAGAGTATTCATTAATAAGAACAACTATTTTTCCATCTTCAAATATACCATTGCTATTTTGTGTGCGTAATAATTCTTTTGGTGTATTTTTCCCCTCTGTGTACACAATAGTCCTATTGCCGGGTAAAAATTCGTCTGCAATATTAACCGCACTTTGCATATATCCACCTCCATTTGATTGTAGGTCAATAATCAGTTTGCTCATTCCATTACTCTTCAATTTCATAATTGCTTTGAGCATTTCGGTGTGAGTTGTTGCTGCAAATCTATTAATTTTAATATACCCGATGTTTGGGGTGATCATATAAGCTGCGTCAATACTATATATAGGTATCTTGTCGCGAATAATTGAAAATGGAATCCACTTCCCTTGTCTAAGTATTTTTACATTTACTTTTGTTCCCTTAGGTCCGCGTAGCCGTTTCATTATGTCTGTAGTAGGCATTTTAACACCGGCAATTGTTGAATCGTTTACATAAATAATTTTATCTCCCGGAAGTACTCCCAATTTTTCGCATGGTCCGCCTGATATGGTTTCAATAACAGTTAGTGTATCTTCTATCATATTATAGGAGATGCCAATACCCTCAAAGTTACCTTGAAGTGCTTCGTTAGAACTTTTGACTTCCTTTTTATTCAAGTATGAAGAATGTGGATCAAGATTGTCTAACATACTAGTAATGGCATTTTCTGTAATTTTTTCGGATGATACTGAATCTACATATTGACTTAGTATAATCCAATATGCGTTAGCCAACTTCTTAATATTTGTGGCTGCCGATTCTTGATCTTCTATGCTCACCTGCGCAGATACAGTATTTATGCTCAATAGAAGAAATGATAATATATATATTAATGTGTATCGTTTCATTTTTTGTTTGTAATATTCATTTTTAATTCTTGTGGTTTTATCATTGCAAAGTTATGCATTTGTAGCGGAATATTGCAATTGGTAGATTAACAAACGAAAAAAAATCGCAGTTTTGTATTGAAAATGCGCTATAATGATTAGAAATGGCTTAAAATGGCCATCTTATTTAATCTTGATAGTCAGTCTATTGCAAAAAACTTCACTATTTTGTAAAAAAAACAGTCAAAAGATTTTGTTGTTAGAATAAAAATAGTCTATCTTTGCACCCGCTTTTAGGG